>NZ_JAPQKE010000020.1:0-3660 GCF_026735145.1 Leptolyngbya sp. GGD
TCTCTTAATCTCTGTAAGCTGCAAAATTACATCAGTTAGCAATCCATTCTCGGTATAAATCAGCCGTGTCACTGATTTGCCGTATTTGTTAACCAAGTACTGCGGCAAATGAGTAGGGATATAAACCTCTCTCAGCCACTTGCGAAAATAGGGCAATTCGGTCATTTCATAGGCAGCACAAGGCTGCTCACCTCTTTTATCTCGAAATTTATGATTATAGGAACCCACGGTTCCTGCCCAGGGGTATGGTTTACGATAGTCACTCCAAAGCCTGCCAATACTCCCGTCAAGAATATCGTATTGATTGATTGGAACTTGCCAATCCTTCTCAATGAGAAGTAATAGTTCTGCGGCTTCGCGAAAAATCATCCATAGATCATCCGAAATCTTATGGTCACGCATATTCTCAATGCGCTTAATGTAGACATCGGTATAAGGCTGAATTTTCTCCTGCCATTGCTTCCAGCCTGTAATTTCCTGAATCCAGGAGTCAATCCCTTTCTCAGCAAATTTTATGAGGCTGAAAACAGCAATTTGCCGACCCTGCTCGGCGTAATGCTTTAAGACAGCGGCGCAATAGGATGACTTGTAGATCTTTAAATTCCCAACAGGCTTGCCTTCAATTTTGGGGTTGTCAATCATAAGGGTCAAAGACTTGCCCTGAAAAGGTTTCAGCGTTTCTGAGGGCGCGCTGTGCATAAGGGTTGTTTCAAGTCGTGACAGAGTAGATTGGTCAACTCCTGCTAATACAGCCAAGCCAGACTGACTCATTCCAGACTGTCCCGTCAAAACGACTGTGTAAAATTCAATCTTGTCATCGCCCTCTCCCTCTTCTCTGCGGATAAGCTCCATCGTCTAAAACCCTTGTTTATTCAATATTTTGCGTATTCTAGCCTCTACCATCACGGCTAGCTTCTGAGGTTTTAGGGTATAACCCGCCTTTACCAAATCTTCTAAATGTACCGAAATAATTCCGTTGTTTTGACGTATTGATATCCCAGTCAAATCCAACGTCTTTGATTCTGTCACAACGTCAGAAACCGCCTTAGAGCGAGAAATAGACTTTTCTTTAGACTGCGAAATAAATTTCTCACCACTATCCATTGCTCTCGCAATTACAAGAATCTCATCGGCTAAAGCCTCTGGCACTCGAATCGTCTTAGTTTTGCCCGACTTCCATGTCGAGACTCCACCCGCGCCCTTCCTGAACCCACCTCTAGTCATGGCAACCTCTGAATCCGTTACAAAATCAATAAGTCTTACAGACATTACATTTTAGATTCTGTTACAGATTCTAACGCAAAGAAGTATCAGTCAACCGATACTTCTTTTCCTTTCTTCGCCAAGAAAAATACAGTTTCGCCTCATCCATCTCACCTGACTCGCTCTCACCAATCAAATCCTCTGGCTCCTCTTCCAACTCTTTGAGGTATTGCTTCAACACTCCGCCCGTCGCGATACACCGCATCTTGTGCATCTGCCGCGTCAGTTCCAAAAACCATTCCCGATCTGCCACCAGGTCGCTTTCTTTCGTTGCGTATTTAAGCAGTTCAGGCACTAACTCCATTGGTTTATTACCCTGCTTCACTGCCTGCACATCCAGAATCGGGTTGTAGTCCAATCTCATGGACTTGCGCCACATAGACACCCATTCCGATTGCTTGATGTAATTGCGACCGAAATAGGAACGCGGGACTAACAATAGACAGTGAAAATGAGGGTGGGCATTACCATCACGACCCTTTGTCACCTCGGTCGATCTCAACCAACCCTCAGCGGGGAAAGCCTTCAACTTCACCAGCCGCCCAAAACCGCGATTCATTTCGCTCAACTGATCACGCAAACGGGTGATAGGCACATTTTTCAATGTCAGTGTCACAAACAGCCAGCGATGAGTGGGGAACGCTTCGACCACTCTTGGCAGTACTTTAAAAGCTTTAGCCTTCCACATTAGAGAGCGTCGCCACTGGCAGACGGGGCAATGTCGCAGACGGCAAAATCTTGCCGACCGTAGCTTCAATTTTGCTGCATTGCCTGTCTCAGAAATCAAACCAAACCCCAATAACTCGGAGCAAAAGTGAACACGTTCGCTGTAGTGATGGAATTCAGATCCCCGATAGAAATCCTCAACCCTATCGGTAAATGCTCTGTGTTTCTCCCAGGGCTTGTCTTGAGGACTTAGTTCCGATAGGGCTGGCTGCTCACTATTGGAACTATGAGAATCAGGCGGTATGCTATAAACATCACCGCCCGATGCCCTGTCATTAGGCATTCAGAACCCCGTGGTATTCAGTTGAACTCGCAATCCAACCCTACCACGGGGTTTGGTGTTTTCAGCCCGTTTAGAGACAAAAATTTTTTACAGCCCAAATCGCCCCAATGCCTTGCCACTATTGGGATAAGCCCGCTCCTGACGGCGCGACTTATCCCTCATAATTCAAGTCCGCTTCGCTAAGGCGGAGCTTCGCAACGTCTTGATTTGTAGGGTGGAGGTTTTGCAGACCTCTGCCTTACCACTTAGCCATAATTCAAAGATAATGCGGCAACGCCGATCGACAAAACCGCACCCGTTGCGGATCTACCAATAACGTTATCAGCAATGAGTCATTAGTGATTTCTGGAAGGGTTGAACCCTTCCCCGCGATCCATTCCTGGAAAATCATAAAACTGCTACTACAGTTTATGGGGTGGATCGGAAAAAAGACCGCTCGCCGCATGGCATGTTCTGAGGGCTGCTATCAAATCAATAACAACCACGCAACATATCTAGCAGCCCTCAGAACAGCCCAAGAGTATAGCAGTTCAATCTGCCGTCAAGGGCTTTCGCGGCATATGCTCCTTCGCTCCGCTCAGTCCGCTATTCCACGTCCCTTGACTTGTTTAAAGACACTGCTGTTTGATTGGCTTTAGTAAAACATGTTTAACAATAAGACCTTTACAGAGAACTATTTCTACTAATATAAGAACTACTATGACCAAGAATGATCCACACCCCATTGAAGCTATAAATATTTTGCTTCAATGGGGTGGATCATAAATAGTAAATTAGTAAACTTGATAGTTCTCCGCATTGTTCAACTCATCTAGTAGATGATCAAACTCTGATGGATGAACAGGGTGATACTTTTCATCTCTGGGGCTGTAAAACCAGCCCCAGTTTTCGTCTTTTTCTAGCATCCAGGCAAGCGATCTCGCAGTGGTTTTTTTATGTCTGGATAGAGTTCCACTACTAACATGCAGCCTCTTGGCTAATGCTCTTAGTCCAAGAGGCTGCGGTGGAATTTCCAAGCCGTTCTGATCAGATGGGAAAACACTAAGACTAAGCTGCGCTGTTTCAGTTAAATTATGCTGCTTAGTCTCAACAGGAACAACCTGAACATCATCACCCTGATCCAGGTGCTTGGCGACTTCAATCAATCGACCTGCTAGAACTTTAGGAACCCTGATTAACTGAGTCTCAGGATTTAACCAACTTGATTTACGACCTGCCTTTTCTCGGCGACCACCACGGGGCATAACTCTCAATTGAATTAGTTACAAAATCATAGTAATTGATTTCATAACTCACTCAACCGCAACTCCAGAAACTAGGAACCTCCAAGAAGTTTTCGTCTAGCGACAAGGAATTGGCGTAGACTCTCCTCATCGGCGGGTGCTTTG
>NZ_JAPQKE010000021.1:0-3205 GCF_026735145.1 Leptolyngbya sp. GGD
AAGAACCAAGAAAACTGCATAGTAATGATGTCAGGTAGAGATACACAGACACCAATGTAAAGGACTAAAACTGATTGAAATAATTAGTGGTCAAGCTACAAAGGGCAGATGGTGGATACCTAGGCACACAGAGGCGATGAAGGACGTGACGACCGACGATATGCTTCGGGGAGCTGGAAGTAAGCATTGATCCGAAGATTTCCGAATAGGGCAACCTTTAACATGACTACCTGAATCCATAGGGTAGAGCAAGCTAACCCAGCGAATTGAAACATCTTAGTAGCTGGAGGAAGAGAAAGCAAACGCGATTTCCGTAGTAGCGGCGAGCGAACTGGAAACAGCCTAAACCAGGTGATTTATCATCTGGGGTTGTGGGACAGCAACGTGTATCAGAGCGGTTAAACGAAGTAGTGAGAAGCTACACCAGAGAAGGTGAAAGTCCTGTAGTTGAAAACTTAACTGAGCTAGCTGTATCCCGAGTAGCATGGAGCACGTGAAATTCCGTGTGAATCATCGAGGACCACCTCGAAAGGCTAAATACTCCTGTGTGACCGATAGAGAACTAGTACCGCGAGGGAACGGTGAAAAGAACCCCGGGAGGGGAGTGAAATAGAACATGAAACCATCTGCTTACAAGCAATGGGAGGACGATTGAACGTCTGACCGTGTGCCTGTTGAAGAATGAGCCGGCGACTTATAGGTACAGGTAGATTAAGGCGGAGATGCCGAAGTCAAAGGGAAACCGAGTCTGAATAGGGCGCGATATCTGTATTTATAGACCCGAACCCCGGTGATCTAACCATGTCCAGGATGAAGCTTGGGTAACACCAAGTGGAGGTCCGAACCGACTGATGTTGAAAAATCAGCGGATGAGGTGTGGTTAGGGGTGAAATGCCAATCGAACCGGGAGCTAGCTGGTTCTCCCCGAAATGTGTTGAGGCGCAGCGGTAATTGTTTAAGTCTGGGGGTAAAGCACTGATTCGGTGCGGGCTGGGAGACCGGTACCAAATCGAGTCAAACTCTGAATACCAGATGAATAGATTGCCAGTGAGACGGTGGGGGATAAGCTTCATCGTCAAGAGGGAAACAGCCCAGACCATCAGCTAAGGTCCCAAAATAACACCTCAGTGATAAAGGAGGTGGGAATGCAGAGACAACCAGGAGGTTTGCCTAGAAGCAGCCATCCTTAAAAGAGTGCGTAATAGCTCACTGGTCAAGCGTTCCTGCGCCGAAAATGAACGGGGCTAAGGTGTTTACCGAAGCTATGGACTTGCATTTATGTGAGTGGTAGGGGAGCGTTCTGTTGTAGTGAGAAGCATCAGCGGCAAGCAGGTGTGGACGAAGCAGAAGTGAGAATGTCGGCTTGAGTAGCGCAAACATTGGTGAGAATCCAATGCCCTGAAATCCTAAGGGTTCCTCCGGAAGGCTCGTCCGCGGAGGGTGAGTCGGGGCCTAAGGCGAGGTCAAAAGACGTAGTCGATGGACAACTGGTGAAGATTCCAGTACTCAATTTGGATTGTGACGGGGGACGGAGAAGGCTAACACAGCCCCATGTTGGTTAGGGGTTCAAGCATTCGAGGTGATGAGAGTCGGCGGAAACGACTTGAGCTGAGGTGTGAGTACGAGAGTCTACGGACTCGAAGTGTGTGATGTCAGGCTTCCAAGAAAATCCCGGATCACGATAATTCAAATTACCCGTACCCGAAACCGACACAGGTAGGATGGTTGAGAAAACTAAAGGGCGCGAGATAACTCTCTCTAAGGAACTCGGCAAAATGACCCCGTAACTTCGGGAGAAGGGGTGCCACCGAGAGGTGGTCGCAGTGAAGAGGCCCAAGCGACTGTTTACCAAAAACACAGGTCTCCGCTAAGTTGCAAAACGATGTATGGGGGCTGACGCCTGCCCAGTGCCGGAAGGTTAAAGAAGTTGGTCAGGGATTCGTCCTGAAGCTAGCGACTGAAGCCCCGGTGAACGGCGGCCGTAACTATAACGGTCCTAAGGTAGCGAAATTCCTTGTCGGGTAAGTTCCGACCCGCACGAAAGGCGTAACGATTTGGGCGCTGTCTCGGAGAGAGGCTCGGCGAAATAGGATTGTCTGTGAAGATACGGACTACCTGCACCTGGACAGAAAGACCCTATGAAGCTTTACTGTAGCCTGGAATTGGGTTCGGGCTTTAACTGCGCAGGATAGGTGGGAGGCTATGATTCAATCCTTGTGGGGATTGAGGAGCCAACGGTGAGATACCACTCTGTTAAGGCTAGAATTCTAACCTTCGCCCGTAATCCGGGGAGGGAACAGTTTCAGGTGGGCAGTTTGACTGGGGCGGTCGCCTCCTAAATGGTAACGGAGGCGCGCAAAGGTTCTCTCAGGCTGGTTGGAAATCAGCCGTAGAGTGTAAAAGCACAAGAGAGCTTGACTGTGAGACGAACATGTCGAGCAGGGACGAAAGTCGGCTTTAGTGATCCGACGGCGCTGCGTGGAAAGGCCGTCGCTAAACGGATAAAAGTTACTCTAGGGATAACAGGCTGATCTCCCCCAAGAGTTCACATCGACGGGGAGGTTTGGCACCTCGATGTCGGCTCATCGCAACCTGGGGCGGTAGTACGTCCCAAGGGTTGGGCTGTTCGCCCATTAAAGCGGTACGTGAGCTGGGTTCAGAACGTCGTGAGACAGTTCGGTCCATATCCGGTGCAGGCGCAAGAGTATTGAGAGGAGTCTTCCTTAGTACGAGAGGACCGGGAAGAACGCACCGCTGGTGTACCAGTTATCGTGCCAACGGTAAACGCTGGGTAGCCAAGTGCGGAGTGGATAACCGCTGAAAGCATCTAAGTGGGAAGCCCACCTCAAGATGAGTACTCTCATGGTGTTAAACCAGTAAGGTCACGCGGAGAACACGCGTTGATAGGCTCTAGGTGGAAGTGCAGTAATGTATGCAGCCGAGGAGTACTAATAGACCGAGGGCTTGACCTCTTGAATCAGATTGAATCTAAGCCTTGGTGTTTGAGATTTCTACATTCAAAACTGACATCAAAAACTATGCAGCCTTCTGGGTTCTGGTGAATTTGAGCCAGACTCAACGAGTTTCCTGGTGGTGATGGCGATGTGGACCCACACTCATCCATCCCGAACTGAGTGGTGAAACGCATTTGCGGCGACGATAGTTGGAGGGTAGCCTCCTGTCAAAATAGCTAACCGCCAGGGTG
>NZ_JAPQKE010000022.1:0-2729 GCF_026735145.1 Leptolyngbya sp. GGD
TCTGCTGTTTGCCTACGAAAACTCTCGGCTTGAATGTCAAAAATCAGCGCATGATGCACCAGGCGGTCAACCGCAGCTATCGTCATCATTGAGTTGCAGAATGTATCGTCCCACTGACTGAAGAGTTGATTCAATTCCCCTTCTCGCCCATTCATATTCATTTAGATTTGTTGGTATTGAATATATTTCCAGGCACTGATTCGTCCTCGTTATAGAACGTTCTCAGTGTCTTTTTTTGGCTTGAAATCTTTGACGGATTCCTCGGCGTGTGCAAAATGGCAATGTGTTCCAGCTAGAATTAGTACCATGATTATTACGATCGCCAGCTTCAAGGGTGGTGTAGGTAAAACAACCACAGCATTGCATTTAGCTCAATATTTAGGGAAACGTCGAGGCAACCGCAATGTTGTATTACTAGATGGAGATCCCAATAGGAGTGCTTTGAGTTGGTATGAGCGTGGGCAGCAACGTGCAGCATTTTCTGTGATGGATGGCGACCAGGAACCATCAGTGTTCGATCATTTGATTATTGACACGCCTGCCCGTACAGATCCAACTGAGCTTCTACCTGTGGCAACTGCAAGTGACTTGCTGATCATCCCTTCGGAGATTTCCATCTTTTCATTAGAAGCTACAATCTCAACTGTAGACGTTTTACGATCGCTCTCTGAAAACAAATATCGAATTCTCTTAACTATGCTTCCTACACGAGGTCTCAGACGAGAAGCCAGTGCGAGGGAGGCATTGAAGCAATCTGGTCTGATAGTGTTCAACGCCGGAATTAAAAACCGAGCTGTTTACCAAGATGCTGCGCTAGAAGGTTTGCCGGTAGGAGAATTACATAGTAGGGCTGCCACTTCTGCTTGGAGCGATTATCAAGTTTTAGGCAAAGAAATTTGTAAAAATTGGGGAACAAAATGAGTGCGAGTAAGTTAACTGGAGCATTAGCAATCGCCAAAAGCCGCAGTGTAGACACACCTTCATCCTCCTCAACGCTATCACTCGATAACATTTCTGAGCGAGTGGAAGGAAATAGCCGTCCGCTTAACCCTGCTCATATTGAAGAATTAGCCAATAGCATTGCAGTAGTGGGACTAATTGCCCCGATCGCAGTAGACATTCAGGGACGATTATTAGCCGGGGGGCATCGACGTGCAGCAATTTTGTTATTGCGCGATCAAGATTCGAAGACCTTCGCAAAGCAGTTTCCTAATGAACAAGTCCCCATTCGTCGTTATGACTTTGACAGCACCATCGAACCGGAAAAAGCCTTAGCGATAGAGGCGAGCGAGAATGAGAAGCGAAGAGACTATACCCCATCAGAAGTAAGAGCGCTCGCAGATCGATTAAGAGCAGCAGGTTATCGAGATGCGTCTGGAAAACCCAAAAAAGGAGAAAAAGCTCTACGTCCTGCCTTGGAATTGATTGTTGGAAAGTCGATTAGGCAGGTGAGACGCTATCTGAATGATGGTGCAAATGCTTCTGCTAAAAACGGGTTGCAAAAACTGGACAAGCAAAGTCGGTCAGACGTCCGAATTCTGAGCCGAGCACTCATCAGCTTACAAAAATGGGCAGATTTAGCTGAAGACTATGAGAATCCAGGTAAAGCCACGAAGGATCTCAAAGGTCAAGTGAATCGCATGATTCGGAAAATTGAAGGCACGATCGCAGAGTTGGAAGCCGAGGAAAAATAAGTACTCCTGATTGATGTTGAAGCGATAGCTCTGCAAAAAAGCGCAGGATTCTTGCAGAGCCTTAGATATATTTGGTGTATCAATCTAGAAATCAGCTGTGCAATCGCGTGACCATTCTCCTCTGAAGATAGTACCGAAAGTCTTGAAGCAGCTTCCATCACGAGCAGATTGATTGAAGATTTCTCGTCTCGGCTCCCAGAACAACCCGGTTTGCATTTGACCCCGCACTGTAATGTTTTGGCTGCCAAGTGGCAATGTTACTGTTCGTTTACCACCAACAATGATTCCAGAGACTTTGAAGTCTTTACGTTGTCCATTAATGCTGTAGTTAATCTGATAGTCTGCGACATATCCACCTTGATTGAATACGGTGACTCGTGGGGCTGATGCAGCGATCGCAGACATTGAGAGGGCAGGAATAGTCGCAAGCATTAACGCGGAGGCAGAAAGAAGTTGACGTAGCATGTTGGTTCTCCTGGATTTGTTCGTAGTTTCGAGCTTCTGAGGAGATACACGTTTGTAATTTTGGGTTTATGCAGGTTTGCTGAAAAGAACGTCGTGATTCTAGCGATCGCTAGACGCGATCGCGGATTTAGGACATCACAAAGTGAGTTGCCTATTCAATGTCAATCACAAAGTCGAGTCGCAACAGTGACGAAGACGTGTGAGTAAAAACCAAAAGACCTATCTAGATAATTCAACGCATCAATTGTCACTCAACAGGTGACCTCTCGCGGGATGCCAGCTTCAGCACATCGTGCTGGATCATCGATCCAACTTTGCGGCAGATACAGCTCTCGATCTATCAACGTATACCCGTCTCTTGCCGCATAGCCCAGAAATACGCTAATCTGACAGTTCTTAACCTGATGCGCGGTGCCACTGTACTGAGGTTGCACTCCAGCGGAATGATCTCCTTTCTTCAGAAAGCCAGTCTCATCTACCACAAATACCGCTTCTGGATCTCCGAGGGCTTCATTCACATACGTTTGCAAGTCATCTCTGACTGCATCTGCGCTCCACTGGGCTCGACCA
>NZ_JAPQKE010000023.1:0-2432 GCF_026735145.1 Leptolyngbya sp. GGD
GATAGCCGTTTCAACTTGTGGTGTTGTTTCTCGTAATGACTTGTAGACTACGCCGACTCGTTGTAGATTTTGTAGCGATGCTGGAACTAATGCAACTCCCATTTCTGCTGAAATTAATCCAATAATTGTTTGCATTTGGATTGCTTCCTGCATCACCTTTGGACTGAAGTTCACTTGCTTGCAGAAGCTCACAATCTGATCATACAAACCGGGTCCCAAATGGCGCGGAAACAGAATAAAAGATTCATCAGCAAGCGAATCCATCGAAATTATTGTTTCAGTTGCCAATGGGTGAGATTCAGGCAAGACAACGACTAAAGATTCTTTCAAAATAGATTCTGACTGCAAGCGATCGTCCTTAAGGGGAGGATGACAAAAACCAATGTCGATCCGCTGATTGTGTAATGCTTCTTCCTGCTGAGTCGTCGTCAATTCTTGTAGCACAAGCTCAACTTGTGGGAAGTGATGTCGAAACTGATGCAGGATAGTCGGCAGAACATCATAAACTACAGAGCTAGTAAATCCGATCGTTAAAGTTCCAGTCTGACCTCTGCCCGCGCGTTGTGTGTCGTAGATTGCTTGTTCCAGTTGAGCCAGGATCGGGTAAGCCGCCTGCAACAAAACTTGTCCTGCCTCGGTTAGCTGAACTTGCCGCTTGGTTCGCCGGTGAAACAGTGCTACGCCTAATTCAGTTTCTAACTGCTTGATTTGTTGGCTCAACGGAGGTTGAGCGATGTGTAAACGCTCAGCAGCGCGATTGAAGTGAAGTTCTTCCGCCACCGCCACAAAGTAACGCAGGTGTCGCAGTTCCATTTTTTGATATGTTTCTCGTCTTAAATCTATCAAAACATATATTGGACATCTCAAAAATCGCTTTTTATACTCCAGAAACAATCCATTAAGAGCAAGCAACACCATGCCCGAAAATTTGAGAAGCCAAACGATTACTCAAGGCATTGCGCGATCGCCGAATCGTGCCATGCTCCGTGCCGTCGGATTCGAGGATGCTGATTTTACAAAGCCGATCGTGGGAGTCGCGAGTGCTCAGAGTACAATTACGCCTTGCAATATGGGAATTGCGCCGCTGACTGTTCAAGCAGAATCAGGAATTCGTACAGCAGGCGGAATGCCTCAGATGTTTGGCACGATCACCGTAAGTGATGGGATTTCGATGGGAACAGAGGGAATGAAGTATTCGCTCGTGTCGCGAGATGTGATTGCAGATTCAATCGAGACGGTCTGCCATGCTCAAAGCCTGGATGGTGTATTAGCGATCGGCGGCTGCGATAAGAATATACCGGGAGCCATGATTGCAATGGCACGAATGAATATTCCCGCCATTTTTGTCTATGGTGGCACGAGCAAACCTGGACATCTCGATGGAAAAGATTTAACAGTTGTCAGCGTATTTGAAGCGGTGGGACAGTACAGCACTGGAAAAATTGAAGAATCAATGCTGTATGCAGTCGAGCGCAATGCTTGTGCAGGTGCAGGTTCTTGTGGTGGAATGTACACTGCGAATACGATGTCTGCTGCATTTGAAGCGATGGGCATGAGTTTAATGTATTCCTCTACCATGTCCAACATTGACCCTGAAAAAGCTGAGAACACAGCACTTGCTGGGAAAGTGTTAGTCGAAGCCATTCGGAACCAACTTTTACCGCGTGACATTATTACTCGCAAGTCAATTGAAAACGCAGTTTCAGTGGTGATGGCGATCGGTGGTTCAACGAATGCGGTGCTGCACTTCTTAGCGATCGCCCATTCTGCGGGTGTGCCTTGGACGATTGATGATTTTGAAATCATTCGTCAACGAGTGCCTGTTCTCTGTGACCTTAAGCCATCCGGTCGCTATGTCGCGACAGATTTGCACAAAGCAGGCGGCATTCCTCAAGTGATGAAAATGTTGCTCAAACAGGGCTTGATCCATGGCGATTGTTTAACGATTACAGGAAACACGATCGCGCAATGCCTCAAAGACGTTTCTGAATCACCATGTCCATCCCAAGAGGTCATTCGTCCTTGGAGTCATCCACTCTATGCGACTGGACATCTAGCCATTCTCAAAGGCAATTTAGCTCTCGAAGGAGCCGTGGCAAAAATCACAGGAGTCAAAAATCCTAAACTGACTGGACCGGCTCGCGTATTTGACTCAGAGGAAGCCTGTTTAGAGGCGATTCTCACAGGCAAAATCAACCCAGGTGATGTTCTCGTCATTCGCTATGAAGGACCGAAAGGAGGACCCGGCATGCGAGAAATGTTAGCTCCGACTTCGGCACTGATTGGTGCAGGGTTAGGCGACTCGGTGGGACTGATTACGGATGGACGCTTTTCTGGCGGAACCTATGGCATGGTGGTTGGTCATGTTGCGCCTGAAGCCTTCGTCGGAGGCGCGATCGCACTGGTGCAAGAAGGAGATGAAATTACGATCG
>NZ_JAPQKE010000024.1:0-2359 GCF_026735145.1 Leptolyngbya sp. GGD
CAGCAGACAAGCGATCTCAACGCAAATCAAACAGAGGCTGCGATCCTTTTCTTGGGATGGAGTTCTGCGGATTAGAGCAGAAGTTCTGCTCAAAACACCGATGTTGCCGTTGAGGTTGTGACAGTTCTTTAACGGTGAAATGCGGGACTCAAAATATAACCAAAAAGCGATGTATGCCATTTTTAGTCCGAGAGTCTATCCTGATCTTCGGTGTGACAGTTGAAGGGCTTCCGCAGATTCAAGAATTGTTAAGAAATTTGGATCTCAAAAAATGTAGCTGATCTAATCCCTGTAAGGATTTCCTTGTAAATTCCTGGATCAGTTGTATGATGCTATGCAGATTATTTTTTGAAATAGTCGAGAAAACAAGGTTTAAAACGGCAAAAGCCGAGCCGAAACCAGAGGGTAAGTAAGCCTGAGAAACTTTATAAGCCCCGGAAGGATGACTCGACTTTCACAGTCAGCTTAACGCTGATAGAGATGATACTATCTGACAGGATTGTATCGCATCAGTCGAGAGATGACACAAGAAAGTTGAATTTTCATCCAAGGTTCGGCTCCCAGAAGGAGTAATGATGAAACTTTCTACCTCTCAATTCAATCCCGCCCAGAATTCCGAATCCAACTTCTATGCGCTCTTCCCGCACCGATACGATTATTTGTGGGCAGAGCACCCCGCACCGGGAGAACGCCCGCAGTGGCAAACTCAAAGCAAACATCCCCTGAGCGATCGCCTCCTCCAACAGGGAGCGTTTCTCTATGGCGTGCGTTTTGGTTCCAGGACAAATTACGTTCTAATCGACATCGACAAAAATAGCGCGTATCATCCCAGCCGCGATCCATTTGCGATTCAGCGACTGACTGGCGCATTGGAGCAGATTGGTCTCGTCTCTTATGTTGCCGTCACTTCCAGTCACAGCGGCGGGTTGCACATCTACTTTCCCTTTACGGCCGAGCAAAAATCTTACCAAATGGGCAGAGTCGTCCAAGTGATCGCTCAAAATGCGGGGTTCAAAGTCAAACCCGGACATCTGGAACTTTTTCCTAATGCCCGTCCCTATCAAGAAAAACTCAGTCTTTACGCAGGACACCGCCTTCCACTCCAACTCGGCTCTTACCTCCTCGGCCCAGATTTTGAGCCAATCTTCACGATAGAAGCCGAATTTGTACGGCAGTGGCAATTTGCCCAAGCCCGCAACGATATCAGCACAGAAGTCATCGACCAAGTTTGGAAAACCGCCCACCGACAAGAACGTGCCATCACAAAGAACGCCGCGAAATTTCTCAACGACCTAGACGCAGAAATTGAACCCGGCTGGACTGGAACTGGACAGACCAACTGGATTCTCAGTAAAGTCGCCGATCGCGAATTCATCTTCCGTCATGTGCTCTCAGGCGGAGAACCCCTCGAAGGAGAATCTCTCGTTGCCGCCATTCTTCAAGTTGTCACGTCACTGCCTGGGTACAAAGAATTTTGTCGTCATCAGCACGAGATTGAAAACCGAGTACGAGACTGGGCGCGGTGTGTAGAAAAACATCGATATCATTACGGTGGAACGAAAGCGAAACTTATGGGTAACTCTAGTCCGCAGTCCAAACCCCCGAATCAAAATGCTCTCAAAGCCGAAGATGCACAACGGCGAATTCGTGAAGCTGTTGCGGATCTTATTGCTAAAAACGAATTTCCTAGCGCTATTACAGCACGACGAAAAGCGATCGAGCGTTATGGCATCAGTCCAACAACGCTGAACAAATATCGATCCCTTTGGCATCCCAACGAGTTAGATCACACTCCTAAAGATCAGCCAGAAAAAGTCCCTGCAGAAAAATCATCAGAACCCTTATCAAATAAGGACGTACAGACCCTAAGCCTAAATAAGCTTTTAGATACTTCTGCTGCTCCTCCAGAGCAAGCAGAAGTACTCAACGATCGAATAGGGGGGTGCGGGGGGAGTTCGATCCCGCCAGCCTTAAAGCAAAAGATTTTAGCTAAACTTGAGCAAGCACGCCGAGGGCACTCCGTTGTTTCGATCGAAACTAAACGTCAACAACGTGCTAGCGAACAGTATCAAGCTAAATTGACACGATGGTTAGAATCTGGTGATCCAATCCTAGTTAAAGAAGCGAGAGAGCGGCTTGGACTGCCACCCCTGACATGAGATCTAATTTCTTGACAACTTTCCTGATCATCATGCTATAGTGGGAAAGCGTCGGAAAACGAAAGTTGACGCAATGAACCTAGACAACAACATAGTTTGGAAGCCAGAAAGAGCATCAGCTCTCGTTAAACATTTAAGTCTTGAAATAGATTTTCAAGACGAAACAAGAAAACTTTCCGAAACGTAAGAAAGTTTCAAAT
>NZ_JAPQKE010000025.1:0-2253 GCF_026735145.1 Leptolyngbya sp. GGD
TTTATTTCATGATGATGAGATTAGCTCAGAGGAGTGTCCACTTTGTCGCTCTCATCTGGAAGTTCCCATTCCCGGTCTCTCAACTATCCGAGCTTCTTTATCAAACTTAGAATCGAGTGTACAAGCCGTAGAAGTGAAACAACCTAGGCTTTTTGAATATATTGAAGAGTTAAAAGAAGAAAGGGAAACTATCAAACGAAATCTGAGAGACCAAGAGCAAATTCTCCAGTCTGTTATTGCAGAGCAGGAAGCCGCTTTACAAATTCAAAATTCCTATGCCCGCATAGCGCGAACTGTTGGACGAATTAGCTTATATTTAGAATCCGTCAATTTTGTAGATGAAAACTCTCAATTGCAGTCTGATGTGAGAGCCGCTGAAAATTTGGTTAATTTATACTCTGGACAGCTAGATTTGATTGAAGTCGATGAGGCTTTAACTTCCGCACTCAACCGAATCGCTCAGCAAATGACCCAATGGGCATATCAGCTGAACTTGGAGCATCGCTGCCCGTATCGATTAGATCTGAATCGCTTAACAGTCATCGCTGATAGACCCGATCGCCCTATTTCGATGACTCGTATGGGAAGTGGGGAAGATTGGCTAGGTTGCCACTTGATTGCCTTACTTGCTCTTCACAAGCATTTTGTTGAGCAAAATCGCCCTGTTCCTAGATTTTTAGCCATCGACCAACCCACGCAAGTATACTTCCCTTCTGACGAGCAATACCGTGTGCTTGAGGGAATCAACCAAGAGGAACTGATCAATGTAGGAACAGATATAGTTGCCGTTGAGCGAATGTTCAATTTCCTGTTTGATGTGTGCCAGGAATTAGCACCTAACTTTCAAATTATTGTCCTTGAACATGCAAACTTGAGCTACAGTGAACGATTTAGAGATGCAGTCGTTGAAGAGCCTTGGACGAATGGAAGAGCGCTTATTCCCTCTTCCTGGTTCTCTTAAACTTTGCAGTTCAGAAGTTGCTATTTTCACCGTTTCTGCTTCTGAGTTTTAGAAAGCTTGGACTGCGATGTACGTGCAGCGGCAATACGATCGACAAGAACAGAAACTGGCTCATCATTTGGGTCTTGATCAACCAGTTCCCCTTTGAAAGCTTTTGATAGGGTTTCCTGGTCAAGCTACTCTAGAAGGTTTTTAATTCAAAGCTTGCTGGGCGACTTCTTCAATACTCTTGAATTTCGCTAGTGCTCCTGGTTGAATTGGGACAGAGAAAGCAACCAAATCCCACGCAGCTTACATCAACTTGAGAACCTGCTGACAACTCATTTTGACCGTTTCGAATGAGTTGATCGTCGGCAGTAGCTTAAAGTTTTGTCTCGCATAGAAATATCGGTAGTGCATCAGGATAATGTAGGATAGGTTGCTATATCGTACCACGCCCAAGAACGAACTGTTAATCCTGCCCGTTGTGCTGCAGTGGATTTGAAGCGGCTGTGCTGCCAGATCCAATTGAAGTAGCTCACGACTAACCGGGTAGTGACTTTCGTCTGTTCCCACACCTTGCCAAACTTGTTCTGTCGTCGATGCCATCTTCCGGTTTGTTGTCGAACTATCCCATTAATCCGCTCTAATCGCTGTGTTTTATCTTTGCCGATGTGGTGCTGAATTTCGAGAGGTAAGACTCGCTCATAGCCGCCCCAATCGTCACTATTGAATCGCTTGCAGTTTGTTTTACCTTCGGTGTTCATCACTAACTGCTCAAGCAGTTCATCATTGTGTTTACCGACTCGTGCAGCCAAAATTAATCCACTGCTGTTCGCCAAGCTCAGTCCAATCCAGCAATCTCCAGTTTCTCGCTCTTGGCTCAAGCATTGCTTTTGTTTTTTGAGACAAATGACCACAGTTCATCAGCACTGACCTCGCTTGTTTCGACCGCTTGAACTTCCGCATTATGTACCAGTTGCGCTCTCTGACTCGCTGCTCGAACAATGCTGACGACTGTGTTGTAAGCGAGTCCAGTGATCCGACTCACCCCGCGTAGACTGCTGCCTTCACTGTGCGCTTGCAGCACTTGTTGAATTTGCTCAGGACTGATATGGCGGCGATAGTAGAGACTATCAAAGTTTTCTGAAAATGTTTGATTGCAAGTCGGGCAGAGGTAGCGTTGATGACCGTTCGGCATCTTGCCATGTTTGTGGGCTTTCGGGTGTCCGCACAGGGGGCATTCCATTGGTAGGCTCCAGAAGAAATCTGCCTCTACTTTATCAGTCCCACATTAATTTGATGCACTACCA
>NZ_JAPQKE010000026.1:0-1529 GCF_026735145.1 Leptolyngbya sp. GGD
GGGTAGGTCTCCTTTTAAGGAGGTGATCCAGCCACACCTTCCGGTACGGCTACCTTGTTACGACTTCACCCCAGTCATCAGCCCCACCTTCGGCGTCCTCCTCTGCAAGCAGTTAGAGTAACGACTTCGGGCGTGACCAACTCCCATGGTGTGACGGGCGGTGTGTACAAGGCCCGGGAACGTATTCACCGCAGTATGCTGACCTGCGATTACTAGCGATTCCGCCTTCATGCAGGCGAGTTGCAGCCTGCAATCTGAACTGAGCGCCGGTTTATGAGATTGGCTCACCATCGCTGGCTGGCTGCTCTTTGTCCGACGCATTGTAGTACGTGTGTAGCCCAAGGCGTATGGGGCATGCTGACTTGACGTCATCCACACCTTCCTCCGGTTTGTCACCGGCAGTCTCTCTAGAGTGCCCAACTGAATGCTGGCAACTAAAAACGTGGGTTGCGCTCGTTGCGGGACTTAACCCAACATCTCACGACACGAGCTGACGACAGCCATGCACCACCTGTCTCTCGGCTCCCGAAGGCACCCCTAACTTTCATCAGGGTTCCGAGGATGTCAAGCCTTGGTAAGGTTCTTCGCGTTGCATCGAATTAAACCACATACTCCACCGCTTGTGCGGGCCCCCGTCAATTCCTTTGAGTTTCACACTTGCGTGCGTACTCCCCAGGCGGACAACTTAACGCGTTGGCTACGGCACGGCTCGGGTCGATACGAACCACGCCTAGTTGTCATCGTTTACGGCTAGGACTACAGGGGTATCTAATCCCTTTCGCTCCCCTAGCTTTCGTCCCTCAGTGTCAGTGCAGACCCAGTAACACGCTTTCGCCGCTGGTGTTCTTCCCAATATCTACGCATTTCACCGCTACACTGGGAATTCCTGTTACCCCTATCGCACTCTAGTTCATCAGTTTCCACTGCCCTTATGCGGTTAAGCCGCACGCTTTGACAGCAGACTTGATAAACCACCTACGGACGCTTTACGCCCAATAATTCCGGATAACGCTTGCATCCTCCGTATTACCGCGGCTGCTGGCACGGAGTTAGCCGATGCTGATTCATCAGGTACCGTCATCGATTCTTCCCTGATAAAAGAGGTTTACAACCCAAAAGCCGTCCTCCCTCACGCGGTATTGCTCCGTCAGGCTTTCGCCCATTGCGGAAAATTCCCCACTGCTGCCTCCCGTAGGAGTCTGGACCGTGTCTCAGTTCCAGTGTGCCTGGTCATCCTCTCAGACCAAGTACAGATCGTCGCCTTGGTGTGCCGTTACCACTCCAACTAGCTAATCTGACGCGAGCCAATCTCTAGACAATAAATCTTTCACCCTAAGGCACATTCGGTATTAGCAGTCGTTTCCAACTGTTGTCCCCAATCTAAAGGCATGTTCTCACGCGTTACTCACCCGTCCGCCACTATCTCCGAAGAGACCGTTCGACTTGCATGTGTTAAGCATACCGCCAGCGTTCATCCTGAGCCAGGATCAAACTCTCCATAGTATATAGAGTAAGCTTGTAGCTCAATT
>NZ_JAPQKE010000027.1:0-1372 GCF_026735145.1 Leptolyngbya sp. GGD
AGGTAAGGGCACGGGAAATGGCATCAAAAGCAGAAATGCCTTGACGCTGTGCAGTATTGACCAGAGAACGCACCTGAGCGAATAGCTCTGCTCCCCAATCAGAGCGGAAACCGTTCGTCACCTTGCGAAACACCACACTCCAGCGCAACGCTTGCTCACTGGCATTATTGGTGGGTGGAATCGTCTCATCGGTCAAAAACAGCAAGAGATGATCGCGAATCTTGTGATAGCGGTTGAGCAACTGCTGTCCCTCGACCGATTTAGGATTGAGATTCAAAATCTCCCGCAGCGACCCGCGCAATCGACTGCAATACTGCTGAATCGTCGAGTCAGCGAGGGTGTGTCGTCGCCGTTGCAGCGCAATTGCTTTGAGGAATAACCGCTTCATCCGGGGTGCGAACAACTCATCGCCTGCATCAATAGCATACTGACAATCCCGCAGTTGATGCGCCAGACACACCTGCCAGTCCTGTGCGGGATGCGCGGCTTGGGCACTCAACAAATCAGAAACCCAAATCTGCGGTTGATGCCCTGCCATCACAGTTTCGATGACGGCTTTGCCCCGACTGGGACGAATCACATGCAAACACACCTGGTCATTTTGAAACACCCATTCCCACTGGGTTTTCCCATTCACTCGCGCCCCCGTCTCATCACTGCCGACTAACCGGGCACTGCGTAAGCGGTTGACAATCTGGGTCACAGCAGGTTCGAGTTGCACCTGTACCCGTTGCAGCAGATTGGCAATTGCGCCCTCGGACAAGCTAAGACCGTAAAGTTCGCTCATCAACTGGCTCAGTCGTTGATAACTGATGGCATGACTGTAACGCAGGTAGGTGACGAGACTCGCCACACTGTTGCTGAAGGGAGACCCTGGCTCCAAACCCACTGGAACAGGTGCTTCATACCCCTGCTGGCAACCCGGGCACATCCCACCATAACGTTCAACCCGTGTGATGTGAGGAGTCATCGGGGGCAATTCAATCCGCTCGTAAACCCCACTCATGCGCTGTGTCGATAATTCAACTTCAACGCCACAGTGAGGACAGCGCTTGGCTTGAGCCACCACAACTTGGTCGGGCTGTTGGCTCAATTCTCGCCCTCCAGAACGGTGTCTCCCTGTTGCGGAAGCATCGGGGAAAGCTGACTCAGCACGGCTCTGATTCGGCTTGAAGCCTTTCGACGGGGGCAAGCTTGAATTGCGCGAGGTTTTCTTCACCCGTTTTTGCTTGAGCGTCTCGACTTCTGCCCGTAATGCTTGCAGTTCCTGCCACAGCCCTTGAATCAGGGCATCTTTTTCTGCATCGCTGAGTCCATCGAGAGGGGGCAGTTCTTTCATGGCAAAAGCTTACCATCTTCTGTCGAAGCCGTG
>NZ_JAPQKE010000028.1:0-1032 GCF_026735145.1 Leptolyngbya sp. GGD
CTTACAGCGGTTTCTAAATGAATAAGCCACAATGAGCGAACCAAGCGATTGCATCCTCCTCCGAGATTTTTTCAGTCACAATCTCAGTCAAAGCTTGATTGAGAGCTTCCAAAGATCGGGCTTTAGCAGAGCGTAGTAACTGCTTGAGTTTCGACCAACACCACTCAATCGGAGATAAGCCTGGAGAATAAGGTGGCAGGAAGACAAGTTGTGCGCCAGCAGATTCAATCGCTTGCCGAACTCGTTGAGCATGATGCACAGGAAGATTATCCATGACCACAATTGCTCCGACCCAAAGTTGCGGGATCAACACTTCGAGCAAGTAGACGACAAAGACCTCGGTATTGACACTACCCAGAATCGTCATTGTCGCAATGAGTCCTTCTAGTCCAATGGCACCAATCAACGAGATGTTTTGTCCAACATTGCGTGGACGGACATCATGCACTCGCTCTCCCTTCGCAGCACGACCCTTGAGACGGGTCATGCCCAAATGAATGCCTGCTTCATCGACAAAGACCAGATTGCGAAGGTCAATGCTGAAGCTCCAATGTCGGAATGCAAAACGTAGCGCTTGCACTCGCTTTGTTTCGGCTTCAGTTGCCCTAAATGTTTTTTTTGACGCTCAGGTTCATCTGCTCCAGCACTCGCCACATCGTCGAGATGCCGACTTGAACAGCACATTCTTGTTCGAGTCGCTCACACAATTCCCACAACACAAGGTCAGGTTGCTGTTTCAACCAGTCGGCAATCAGGGCTTGCTCCTTCACACCGATTTTTGCGACGGCTCCACCCCCATGCGGTTTAGGTTGCACCGTCTTCTGCTCTCGGTAGTGGCGCATCAAGTCTCGCACAAACGACAAGCTGACCTTGAACCGTTTTGCCAGTTGGCGTTGACTTCCTTCTTTTGCCTCGTAAGCATCCAGAATGCGTTGGCGTAAATCGACCGAGTAGGCAGCAGGCATTGCTCATTCCTCATGACTGCTGCTAAGGTGCCCATTCTGTGGCAGACCCAATCAGAAACCGCTGTAA
>NZ_JAPQKE010000029.1:0-1011 GCF_026735145.1 Leptolyngbya sp. GGD
AGAGTTGTTGGGGAATAAGTTGTAGAGTTGTGAGATTCCTACTTTTTGCCATCAGGTTAAGCAGCAAGCAAGTAAAAGTTCCAGAGTCCAGCAGCAGTCAGCATTAAATGATCATCAAAATCTTGAGTTCGATTCCGATAAATCGCACTCACCGCACCATAACGCTTGATGCCTGCAAAAGCATTTTCACAGACAACTCGCGATTGGCTCAAACTGCGATTTTCTTGTTTCTGTTCCTCGCTTAGCTCACCTCCTCTCGGTTTCTTGTGTGGAAGGCGAATGTTGACATACTCGGATTGCAAGCCTTGAAAGCCTAAGTCCACCTCAATTGGGATCTCATCCGGGATGTGAAAGGCTATCTCCTCTTCAGCTTCAAAGCGCTTATCGTGCAACTTCCCCTCACGGGATGGACTCAACACCAACACCCGTTTGGTTTGGTCTACTGCCGCAAGATGCTTGCGAGTATGTCGGCGCTTTTTGCCGGAGTAGTTCTGCATCTGAGTTTCTGGATCTTGTGGACGTTGAATCGGGCGCTCTGTCCCATCGATCATCACCCGCTCCACATCTGGAAACATTTCCAGAAATGCTTCAATACTCCGCAGCTTGCGCTCTGGGAGCACCATCTCATGTCCTAAAGCTGCTTCGAGAACAGGTTGCAATTCGTGCATCCATTCGTGTGTTTGGGAGCGGTCAAGGTCAAACAAAATTCCAGCTAAATCAAACGTCGGATAGCACTTGAAGTAGAACAAAATGTAGAACAGTTTGGCTTCAATGCTGCTCAGTCTCGCTTTGCGTCCACCTCCCCTTGCTCGTTTTCGCACTGGCTTTGCTGCCACTCGACTTGCCTCATACGCTTGCTCAAAACTCGGCAGCAAGGCATCAAAGGCTTTTCGATTTAGCCCTGTCAATGCTCGGAGCAGGCGATCCTGGTTCAGTGCGCGTTCAAGGTTGAGCATCGGGCAAGGGTAACGGTTTTCTTGTCTATTATCACTTATTCCCCAACAGGTCTAA
>NZ_JAPQKE010000003.1:0-868371 GCF_026735145.1 Leptolyngbya sp. GGD
GCTGAGGTCAACCTGGTTGAGCAATTACTTGAAATCTGGCAACGCAGAGGCACTGTCACATCCGGCTCTGTTAAAGAGCTTTGCGATCCGCTCAAAGCAGTTTATCCAAGTCAGCCTGGACGTTTTTATGCTTCTGCCAACCAGATGGTAACCTACACCTATCAATCCTGGCTGGCACTCCAGCAAACCCGTCGCCGCCGACTGGATGGCAAGCAGCGCTGGTTAGATGCAGTCAAGAGTGATGCGGAACTGCTTGAACTTAGCGGTTCCACGCTTGAAGCCATTCGGCAGCAGGCGCAAGCGATTCTGGATCAGGTCAGGGCAGACGATACAGATCCATCTCAGCCAACCGCAACGAAGCGCAAGCGAGCACAAGGGCAGATCCAATCTGCCAAAGATGGCAGTCTTATAGATCGATTGTTTAAGGCTTATGACGCTACAGACAACATGCTGTCTCGATGTGCCATTGCCTATCTCCTTAAGAATGACTGTGAAGTTTCCACTACCGAAGAGAACCCAGAGAAGTTTGCCCACCGCATTCATCGCAAACAGAAAGAGATTGAACAACTGGAAGCTCAGCTCCAGGCTCGTCTCCCGAAAGAGCGAGATTTAACAGGGGAAGTCTTTCTGGAAACATTAGCGATCTCAACACAACAACTTCCTGAAACGGTCGCTCAGGCGCAAGAGTGGCAAGCTAAGCTGCTGACCCGTCCTGCCTCTCTCCCTTATCCCATCATCTACGGCAGTGCGACCGATATATATTGGGGCAAGACAGCAAAAGGGAGAATAACTGTCACCTTTAATGGGATGGACAAGTATCTTAGCGCAGCAGAGCCTGATATCAAAACCTGGTTCAAGACTGATAAAGAGTATCCATTCCGTTTAGCTTGCGATCAACGGCAACTGCCTTTCTTCCAACGCTTCTTAGAAGATTGGCAAGCTTATCAAGCGAATAAAGGCACTTATCCGGCAGGCTTACTCACCCTGAGTTCAGCCCTCCTAGGCTGGAGAGAAGGCGAAGGCAAGGGTGACCCTTGGAACGTGAACCATCTTGCTCTCTATTGCACCTTCGATACTCGTTTAATGACCGCAGAAGGCACGCTAGAAGCCCAACAGGAGAAGATTGCGAAAACCCTCAAGAAGCTGACCCATTCAAACCCAGATCCTCGCAATCATTCAACACTCGATCGCTTGCAGAACTTACCCGAACGTCCTAGCCGGACTCCTTACGTGGGCAATCCCGAAATTCTAGTTGGCATCAGTATTGGGTTGACTGACCCGATCACAGTAGCGGTTGTCAATGGCAGAACTGGAGAGATACTCGCCTATCGTACGCCTCGTGCATTGCTCGGTGAGCAATACTGCTTGCTCAACCGTCACCGTAAACAGCAGCAGCAGAACCGCTTGCAGCGTCACAAAAATCAACAGCGTAGTGCCACATACCAACCCTCAGAATCAGAACTCGGTCAGTATGTTGACCAGCTGTTGGCAAATTCCACCATTGACCTCGCTCGAACTTATCAAGCAGGGAGCATTGTAGTGCCTAACCTGAAGAACGTTCGAGATTTACTTGCTAGTGAGATTCAAGCAAGGGCTGAAGAGAAGTGTCCAGGATCCGTTGCAGCTCAAAAGCAATACGCTAAAGCGTATCGTCTGACGATACATCAATGGAGTTACAACAGACTGATTCAAGCCATCTGTAGTCAAGCGACTCAACGGGGTATCACCGTTGAAGTCGGATCCCAGCCTCTCAAAGGCAATCCTCAAGAATTGGCAAAAGATATCGCGATCGCAGCTTATCACGCTCGTGCGATCACGGCAAAATAGTCTGACTTTACAGTACGTTCGAACCAAGACAAGTTAAGATGTAAAACAACAGCGCCGCAGTTCAAGCTCTCTGAGCCGCTGAATTGCGAAAAATGAGGGTCAGTTTAGTCGTTGTGAGACGACTGTACTTTCCGACCCTGGTAGCTGTCCGCTCGCTGACTGCCATCCTGGTACAGGTTTCGATTTGAGATTTGTGTGGGGATGGGAAGCTGTAGTTGTGGAATCCGTTCTTCAACTGTAGCGCAGGTGCGCGCCCAGCAGAAGTGAGTCAAGCCTTCACACGGTGGAGGTACAGGGGCGTTATCTCATCAATTACTTGATGGCGATGATGTGACTGAAGTGGCGGCTACTGAATCGCCTCCGAGCAAGGAGGAGTCCTCTAAACATTTTTGGCAAACCAAAGCAAGGGCAAAATGCCTAGGAGGTTCGCCAAAACCCTAAACTTCCCTACTGGCAAGGCTTTCATTCAACTGAAGATTGCCGGAGTAAGCTTTCAGAAAAGTCAAAAGAGCACTTTTTAGTCAGGTTTGCCAAAAGCGAACTTGGAGAGCTTATAGGAAAAGGGTTCCAGCGCTGGGAGTAGCAATCGCCCTCTCAGCAATGGGTGGGCTGAAAGAAAGATTCATCAGAATGCCGAGAGGGGCGCAAATCAGTAGCAATCGCCCTCTCAGCAATGGGTGGGCTGAAAGCGATTGTCGAATTCACTCCACTGCAAGTCGCTTGGAGTAGCAATCGCCCTCTCAGCAATGGGTGGGCTGAAAGACGGCTATGCGAATACGAATCAGATTGACTATCCCCTCGAAGTAGCAATCGCCCTCTCAGCAATGGGTGGGCTGAAAGGTAACAGCGTTGCGGCGACCAGTAGTGGCGGCAACGGGTAGCAATCGCCCTCTCAGCAATGGGTGGGCTGAAAGGTACAAATGAAACTTGCTCGCCAGATGGCAAACGGGTAGGTAGCAATCGCCCTCTCAGCAATGGGTGGGCTGAAAGGGCTTGCTAGTGGCTAGGCGATCGCATTCTTAATTGGTAGCAATCGCCCTTTCTGCAATGTATTGCATCCACAACATTGCAGAGCATTTCAGATTTAAGGTACCTGTAGCATCCTAAGAATCAAAGAAATTGCTTTGCCACCAAAGACTATAAATCAGGAGGACTGAAAGGCGCACTTCAATGGCATGAGGCTATGAAACAAGCTTCGCTATTCATGCAAAAAGGATTGAGGAAGAGACTGGTTATATATTGATTGAGTTTCTACATTATCGAAGATTGTATAGCTGGAATAACGCATAAGTCCCACGATACTAATTTGAGAAGCAGTAGACGAGTTCACTATAACGACGTTAATTTGCGAATCTCAAACAATCTCAGAAAAACGTGAAGAGCGACATCAATTTGCGAATAGAAAAGGATTTGAATTTAGCGACATCAATTTGCGAAGATTGGCAAAAACTAGCAAATTAGTCTAAAAACGACATTAATTTGCGAATCGCGACATCTAATGTGCGAACGTACAGAAAGGTATGGAGCTAAGGGGATTCGAACCCCTGACCCCTTCAATGCCATTGAAGTGCGCTACCAACTGCGCTATAGCCCCCCAAGCTATTATTTATCCTACTGCATTTACTCCGGTAGAGTTGCAAAAACTTGTTCAACAATTTGTTTCGTTTTTTCTTCTAACTGATTCCAATCGACATCGCCTGTTTCATCAATCAAATGGGTATCGATATCAACGGGATGCTCATCCAGCATGGGAGAGCGAAAACAAATTCGGTAGCATAATTCCCACAGATCGACTTTGATTTGGCGATCGTCTTTCTCTAAATGCAACTCATATCCAGGATATGGTGAAGGCATCTGAGACAATTCGGCTTCAATCTCTGCAGTCTGCTCTGGTGAAGCCGTCTCAAGCTGTTGTCGAAGCTGCAAAACTCTGGCTTTCGTCTCATCTGAAATGTTATCTGCCCAGATTTGCACATCCTGATATGTTCCTCGCCAGGTAGAACTGTCTAACTGCTTGCGAAGATTATCAATCAGGCGGATAAAAGCAGGCTGCATTAGAAGTTCTGCCTGCTGCCAGGTTTCGATCGTTGCAAATTTAGGCTTCATGAGTTCAAAATATCAGCTTGAATTAGTGTAAGCGTCTGTCGGGAGCGAGACTCAAATTGATGAAAATTGTATTCTTTGGAACGCCTCAATTCGCAGTGCCCACGTTGGAAGCATTGCTGAAATCCAACTCGTTTGAGGTCGCGGCTGTCGTGACTCAGCCTGATAAACGGCGGGGGCGGGGAAATGAACTGTCGCCTTCGCCGATTAAAGCGATCGCGCTTTCACACGAAATCCCTGTCTTGCAGCCGAAGAGTATTAAAAAAGATGTAGAGGGATTAGAGTATTTACGATCGCTCAACGCAGATGCCTTTGTCGTCGTTGCATACGGGCAAATTCTGTCGCAGGAAATTCTAGATATGCCGCGATTGGGCTGTGTGAACGTTCATGGCTCGATTTTGCCGAAATATCGCGGAGCTGCTCCGATTCAGTGGTGTTTGTATCACGGAGAGGCAGAAACCGGAATTACAACGATGCTGATGGATGCGGGCATGGATACAGGGGCAATGTTATTGATTGCGAAAACAGCGATCGCGCCGTTTGATAGCGCGCATGATTTGGCAGTTCGTCTCAGTACGATCGGAGCGGATTTGCTGGTGGAAACCTTGTTGAAATTCCCAGAGATTACACCGATTCCGCAGGACAACGAACAAGCCACTTATGCGCCGCTGATTAAAAAGCCGGATTACGAATTGGACTGGTCAAGAAGTGCGATCGAGCTTCACAATCAGATTCGAGGGTTTTACCCAAATTGCAACACTCAGTTTCGAGGAACTGGGCTGAAAGTAATGCAGACAATTCCGCTTGAAGGAGAGTTTTTGAATGAGTTTGAGGAATTGCGCGCGTTAAACTTGCCGACTGGAACACCCGGCGAAGTGGTCGAAATTGTCAAAAATTGGGGAGCCGTGATTCAGACTGGATCAGGGGCATTACTGCTTAAAGAAGTGCAGCTAGCCGGGAAACGCGCCCAGTCTGGATGGGATTTTGCGAATGGAATGCGGATTACCATCGGTGAAAAACTCTAAGCAACGCTAGAGCGACTCGATCGCGTCCGCAGGCCCTAATAATGAAATGTAAGGTTCACCAAAATACCGACAAGCAATTTCTTGGGCGGCCTCTGCGGAAACCTTCGCGATCGCGTCTTGAAACTGACTGTCGAATTCCACCCCTAAACCTAGCGTTTCATACCAGCCGAAAATTTGCGCCAGTTGCGAATTAGTTTGTTTGCCAAGCGCGTATTGTCCGAGTAATTTGTTTTTGGCAACTTGGATTTCTTCCGCGCTCAGCGGTGCATCACACAGTCGATCGACTTCTGTTTTTAAGCCGGAAAGTGCGATCGCAGTATTGGTGGGTGCAGTGCCCATGTAGGTGACAAAGTACGACGTATCTAATCGAGTCGGATAGAAGGCTGAGACTTCGTAAGCTAAGCCTCTTTTTTCTCGCAGTTCCACGAATAGCCGACTGGATAATCCATTGCCCAGATAGGTATTCAGCAATTTCAACGCAGCATAGTCTTCCATCGTTTCGGGCGTAACAGAAGGTGCAAGATAGCCCAGAATGACGATCGATTGTTGCGTATCCTGTGGAACAGCGCTGCGAGTCGGATTAGAAGCGACGATCGGTAAATTCAGATTCGGCAAGGGAACTAAGGGCGCGCGCCAACTGCCGAGAATTTCTTCAACTTGTGAGACTGCTTCTTCGGGTGTAATTCGTCCTGCAATGCTAATTGTCAGATTATCCGGACGAAAATGGGTTTGATAGTAGTGCTGTAAATCTTCGCGCTTTAGATTGGCAACGGTTTCGGCTGAGCCTAAGCCTGAGAGTGCGTAAGGATGATCCCCATACATGGCGTGGCGTAAGCGATCGAGTGCCACTGTAAAAGGTTGTTCTTGCTGAGATCGAATTGCCTGTAACGCTAAGCGACGTTCGAGTTCAACTTCTGATTCTGGAAAAGTTGCCGATCGCAGTAGTTCTCCTGCTAATTTCAACATTTCGGGAAAATCAGCAGAAACCGTTTTGATGCTGAGCAAAAAGTAATCTGAAGCCGCATCCGTACTTAGGCTCGCTCCGATCGATTCAACGCGTTCGGCAATTTCTAGAGACGAATGTTTTTCGGTGCCCTTCGTCATCACAGCGGCAACGAGGTGGGAGAGTCCAGCTTGCTCGATCGACTCCCAACGGCTACCCGCTTTGAAGAAAAGCCGCGCTGCAATGATGTCAGCAGACGGATTTTCAGTGACCAGCACGGTGACGCCATTGTCTAAAACCGTGCGATGAATGATGCGATTATGGGGCAAAGCAATAGTTGAAGTCACGATCGTTCTTAAAATTGACGTGTGTTGATTTTAGCAATCGGTCGGGAATCTGCCTTCTCGAATCGATTCGCGGCGACTCAAATCAGGTCTGTCTTGATAGACTCGAAGCGCGAATTTGATGAGCAATGCGATCATTAGTCGCCTGGTGTGACAACGATCGCCGCATAGTGATAAGGCGAAAGATATTGGCTGGCTAAATCGCGCAAATCTTCAACCGTAAAGGACTGAATCAAATGCGGATAAGCTGCAGCAGCAGTAATTTCTGCCAGCGAATGGTAGTAGCCATAGAGTCCGGCAAGTTGTCCAGGTGTTTCGATCGAGAACGCATAATCGTTACACAAAAGCCGCTTGGCGCGATCGAGTTCGGCTTGAGAAATGGGAACTGTCATCAATTGCGATAAGCGATCGCAGATCAAAGCTTCTACCCGTTGAAGATCGTCAGCATCTAACCAAGCCGCGATCGTAAACAAACTGGAATCACGCTGGAGCGAGAAACTACAGTCAATTCCCTGAACTAAATGTCGCTCTTCTCGAAGCTCTTGTACCAACCGCGAGGTGCGTCCTGCTCCTAAAACGGCTGAGATCAAGTCGAGTCCACATGCTGCTCTGAGCGGATCTTGCTGATTTGCTTGTTCAAAGCGTTTCCAGGGGAGCGTTTCGTCAACTTGCCCCACCGGAGCCTCCACACCTGGAGCCATCCAAGCCATTAATAATCTTGCCTGTTCTAAGCGAGGCAACTGAATTTCTTCACGGCGAATCGTTGTAATCGGGGGTTCTGCCTCGGCGATGTGAATTCGACATGCGTCTGCCTCTGGGAAAGTGTGAAAGGCTTGCTCGACTTGCTGTTTCACATGGTCTAGTCGAATGTCGCCTGTGACCACGACCGTCATATTTTCAGGCTGATAATGGGTGCGATGGAACGATCGCATTTCTGCTGCGGAGCGTCTCATCAAACTTTCTTCTGTGCCCAAAATCGATCGCCCATACGGATGCCGCTGATACACCAATTCCGCGAGAAATTGAAATGCGATCGCGTCTGGATTGTCATAAGTCTGCAAAATTTCTTCTAAAACGACTTCCCGTTCTCGCTCAAATTCGTCTTCGGGGATCGCGGCATTTAAGAGAAGTTCGCCCAGATATGGCAGGGTGTCGGCAAAGTCTTGTGCCGCAGTCGTCATGTAGAAATGCGCGTAATCATAGCTCGTTGCAGCATTCGTCATGCCGCCCCGTTTCTCGATCGCTTGATCAAATTCGCCCGGTGCAATTTTCTCGGTTCCTTTGAAAATCATATGTTCGAGAAAATGCGCCATGCCTGACCATTCATCCGGTTCTACAATCGAGCCTGCATTCACCCAGACATCGATCGCAGCAATCCCGGTCGTCGGCAAGTCATGATGAATCAGCGTTAAACCATTGTCGAAGCGATGAACAGTCGCAGGCACGAAAAGAGCGTTTTGGGGCGATCGATAAATGTTCAAGGGCTTAATTGAAGAACGAAGGTTTGGGGATCGATTTCTTAAGAAAGCAGATTGTGATCTAGAAAACTGACAAGCCTGCTTCAAATATGAAAAGCTTAAGAATCATGCAACATCTTTGAATAATTCAGGATGAATTTCTTGCGTCAAAGTGCAGAAGATAAATCGTTCAAAAGATAGATCTCAATTAGATCATTCATTGCACAAAACCCATTGCAAAACACAGTTCAGAATATATTTTTGATAAAACGTAACCTTCGGGATACAGACGTTTAAAAATAAAAACTCCCCTACTAGGTTCTAGTAAGGGATCAAGAAGTAGGATACCGCAACGCCGTCTTACCTCAGTTTTTGACCTGGTTAAAACCAGGTGGGTGTCGAAGTGGCGGATATAAAGTTTCCGGGTACAAGCCCGGTCTACTGCCATCAGCCTTTGTAGACTCCCAGATTCAAAAAACATAGATCATAAAACATTGTTGGCAGTCACCAACGCCGCAGCAAATCCTTCACTTATTCTAGCGGGTCAATCCGAAGTTGGGAAGCAGGGAGATTTTGGATAAAGAGAGGAAATCAGTTTTGGCAGCGATCGCCCATCTAGAGGGATGGAATGTCTTTGCGAGGTTGCAACTTTAGCCCTCTAACCGAGATTAGCCGTTCGCCGATTTGTCAGAGCTTCAAATCGCACTACCAATCCTCTCGCAGAATTGACCAGAGTTTCACATCTTCAAAGACTTCCCCTTTACGCACTCTTTGACGGAGCACGCCTTCTTGCACAAATCCATTATCTTGAAAGAGTTTTCCAGAAGCCGGATTTCTCACCAGATGATAGGCATCAATTCGATTCAGGTTTAAGTTTTCAAATCCAAAGCGAAGTATAGCTTGTAAGGCTTCGCTCATATATCCTTGTTCCCCAAGCGCAACTGCCAGCCAAAACCGCAGTTCTGCCCGAGCATGTTCGAGTTCGATCGAGCCAATTTCGATCACGCCACATAATCCTGGTTCAGCTTTACGCTCAATCGCAAAGGCAAAGGATCGTCCTGCCTCGGCCGCTGCAATTTGTGCTTGGATGTATCGTTCTGCTTCGCCTTCAGGATACGGATGCGGCAGCGAAATCATCATATCGGCAACTTCACGATCGCTTGCCGCAGTCTGGAGCGACGGCGCATCTGCTAGAGATAGAAAGCGAAGACTTAATCGAGGTGTTTCTAGGGGAGCGTGAGTTAGCATGAAACGCTTTCAGTTCGATCAACTGCTATGGGCAAATCCTACCACTGAAAAAGCCGAGTGCTCCTTTAATGCCGATACCAAATCTCTTCGATCGTGCTAGCAATCTCTAACGCTTGTTGCCTCAGATCAGTCACATCGTCTAGTAAAACCGTGACATGTCCTAATTTTCGACCTGGACGTGATTCAGATTTGCCATACCAATGCACAAACGTGTTGGGCAATTGAGCGATCGCGTTGCGTTGTTCTAAATACTCGCTTTCTGCTTGCTCAAATCCGAGCAAATTTACCATCAACGCACCCTGACAATTCAAGGCTGGACTGCCCAAAGGCAAATCGCTCACGGCTCGAAGCTGTTGTTCAAATTGTGAGGTTTCACAAGCATCGATCGTGTAATGTCCTGAATTGTGAGTTCGAGGTGCAATTTCATTGACAAGAACGCGATCGTCTTTCGTCAGAAATAGCTCAAACCCGTAAATTCCGACGACATCGAGCTTTTCTAGTACTGTTTGAGCAATTCGGTGAATCTCTTGCTGAACACCTTTTGAAACTTCAGCAGGCGCAATCACGCGACGACAGACTTGATTTTCTTGCTGCGTTTCCACGATCGGATAGATTGCAATTTCACCCGAACTTGAGCGAGCCGCCATCACCGCTAATTCGCGATCGAACGGAATGAATTCTTCCAGCACGATCGGCACATTCTGCAATTTCTCGATCGTTGGTTCCCAAGTTGCCGCATCGCGAATGATAAATGTCCCCTGTCCGTCGTAGCCTAACCGACGAGTTTTTAAGACTACCGGAAATTCAACATCTCGCTCACCAAGTAACCAGAAATCAGGAGTCGGGAGATCATAAGTTTTGAGAAATTCCCGCTGCACATATTTATCCAGCAACGGTCGCAATGCAGACAAGCTAGGGCGAAAGATCACATTCTGGATTTTAGCGAGCGCATCGAGATCGACAAATTCATTCTCGAATGTAATCACATCGACATGCGTGCTTAAAACCTCGGTTGCACTGGCATCGTTCACCCGCGCAAACAAAGTTTCTTGTGCCACAGACACGGCTGGATCACTTTCATTTGGGGTTTGCACGACCAATGTGAGATTCAGCTTTCTGGCTGCCTCTGCCATCATCCAAGCTAACTGTCCGCCGCCAATCACACCGACTCGGTTCATACTTGCCTCCTAAGACGGGCAACCGAGCGACTCACGAGTCTCGACCCCAGTTTTTGAGTTCGTTCCTTGAGCCACTTTGCACAACTCTCGAATCTGATAGCGATCGAGAATTGCCCCCGTAAAATCTGCCCCAGTGATATTAACATTCAAGAATTCACTGCGCAGCAACATCGCATCCGTTAAAATCGCATCGCTCAGATTCACCCGCACCATTGGAACTTGATCGACCATTGCCTGTTGCAGATTTGCACCATGCAGATTCGTCTCTGTCATATTCGATGCACTCATCGCAGCCCCGGACAAATCCGCATTCGAGAAATCTGCATCTGTGAGATTGGCATTCGTAAATTCTGCCAATCTCAAGGTCTGACCTGAAAAATTCTGCCCTTTCACATCTGCATTGCTATAAGACAACGGCGGGCGATATTGCTGGTCGTAGCGTTTTCCTACAATCGGATCAGCACCAGCGCTTGCCATGATCCAAACGCTGCAAATGAGAGTCAAGCATACGATCGCGATTCGCCGTCCCATAACTATCTTGCCGATTCAACACCCTTCACTGTAGCGAACTTTCCGCGATCGCAATCGTCACCCCTTGGATCACTTGTTTCGGCACTATCAAAATTTGCGTTTGTGCAGCACACATTGCTGCGGCTTCTGCCACACTCGACGTTTGTACAGTCATCGCAACGTGTAAAGAAGGATTGGGCACCGCGATCGTACTCAGCCGATCTGCGGAGAAGCATCGTAAGGGCAAATCGTGATCTCGACAATATTCGACCAGTCCAATTTCATCAGATTTACGATCGAGCGTTGCAATTCCTGCGATCGTCCTATGCTCCAATTGATACAGATCGAGAACTTGATCAATTGCAGTTTGAATGATCAACTTGGTCGCACCTCGACGACAGCCAATCCCAATCCAGAGGCAAAGCGACGACTGTTTCAGGTTAAGCCAATTGTCGAAAAGTTCTTGAGTACGGATTCTCACTGCAGCCAACTTAGTGCAAAATAGAACAAATTAGGGTGCGTTGGGTACGGAAAATGACTTGTCACCAACGTTTTAGGGCAAAAAAGATGCAAGTTTCTAAGCAATCGGCTCTCCCCCTCCTTTTGACTCTAGCAGCAGCAGCACTCACCACCGGATGCGATGATGCTCGTGATGCAGTTCGTGCTTCTACTCCAGAACTTTCAGCAGATCTCTCGCTTGGTGATCCTGCTTACTACGTCAATTTAGGACACGAACTGCAATCGAGTCGCAAATACGAAGAAGCGATCGCGGTCTATCGCAAAGCGATCGTGCTCGACATGGAAAACTCTGAAGCCTATAACGGTCTGGGACAAGCACTGATCGAACAACGTCGAATTGCAGAGGCGATCGCCGCCTATCGCCGCTCGATTGAAATTAATCCACAAAATGCCTCTGCCTATGCCGGATTGGGCAATGCCCTAGCCGATCGCAGACGCAACGAGGAAGCAATCGCAGCTTATCGCCGCTCGATCGAGGCGAATCCGAAGCAGATGATGGCTTATGCGGGTTTAGGGAATGTGCTGGCAGAGCAGAAGAAAATCCCAGAAGCGATCGCGCAGTACGAACAAGCCTTAAAAGCACCCGAGCAAACCGAGAAAGCGCAAGCGATCGCGTATGTCGGATTGGCACGAGCCTTGCAGACTCAAAATCGCACAGAAGAAGCGATTAATCTCTATCGCAAAGCGGCTCAAGTTGCGCCGGACTATGCGTGGGCACATATTTTCCTCGGTCATGCTTTAGCCAATCAGAATCAGTTCGATGCCGCGATCGCAGCTTACCAACAAGTGCTCAATCAGCCCAGTGAGCGCAAAGGCAATCTCGGCAATACCCATGCCATTGCACTGAATGGATTGGGTTCTGCTTTGCAGCGGCAAGGGAAACTCAAAGAAGCGATCGCGGAATACGAAAAAGCAGTCGATACAGATCTCAACTACGAAGCTGCCCAGAACAATCTGAACCGCGCCAAACAGCGTCTCGCCCAAGAAGTTTCCAAAACAACTTCGGCTCGGAGTTAACTCGCCGCATAATGGCAGAGATGACTTAATTCCGATGCCTTATGCGAACTCTGGCTGAAATCAACGAGAAAATTCAACGCGGAAGTGCGATCGTACGAACTGCCGAAGAGGTGAAAGCTCAAGTAGCAGAAATCGGAGTCGCTGCAACCGCAAAGCTCGTTGATGTCGTGACGACAGGCACGTTCGAGCCAATGGAGTCTTCGGGGGCAGTGTTGAACTTAGGACAAACTGATCCCCCGATCAAAATTCGCCAGTGTTGGGTCGATGGAGTGCCCGCATATGCAGGATTTGGCGCAGTCGATTTGTATTTGGGAGCGTCGCAGGTTGTAGAGTATCCGGGCGGATCAGAGCCGTTAGATCATGACGATCGAGAATCCCCAGATGCCAGACAGAGACAGCGCGGTGGAGGGCATGTGATCGAGGATCTGATTGCCGGACGATCGGTGACGTTGCGAGCACTCGGACAGGTGACTGACTGCTATCCGCGATCGTCTTTTGAAACCAGCATTACGCGGGACACGATTAATCAATTCTATTTATTCAATCCTCGGAATCTGTACCAGAACTTTATCGTGGGCGTGAATGGGGGCGATCGCCCTTTATTTACGTATTTAGGAGCACTACAGCCCCAATTGGGCAATGCTGTTTTCTCAAATCCGGGTGCAATTTCGCCGCTGTTGAACGATCCAGATTTGCAATTGATTGGCATTGGGTCACGGATTTTTTTAGGTGGGGGAATCGGCTATGTCGCTTGGGAAGGAACACAGCATTTTCCACTTCAAAAGCGCTTGCCCAATCGGACACCCATTGGACCCGCTTCGACACTTGCATTAATTGGTGATGCAAAACAGATGGATGCGCGCTGGGTGCGAGGCTGCTATTTCCGCGGCTATGGAGCTTCTTTGATGCTTGGGGTGGGAATTCCGTTGCCTGTGCTGAGCGAAGAGGTGATTGCCCATTGTGCGGTGCAAGATCAAGATTTGGTTGCTCCGATCGTTGATTTTTCGATTCCGCGCCGAGTCCGTCCCACCTTTGGACTCGTGAACTATGCCCAGTTAAAGTCTGGGAAATTAACGATCGATGGCAAAGTCGTGAGAGTCGCGCCGCTAGCAAGCCTTTATCTGTCCCGCCAAGTTGCAGTCGAGCTAAAACACTGGATTGAGGCAGGCACGTTCACATTAACTGAAGCTGTTGCCGCCATTCCCCACGATCGCGCATTTATTCCCCAAGATATGCGAGGGATGTAAATCCGTTTGGTGACAAATTTTGAATGGGTTGACCCGAGGAGAGGCAGGAGCGTTACACTGCGATGGAGTTTGACTAGGTAATTAAAGATATGGATACGAAAGCCGCAGTTGCCTACAAAGCCGGAGAGCCTCTCAAGATCGAAACGGTGCAATTAGAACCCCCAAAAGCGGGAGAAGTTTTAGTCGAAATCAAAGCGACTGGGGTCTGTCATACCGATGCTTATACGCTGTCTGGCGCTGACCCTGAAGGCTTGTTCCCAGCCATTTTGGGACATGAAGGCGCAGGCGTTGTGGTGGAAGTGGGAGCCGACGTCAAGAGTGTTAAGCCTGGAGATCATGTGATTCCGCTTTACACGCCAGAATGTCGAAATTGTGAGTACTGTCTCAGCGGCAAGACAAATCTTTGTCAAGCGATTCGATCGACACAAGGAAAAGGGGTGATGCCCGATGGCACTAGCCGATTCTCGATCGGGGGAGAGCCAATTCTGCACTACATGGGCACTTCGACCTTCTCAAATTACACCGTTCTGCCAGAAATTGCCGTTGCTAAAATTCGCGAAGATGCTCCGTTCGAGAAAGTCTGCTTAATCGGCTGCGGTGTGACCACTGGAATTGGAGCCGTGATCAATACTGCCAAAGTCGAACCCGGTGCAAATGTGGTGGTTTTTGGCTTAGGTGGGATTGGGCTGAATGTGATTCAAGCAGCTCGTATGGTCGGTGCGAACATGATTGTGGGAGTCGATCTCAATCCGAGCAAGCGGGCTTTAGCCGAGAAATTAGGCATGACTCACTTCGTCAATCCCAGCGAAGTAGAAGGCGATATCGTTCCGTATTTAGTAGACCTGACGAAAGGTGGAGCAGACTACTCCTTCGAGTGTATTGGCAATCCCAAAGTCATGCGACAAGCGTTGGAATGCTGCCATAAAGGTTGGGGAGTCAGTGTGATTATTGGAGTCGCTGGTGCAGGGCAAGAAATTAGTACTCGCCCCTTTCAACTCGTTACTGGGCGGGTTTGGAAAGGCACAGCATTTGGTGGGGCAAAAGGTCGCACGGATGTGCCGAAGATTGTCGATTGGTATATGGATGGCAAAATTAACATTGATGATTTGGTATCGAAAATTTTACCGATCGACGATATCAATCAAGCCTTTGATCTGATGCATCGAGGCGAAGTCATTCGCTCAGTCGTAACGTTCTAAAATTTCAATGGATTTAGTTAGTCAAACCAAATGCTTCGGAGGCTCGATCGAGGTTTATTCTCATGCCTCGATCGCTTGTCAGTCTCCGATGAAATTCTCGATCTATTTGCCGCCCCAAGCAAAAGCGAGATCGCTGCCAGTGTTGTACTTTCTCTCTGGCTTAACCTGCACCGAAGAGAATTTCATGGCAAAAGCAGGCGCACAACAGTTTGCCGCAAAGTATGGGCTGATCTTAGTCGCGCCAGATACTAGCCCCCGCAACACCGGAATTGCGGGGGAAGATGAGGATTGGGACTTTGGAACTGGCGCAGGATTCTATGTGGATGCCACGGCTGCACCTTGGAGCCAGCACTATCGCATGTATAGCTATATCGTCGATGAACTCCCAGAGTTAATTGGTGAAAACTTTCCAGTCTTACGCGATCGACAAAGCATCACCGGACATTCAATGGGCGGACATGGTGCATTAATCTGCGCCTTGCGAAATCCCGATCGCTATCGATCGGTTTCTGCCTTTGCGCCGATTTGTGCCCCGATACAATGTCAGTGGGGACAGAAAGCATTCTCAAATTACTTAGGAGCAAATCAGAACGACTGGCGATCGTATGATGCGAGTGAGCTAGTTCGAGTCGGGCAATTTCCCGGATCGATTCTCATCGACCAAGGCAGCGAAGACAAATTCCTCGCGAATCAGCTTTTGCCAACCGTATTTCAGCAAGCCTGTGCAGACGTTGGACAATCATTAAATCTGAGAATTCAACCCGGCTACGATCACAGCTACTATTTCATTGCTTCCTTCATTGAAGATCACATTCGCTTTCATGCAGAAATGCTTTGACGGATCGGAATTTCAATCCAAAATTCAGTTCCCTGACCCGGTTCAGAATGACAGTTTAGACTGCCCTGATGGTCTCGCACGACCACTTCATGACTAATCGCTAATCCCATGCCTGTTCCTTTTCCGATCGGTTTCGTTGTAAAAAACGGATCAAAGATGCGCGGCTGAGTTTGGGCTGAAATTCCGCATCCATTATCTGCGATCGAAATGAGCACGCGATCGTCATGAACTTGTTTTGTGCGGATACGAATTGTGGGATTCTCAACCGTTTCAAGCGCATCGATCGCATTACTCAGCAGATTCATAAACACCTGATTCAACTGCCCTGCATAGCATTCAACTGGGGGCAATTCCGCATATTCCCTAATCACCTCGATGCTGCAATCTCCCCCGTTTGGTTTCAAGCGATGCTGCAAAATCAGCAGTGTACTTTCGATTCCTTCATGGATATCAACTGGCTTCATTTTAGCTTGGTCAAGCCGTGAGAAATTGCGGAGAGAGAGCACGATTTCGCGAATTCGTTCTGTTCCGACTTGCATTGAAGCCAGTATTTTAGGTAAGTCTTGGCGAACAAACTCAAAATCAATCGATTCGATCAGATCAATCACTTCTGATCGAGGTTCAGGATAAGCTGCGCGATAAGCGTCAAGCAGCCTCAGCATATCGATCACATAATGATTCAAATAGTTGAGATTGCCATGAATAAAGCTGACCGGATTGTTAATCTCATGGGCGACTCCAGCGACTAATCGCCCTAAGCTCGACATCTTTTCAGTTTGAATCAACTGCGCTTGAGTATGCTTCAAAGAATGCAGCGTTGCCTCGATCTGCTGAGCTTGATGCTGAGTTTGCAAGAGCAATTCGGCTTGCTCAAGTCCGATCGTCAACTGAATCGCAACTTGTTTCACAAATTGAATCTCATGCTCTGTCCAATTGCGCGGACGATCGCATTGATGCACACACAATAATCCCCACAGTTCATCTCCTCGTAAGATGGGCGCAATCAAATGGGCACGAATCGCAAGGCGCTCTAAAATTGCTAAATAACAAGGTTCGATTACGAGTGCTTCCACATCTGAGATCGAACTCACCCGACCATGCCGATATTGGGTTGCAAACCGTTCTCCAAAGCAATAATCTTCGATACGCGTGCCCAAAACAGAGGAAAGTCCTGAAACCATATTTTCAGCAATCACCTGCCCTGTATTGTATTGACGATCTAAATCAAATTGATAAACGCAGACTCGATCGACATTCAACGATCTCCGAAGCTCTTCGGTTGCGGTCGCACAAATCTGCTCAACTTGCAGCGATTTCCGCATATTCGTCACCACACTGAACAGAACATGCTGCTGCTCAGTTGCTTTCTGCAATCGAGCCGTACGCTCTTGAACTTGAATCTCTAAACTGGCATTCAGCTTTTGCACATGTTGATGCGTTTCATATTGTTGAATCGCGCTTGAAAACTGATGAGCGATCGCGCAACCTAGCTCTAAATCTCCTGCTGTCCAAGACTGAATTTGTCCCCGTCGAGATTCACACCACGCCTTAAAAGACTGACGCGGATAAAGCTGCCGCTCGTCGGAGCTAATTTGCCCCGCCCAAAGAATCTCAGTTTCAATTTCATCTCGAAAGATAGTGAGATAGCCAAGCAATTCTCGGCGATACCACAAGGGCAAAATCAGTACCCCTCGGATTTTGAGCGATCGGAATGCAGGGTAGAACTTTTGCAATGCTGGCTCTTGATATAAATCCGCGATCGCCCAAACTGCATCTTGCTCAGACTGAAACTTATCTTGCCAAGCACTGTCTTCTTCGAGCAGCACAAATTCAGCCGTTTCGATACACTCATCTCTAGGAGCCATTGGCTGGCTCCCACATTGAAACAATCTGACACAAGCACTCGGCAGTTTTAGATTGCGAGGAGAATGTTCGACTGCCAATGATGTGGCATTCACCCACAGTCGTCCCCCTGACCCTGCAAAGGCTGAAACTGCTGTTTCTAAAGCAGCTTGAAGTTCAATCGTCGAAAGCGAATGCAGTAAGCAACTAATGCGACGTAGCGTCGATTCGCGATCGGCTTTAGCACGCGCTTGTTCGATCAAATGATACTGAGCAATCGCCACAGTCAGCAAATCAACGACCATCTGCAGTGCACTCACTTGTGCGTCTGAAAACGATCGCGCTTCAGCATGGTGAATGACAAACAATCCCCAAAGCTTGCCTTCTTGCAAAATTGGGACGACCAGCGAAGACTGAATTCCCATTGCCATCAGATATTCAGCATGACAGGCGTTCAGCGGACGATAGCGGATTTCATCGGGTGCAGTAGAATCAATTCCCGTTTGTCCAATGCGACGTTCAGCCACATTGACAATCGATCGCGCTCCGGTTCTTGCAAACAGTTCGCGTGCTCCAGGGGGAATATCATTCGCAGGAAATGTTAACCCTAGCAGCGAAGGGAGGCGTTGTTCGCAAATCCACTCTGCGACTACGGTTCCCGTTTCATCAGGATTAAACTGGTAGATTTTTACCCGATCACAACTTAAAACGGCACCGATTTCCTGAGCGATCGCAGCTAAAAGTTCAGATAAACTTTTCGACCTCCGAATCCAGTGTGTCACTCGCCCAAATAGTTCTGTATTCGGAGATGAAACATTCGTCTGAAACTCATCGCTCGTCATTTAATTCCGCCCTATCCGTACAAGTTAACTTCTATAGAAACTCTTAACTAGCGTGTTTCTATTTTTAGCCTCAGTATGGGCAGAGTTTTTTGGAAATCTACATGCAGAACGCAGGTTTTCGACTAATAATCATTCTTTTTTGAGCGATTAACGACCATTCTTTTTTGAACGATAATCTTGACATTCATTTGCGGCTGATGTCATCACAACATAAGGATTAACAGCACATTTCATGTAATGATTATTACTAAAGAATTGACATTTCTTACAGGGAAGTCGAGCGAGTTCACGGCTAACTCTCGTCGATTTCTGGTTGTACTTCCAAGTATCAGCAATCACATAGATTAAGCCAATCCAAATCGCAATAAAGCATAAGGGAATCAGCACCATTCCCCCGTCTGGCTGAGGAGAATTCGAGGGGGTAGAAGTGCGTTCGGGCGGGATTTGTGCGATTTGAGTGTTGGCAGTTGGGCTAGGTTGTTGAGGAGATAGGTAGAGAGACATAAGGCTAGAGGGGACGCAAAAAGACTGACCTACTCACTGTTTTATCGATCGAGCTTTTTGACTATCTCTATCAAGGGGACTGATTTCTATCAATGTGGGTATATCTACAGATGGACTTGCTGAAAGATGTAACGCGGATCAAAGGTCTGATAACGGATGTGAATCGCAGGTTGCCTCGATAAGATGGCGCAAAACATTGGAGATTAAAATGATTCAGCGACTTCTCTTGAGTGGATGTGTCTTGGTGATAGGTGGACTGTGTCAGATGCCTGTCCAAGCTCAAACTCCAACCAGCAAACCTGCTCCAACAAGCCAGCCTGCGAATCAGACGGTGACTCCTGCCGAAACTCGCCAATTTGCAAATGCAGTTAAACAGGTCTTAGCGATCAGCCGTGAAGCAGAAAAACAGGCAACTCAGGCAATTCAATCGGAAGGATTAACCGAGCAACGGTTTGATGAGATCTTCCGTTCTCAAAACAATCCGCAGCAAAAGCCATCTAAACCCGTGGAAACAGGGGAGCGGCAAAAGTACGATCGTGTAATTGCAAAATTGACCCAAATCAGCAAGGACAATGATTCTAAGGTAGAAACTGCGGTGAAAAAAGAAGGGCTAGAAATCCCCCGATTCAATCAAATTTTCCAGATTGTCCGATCGAATCCCCAATTGCGCCAACAGGTTCAAGACATGATTCGCCAATAGGCAGTTTCGACTACACTTCTCAAGTGCTGCATACCAGCCAATGAGCGTCTGAAAGGAATAGAACTCAGAAGATTTCTATTTAGTCTGCAACTTGATCAAAGCTCATCGGCTTTGATCAAGTTGGTCGATTTTTTGCTATCCCAAAATTTTACTGTCCCAAATAAGCCTCTAGTACCTTTGAATTGGATTGAATCTCAGCAGGACTTCCATCTGCAAGATTGGTTCCTTCTGCCAACACCCAAACGCGATCGCACAAGGACATAATCACATCCATATTGTGCTCAATAATCAAGAACGTTAATCCTTGCCGATTCCAGTACTGGATGTACTCACAGATTTGCTGAATCAACGTTGGATTCACTCCTGCCGCAGGTTCATCGAGTAACACAAGCCTCGGACGCGTCATCAACGCTCGCGCAATTTCCAAAAGCTTCCGTTGTCCCCCAGAAAGTGCGCCTGCATAGTCATTTGCTTTCGCCGCTAAGCCGACTGATTCGAGAATTTCCATCGCTCGATCGCGGTTTTCACGTTCCTCTTTGCGAATCTGTCCCGCTAGTAACCAGGTGTTAAGAAAATTCTCCCCGGTTTGCTTCTGAGCCGCTAACAGCATATTTTCGAGCACCGAGAGTCGCGACAACACTCGCGCTACCTGAAACGTGCGAATCATCCCGCGCTGAGCAATTTCGTGCGGTTGCAGTGACTCGATCGCCTCTCCATCGAATAGAACTTGCCCTTGATCGGGCTGAATGAAATTCGACAGTAAGTTAAACAGCGTTGTTTTTCCGGCTCCATTCGGTCCAATCAAGCCTGTAATACTTCCAGCGGGAACCTCGATCGCCGCATGATTGACCGCTTTAATTCCACCAAAGCTTTTGACCAATCCACGTGCAGAAAGGACAGGAGTACTTGAAGTCTGCATGATTATTTCCCTAGTGTCAGTTCGTCTTTGTTGCCCAAAATGCCTTGCGGTCTAAATCGCATCAACACCATGAGAATCAATCCAATCAACATAATCCGCAGCGCCCCAACTTGATCAGCCCCGAGTCGAAGAACTCCATCTAAATCGCGAGTAAATGCAGTGTAAGCCCAGTAGATGCCCGCTCCCAAAATCGTGCCTGCATTGTTCCCGGCTCCACCCAGAATCATAATAATCCAAGCTTGAAAAGTAACAATCGGTTCAAAATTCGTCGGATAAACCGTACTCAACTGCCAAGCAAAAAATGCACCCGCAATGCCTGCAATAAAGCCCCCAAGCATTAAGGATTGTAGCTTGTAGCTAAACACATTTTTACCTAATGCCTTTGCAACCTGCTCATCTTCGCGAATGGCTTTGAGAACCCGGCCCCAAGGCGATTTTACTAATCTTTCTAATGCCCAATACACAATTGCTAGAGTAATCAGCGACAAGAACAACAGTCCATTGCGCGCTTGATTGTCCCGATAGTTATAGAGTGCTACCGCAGCCACACTGTACAGTCGCAGCGTCAGCAGAATCAGCACTGCTGATACGATCGCTTGAACCGTGTTTTTGCGAGATAAGATCCGCTGCACCAATTTCCAAATCACAACTGCAAAAATTGGAGTGACGATCGCAATCATGCCAATCCGAGTCGCAACAGTGGGGCGAAATTCTGCCAGCGGCAACGGAAAGTTTTGAACCCCAAATGCGCCTTTGGTGAGCCAACTCTCATTCAGCGCCACTAATCGCACTAATTCTGAAACCCCGATCGTGACGATCGACAAATAATCTTCGCGCAATCGCAGTGTTGAAAACCCCATCAATAAGCCCAACAAGGCTGCCAATAGTCCGCCAATCAAAACAGCCAGGAAAATTGGCATTCCGCTTAAGGTGAATAACGAGGTCGCATAAGCTCCGACCGTCATAAAAGCAACATGACCAAAATTGATTAATCCGGTGTAGCCCCACTGTAAATTCAGCCCCAGACTAAAGATTGCATAAATTGCAACGGAGACGAGGAGAAACACTAAATAGCCGATCAATCCGGGATCAAATGAGAAAAGGTAATCTAGCATAAACATGAACAGCGATCGTGTAAGCAAATCGTACCGTAAGCAGGAACATAATCTGTCTTGATTCGCACCAGTTGCGCGGGATTTCCGGCAAGTCGATGGGCATTCTCAAAGGGACTAGTTGCTCCTCCTTAGCTATGAATCTCTATCGCAACCGCGCTCACCATTTAATCGATCGCATGTCTGATGCTGAACTCGAAACGTTTTGGCCGGTTCTAGAAACAGCGTATTGTGATGCATATATGTTGAAAGCAATCGCTGATGGCAGACGGACTCACAATCCGGGGGATACCCTGACGCGCGAAGAAGCGATGCAACTCTTACCGCTCCTCCAACCCGCACCGCGCACATTATGAAACCGACGAAAGCCTCATCGGCAGGTAGCATGATTTTTCCAGCCAGGTTAGAAGTGCGCTACGATCGCGCCTTCTTAATCGATCTCAAAGGACTCGAAACAGCCACGATGCAGAAGCTGCACAGTTTTGTGTTTGACGAGTTTTACAGAACCCATCAGCTTCAAGATTTGCCCGAATTCCAACCGCTTGAGACGAGCGAAATTTGGTATCGATTCACGATCGAGAATTTTCTCATCAGCATCGAAGTGACCGGACAGATTATCAAATTCCTACGCATTCTGCCCAAGCCGAGCGTTTGAGTTCAATTCGTCAAATCCTTGCCAAATCTGCTTTCTGGACTCTTTAAAAGATTTTAGTACCCTCGTACTAAATCTGTGTTATCCTGCTTGCGTTAGAGAGAGTATCAGAACACGGCATGAGTATTGACGACACAACCCAACTGATTCAGCTAATTCTCAATTCGGTGCTAATGCTGCTTGCCTGTGCATTTGTACTGGGTGGTCTACTTCTACGACGCAGTGTGATCGAAAATCGCCTGCAAATTACGAATATCGAATATTTTCAAATTCTCGATCGGTTTGAGCAATCCAATCGCCTCGCCATGCTGCAAAAGCAACTGCGCCATCTCCAGCAGCGAGTCAAGACCGCAAACAATGGCATTTTAGTGATGTACTACGCACTGACGCTATTTGTTGCGAGTACGCTGCTGTTGTCGATCCGAACGGTGATTAGTGCCGAATGGTTAATCACTTCTTCAATGGCAGTGTTCGTGGCTGGGGTTGGAGTTTTGCTGTTTAGCGTTGCGATCGTCTTGCTCGATTTGCATCAATCGGATCGTCCGTTCTGGCAAGAAATGCGAGATATTCTCTCGACAGATTTGCCCAAAAAACGTCGAGTTAAGAAAATTCGCGTTGCCCGATCGATCCGTCGCGTTGCAGTTCGTTAAACAGGTTCGTTACGCTTCCGGTGCGATGACCTTGGCAGATTTGCCCGCAGCATCCACCACGATCCATCCGGTTGCCGTGTCGCTTGGTTCAGCTTGACTCACCCGAAACGGGACTTTTTCGCCCTTTGTACTAATGTAAAAATCGGCATTTTGAGTCGGCTGAACCATAAAACCGCGATCGCGTAAACAAAACATTGCCCAGCCTTTCAGCGTTTGATTGACTGGGTTAAATGACACAGGAGGGTTATCAAATACTGTTTGCATCACTTGGATCAGTTGCGACATATTTCCCAATAGAAATCACTATTTTCAGCGTAAACGGTTATGGGCTGAAAAGATGGAAACCACTCCCTACTCCCTAAATTTGGTACATTGGTATTAGACCTTGGACGTTCGCCAAATTTGAGGAGTTAACTCCATATGTAGGGTTAAAGCTTCAAAAAATTTATAAATATAGCGTTCAAGATCGGTTACGCTAAGACTCATTCCTTCGCGTGGGTTGAGTGAATTATGTCTTTCGTCGGTCTGCACATTCACAGCGATTACAGTTTGCTCGATGGAGCTGGACAATTAGACAAACTGGTCGATCGAGCCGTTGAACTCGAAATGCCTGCGATCGCATTAACCGATCACGGGGTGATGTATGGCGCGATCGAACTCATTAAAACCTGCCAAGGTAAAAATGTTAAGCCAATCATTGGCAATGAGATGTATGTCATCAACGGCGACATTACGAAGCAAGAACGCCGCCCCAAATATCATCAAGTTGTCCTTGCTAAAAATACTCAAGGCTATAAGAACTTAGTTAAACTCACCACGATTTCGCACCTCAAAGGCGTTCAAGGAAAAGGCATCTTCTCGCGTCCTTGCATCAACAAAGATCTGCTTGCCGAATATCACGAAGGTTTGATTGTGACGAGTGCTTGCTTGGGTGGCGAAGTTCCGCAAGCGATTCTACAAGGGAAGCCTGAAATTGCTCGGCGGATTGCGACTTGGTACAAAGAGCTATTCGGAGACGATTACTATCTCGAAATTCAAGATCACGGGTTACTAGAAGAACGAATTGTTAACCCTGAGATTGTCCAAATTGCAAAAGAGCTAGACATCAAACTCGTTGCAACGAATGATTCTCACTATGTGTCTTGCTATGACGTGGAAGCTCACGATGCATTGTTATGTATCCAAACCGGAAAGCTAATTTCCGAAGATAAACGACTGAGATATACCGGAACTGAGTATTTAAAATCAGCGGATGAAATGCGATCGCTCTTTCGCGACCATTTGCCGCAAGACATCATTGAAACAGCGATCGCCAATACCGTAGAAGTTGCAGACAAAGTTGAAGAATACAAACTGCTCGGCGGCGAAGCGCGAATTCCGAATTACCCGATTCCAGAAGGCTACACAGCCGACACATACATTGAAAAAATTACTTGGGAGTCTTTAGTTCAGCGGCAAAAGCTCAACTCACGCGAAGAAATCAGTCAAGAGTATCAAGACCGCCTCGTCTACGAGCTGAACATGCTGAAGCAGATGGGCTTCTCCACTTACTTTTTAGTCGTTTGGGACTACATCAAATACGCGAGAGACAATAAGATTCCAGTCGGGCCGGGTCGAGGTTCCGCAGCAGGTTCACTCGTCGCTTATGCATTGGGAATTACCAACATTGACCCCGTTCATCACGGTCTACTCTTCGAGCGATTCCTGAATCCAGAACGGAAATCGATGCCAGACGTAGATACAGATTTCTGTATTGAGCGGCGGGGTGAAGTGATTCAATACGTCACCGAAAAATACGGCACAGAACGGGTTGCACAGATCATCACGTACAACCGCATGAACTCAAAAGCCATTTTGCGAGATGTTGCCCGCGTGTTGAACATTCCGCTGAGCGAAGCCGATCGCATGGCAAAGCAAATCCCCGTTTTTCGTGGAAAATCCACAAAGCTCAAAAAGATGGTTTCTCCCGAAGAAACCCCCTCGAAAGAATTCAGTCAAAAGTACCAACAAGATCAAGTCATTCCTAACACCAATCCACCGATCACTTATCGGCGTTGGTTAGATATGGCAATCCGCATCGAAGGGACAAACAAAGCAACCGGAGTTCATGCCGCAGGGGTCGTGATTGCGGCTGATCCATTAGATGAAATTGTGCCCTTAGAAATGACGAAAGATGGCGGTGTTGTGACCCAATACGCCATGGAAGACATTGAACAACTGGGTTTGTTAAAAATGGACTTCCTGGGGTTAAAGAACCTCACGATGATCGAAAAAACGATCGACTTAATCGAACAAAGCCGCAACATCAAACTCGATCTCGACACCTTGCCGCTCGACGATCCAGAAGTCTACAAGCTCCTCGCAAGAGGTGAACTCGAAGGGATCTTCCAGCTTGAATCGTCTGGTATGCGCCAAATCGTGCGTGAACTCAAACCGGACGGAATTGATGATATTTCTTCTGTACTCGCGCTCTATCGTCCGGGGCCACTGGATGCAAAGCTCATTCCCAAATTCATCAACCGCAAACACGGGCGCGAGAAAATCGACTATGCCCACGAAATTCTCACCCCAATCCTGAAAGAAACTTACGGCATTATGGTCTTCCAAGAGCAGATCATGAAAATTGCTCAAGACATGGCGGGGTATTCGCTCGGTCAGGCAGATCTGCTGCGTCGAGCGATGGGGAAAAAGAAAAAATCTGAGATGGAAAAGCACCAAGCCATGTTTGTCAAAGGTGCACAAGAGCGCGGTGTATCTGCCAAAGTTGCCGAAGAACTATTCGAGCAAATGGTGTTGTTCGCCGAATATTGCTTTAATAAATCTCACTCAATGGCATATGGATATGTCACCTTCCAAACGGCTTATCTCAAAGCGAACTATCCTGTTGAGTACATGGCAGCGATCCTGACAATCAACAGTGGAGAGCAAGATAAAGTTCAGCGCTACATTGCGACTTGTCTAAGTTTGGGTATCAAAGTTCTTCCGCCTGATATCAATCGATCGGGTATCGACTTTACCCCGATCGGGGATGCGATTCTCTTTGGACTTTCTGCCGTGCGCAACGTCGGTATGGGCGCGATCGAAGCAATTCTCGAAGCCCGCAACCAAGATGGCAAGTTCAAATCATTAGCCGATTTATGCGATCGCGTTGATTCTCGTGCAATCAACAAACGCGCCTTAGAAGCCTTAATCCACTGCGGCGCACTCGATTCAATCAATCCCAATCGCCATCAACTCGCAAGCGATCTGGAACTCGTGATGGATTGGGCACAGTCGAGAGCACGCGATCGCGCCAGCGGACAAGGCAGCCTCTTCGATCTCTTAGGTGCAACCACTCAGCAAGGCAGCTTTGAAACGGCTCCAAAAGCTCCAACAGTTGAAGACTACCCCTCTCAAGAAAAGCTCCGACTCGAAAAAGAAGTCCTCGGCTTCTACATCTCCGATCATCCGCTCAAACAATTGCAAGACGCAGCAAAAGTCCTCGCCCCAATCAGTCTCGGCAACATTCAAACCTGTCGAGAAGGTTCAACGGTCAGCGCCATCATTATGATCACGGCTGTCAAACGAGTCACTACCAAAAAAGGTGATGCAATGGCAGTGATTCAAATCGAAGACCTCACAGGTCGATCGGAAGCGGTTGTCTTCCCGAAAGCTTTTGAGCGAATTGGTAGCTTGATCGAACCCGATGCACGCTTAATGGTTTGGGGCAAAATCGACAAGCGCGACGAAGATCAATATCAATTCATTGTTGACGATGCAGAGCCGATTCAAGATGTTCGCATGGTGATGGTCGAACTCGATGCAAAAGTTGCAGACGATGCAATGGAACGTCATCGCTTAAAGACTGTTTTGCAGCAGCAAGGCGATCGAGACAAAGCCAAAATTCCAGTGATTGCGATCGTAGGTACACCTGTAAAAAATCAAATCGTCCGTTTCGGCTCCCAATTCCGCGTCCAAGATGAAGCTGCAACCGTCGATGCTTTAGAAAAAGCAGGCTTCAGAGCGCATGTTTCCTCATTAGTTTAGGATTGAGATCAGCCCTTGAGGAATTCACTCATGAGTCAGACGACAAACAATTTTCGTTGGACGATTCGCGATATTGAAGCTTTGCCTGACAACGAGTGGATTCGCTATGAAATCATTGATGGAGAATTGTTTGTGACGAGATCTCCTCACCATAAACACCAGCAAGTAACCGGACGCATTTTTGCTGTTCTCGATCAATGGTCAGTTGAAACTGGACTTGGACAAGCTTCAATCATGCCAGGGCTGATCTTTTCAGATTCCGACAATGTTTCTCCAGATGTCACCTGGACAAGTCAGCAACGATATACTCAAATCGTTGACGACGCTGGGCATTACCAAGGCGCACCAGAGTTAGTTGTCGAAGTCTTATCTCCTGGGAGAGTGAATGAAGATCGCGATCGCTCTGCCAAACTCAAGCTTTATTCGACTCAAGGCGTTCTGGAATATTGGATTGTCGATCGCATCTCTCAACGCTTAGAAATCTATCGCCGCAACAATGCCCAACTCACTTTGGTTGCCACATTAGTTGTGGGTGATCAACTCACATCCCCTCTCCTGCCTGAGTTTCACTGCGATATTGCCCGTTTTTTTCTATAAAGTCTGTGGTATCAGATGTTGCGTTGAAATTTGACACCTAGCAATTCCAAATCTGAAAACAATCCGGGAAATCCAACAAATCCCGCCCCAGACGGTATGCTAAATCACAGATTTGAGGAATTTTCATGTCCTGGCAGCGTCCAGATGGTCGGCAATCCGATCAACTCCGTCCCACCCGATTCGATCGCCGATTCACCAAATTTTCGGCAGGCTCCGTTCTCACCCACTGTGGCGACACCCAAGTTCTCTGCACCGTCAGCATCAAACCTAAAGTCCCCCGCTTCCTCGAAGGCAAAGGACAAGGCTGGCTCACCGCAGAATATCGCATGTTACCTGGAGCCACCCCCGATCGCCAAGATCGCGAATTTCTCAAACTCTCTGGTCGCACCCAAGAAATTCAACGCCTGATCGGACGCAGTTTGCGCTCGGTTCTCGACATGCAAGCCTTAGGAGAACGCACCCTGACGATCGATGCCGATGTCCTACAAGCCGATGCTGGAACTCGCACTGCTTCTATTACAGGCGCATTTGTCGCACTGCATGACGCAATTGCCACATTAATCCAATGCGGAGAACTCGACCAGTCTCCCATTCGCCATCAAGTCGCAGCCGTTTCCGTCGGCTTACTCGAAGGCGAAGCCTTTCTTGACCTCAACTATCCGGAGGACGTAAGCGCAGATGTGGATTGTAATGTGGTGATGAATGATGCGCTGGAAATCATCGAAATTCAAGGAACCGCAGAGCAAGGCAGTTTCACCCGACAACAATTGGATCAGATTGTTAACCTTGCCGAGAAGGGGATCAAAGAACTGCTACAATTGCAGCGCGAAGCACTTGAATTCAATAAGATTTGTTGATAAAGCTCTATAGACATCGCCTGTTCTATGTATCAAAAAGTGTGCAATCTCACTGGCTCATTCGTAGAAAATCCAACGAATTGACAGAGAAAAGACACGTATCATAGTTAAAGTTAGGAACTGAACATTACACACCCAGACGCGCGATCGAGTGGACGAATCGGAGCATGTTTCAGCAAGATCATCTGTCGGTTAGTAGTAACCTTACAGTGTTGAACCACGTCCAGAAATGGTTCGAGAGATTCTGGTTTCAACACGATCCTCACTTTCCACGACGGGAAAATCAGCTTCACCGTCTCAATCTCGCTCTTGCAGAAGGCTTTACCAACGCCGTTCGGCACGCTCATTCCGGTTTATCCAACGAAACCCAAATTGATATTCAGGTTGCGCTGCATGACGATCGCATGGAGATTGAAATCTGGGACTGGGGACAGCCTTTTGATCCCAATAATATCCGTGAACCCCAGCCTGGAACTCTTCAAGAAGGAGGATACGGCTGGTTTTTATTACGCCGACTCGCCGATGAAGTCAGCTACAATCGCCAAGGTCAGCGCAACTGCCTAAAAATTGTCAAATATACACCCGAAACCCGTCCTTCAGAAACTCGAGCCGCGCAAGTGTCCAAACTCTATTGAGAAGGCTAGACTAGGGACAGATTATTGTTACCGTCCCTTTACGGGCGATCTGCCCCTTTCGCGTTCCACCAGGCATAAGGCAATCCCATGATCAAAGGTTCTCGTCAATTCGCGCTCTCACTCCGTCTGACAAAAGCCAAATCGAAAGCGGCAAAATCCGCGATCGTCGGCTGGATGCTCCTGCAAAGTGTCCTGATGAGTGTCCCCGCAATGGCTCAAGCCCGCGAATCTCTCAGCTACACTGGATTGCTAAAAAAAATCGATGCCGGAGAAGTCGAGCGGGTCGAAATCGACGAAACGCAGAATGTTGCAAGAGTTCGGCTTCAAGGCAAGAAGCAGAGTGAACCCGATATCGAAGTGCAATTGCTAGAGCGAAATCCAGAACTGATCGATCGTCTCCGCAAAAACAAAGTTACGTTTGAATCGAAACCCACCACCGACAATAGTATTTTGGTGGGTTTGATTGCGAACCTGCTGCTATTTATGCTGCTCATTGCTGGGTTGCTGCTAATTTTACGACGATCGAGCAACTCACCCGGCGGTCCCGGACAAGCCATGAATTTTGGTAAGTCTCGTGCCAGGTTCCAGATGGAAGCCAAAACTGGTGTGATGTTCGATGATGTGGCGGGCATTGAAGAAGCCAAAGAAGAACTTCAAGAAGTCGTGACATTTCTGAAGAAGCCAGAACGCTTTACCGCAGTAGGCGCACGAATTCCCAAAGGCGTTCTCCTAGTGGGATCACCTGGAACTGGCAAAACCTTACTGGCAAAAGCGATCGCAGGAGAAGCCGGAGTGCCATTCTTCTCGATCTCGGGTTCAGAATTCGTCGAAATGTTTGTCGGTGTCGGCGCTTCTCGGGTTCGTGACCTGTTCAAAAAAGCAAAAGAGAATGCTCCTTGCATCGTCTTTATCGATGAAATTGATGCAGTTGGACGACAACGCGGAGCTGGAATTGGCGGCGGCAATGATGAGCGCGAGCAAACCTTGAATCAGTTGCTGACTGAAATGGACGGGTTTGAAGGCAACGCAGGTATCATTATTATTGCGGCAACAAACCGTCCAGATGTTTTGGATTCTGCATTACTTCGTCCGGGACGATTCGATCGACAAATTAGCGTCGATTTACCTGATCGTAAAGGTCGCCTGAAAATTCTTGAAGTTCACGCCCGCAATAAGAAATTAGCCGACGAAGTGGATCTCGAAAAAATTGCTCGGCAAACGCCTGGATTCTCCGGCGCAGAATTGGCGAACCTGTTGAATGAGGCTGCGATTCTCACGGCACGTCGGCGCAAAGACGCGGTGACGATGCTAGAGATTGACGACGCGATCGACCGAGTGTCGATTGGGCTGTCCAAAAATCCCTTACTCGACTCGAACCGCAAGCGCATGACGGCATATCACGAAATCGGTCATGCCCTGCTGACCACGATTTTAGAGAATGCTGACCCCTTGAACAAAGTCACGATCATTCCACGCGCAGGCGGAATTGAAGGGTTCTCTCAAACTATTCCAAACGAAGAAACGATCGATAGTGGGCTTTATACGCGTGCCTGGATGCTTGATCGCATTAAGGTAATCTTAGGCGGTCGCGCCGTTGAAGCAGAAGTATATGGCGAAGATGCGATCGATACAGGAGCCGCAAGCGATATCGGCAAAGTCACACAAATTGCCCGCCAAATGGTGACAATTTTCGGAATGTCTGATCTCGGTTCAGTTGCCTTTGAAAGCATGGGCGATGAGGTGTTCTTAGGACGGAATTTGATGCCTCGATCAGAATACTCCGAAGAATTGGCAAGCCAAATTGATACCAAAGTCCGTGAAATCGCGAAGTTCTGCTATGCGGAAGCGCGGCGCTTAGTGAGTGAAAATCGTCCTTTAGTCGATCGCTTAGTCGATGTCTTGTTAGAGCAAGAAACGATCGAAGGCGACCAATTCCGCAAGATTGTTGAAGAATACCGCCAATCTATCCCCACCGCGAACGTCAGCAGTTAGGAAAAATAGATACACCGATTAAAGGCGGATGATCCTCGGATCATCCGCCTTTATTGCAGTTCGCGTTTACATACAAATTTAACCCGTCAGGCTTGAGGCGAAATGAATCAATCGCCTACTCGAAAAACTTACCCCTGCCGTGGAAAATGCGTCACTTCCGCATATCCACTAAAAATCAGCTTATCGCCCTCCGTATCGAGTCGATTCAACCGCATCGTTACCCCATCCAAATTAAATCGATCGAGATCCACCATATTGTTCAAAATCTGAGCAAACGCATTCGTCAATAACTCTGAAACTCCACGCTGGGCTTCAGGAATTCCCTCTGCCGAAAATTGCGGATTTTGAAACAAAATGCGACGACGACGTTCGATTCCAATCGTCGCTGTCAAAGAAATTGGCACAATACCATTCGGCAAACTCGCCTTTGCTAAAATCCGAATCTGATTCTCCGGCAATAATTTCAGCTCAACATCAGAAAAAGCAACAGGTTCCCCACCCGATAAATCCATCAGAGAAGACTCTGTAATATTTTCCATCCGGGGTTTCACCAATTCGGATTGAAATGCTTTGTTGATTCCAGCTTCAGTCAATATTACCTTCGCCACAGCCTGCGCTGCCTGCTTCAACCGAATTTTCCCAGACAATACCGAGCCAAAATCGATCGAAACTGCATCTGTTTCAAACCACATCTCCTCGACCCAAAATTCGCGACGGATCAAAAGCCCGCGACCGCTCATTTTGAAGCTGTCAATGCTCCCTTGCAGCAACTTACTCGATGGAAAACATTTGAGCGAGACATCCACATTCTCGCTCTCTGTAAATAGATGACGAATGGACTGACTCAGCACTGAATTGAGCATCTGCTCTCCAAAATCGGTTTGATTGGAAGGGGGCTTAAAGCCAGTAAATCCGCCAAACATAAGCACTTTTTATTTCTTCCTTTACCCATTATGTAACACAATATTAAGACTAGCAATCAAGAGTCATTGGGAGACATGATGAAACCCTTCAATGATCCAAATCAATCGTTAGTCAGGAATTCGTGTTCCCCTCGCCTGCATGAAAACTCTGTGAACTTAATTGACGCTACCCGGATATCTAAGCGAAATTACGGAAGTAGGTGATACATTACGTGTCACCTCGTCGAGAATTCGAGCAACAAATCAGCGATCACGCTTAGGTTTGTCTGAATCTTGCAGGGTTCGGTTGAATCTCCCCACAATTGGGTTGCATCACCTTCAACGTAATCAAACGACAACGAACTCACTGAACCGGGAATGCAGTGAAATCTGGAGGTGCTATGACAAGTATTAGCTGTGATACAACATTCAATCCGTCTCAAGGTTGGTTGGGACGTGCGATCGCGCTGAGCCAAAACGGCTGGCACGAAGCCGCGATCGCCTGCCTGGATCAGGCGAATTCAAACGATCCTGATACTCTACACTATCGCGGCTATATTCTGGGCAAATTGAAGCGCTACGAAGCTGCCATTACGAATTACGAGACTGCCCTGCAACTCAATCCAGCTGATCCGAAAGTCTGGTACAACTGCGGACGAGCACTGGCAAAACTGAAGCACTACGATCGAGCGATTGCTTATTATGATCGAGCGATTGAGCTTGATCCGACCCACCTCAAGTCCTGGTATCAAAAAGGCAAAGCCTTAGCGTATTTAGGTCGGTATGCAGAAGCACTCCGCAGCTTAGAGAAAACGGTCAATCTCCAGCCCGATTACTACAAGGCATGGGGCTACCAGGCGCAGATTCTCGGCAAATTGGGCAATTACGAAGATGCAATCAACCGCGTCGATCAAGCCATCAAATTCGAGCCGAACGATGTGCAGTTATGGAATTTCCGCGCCTATGGATTGTGGAAACTCGATCTTTACCCTCAAGCGCTCACCAGCATCAATACAGCGATCGCGTTGACACCAGACCGTTTCCAGCCTTGGTGTATGCGGGGCATGATTCTTGGCTCAATGGGCGAATTCAAGCAAGCTCGATCGAGCTTTGACGCAGCCCTTCAGATTCAGCCGGGTGAAATGTCAGCTTTATTCAATCAAGCGATCGTGCTGCGCAAATTGGGACAATTGACAACCGCACTTAGCTTTATCGAGCAGGCGTTATCGATCGATCCGCAAAACTTCAAACTCTGGGTGCTCCGCGCTTTGATTTTCTGGGAACTCAAGCAACCCGAAGAAGCGATCCAGAGCCTCGACCATGCTTTGATGCTGCATCTGAATCATCCTAAGGTGTGGCAATATCGCGGCACGATTCTCGATAGCATTCACCGGCATGATGAAGCGATCGGCAGTTACATTCGCGCCCTGATGATCGAGCCTTACGATTCTCAAGGCTGGATCTCACTTGGCTCAGCCCTACAAAGTGCTGGACGATACGAAGAAGCCATCGCCAGCTATGACAAAGCGCTCGGCATTGAACCCGATGATGCAGAAGCTTTTTACCACGAAGCGTGCTGCTATGCGATGCAAAACAATTCAGAATGGGCACTAGAGCACTTAAGACGGGCGATTGCGCTCGCTCCAGGCTATCGAGAAATTGCCGCCAACGATCGCGTCTTTGCGAGACTGCAGAAAGATTTGAGATTTCAAGCCTTGCTGCAATCGCGTTCTACCACAAGCGTGATGACAGGCTCTTGCTGATCCACGTTTAATCAAGTTAAAGATTGAGCATTGATTCAGAATGAAAAGGCTGCTCGTAATCCTTAGCAGCATTGCGCTAATGCTGCTTGCCCTTCAAACTTTTTTCCCCGCTCAGGCACAAGTTGGACTCGTCGAATCACGACTTGCCCGAGTTGAATCAGAATTAGCGGGCATTCGCTCGCAATTAAGCCAACTCTCTGCTCTTCGTGCGAGTCCAGGAGTTTCAGTGCCTGCTCCGAGAAACGCCTTGCCCCCGCAACGCCCAACGAAGTTTACAGATGCTCAATTTGATCGGCTTGCCACCTTGGTGATTGAATCGCGCGATCGCATCGAAGCACTCGAAGCAAAAGTCGCCCAACTCGAAGGTCGCTAATTTTTCTCCGCAAGTGCAAGACGGCAAGGTATATTAAATTGCGCTTACCACAATAGACTTTTCTCTGGAACTAAATTCAGAAAAACTCTATCTTGTTCAACAGCACGCAGTATTTCTTACATACAGTAATTTTTTAGGCATGAAGAGGTTCTTTCAAGCATTTGCGATCGCGATTATTGGACTATCCGGTTTCTTAATTGCGATGCAAGCCGGTCAAGCATCCTGGCTAGACGGCATTCAAATCCGGAATTCGCCATTGCAATTGATCGCACAGCGTCAACCCATTGCCGATACAACTGACCTCTTATCCAGTGCTTGCGCAGTTAAACCAAACCCGAACAAAAATAAACTGAGAAATCTGCCTGCAATTCGAGGCACAGTCCCTTTGACTCGTTTCCGACAAGAGTCTCCAGACGCTGATTCTACTTATCGTCCCAGAGAAGAAGTTGCACTCGCCCATCCTTCTAACTTTGGACGACGATTCACCCAAGATTTATTCGGTCGCCCTGTAGACAATGAACCGATCGTGGTTCTGCACGAAACAGTGGGTTCAGGCAGTTCTGCGATTAATTATTTTCAAACCCCGCATCCGAGAGATGATGACCAAGTCAGCTATCACGCCCTGATTCGGGAAAATGGCAATGTTGTCTATTTAGTTCCGCCTGAGCGACGCGCTTTTGGGGCTGGCAACTCGATTTTCAACGGTACAAAAGGCGATGAAGCGGTTAAAACAAATCCGGTATTTCCCCCTTCAGTCAATAACTTCGCCTATCACATTTCGTTAGTCACACCACCTGATGGTCGGGGAAATGGATCACGCCATAGCGGATATACGCGTGCTCAGTATCAATCATTGGCATGGCTAGTTGCAAAAACAGGGGTTCCGAATAACCGGATTACGACGCATCGATTGGTGGATCGATCGCGCCAACGTCTCGACCCGCGCAGCTTTGACACTAAGTTATTTGCTCAACTCTTAGAGTCGTTCCCCAAAACAAACGATATTTCGATGCAGTGTACGACCCCAGCGATCGCCCAAGAAGAATAAAAGACAGGAATGCCTTTGCAGCATTCCTGTCTTAACTCAGTTCTTGCGCAGACTAGGAGAGCGTGAACTTGAGGTAGTTCTTACCTAGGGTGTCTTCCGCCGTTTCAGGGTTGAGTTTGTTGTCGAGGGGATCGTCTAATGGAACGCTGTTGTTCAGCGGATCAATCCAAGACGCAAGGTAGAAGGTCGTCGATCCATCAGTCCATCCACTCCAGTCTGCGGACGGCAGTTTCAGGTCAACCATAAAGGTGAAGGTATTCGAGACTCCACCCGCACCATTCTTGCCACCCAAAGCAGGCACTGGAACCGGATTATTCGGATCGAGAGGACGGCTCACTATGTAGGAGGAGAACAGATCTGAATCCTCCACCACCATTGCAGTGCGATCGCCACCCTCTGCACCCTGTTGAGTAATTACAGTATCAGTTGACAAGAGAAACTGGATTGGGATACCGACACCGTTGGGGGATGATCGGTTGCCCTGATTTTGGAGCGTGAATTCCACTGTCACAATTCCATCGGGTGCGAAGGTCGATGGATTTGAGATCAGAGTCATTTGTGAACCGACGATAGCAATTGTGTCTGTGTCAAGAATCTCAAGTGTCACTCGATCGGTTCCCAAAGCACCATTGAAGTTATTCCTTTCATTAGTCTCAGTCAGACGATTGTTTGGATCGACGACTAAACCGATCGTATATTCACCGTCCACAAACCAGAAAGAAGAGTCAGTATTCGGCAGCAGCAGTTGAATATTCTGAAATTCTCGTTCTTCGCCTGGGTCTAACGGAGTTGCGATCTTGAGAATTGTCTTATCTGGAGCCGTTGAACCCAAAAATTCCAAACGAGTATCCGTTGTGCCCGTATCCAGATCAATCACACCATCACGCGAGATGACAAAGCCCACTTCAATGTCGCTGATTGCCATTGAGCTATTGTTCTTCACCTTGAACGTTGCGGTAATCACGTTCGGCGTTTGGTTTTGTCCAGACGGATTGAGATTCACCGTGCTAACCGTTGTCGTCAAGCCTGCGGTCGCGATATCAGTAGACTCGGGTTGCCCAAACACTCTCAATTCGTAATTGGTTGGTGTACCTGTGGTCGTGAACACGCGAACCGCATAGGAACCAAGCTCAAGCGCCATGTCCTTGCTATAGGTCAGTGCAGATCCTAAGGAGCCGTCTGACAGAATCGGGAAGAGTGCAAACTGTACGGACGGACTGTTGAACAACTCCAATCGAATATTCGATTTCACAGGGGTTGTGAATTTGAAGTAGTCATCAAAGCCCGATCGCACATCATTTTTGTACGTACCGCGCCCTTCAAGCGTTCCCATATCAAAGGCAAGCGCACTGGCAAATCCACCGGCTGAAGTGCGATCGCTAATGTCGAATGGTTCCGAGGAGACATTGCGCTCCATAATTCCGCGCACTTTCCAACCCGCACCAATTCCACTATAGGATTGGATGTCAGTGATAGTGGTTCCATCCATCAGCAGCACTTCGACAAGTCCTTGCTGCTCATTGCGATAAAGAATGTCTGCTTTGCCATCGTTGTTAAAATCGCCCACGCCTGCGATCGTCCAGTCTGCACCTTTGTTGTAGGCAGCACTATTTAAGGTAATTCCTGCTTGCTTGGTAAACCCAGTCCCTTGTGAGTTAAACAACCAGATGCCCATTTCGCCGGTTCGACGATTGCGCCAGAGCAGATCTGCATTGCCTCCGTTGGCAGTTCCATCAAAATTGCCAATCGATTCAATTTGCCATTCCTGGCTGATCGCACCGGTCAGCCAAGAATTTTTGATGGTGACACCATCCATTTGCCAGAACGCGATCGCGCCACTGTTCGTGTCGCGCAGTAGAATATCGTCCTGCAGATCTCCGTTGAAATCCCCATAGAACTGAGGAATCCAAGTCGGGCCTGTGTTGACGATCGTGCCTTCTTCAATCACAGTTCCATTCAGCTTCCAGAACGCAATCTGCCCTCCCACTGAATTGCGCAGAACAAAGTCAGCTTTGGTGTCCGCATCCAGATAAGCAGGTGCAAGAGGCTGCCAACTTGCACCCACATTAATCGTACTCGAGCTGATTAATGCCCCAGCTTTGAGCGTCCATAGCCCAATCAGTCCAGCTTGAGGATTATGCCAAACCAAATCCGCATTGAGGTCACCATCTAGATCTTTTACAGCAACAATTTTCCAATCTAGGGGAATCGGCGCACCAAAAGAGATTCCCGTCGAAACGCGTTGCCCATCCTTAAACAACCAGTACGCAACATCACCAGATTTCATGTTGCGCCAAAGCAAATCATCTTCTCCATCCCCATCCAAGTCTTCAACGCCTTGGATTTCCCATTCTGCTGGAAGCTGACTGTAAAGCTCTGTGCCAGCAATATTGATGCCGTTCATACGCCAAATTGCGGCTTGGGCAGCAGCAGAATTGCGCCACCAGATGTTACTGAGGTCTGCTTCAGCTTTGGCAAGAACATTCAGGGTGTAGGTCGCGTTGCTCGTTCCTTCAGCCAAGGTGACTTCGATCGTATAAAGATCAGGCGCAAGGAGATTTTGCTGGGAACCCAGCAGAATCGATTCGGACAGCTTACCAGTGTTTTCAGAAGATGCAAGAACCGTGCTGTTTCGGAGCACTTTGAGATTGACATCATCAGACAGGTTCGTTAGGGAGAGGCGAGCCGAACTGCTGCTAAAAGAACGTAGATCAATCTGAAAGGTATCTGTTCTGTTGCCAGGGCTGAGAGAACCGTCCAGTGCCGAAGGAATCAGAGGATTTTGAATCAGTTGTGGAGAAGACATAGTGGGTTGGTTTTAGGCTGAATTGTTACTGACTTCTGCTATAGTGTTCCCTGGTTTGGGAAAGGCAGAAGCTTTTGATATGGACGCGATCAACTCAGCCGAACTCAACAGAGCAAAACAATTGCTTAGAAGAATTTATACATATAGAACCGGAATAGCTACAGAATAAATACTGACGGATTTTCATAAAAAATCGCATCGCAGTCTTTCAACCAATCTGCGGTGCGAGTCTAAGTGCAGTAAATTGCAATTTAGAATTCGATGCCGGGCTGTGCTTTAATCCCTTGTTCTCGGAAGGGATGTTTTACGAGAGTCATTTCAGTGACGAGATCCGCTCGATCGAGCAACGCATTTGGAGCACCTCGTCCGGTCAAAATGACATGGGAATCTTCTGGCTTTTGATCTAATCCTGCGAGGACTGTTTCAACTTCTAGATAGCCAAGCTTGAGAGCGATATTCACTTCATCAAGTAGAACTAAGCGAAACTCAGGGTTTTGGATAAATGAACGTGCTTTTTCCCAAGCGGCTGTCGCGTGGAGAATATCACGATCGCGATCTTGAGTTTCCCAAGTAAACCCTTCTCCCATTGCGTGAAATTCGATTTGATCGCCCCAAGGTGCAAAGGCTGCTTTTTCAGCAGGTTCCCAGGCTCCTTTGATGAATTGTATGATCGCGACTTTATAGCCATGCCCCAGCGATCGTAAAACCATGCCCAAAGCCGCTGTTGTTTTACCTTTGCCGTTGCCTGTGTTGACGATAATCAGTCCTTTTTCACGCGTGCGATCTGCTATGCGCTGGTCTTGAACTTCCTTGCGGCGCTGCATCTTGAGGCGATGCTGTTCGGCGTTGAGCGTATCAGACATATCTAAGCCAGAATGACGAGAAGCTGATTTTAGCGCAGTGCTGAAGCACAAGCCAAGATTCTCACTCAGGATTGATTAGGGCGTTTGAGGCGCGACAGTCCCTGGAGCAGTTTGAGGAGCAGTACTATTTGGGGATAAGGAACTTCCGGGAACGGTCGGCTGAGGAATCGTATTTCCGGGTGCAGGTTGTACAGGTGCTCCAGGAGTCAGCGTCGGATTTGTACCGGGAGAGGTAGGAAGAGAATCTGTTGGATTTGGAATCAGTTGGGGGGCAGGGGTCAGTTGGGGAGAAGAACCCGGGAAAGGAGAAGAACCCGGTTGCGGCTGTTGTCCAGGCTGATTGTTAGGTGCAGTGGAGAGGGCAACACGATCAGCAGCGACTGAGCGCATCACATCTAAGACTTGAATCACATCGTTATAAAAAGCCGTTTGAGAGGCTTCGAGAACCAGTAGACCTTCGGGCTGTTGTTGGTGATAAGACTGCACGAGTTGAAAGAGTTGAGTGCGATCGATAAGTTGTCTCTGCCCTTGATTCGACAGATAGGTTTGACCATTAGAATCGATGCCAATGATCAACATTTCACTCATCAAAACACTGCTCGTCTCAGCTTTCGGAAGTTCTAATCCGATGCCTTGCTGACGAGTTAATTGCAATGCAGCAAGGATAAAGAACGTCAAAATACAAAAGATCACGTCGATCAGCGGAATGATCTGGATCTGAGCTTCATCGGCGGGAGAGTCAAGATTGATTTTCATAACGCTGACAAGAAGGGTCTATAAATCGTTGGGAGGCAAAGCTTGATCGTGAGTAATCTGCCATTTCTGACGGTACAGCAATTCTAAATCGTTGCCTGTCCGGCGGAAAATCTTTGCTTGGTTGAAAATAAGACCCTGAAAAATGCGATAGAACACAAGGCTAAAAATTGCGACAACTAGCCCGGTTGCAGTACTGATGAGCGCTTCACCAATCCCAGTTGTTACGCCAGCCGTTGAAGCCGTTCCAATATCCCCAATCCGGATCGATCGCAGTGACAAAATTAGACCGATAACTGTCCCAAGTAGACCCAGCAACGGAGAAAGCGCGATCACGGCTTCTAAAATTTTGTCGCCACGACGCATAGAGGCGATTTCTTCATCCGCAGAGGATTCTAGGGCGAGACGGAAGAGTTCAGGATCTGGATTTTTCAGCCGCATCGGGGCATATAAGAACCGTCCGATCGGTTGATCATAAGATTGACGTGCAATTTCAACTGCAGATTCCCAATCTCGCCGGGAGGTTTCGAGAATTCTTCCCGCAACTTCTTTCTCTTTATTGAGGACGTTAAACCAAAACCACGATCGCTCAATAATGGCTCCTAGGGACAAGATTGAAAGAACAAACAGCGGGAGCATCGTCACGCCGCCTTTCTGAAATAATTCGATGATGTTCATGTTCCGCCTTCCTGCACGTCCCTCTTTGATCTGAGTGATTTTAAAAAGAGTCCATAAAATCTTACTGCGCGATCGAAGCGATTTCCGTCGATTTCTCAAAGAAAAAAGAACTTCAAGCTAGAAATTCCAGCTTAGAAGTTCTTTTTCAATCCCAAAAACCCGTTAAAACGATCGATTTAATTCCTCCCAAGCTGCGATCGTTTGCGGAACGATCGGCTGAATTAACTGCTCGATCGCACTGGCATAAGCATGGATTTCTTGCTGTGCACCTTCGCCTTTGCGTAATCCAATAAAGTGCAAGACGGTTTGCAAAGAAGCTGTCCAAACCCAAGACGTATAAACGCTTGGAACCAATACACCTCTTGCCTGTTCCCGCCCGACTCCTAACTCAAGCAGGTCTTTGTAAGCTTTGTAGCTGGCTTCGCATTGTGCCTGATAGATTGCCAACGCCTTTTCGTTATTATCTTCAGGAATTTCGCCAAAGGTCGCTTGGCGGTTGCTCTTTGACTGTTGGCGAAACGATTGCGGAATGTAGAAATCTTCAGAATCCTCGATCGCGACATAGCGAAAACTCTTTTCATTCCAGCCGACTTGCTCATCGTTATGGCTACTTGCGATCACATGCTTCCACCATTGGCGCGCAACAAACAGCGGGGCTTTGACTTTGAATTTGAACACAACGCCTCGGAAAGGAGACGTGTGATGATGCTGAATCAAGTAGCGAATCAGTTTGATATCTTTTTCATCGAGTTCGGTTGAGAGTTTGTCAAAACTCGCTCTCGCATCATTGACCACATCGAGATCGCTGCCCATATGTGACAAGAGCGCAATCCGGCTTTTGCCATCGTTGAGCGGATCAATCTCAGGAACCGTAGAAATTGAATCATTCATTTTAGGAAGGGTAATCGATTGAACCATGAAAGGATTCCTCAAACGATGGAGAATTTAGTGACGCTAGATGTAGCGTGTAATTTACCCTTACTTTCGGAAAAGTTCAAGATGTAGAGTTCAAATTTAATAATCGCGCCGATATTCCCTGAGCGCTAGCCCCTTGAAAACGAACTTCTTTCTCGATTCCAGCGTCCCAAACTCAGTAAGATCGATTAAGCTAACGGAAAGTTTCATCTCTCGTCGTTTTTCAAAGGCTTTGTTGTGCCCAAACGTGTCTCTCTCTTCTCAGCCTGCTTGATCTTAGGGTTGTGGACAGCCCAACCCGCTTTCGCTCAAGCTCTGATCCCCCATGCTCCTCAAGTTGATTTTGAAAAACTTGAACAGCAAGGTCTTGGCTTAGTTCAGGAAGCGTCGCAGTTGGCGCAGTTCAATCAGAATCAACTGGCGCTAGCACGAGCGAGATTAGCAGTTGAATTGGCTCCGAAGCGACCCGAAGCTTGGGCGGTTTTGGGTGGATTGTATTTAGAGACAAACCAAGCAGAGCAAGCGATCCCCGCTTTGAATCAGGCGGCAGCGCTCGATCCCCGCAATGCCGCGATCCCATTTGCGTTGGGAACTGCATATTTTCAAAAGCAGCAATACGAAGAGTCGATCAAGCATATTCAGGCAGGGCTGAAACTTAAGCCGAATGTGCCAGGGGCTTACTTCGATATGGGCAATGCCTATCTGATGTTGAAGAAAAATCGAGAGGCGATCGCGAGTTACGAAAAAGCGATCGCACAAGAGAAGCAGTTTTGGCCAGCGATCAACAATATTGGTTTGATTCGGTACGAAGAAGGCAAAATCGACGAGGCAATCAAGCTGTGGCGGCAATCGGTCGCGCTAGATCCCAAAACGACCACCGAGCCGCAATTAGCGATCGCAGTTGCGCTTTTCCGCAAAGGCAATCAAACCGAAGCAACGACCCTAGCTGAAGCCGCGCTGAAAACCGATGCAAGATACGGCGAGATGAAATTTCTCAAGGATAATCTTTGGGGTGAAAAGTTATTAGCAGATACGCAGAAATTCTTTGCTTTGCCTCGGATTCAAGCCGCGATCGCTCAAGCTCAGTCCGAACAAGCTGCTCAAGAACGTCCGCGCGGTCAGTAATCGCTTGAGAAAAGCCAAACTCTCTGATAGGTTAAGCTTGAGTTTTTTCAATCCGTAGGGGTGGCATCGTGCGCTTGAGAGCCGTTTCGCCGAATCAATTTCATCAGTCCGCTCGAAGACGAAAGCGCTCGTTTCCTTTGTTGCTCCTGCTTACACCTTTTTTTCTGTGGATGGGAGTGCGATCGCTGAGATTACACTTTGAGAAGCCCGACGCAATTCTGGTGCTAGGTGGCTCAGAGGATCGAGAGCTTTTTAGTGCCCAATTTGCGAAATCGCATCCCGATTTACCAGTTTGGATTTCATCTGGTGCGCCTCGCGATTATGCGGAACGCGTTTTTCGCAAAGCGGGAGTTGATTTAGAGCGTTTAAATTTAGATTATCAAGCGGTCGATACGGTTACGAACTTCACGTCGGTCGTCGATCGTTTACGCCAACAAAATGTTCGCAGTGTCTATCTGATTACATCCGATTACCATATGCGACGAGCACAGGTGATTGGAGAAATCGTGTTAGGCAGCCGTGGGATCAATATTCAGCCCATCTCGATCCCGTCTACTCAGACAGAAGAACCGATGAGTAAAGCAGTTCGAGACGGGGGGCGAGCCGTGTTATGGGTTGCAACTGGAAAAACCGGAGCAGGGTTTTCGATGCCGAAGTTTGAACTTCCTACAGAGATTAAGCAGCTAGTTCCTGAACCAGAACATAAGGCTGAAGAATAAGGGCTTTGAATCGTTTCGTTTGATCGCTATCCCAAACGATTTTTTGCTCGATCGACGGCTTGTAGAGCAAGCTATCTTGAATCCATTGATTGACAGAACTCGCTTGATCATTGGCGATCGCGTAGCCAACTTCTACCAAATCGAGCGATTTCGAGACAATAATGACAGCATCGCGATCGGCGTGCGGGATCAACCATTCCCATTGAGCTTCATCGATCGCGTCTTTTAGTTCGTCTTTCAAATCTGACATCTCAAAAATGATCCGAATAATTAGAGTGATGTTAGCGATCGCAGTCGTATGTTTCTGCGTTCTAGCTAACCCTAGCGCACTTTGGGCAGCCACAGAACCTGCCGAAATCTCGATCGTATCCGATGCAGTTGCCAGTCCGGGGATCAATGCAGATACGATCCCATCCGAGAAGTTAAATCAGTTCGTGCAAGCGTGTCTACAAGTCGTTGCCTTAATTGAGCGCCGAGAAGGAGAACTACAAGCCGCAGAAACCGATTCAGAATCCGTCAGAATCCAGCAAGACATCGAAGCCGACGCGATCGCCATCATTGAAAAAGCCGGACTAACCCGTCAAGAATATTTGCAACTTTTAAGCCTCGCCAACGTCGATCCAGATTTCGGAGAAAGAGTCGCCACCCTACTACAAGAAACCCCAAGCTAACCCAGTCCCCACTCCCTACTCCCCACTCCCCACTCTCTTCACTAAAAAACCTTGCACTTTCAAGGAAATCGATTAAAGTAAACCTCTGAAACCCAAGACCGGAAAGGACACCAGGTTTGACCATTTAAACCTTGAGTTCCATCCCCAGTCCTGTCAGAATGGCTTCATTCAGTTTCAGTCCGCTCTTGTTGCCTCACGCACTCCATGACAAGCATCGCCCCCGTGTCTCGCATCGAACTTTCCCAGCGTCGCAAAACCTTGCGTCGTCAACGTCGGACTCGATTTTTTCAAACCAGTTGGCGCAATATTGCGATCGCATCGCTTGCCATTGGCGCAGTTTGGGTTGCAACTTTACCAGAATGGGTGATTCGCAAACCAGAGCAGGTTACAATCAAAGGCAATCGATTTATCTCTGAGCAGACAATTCGTAATCTGTTACCGATCGCCTACCCGCAATCGCTCTTGAAGGTTCAGCCACAAGCGATTTCAGATGCTTTAAAAGAAAAAGCTCCCATCGCTGAAGCGACTGTCGATCGACAATTGATGCCACCGAGTTTGACCGTCCGAGTGCAAGAGCGCATTCCGATCGCCCAAACGATCTCCAAAACCGCTCAGCCCGGATTGTTAGACGAAACAGGCATATGGATTTCGCAAGACAATTACAAAGCCTTAAATCCCAATCTGCAACTTCCCCCTCTGAAAATCGTGGGTGATCCAGAGCAATATCGATCAGACTGGGCAGAGTTTTATCGCACTCTGCGCCAAAGTCCTGTAAAAGTGCTTGAAGCAAACTGGGAAGATCCGACAAATTTAATTCTCAAAACAGAACTGGGTGCGGTACAGTTTGGTGTCTATGGCTCTAAATTTCCGACGCAGTTAAAAGTATTGGATCAGATGCGGCGACTGCCCAACCGCGTCAGTTCGGGTCAAATTCTGTCGATCGACCTAAGAAACCCGAATTCTCCCACTGTGCAAATGAATGCGACGAAAACTCCGGTAAAATTAAGTACTCCATAGAGCAAAAAGTGTGGAAAAATTTCCATTCCAGTTGCCGCGAGTCCTGCTAAGCTAATGTGCTAATCGAGTTCAGTCGTTTTTTAGACTTCTCTCTGTTCATCTCCACCGCTTGTAATCCCAATGACGCTTAATCATAATGAGTCGAATTCCAACCCAATGACGCTGAATCACCCGCAAGAGCAAGGCTACGTAAGCTCGAATGTGGAAGGTCAGCCGAATAATTTTTCGAGTCCAGATAGCTCGAATCCTTTTAATTCGGGTCTGTACCATGCCCAAAATAATGCCGGTTTAAAGGCGGTTCCTGAAGATGGAAGGAGTGGGGATATCGTGCCAGGAAGTGTTGCAAAGATTAAGGTAATTGGCGTTGGTGGCGGTGGCAGTAACGCGGTCAATCGAATGATTGCCAGCAATGTCTCAGGCGTTGAATTCTGGTCAATTAATACCGATGCTCAAGCTCTTGCTCAATCAACCGCCTTGAAACGGTTGCAAGTGGGTCAAAAGTTGACCCGTGGCTTAGGTGCAGGGGGTAATCCTGCGATCGGTCAAAAAGCAGCCGAAGAATCCCGTGATGAGATTGCAGCAGCACTAGAAAATGCGGATCTCGTCTTTATCACTGCAGGCATGGGCGGCGGTACAGGCACAGGGGCAGCGCCGATCGTGGCTGAAGTTGCCAAAGAATTAGGCGCTTTGACCGTTGGAGTCGTGACGCGCCCGTTTACGTTTGAAGGTCGTCGTCGAACCGGGCAAGCAGAAGACGGAGTTTCAGCGCTCGCAAGTCGAGTCGATACGCTGATTATTATTCCAAACGACAAGCTGTTAACGGTGATTTCTGAGCAAACGCCTGTACAAGAAGCATTCCGAACTGCGGATGATATTTTGCGGCAAGGGGTTCAAGGCATTTCCGACATCATTACGATCCCTGGCTTGGTCAACGTTGACTTTGCAGATGTGCGCGCCGTGATGGCAGATGCAGGATCAGCTTTGATGGGCATCGGGATCGGATCTGGCAAATCGAGAGCGCGAGAAGCAGCAGTGGCGGCAATTTCTTCACCGCTGTTAGAAGCCTCGATCGATGGTGCAAGAGGAGTCGTCTTCAACATTACAGGCGGTTCTGACTTGACCTTGCATGAAGTAAGCGCAGCTGCCGACATTATTTATGAGGCAGTTGATCCGAATGCGAACATTATTTTTGGAGCGGTGATCGACGATCGCTTACAAGGCGAAGTGAGAATTACTGTGATTGCCACCGGATTTACGCAAGAAGCACAGCCTCAAGCTGTGGGTAAAGGGGCAGCGGCTCCCGCAAAACCGCGATCGATTAGTGCGCCTGCGGTCAGCCCGAATCCTGTACAGCCTGCGGCTGAACCCCAAAAGCCTGGAAGTGGTGGTTTAGATATTCCTGAGTTTCTACGTTCTAGAAGAAAACCGCAATAATTCCATATTTTGCAGAGTCAGAAGTCGGGGTTTTAGTAAAACTCCGGCTTCTTTGCTGTTTGGTAATCAAATCAGATGTTCAAATCAAAAGAAATTTGACCGCTTCGCCAGCATTGATCGCAGTTTCCCCAATTGCCATCACACCTAGCGCATTCGTTCCTGCTAAATGAATCAGATTCCCGGATAATCGGCTGCCTCCAGCAGGTGTGAATTGAAATCCACCTTGTTCGATCGATACAGATCCCCACAAATACAGTTCTCGCTTACCATCGGATTTCAAATCATGAGTTGTCGTTGCCGTGAGAAATTTCGGCTCCCATCCCTGCGCCAATCCTGATAATTTTTGAATTGCAGGTTTTGCAAATCGCCAAAACGTGACAAATGCGGAAGCCGGATTACCCGGAAGTCCAAAGTAGAGAGCCGCATTCGGAAATGTTGCAAAAGTCAGCGGTTTACCCGGCTTGATTGCGATCGCTCTGACCTGAATTGTTGCACCCAATTTTTCTAAAATGCGATCGACATAATCGTAATCTCCCACAGAAACCCCGCCTGAAGAGATCACGACATCAGCCGACTCGATTGCATGAGCGATCGCATCTTCTAAGACTTTGGGATCGTCTTGAACAATCCCAAGCGAAATCACTTGCGCGCCCAGTTCAGCCACCAGCGCTTCTAATCCGTATTGATTCGAGTCAACAATTTGCCCAGGTTGCAGCGGTTGATTCGGCAAAACTAATTCGCTCCCCGTCGAAAGAATTGCCACGCGGGGACGGCGAAATACCGGAACCTCAAGACATTGAGCCGCAGCAAGAATCGCGATTTCAGGTGCTTTGAGAACCAGTCCAGGCGACAGTAATGGATCTCCCGCTTTGCAATATGTTCCTTGATAGCGAACGAAAGCACCGCGATCGCGGGGTGGCGTCAAAATCGAAACTCGATCGCCTTGTCGAGTTGTATTTTCTTGCATAACGATCGTATCTGCCCCTTGAGGGAGCATCGATCCAGTGAGAATTCTTGCGGCTTGTCCTGATTGAATCGTTTTTTGAGGAGGGGAGCCTGCCGGAATTTCTTCAATGATGTCAAGCGTTACAGGCGTTTTCACATCCTCGAATCGCACAGCATAGCCATCCATTGCGGAGTTGTCCCAGTGGGGAAAGTCGAGCTGACTACTGATCGACGCTGCCAGAATGCGATCGCGTATCCGTACAGCAAAGCTATCGCCACCGTCCTCTAATTTCACGACCTCCACATCCTGAATCACCTGAACCGCATCAAAAATAAGCTTTTCTGCTTCCTGAACTGATAGCATCAGCATCAACCCCAAATCGCCGTAAGATAATCAATACTTCAGAGTAAAGCGAATCTATGCTGCCGAATCAGGTTTATCCCGTTGTTTGGAATCACGATCGCGTGTTGCTGATCGACCAGAATCGTTTGCCGAGCGAGTACACCTTGGTTGAAATTAGCCGCTGCGATGACATGGCACATGCGATTAAAACGATGATTGTTCGGGGTGCACCCGCGATCGGCGTTGCTGCCGCTTATGGTATGTATCTGGGTGCAAGAGAAATTGAAGCGACAAATCGAGACCAATTTTTAGCAAAATTAGAGCGAGTTGCAGAACAATTGCGATCGACTCGTCCAACAGCAGTAAATCTATTTTGGGCGATCGAGCAAATGCTGAAAACAGCACGGCACACGATCGGATCGCTCGATCATCTGAAGCAAGCTTTACTCGATGCAGCACAACGAATTCAACAGGCGGATTTAGAAACTTGTCGATCGATTGGCGATCACGGACTCGCAGCATTGCCCCCCGGAAAGTTGAGACTTCTAACCCATTGCAATGCGGGTGCTCTGGCAACGGCGGGATATGGAACAGCATTGGGCGTTGTGCGATCGACTTGGAACGCAGGTCGTTTGGAACGACTTTATGCCGATGAAACTCGCCCCCGCTTGCAAGGTGCAAGACTCACAGCTTGGGAATGTGCTCAAGAAGGAATTCCAGTCACAGTGATTACCGATAGCATGGCGGCTCACTGTATGCAGCGAGGCATGATTGATGCAGTAGTTGTGGGAGCCGATCGCATTGCCGCAAATGGAGATGCAGCGAACAAAATCGGAACTTACAGCGTCGCACTGATTGCGAAAGCACACAATATTCCGTTCTTTGTAGCGGCTCCCGTTTCAACGATCGATTTCAATATTGCCAGCGGAAAAGACATTCCGATCGAGGAACGCGATGCGTCTGAGGTGTATCAAGTCGGCGAAACAATGCTCTGTCCACCTGGAGTCGAGTATTACAATCCAGCGTTTGATGTGACGCCAGCCGAATTAATTACGGCAATCGTGACCGAATTCGGAGCCTTTCCACCGGAGCGAATTCAGGCAGAATTAAGTCCGATCAGTTGACACGTCGCGCACTGGAATCACGGGTTCGACGGGTTCGATCGGATCTAAAGTTTCGAGCGGGGGTTCGGGTTCGATTTCGACTTGAGGAGCAGGCTGAACTGGAGGAACTTCTGGCTCGATTGGAGATGCAGGTTGAGTCTCTTCATTTCCAGAGTGGCGAACGATGGGCGCATCCTCTTTCGGTGTCCAGATTGGACGTTGCGATCGCGCAATCTTCGGCAATTCTGGCAAATTCTGCTCTATTTCTTTGAGGGGCTTCTTAGGTTCAACTGGATTTTTAAATGTTTCATCGCGCAGTTCGCGATCGCGCTGAATCTGCTGGCTCAGCGAATCGTACTGCTGGTTCGCCCAATACTCATTGTCTAATTGCCGTAATTGCCTTGCAGTTTGAAAAGCCTGTTGCCATTCGCGTTTTTCAACCTGAGATTGGGCAGTTCTCATCAGAGATTCGCCCTTTCCCCAAACAGATTTCCAAGCTTTGATTTTTGGATCTTGCGGCAGCACTCTCAGCATTGAAATTGCTTTATCCAAGTTTCCGGCTTGAAATTCGGATTCTGCCTGAGTGATCAATTCCAGTGACCAGCGTTCGATCAAGCGTTGACTTTGGTCGTAATACGGATCGTCAGTTGCAACATTGTCTAAAAGCTCGATCGCGGCAGCTAGACTTTCGGGAGTTTGGCGCTGAGCGCGTTGTTGAGCACAATGCAGCCGAGTCGAAATCTCTGTGTTTTCAGAGAGAGAATCACATGAGATGGAAACCGGAGTATTAAGAAATCCGAATGCGATCGTACCAACGCCCAATGGCAAACTCACTAACCCAGTCAGACAGGCTTTTTCCAACCGATTCATCGGCTCTGCTCCTGAAACGCTTGCTCTCAGAGTTGGCAATTTCAGAAACGAATTCTCTATGCGATCGTTAAAATTCATCTTGACTTTAACTGATTGCCCTTACCTAGTTCGCTACGATCGAGAATCTTTTCAACGAAAATAGCCCTGTCGTCTCCAATACTGATGAACCCGCGCTTCCCACTGCTGCCAATATTCTTCGATCGCACTTGGCTCGAACCAAAACACCTCCGCAGGCATCTCTGGAATCGCAACGACGAGCAAAGCATGGCGAATATTCAGGTCATAGTCGCGGTAAAGCTGGTTCACTGCGCCACAATACGCCACAATCTGCAGCGGGTAGTCAAACAAGCGATCAACTGTTTTTTTGGGTCGATCGCTGGTCTTCCATTCACAAATACAAGGCACACCCTCATAGCTGGCAACGCAATCGACGACACCTGCGTAACCCAGTTGATCATGAATCACGACACCTTCGACCAGCCGCACTGCTTCTACCGCTTGGACAATCGGCTCCACACTTTCCCAATACGGGCGAATCGACTCAGGACACTCCACCTCCTGACCTTGCAGAAATTTTTGAATATAGCGATGCGTTCCCGTACCGCGCCGACTCGCTGATTTGGTAATTTCTGCCGCCTGTTCTACTCCAATCCGTTGCTGCCAACTGAATAATCGATCGCGATCCTCACGGGACTTCGTTGCATTCAAAATCGTCGTCACACTGGGAATCCGCAATCCTTGAGAATTTACATAAAACTGCTTCCCCGCTTCCCGGACAGATTTCGACTCATATCGAGGCAATTCAGACACCGATTTCTCCTTTTGAAAACATGCTCGATCGTATCGGAAAATGAAACGAAGAAACTGCAAAACATCGAGTTTCTTCAACCACTTTGGAAAGTGTCCTAAGTTTAGAAACTTCTTAAGGAATCGAGCGGTCATAGGTGAATATAAAGAGTAGATAACTGAGCGAAGAAACCGCATCTCCTACTAAAGAAATAGAGATCAAATTGATTATTTCTACCGCAAGATGCAGGAACTTTTCAACTCAATCAAACATCTACTTAGTTAACAAGAAAAAACACTCTCTCGCTTGGGGAACCGCTACCTATGTATAGCTCTGTAAAATCTGGTTTGGCTCTAACTTTAGCACTCGGCACAATCGCAGGCGCAGCGGCTCCAATGGTAATGACCGCACCTGCTTCAGCACAAGCTGCCTTCTCTGATGTCGCGTCTGATAACTGGGCTTCTCCTTTCATTCAAGAACTCGCTTCTCGTAACATTATTGCTGGATTTCCTGATGGCACTTTCCGACCGAATGATCCGGTCACTCGCGCTCAATTTGCAGCCTTGCTTCTCAAAGCATTTCCCAATGCTCAGCGAGTGAATACTCCGATCAATTTCGCAGATGTTCCTAGCAATTATTGGGGTCTTCAAGCCATTCAAACTGCGTATGCAACTGGCTTCTTAGCAGGCTTCCCCGGTGGCACTTTCCGACCCAATGACAACATTCCTCGCGCTCAAGTCCTAGTATCCCTCGCGAACGGTTTGCGATATGCCAGCACTCAACCGGCTGACAGTTTGCTTGACCAAGCTTATTCTGATGCTTCCAGCATTCCTGGTTTTGCGCGCAACAGTATCGCGGCTGCAACTGAACGCCGCATCGTCGTTAACTACCCGGATGTTCGTTTCCTCAACCCGAACCAAACTGCAACGCGTGCAGATGTTGCTGCGTTTATCTACCAAGCCCTTGTTAGTACTGGACAATTAGCTGCGATTCAATCTCCTTACATCGTCGGTCAAGTTGCACCTCAACCGCAAGCGATCAACATTCCTGCCGGAACTGCCATTCCTCTGCGCTATGCAAATGCTGAACGGATCTTGCTGGCACAAAATGAACCGCAACCCACTCCGATCACGCTTACAGTTGCTCAAAACATTGTCACTGCTGATGGTACGGTCTTGATCCCATCAGGTAGCCAAGTCTCTGGTCAATTAACCGTGTCTCAAGGTGCAGCACAGTTTACTGCGTCTGAACTGACGTTGACCAATGGTCAGAAGGTTGCGATCGCAGCGACTTCTGATCCGATCACCACAACTGAATCGATCCGCCGTGGCGCAAACACAGGCACAATCCTCAAAGATGCTGCATTAGGTAGCGCTGCTGCTGCGGGTATCGCAGCTGTTACAGGCGATCGTAACGTCAGAGCAGGTGAAGTTCTTATCGGCACAGGAGTCGGTGCATTAGCTGGCCTGATCTTTGGCGGCGATCGCATTGACCTGATTTCAATTCGCCCCAACGCAGATCTCAATCTCCGTCTCACCAGCGAATTGATCTTGCCTCGCTCATAATTGCGTAGCGACTCTGCTGACCAAGATCTAGGGCGATCTTGAGCTGTGAATACTCAAAAAGATCGGGAGTGGGGAGCCACTCAAAGAACGATTCCTCCTCCCCACTTCACAGCTCAGGACTGCCATCGGTCTCAATCTTCTGAGTTTCAGAAGACCCAAAACTTAGATCTCAAGACTCAGGCTCGCGATGAGTCTGAAGTATCACTAAAAAACTTGTCCCCTGTTTAGGGGGCTGGATGCCTTGAGGAATCCAGCCCTCTTTTTTCAATGGGCTGAACCCCTGAATCGAGCCATTCATCTGTTCCACCAATCGACGCGCGATCGCTAACCCCAACCCCGTGCCTGGAATATCTCCCTTTGCCTGCACTCCCCGATAATGCCGCTCAAACAAGTGCTCTAAATCTTCCGGTGGAATTCCCAATCCGGTATCACTGACCCAAATACAGATGCGATCGTAATGAGAATATGCCCTAATATGCACTTCTCCGCCGCTAGGCGTATATTTCAATGCATTATCGATAAGATTACTCAATACCTCTCTTAAAGCCCCAGAATTGGCGGAAACAAGGGGCAGAAATTGTGGTATTTCTGTTCGCAGGAGAAGATTGCGATCTTGCGCGATCGCACGAGCCGTTTCCACTAAGGGCAGCAAAATCTCGTGAATCGAACAAGGCGCTAATTCTAAACTTGATGCCGTCAGCACTCCAGCCGGAAGCAAGGGAATCGGGCGGATTGGATTTTCTGATAAAGCATCCACGGGATTTAAATCGATCGCTTGGTCAAATTGCTGTAAGAGTTCCTGCACGCGATCACTTTCCCGCAAGATACTGCCTGCAATATTGCGATTCGGATCTTCCGGCTGTAACCGCTTCACTAACAATTTGCCAAACGTTCGCAATGCTGTGACGGGACTTTTCAACTGATGTAGCAAATTATCTAAAACGTCATGCTGCTGCGTTTGCATCGAGCGATGTTGTCGCTGAGCCTGATCCAACCACTGCGCCCGTTGATCCATCACACAAGCGAGGGCTAACGTACTCGCAACTCGTTCAACTTGCGATCGCTCCCAAGTTGTCCAAGGTCGATCTTCGCGCTCTGTCACTAACAACCCAAAGACTAATTCTTCATGAATCAACGGCAAGACGAGTTGCCGGGGTTGAACCAGTCCTGTTGTCACTAGATCCAGTTCTGGAATGTCCGAGGAAGGAAGAGCCAAACGGTTCGATCGCTCCAATGCCACAGAATTATCCGGATACGCTGCAACTGGGATCAAACGGGCTTGAGAACTTTCAACTAATTCTTCCGTTAGATAGATTACGCTTAGTGAAGCGCCTAACGCCTGAGTCAGCAATGCAATTTGTGATCGACACAACTCAATGAATTCGGAACTTGTAGGCATTAGCATCGACTTTTCTGCCGGATGAATCTAAGAAATAGGATTGACGTTGAGTAATTTTTCTTATTAATTTAATAGATAGTCCTGATCCCCAACTCTTTCGCACCAGTTTTTCTTAACTTTTGCCCGACTTTCCGCAACTTTTGCTGACGTAAGCGCTCATTTTAGTCGTTACATAGCAAAAGAACTCGGAAAACAACCTTAAGAAATTATGTAGATGCGTTAAGAGAAGTTGAAATCCAGGGCTGAAGCTGATATATTTTCGACGGATTTTGTAACGATCATTACAACTTTTAGGCAGTTTGGAACTTAAGGAGGTACGGGGTTTGGCAAGGAGACGTAAGCGGAAAAGTCGTCGTCGGCAGGAAGGAAGACGGATCTTAGAAAGCGTTCCTCAGTTTAGCATTGAGTGTGGCGAAGATAAGCCCGTTACCGCTGCCCGCAAGTTTATCCACGCTGAAGGCATTCTGCCGCCTGCGCTGTTACTGGTTAAGAGAAACGAGCATACTACAGATCGCTATTTTTGGGCAGAGAAAGGTTTGTTTGGCGCACAATACGTCGAAGAAAATCACTTTTTATTCCCAAGTCTGAGAACATCTGAGGATGAAATCGATGCGGTTGCTGTTCCTTCACGGAGCCGCTAAGCGTTCAGATCTCGATCCGGATCAAGTTCGAGTTTTCCAAATTTTGCTTGCCCTGAATGCAGATTTGGTGGTAGTGCCAGTCGCTACTGACCTAGTTGGGCAAGCTAAACTCAGTTACCCAGCATTCACTTCATCAAAGCTCTCCTCAACGCAACGAGGAGAGCTTTTGTCTAGAAATTCCCGTCTAAAAATTTTCTATTCCGCTTGCAGTTCCAACGATCGCTGCAATTCTGCCAATTCATCACGATGTGCTCTGACAGTAATCACACTGCGCGCATCTGTGCCCCCTTCCAATTTCAGCGAAACCTGCTCCACTCGCTCTGCCCCTTTCCAATAAAAAACACCAGCTAGAGGCGACACGAGCAACAAGCCCCACCAGAAATTCGACCCATCGGGTAGCACCATCGTCAGGACTAACGCAAAACACAGCGCTCCCACCGAAGCAAGCAGCGACAAAAATACCGCCAGGAAAACGCTTGGACGGACAACTCCTTCAAACGTCACCTGATTTAAATCGGCATCGATCGCAGCTACTCGGTAAGAGCGCTGTCCAAAATATTGGCGCAGTTGCACCATCAGAGAATCTTCAGGCTGCTCAGAGAGCAATCGCACCTCCTGGGTTCTATCTTTGACTGAGGCGCGAATGAAGAAAAACAGCCCAATCATTAATAGAACCGTGAGGAGAAACGTCGAGGCAATTATAGGCTGATTCATGGCGCAAGAAGACAAAATCCCAGTTACACCACAAGTTTAGACAACAATGGGGATCATTCTCAGATCTCCACTGTTATTTCTCAGCCCCACTGACTGCGGGCACGCCCGAATTTTCTCGTGCATTTTCGCGTTTAACGGCATACTCTCGCCAAAGCCGAGCCAGATCTTGCGCCTGCTGCATTGCCTCAGACTTAATCTGATACATGCGGCGAGGACGACCCCGACCTTCGACTTTTTTCCAGTAGCCGGTGACCATTTCTTCGTCTTCAAGAAACTTTAGGGCACTATAGAGAACCGTATCCGATAAGCGGTACAGCGGATATTCGGTTTCGAGCAATTGGATTAGCTCGGTTCCGTAGGAGTCTCCGCGTAAGAGAACCGCTAACACATAACAGACCGCCAGTTCTTTATTGAGATAGAAAGGGGGCGGATCTTTGAAAAATTGATAGATATCCTCAAATTTCATCTGTCTGATTCCAGGCATGTGAGAAACGACTTGTTTGAGAAAGCGATCGATTAAATCAATTCAATCAATCGAAATCACAATGAGTAGGGTCATAACCCTACATTAACAATCACGCGATAGGGTTTGCCGTCCTCCCAAAGGATTAATCCTCCTGCGTGAAATATTAAATTAACGCGAATTGCCGAGATATGTAGGCGAGTTTGGGAAACTCTACAATTCGCGGAGTACCCACATCGCAGGATCAAGTTAATGATTCGCGAAGTTGGGGGTTATCATCGCAGCACCGTTGCTTTGAACGAGCCAAAATGAGAAATCAGTGGTTAAGAAGCAGGAAAGCAATGTGCCTTTCTGAACTTGTCTATTCGTAGATCAAGCTGCGCATCTCAAATCGTCTTCTTAAGCAGTAATTTCTTTAACTGGCTTAACTGACTACAAATTGTACATCTTGATTCTAAACTTGGATCGTTAATTTGTGGGTCTTGAAGTAAATTAGTTTGTACTGTAATCGATGTTGGGTTAGGGATTTGATGCTATTTGAAGAATTATTGCAATTCTGGTGAATCTTTTTCATGATCCTTACGGTCGATTCAGGATGTTTATGGTCGAGCTAAGCTTATCTTCTGCCGTTTTGGGACTTCGGATCGACATTTCAGAAATTCCAGAATCGCGCCTGCTCATCAGCGGTCTTTCTACCGAGAAAAATGATGAATTTTTGGCAAATGCGCCACAGATCGGGAACAAACTTTAAAGAATAGCTTCAACAATTTGCGCAATTCGGTTTAAGCTTCATACCCGAAACAATCGAAGAAATTTTATTTTCTCTAAAGCTAAAATTTTCAGACTAATCCTGTTCTCAAAGCAACAACCGCAGCTTGAACTCGATCGTCTACTGCGAGTTTATTCATGATGCCTCGTACATGAGTCTTCACGGTGTTGGGACTGAGATAAAGCTTTGCGGCAATTTCTGGATTGCTCAAGCCATCAACCATTAATTTGAGGACTTGATGTTCACGTTGGGATAATTGCCCGATCGTATTGTCCGCTGCGGGGGGTTTGAGATGTTCGATCACGCGACGGGCAATTTGGGGATCAAGATAAGTCGCGCCCTCACAAGCTGCTGCGATCGCAGCAATTAAACGCGTCACATCTGCGCCCTTAATACAGTAAGCATCCGCTCCACTTGATAGCGCTGCAATAATTTCGTTCTCAGACGTATGCGAAGTCAGCATGACGATCCGAACATTCGGGAGTGCAGCTTTGATCTGCTGTGTTGCAGCAATGCCATCCAATCGAGGCAAGCCAATGTCCATGACAACCAGATCGGGGCGATGTTTGAGCGCCGCTTCAACTCCCAAATAGCCATCATTGGCTTGATCGACGATTGTTAACTCTGGATAGTCCTCTAAGGACTGCTCCAACCCCAATTGCATCATAGGGTCATCTTCTACAATCAAAACCCGTAAAGCTGGAAGGGTGATTGATGACATAGAGCACGCTAAAAAATGGCTATCATCCATGATAGCGGGGCGGATTCCCAGAAATTAAAAGCGTCGCCCTAAAAGTCGCTGCTTCACGCCTTCGGCAATCTTCTGACCCAGATATTCTGGAATCAAGCTTTCGTTTGGTCCTAACAGATATAAAATCAGCCGCGTTCGTCCCCGCCAGACTAGCAAATTGGCATTGACAACCAGCAAATCTTCTTGCCAAATCGCATACATCACTTTGTAGAAGAGTCCCGGCTGGTTGTCGGCTTCGATCAGCAAAGCAGGCAAATGGAAAACTGGATCGACATAGAACTCTGTCTCTACCTGTTCTAGACCTGCATCTAGATTGAACTCAACCGCCAGCATTTCTTCGACTTCAAACCGCCCCGCGAGCGCTTCTCGAATTGCCCGACAGACGTTTTCAGAGGTTTTGTCGGTGAGAGCTTTTCCACTGCGAGACACGATCAGTTTGATAAACACCAGCATCGGGGGATAAATCTGCCCGTACAGGCTGAGGCTGTGAATCGTCAATCCATATGCTGCTAAAACCCCAAAAATATCGCTGAGCAAGAACGACTGATTTCGGTAGGCAAAATGGAGCGCGCTTTTTGTGCCCTCAGATTTCAGTTCAATCACCGCCTGCTTCGACTTATAAAGTTGATAAGCCAGTCGTAGATTTTGCAGTTGGATTTCGCTGCTGACAAATTGCTCATAAAACTGCGGAAACGCTCGGTTGAAACGCTTTAACAGTTCTAGTGTGGACGATTTTAGACCCAGAGCCATAGTGGTGGAGACTGACCTTAGACGACACGCGGATAGAAATTTGGGGTGGAATTTAGAATGGAGACGATATTGGAAAGCGCAACCCCAAGATACGAATTGCCAACATTTCCATAAAATCGGCAGAATGCAACCTAAATCCGAGAGATATACTAACTATTACTGCTTCACTGTTATCACCACGCTTGCATGGGTTTTTGGAAAAGCTTATTTAGTAGTACGGATGCTTCGATCGAGAAACCGACTTCGACGGAGAGCTATGTTGTCCCCGGCTCCGGTGAGGGAGCGAGCGATCGCGCCACTCCTCGGATTTTCTTCTCAACAGAGCGAGAGATCGATTTGTATGAGCTTGAGGAATTGTGCGATGCAGTCGGCTGGTCGCGCCGTCCGCTGAGGAAAGTAAAAAAGGCAATTCAGCATAGTTTTTTGGTGGCTTCGATGTGGGAGCAGCGAGGAGTCCAACGACGGTTGGTCGGATTTGCGCGCGCCACTTCTGACCATGCGTTTAACGCGACGATTTGGGATGTGGTCGTGCATCCGGACTTCCAGGGCAAGGGGCTAGGTAAGGCTCTGATGAAGTTCATGATTAAGAAGCTTCGCAGTGAGGATATCAGTAATATCACTTTGTTCGCTGATCCCCATGTTGTCAATTTCTACCGAAATTTGGGCTTCATGCAGGATCCAGAAGGAATCAAAGGGATGTTTTGGTATCCGGATTAAGGTTATATCCGCGATTCCACTTCAATAAGAGTGCCCACTTCCTGCTAAGTCTCTCGATTTGCACAAAGGTGTTTGGCTTGATGAATCCATAGTCCAATAGAGTCGGCGCTGGGGCAGAGATCACGGCGCTGCATCGTAGAAACATGGAGACGGAGTAGTTGGCGGTGTAGCGCTGCGATCGAGGTTTGAGCCAATTGAGCGGGAGAGGCGATCCCGGCATGCAGCAGTAAGCCTGAATATTCGCATCCTACACTGGGAATTCGAGCCAGATCAGCCAGCGCAACCCACTTATTTAATTGACGAATTGGCACTTGAAGATGGGTTGCCAGCAGATTTCTTTTGTCTTGAGTTTGACCGAGCTTGAGTAACTCTAGCGTCGTCCGAATTTCATGATCCATTAATCGAGTTGCATCGTCAGCAGCAAGTCCCGGTAGTTGCACGATCGCCCAGCTAGCAGAGACGAGTCTCGCTCGTTTTGGAGGATTAGAAGAGTAAGCCACAAGAAATCCGCAAGAATTGAGATATTTCAGTGTAACGAACTCTCTTCGTGAAAGGAATCATAAAAAGCAAAGTTGTAGCGATTTCGCTTTAGCATGTGATAGAAATAGTACAGATAATTGATCATCACGCAATTGGTAGACTCTTACTTTAAGAGTTACAAAATAATTTGACTCTACACTGTTTCAAAATTTTCAATCGATCGATAAACAACCCACTTCAAATCCGTATTGCTCACCGATGAACACTGAAACCTCGTCAGACCTCAAACCGATTCGTTGCCTAGATGACGCGATCGAACGCTGTCAAGTCTTGGGAATGCGTCTGAGCCGCCAGCGCCGCTTCATTCTGGAATTGCTGTGGCACGACCAAGAACATTTGTCAGCACGCGAGATTTACGATCGTTTAAATCGGCAAGGCAAAGACATTGGGCATACCTCGGTGTATCAGAACCTAGAAGCTCTCTCTGAGCAAGGCATCATCGAATGTATTGAGCGCTCTGATGGCAGACTCTACGGAAATATTAGCGATGCTCACAGTCATGTGAACTGTATTGACACTCAGCAAATTCTCGACGTTCACATCCAGCTTCCAGAAGAAATTATTCAACAAGTCGAAGCGCAGACGGGTGTGAGAATCACGGAATATCACATCGATTTCTATGGTTATCGAGCGAATTAAGCTGTATCGCAATAGAGCGATCTTTTATACGTAACCTGTTGCGTCTTTCGGAGTGCAGATCGAGAGATTCGTGTTTCAATGAAGCAAAACTCGGCTTTCTCAAAGTATCCGCATCAACGCTTACAAAACTTGATGTTTTGTGAGTACTGTTTTGCGCGATTATTCCCGGAAACCGTGATCCCCCTGCGGATCACGTAAAAGCATTTAATGTCGAGGGTTCCATCGGCAAAATCGCTTGTAAAATAGCCGAGACTCTGAACTTCCGCTTGATATACGGTTTCGCAGCGATAAATGGCTAGAAAACTCCCAACCCAATGGCTTCGGGCATTCCAGAAGCCGAAAGCTGACATTGAGCATCCACCTGCCCCGATCGAGAATTACCAGCACCAGCCTTACAGTGACCATTCTCCAGTCTTGCTGGAAGATGATCTTGATGCCGAAGCGTTGCCTGAGCCGGAAACCGAGAAGTCGTCTCGTCCGGTTCAGCATCGGGTTGCCAAGTTAGGACATCGCGCCGCTAGCACTGCGTCCTCCGCAACTCAGGTGACTGCACGTCGCTTGGGCAAGTTTGCGAAAGCTTGGAGATGGCAACTGATCTGGTTAGGGATTTTTGGCGTGTTTGGTGGGACTGGTGCGATCGCGCTTCATTGGCTATCGAGCGCTCCGCCTGCGGTGGACTGTCAGCAAGTCACAGCGCAATCTCTAGAAGCGGAGCAGCTATTTTGCGCTCAGCAAGCCGCTCAGACTGGAAATGCGGATCAGATTCTTGCGTCGATCAATTTGGTCAAGGGTTGGACGACAGAACATCCTTTGTATGGGCAATCTCGACCGCTGCTGCAAGATTGGTCGAATGCGGTGTTGATTTTGGCTCGCGATCGCGTTGCTCAGCGAGACATCAAAGGGGCTGTGAATCTTGCTAGTCAGATTCCTCAAAGCAGTCCTGTTTATAAAGATGCTCAAGCCGCGATCGATCGTTGGCAAGCAGAATATCGTCGCGGCGAAGCCATTTACGCCAAGATCCTGGAAGCCCTGAAGAAACGAGCTTGGGAGAGCGCCTCACAACAAATGGCGCAGTTGGCACTGGTCAATGATCCCGGTTGGCAAGAGCGCTTAGGCGAAGTTCGAGAACGATCGAATCAAGAGAAAAAAGCCTGGAAATTCCTGCAAGATGCGCGGAATTTTGCGAAAGCGAATCCGCCTGCTCAATTAGGACAAGCGATCGCGATGACGGATGGGATCGATCGCAACACTTTTATTTGGACTTTGCAGGCGAATCAGGAAGTTCTGCGCTGGCGGAATACGATCATTGGATTAGCGATCGCGCAGTTTGATCAGCAAAATATTCCCGCTGCTGTCGCGCTGGTCAATTCGATTCCGACTAGCGTTCAGTTGACGACTGCAAACCAGGATTTGATTCGATTAGTCCGCGCCAGAGAAATCGAAACGGTTGATAACTATAGAGCGCCTGGATTAGAGCGAATTGTGCCGCTGATCATGGCAACTCAGATGGTCAAACAGATTGACGCTCAAAGTCCGTTTGCCAGTCGCGCTAAAACTTTGATTCCCAGGTTGGAGCAAAAAGTACAAGACCTGACGCAGTTGAATCTGGCGAGTTCGGTTGCAAACTTACAACAGATTCCCATGCTGCATTTTGCGATCGCTCAAGCGAGTACCATTTCGCCGAAACGTCCCGGACGGCTCCATGCTCAAACCCTAGTTGCACAGTGGCAAAAAGAGTTGGAATCCATGCAGGATCGTCCCTTGCTCGACCGCGCAAAACAAGTGGCAAAATCGGGGAATCTTGGCAATTTGAAATCTGCCGTGGCAATGGCAACGTTGGTGAAGCCGAAGCGGAGTTTGCGGATTGAGGCACAGACTGATATCGCCAATTGGAGCAATCAAATTCAAATCATTGAAGATCGTCCGATCTTGAACAATGCAAGATCGATCGCGAGTGCTGGACAGCTTGGGCGCGCCATCGAGGTTGCAGGTAGTATTCGACCGGGACGGGCACTATACGCGGAAGCACAAGGGTTGATTGGCGAGTGGGTTTATCAGATTCAGATTGCAGAAGATCGATCAATTCTGGCTCAAGCAAGTCGCTTGGCAAGCCAGGGGTATCTGACACGCGCGATCGATGTGGCTTCGGGAATTGGATCGGGTCGCCCCTTATTTGGTGAGGCACGAGGTGCGATCGCGCAATGGGCAGCAGAACGGGCAGCGATTTGGCGACAACGAGAGGAAGAGTCTCAATCTGTTCCCAGTGATGAAGATCCAGAGCAGAGTTCAGGGTTTGAGTCGCCGATACCTGACCCGACCCCACCCGCTTCAGAACCGACTCCGCCCTAAAACTGCGGTAGATTAGAGTTCTCTCTTAAAAAGAGCTTTATATGAAGCGAGCAGTCAGAGTCTTTAAAGAACTTTGACTGCTGGTTAGGCATTCCTGACCTAGGTGTTCTTGCGCTTTGGGAGTGGGAGTTTGTTGGGATGCGAACCTATTCAACATATTTCACCCAACCATTCGCCTAATTCTATATTGCAAATCTTGTATTTGAAGTTTTTAGGATGTTTAATCGATAGAAATGCGCTGGCAAATGGATGAGTAGTTTAAGTGGAATAGCGCGACTAATGCTTGTGGAGCAAGATCCGGTGTTTCGATCGGGGTTGCTCAACTGTTTGAGTCGGTTTGCAGAATTTCGAGTCGTTGCAGAAGCAGAAACCATTCCAACGGCATGGCGCAACCTGACGGAACTGGCACGAGACGAATTAGATGCCGTTTTAATTGGAATTGGGGGCGAATTTGCTCAACAGGTGAAAGCCCAGTATCCGGATTTGCCTGTTTTAGTGATTGAGCCGTTAGCCGAACGGGAGCTACTCGCGGCGTTTCAGGCAGGCATTGAAGGGTATTGTCCCAAGGGAAGCTCAATTTCTGAATTTGTTGCTGCCGTTCGACAGATCACAACGGGGCAAAATTATTGGCGATCGCAAGTCTTAGATCAGATTCGACTTGTCAGTTCACGGTCGCAGTCAGTCAGTATTTTGAAAGTGATTCGGCAAAATTGGCGATTGTCAGGGTTAGGGCAGATTGAAGCTGCCTTGAATGAGATTAACGCTCAGCTCAAATCGACCTCCCTGTCTAACCTCGATCGCGCTTTTTTAGCTGGACGAAGACGAGAGTTAAAAGCGGCACAGTGGTTAATTCAGAAAACACTTCCGGCTGAGGAGATTGCACCGACCCCGCGCGCGATTGTGCCGGTCGAGTCATCGCTTACTGTGTCTGCACAGGAGATCGAACCTGTTCTAGAAATGCCGCGCCCGAAGGCATGGCAGGGGGAATTGTGCGATCGCATTGCAGCAAAACTTCAATCAAATTTAGAAAATTTAACCGACACACCCCTAGAAATTGACATTCTCAAATTAGAAAAGAAACGGGAATTATTTTTTATCATTCTGCGGCAATTTGAAGATTTGCTGGACGAATTGAGATTTTCGCAACTTTTGCCCGACCAATTTGCGGCAAAGCAATCGCATATTTTGCGCGATTTATGGCAAGCCGTTGTGATGCAATTCTTCGGGCGTTATTCCACAATTCGAGTGAAGAATCGCGACTTTGAAATTGTTGCGACTTTACTTGAAGAAGGCAATACGGTTCAAACTGAAATTCTGGATAAAATTCCCTTGGTTCAGGAGATTTTTGAGCATTTATTGTTTGAAACGCCGCTGATTGTCGATCAAATGCAACATGAAATCGGCACGATCGAAGCGCGCGATCGCGCCCTTGATCTTCTAGAAAATCTGATCATTCAGCTTGCAAATGCGACGATTCAGCCTTTATTGAATCGGTTTGCTACCTTAGAAGCAATTAAACAAGGCTTCTACGATCGCCGACTTTTATCCACTCGTGAAATCGAGCGATTTAGAAATGATTTATCCTGGCGAGTGCGATCAGAGCGATTATTTTCTGAGCCAAAAGCCATTTTTGAAAGTCGATATCGGCTGTTTGTCTTAGAAGAGTATGGGATTAATCGCATCGTGATTTATTCGCCTAGAACTGAAGAATTAGCAGAGCTTTCTGGTCTACAACTTGCAGTCACTCTCGCCCTAGAAACGCGAGATGCAATTTCACCCCGATTGAGGAGTGTAATTGCATTTTTAGGCAGTGGAATTGTCTATGTTTTAACCGAAGTGATTGGACGTGGGATTGGGCTAATTGGTCGGGGAATCCTCAAAGGGATTGGTAAATCAGTTCGTGGCTAGCAAACGCAACGACCAACAGGCACAATAATATCGGTTAAACCTGCCAAAGGTCTTGAATTTCAGCCCCGAATCTGCAACATTTTCAGGTAGAGAGATTAGACTAAACTTGCAACCTCTATTTTGAAAAAGTCATCGATAATTTGGCTCGGCGGGAGCACAACATATGATTGAGATTACTGGTGCATTGTGTCTTATTGTTTTGGGTTACATCATAGGTTCTATCCGCATCGTTGAACAAGGCGATCAAGCGATCGTGCAACGTCTCGGGCAATATAAGCGCATCCTCAATCCAGGACTCAATTTCGTGATCCCGTTGTTGGATACGGTGTTAGTCGAGACGATTCGGGAGCAGTTGTTAGATATTGAACCGCAACGGGCTTTTACGAAAGATAATGTGCCGATCGAAGTCGATGCGATCGTGTCTTGGCAGATTCTCGATTTGAGAAAGGCTTATTACGCTGTCGAAGATCTCGAAGAGTCGCTGAAACAGATTGTGATTTCGACGTTGAGAAATGAAGTGGGGCAATTGACTTTAGAGGAATCTTTCTCATCGGCGAGCAAGATTAATCAGGCTTTGTTACGTCAACTCGATAAGTCCACGGCTAACTGGGGCGTAAAGGTGATTCGTGTGGAGGTGCAAGAGTTTATGATTTCTCAAGCGCTGCGAGATTCACTTGAGAAAGAGCGGGCAGCGCGAAGTGAGAAGCAGGCAGAACTGACTCGAACAGAAGGAACGGTGAAGTCGATTCAGCAGCTTTCAGCAGCCTTGGAAGGACAGAATGCGGATGTGTTGCGCTACTTGGTTGCGAAGGATTACGTCGATGCAAACCGCGAACTGGGTAAGAGTGAGAATTCCAAGATTGTCTTCCTTGACCCGCGAGCACTCAATGAAGCAGTGACAGATTTGATGGGACATACGGGCGTAATTGACGCGCGCAATCGCGGGAATATCGATGGGGATATTGATACTTAATGGTGTGAAGACGAGATTTGGAATTTGGAGGGAGGCAATTGCCTCCCTTTTTTAGCGGCTTTTTAGCGCCAGATCGCATCTGCAACGCGGCAGGCATCTCTGAGTTCGGCGACATCGTGAACGCGAACCATATCGGCTCCATTGGCGATCGCGCTGACACAAGCGGCGGCAGTTCCCCACACTCGTTTCTGAGGATCAGGTTGGTCAAGAATATGACCAATGAAGCTTTTTCGCGATGCGCCGAAGAGAATCGGGCAATTCAAGGATTGCAACGCTTTGAGATTGCGGATGATTTCTAAGTTTTGATCGAACTGCTTGGCAAATCCAATGCCTGGATCAATGATGATCTGGGTGATGCCATGGGCGATCGCGCTTTCAATTCGCGTGTTCAGGAATTCATAAATCTCTGGCATCAGATCTTGATACTCGGTCAGCGATTGCATGGTTTTGGGAGTTCCTCGCATATGCATCAGAACGATCGGAACGCCTAATTTGCCGACAGTTGAGAGCATTTCTGAATCGAACACGGCTCCAGAAATATCATTGATCAAGTCGGCTCCTGCCGCGATCGCATGTTTCGCAACGACAGCACGAGTTGTATCGACTGAAATCGGGATTTCAAAATTCTGCCGAATTGCCTCGATGATCGGAATGACGCGATCGAGTTCGGCTTGAAGTGAAATTTCTTCGGCATTCGGGCGAGTAGACTGTCCACCGATATCGAGAATATCTGCACCGTTTTGAATCATGTGAGCGGCTTGAGCGATCGCGCTTTCCAACGTGTTGAACTGTCCGCCATCACTAAAACTATCGGGCGTGACGTTCAAAATCCCCATGATGTAGGTTTTCTGTCCCCAATTAAAAGTCGATCGCCCTAGATTCCAAGCTTGCATATCGAGTCGATTGAATCATTGCCTTAAAATTATCCGTCTTTGTGCAGAACTCAGACCCCGCATTCAGAAAGAGGTTCGCTTGGGAGAGCGCACTCATCATAGGTGCATCCCATCTATGGAGTTATTGTCTATGTTTGAACTGCCTCCTTCTGGTGAACTGTGGAACTGGCAAGGTACGCCGTTTATTGTCGGTGCTTGTTTGCTCGTTCTATTAATCGGTTCGCGGACTATCAAACACCCTCATACGGGTGCAAAGATGCCGCTGCCATTTTCTAAATCTTTATTCAATAACATCAGTGTTGCTGGTTTTCTTGCTTGTATGAGCTTTGGGCATATTTTGGGCTTTCTCCTAACTTTGGGCTTTGCGAATACCGCATTGAGATAGATAACCAAGTAAAAACTCCGAGTCTTAAACCGCTCGGAGTTTAAGCATATCAGCGCGAATCTATTTGAGCAGAGTGATGATCTCATGAATCACCTGACTCGGTTCAATGGGTTTAGCTAAGTGTCGCTGAAATCCGGCGGCTAAGATTTGATGCTGATTTGTTTCTCCTGCATAAGCCGTTAACGCGATCGCAGGCACATCACTCTGCTGCCGAACTCGCTGGATCAACTCATACCCATCGAGATCCGGCATGGCAATATCGCTGATGACTAAATCTGGCGAGAATTCAGACAACTTTTCTAGCGCCAGTTTTGCACATTGAACCCCTTGTACAATTGCGCCTGCGGCTTCGAGCACAAAGACTAAGAAATCCAGATTATCTGGTTCGTCATCGATCGCTAAAATTTTCACCCCTAGAAGATCTTGGGATACTTCAGATCCGCGCTCAGGTTGATCAAGTTGAGTTTGAATCATGGCAATCGGCAATCTGACGGTGAAGGTGGCACCTTGATTTTCTCCTAGACTTTCAGCAGAGATCGTCCCCCCATGCAGTTCGACGAGATGACGTGCGATCGCAAGTCCCAACCCTAACCCCCCAAACTGCCGAGTTGTCGAAGAATCGGCTTGACGGAAGCGCTCGAAAATATACGGTAACACTTCAGCCCGAATGCCTTTGCCCGAATCACGAATCTGAATCTGAGCTTCCGTCTCAACCTGCGAGAGCGTGACTTCAACGCGTCCTGAAACCGGCGTAAATTTCACAGCATTCGATAGCAAGTTCCAAAAGACCTGCTGCAATCGGTTGGCATCCCCCCGAACTGAGCCAAGCAGTGGATCAACCGTGAGCACAAGCTCGATCGCCTTCGATTCTGCGGCTAAGCGAACCGTTTCGACTGCGGCTGTCACCGTTTCGGCGAGATTGATCCAATCGCCGTTGAGGACAACCTTTCCTTGCAAAATCCGAGAGACATCCAGCAAATCTTCGATCAATTGAGCTTGCAACACTGCATTGCGCTCGATCGTGTCGAGCGCTTGGGGCACTCGTTCTGGGGGACATTTCCCGCCTTTGAGCATTTTCACCCAGCCGAGGATCGGATTGAGGGGCGTTCTCAACTCGTGCGAGAGAACCGCGAGAAATTCATCTTTGATCCGATTCGCTTGTTCGGCTTGTTCGCGCAGCAGCTTTTCTCGATCGAGCAGTTCTTGTCGTTCCGCTTCACGGCGTTTGACTTCGGTGACATTGAGCAATGTGCCAACCCACCGGATCGGATTGCCGACGGAATCCGTAAAAACTTTACCGCGACAAGCAACCCACCGCTCGATCCCATCCGAGAACCCAATGACTCGGTACTCGATTACCTCATCGCCTGAGCTTTGTCGATCGAGTACGGCTTGGACAAATTGATTGACGCGATCGCGATCATCGGGATGCATTCCAGCTTGCACCGTGTCGAAGGTAATTTCGTCCTCGCCGGTTGTTGCGAACATTGCCTTACAGCCGTCATTCCAAATGATCCGTCCGGTCACGAGATTAAAATCCCAAGTCCCGAGTTCAGCCGACTCGATCGCCAGTCGTAATCGCTCTTCCGTCTCTTGTAATGTCGCTTCGATTTGTTTGCGTTCGGTAATGTCAGAGAGAGCACCTGGAAACGAAATGGGCGTTCCGTCTGCGTCATATTCGACCCGTCCTCGTGCTGTGACCCAACGCTCTGACCCATCGGCTGAGCGCACTCGATATTCTGTGAGATAGTCTTCTCGGGTCTCGATCGCAGTCTGAATCGCGGTTGCAACCGACTCGTGATCGTCTGGGTGTATGGCATTTAAGAAAATTTCGAGCGGTAATCCCCGCATTGCAGTTTCAGGATCAACCCCCAATAACTGCGCCAATGCAGCGTCCACTGAGATGACATTTTCCTGCATTCGCCAGCGCCAGGTATAAATCGATCCGGCAGCGAGCGCTGAAGACAGAAGCGAGTCTGCTTCTCTTAATTCGGCTTCGGTTTGCTTGAGTTGAGACAGATCGATCGCAAAGAAAAACCCACTTTGAGACGCTTGATCAAATTTGCCGCCCCCTAGCAAAATTGGAACCCGATGCCCATTTTTGTGAATGTATTCTTTCTCAAATGCTGTGCAATAACCTCGCGTCATAATTTCTTCAACGGCTTCGGCATCTCGCTTTTCCCATTCAGGTGGGGTCAGCGATTTCCAAGTCAGGAGTCCGGCTTCAAGTTCGGCGCGGGTATAGCCAATGAGATCCAGCAGTGCATCATTCCCGTCCGTTAAGCCCCCGTCTTTTGTCCAAATGCCGATCGGAATAATATTGCACTCAAACAAGCTGCGAAATCGGACTTCGCTTTCAAGTAGGGCTTGCTGCGTTTGTTTGCGCTCGGTAATATCCGACACAAACACAGATATGCCCGTGGCTGAAGGGGAAACCCGATTCAGAAACCAACGATTCCAGGTGGAGTAGAAGCATTCAAACTCGATCGTTTTTTGCTCAGCCAGACTCCGACAATATTCGGTATAAATCGGGGTGTGAATCGCTTCGGGAAATACCTCCCAAATGCAATGACCCACTAATTCCGCTTCAGACTTGAGAAACAATCGGGTTGCCGCAGCATTGACATAAACATAGTTCCATTCTCGATCGAGCACAATGAATGCATCGGTGATGCTTTGCAAAACTGTTTCAGCTCGTGTTTTTTCGGCTTCTGCTGCTTCGCGCAGGAGGCGTTCTCGCTCAGCGACTTCCTGCTGCATTTTTGCATTAACTTTCTCTTGGGTAATGTCTCGAACTTCGATCACGGTTCCGATCGTTTGACCGGCTTCTCGAATGAGACTGGCTGTATAAGCAACCGGATAAAAATGTCCATCCCGATGAACAAAGACTTCTTCGCCTTGCTCTTGGTTGTTTTGCGGAAAGACTTGATCGATCGGGCATTCACATAATGGGTAAGGGCTACCATCCGGGCGAGTATGGTGAATCGCATCATGTAAAGCCCGCCCCTGAAGCTCGTGCAACGCATATCCAGTGAGCTTTTCAGCCGCAGGATTCATATAAACGCACTGCTGATGTTCATCCATCACAAACAGCGCTAGGGTTGCATTGTTGCAGACCGTTTCTAGATACTGCTTGTAGTACCGAGAATCTGCTGATGAGTTTGGAAATTGCTGAAATTCACTCAAAGACTGGCGAGGCTGGGTCATGAATCGCGGAGACGAGAATCGCAAATCTATCATAAGATAGAGCACTGTGGCTTAGAGTCTACCGATCGATAGAATTGAGTAGGGTTTGATATAGCTCAATATAGCGCTGTGCTTGAAGTTCTAGCCGATATTCTGACACTGCGATCGTTCGGCAATTCTCGCGCATCTGTTGACGCAATCGGTCGTTTTCGAGCAGGACTAAAATTCCAGTTTTGAGATCCTGAACGTCTTCTGAGTTTGCCAAGTAGCCTGTGACGTTGGGGCGAACTAAATCAGGCACCCCTCCGACACGGCAAGAAATCATCGGCGTACCACAGGCAAGACTTTCTTGGAGAACGAGCGGTAAGTTATCGGCGCGGGTCGGAAATACGAGCAGATCTGCGGCGGAATATACGATCGCTTTTTCTGCGTCATCTTGGATATAGCCGAGTGAGACAGTTTGAATTCCAGTCTGCTCGGTATCGCCGCTGCCGAATGTGACAAGTACGAGTTGAGATTTAATCGCGTCTGGTAACTGTTGCAATGCGGCTAAAACTAAATCACCTCCTTTGCGGCGTTCCTGAAGGTGAGTCGCGACAAAGAGTAAAACTCTCTTATCTTTTGGCAGGTTCAATCGCGATCGACAGTACTCTGGATCAAGCGGTTTATAGACATCCACATCTATTCCGTAAGGAATATGATGCACGGCAAATCGTCTAAATAGTGGGCTTTCTCTCGCAACGGTTTCCAGCCAGCGACTCGGAGCGACGATCGTTAATCGAGCTTTGTGATACGCCCATTTTTTCAGGTTCCATTCCCAATGGCTACTATCGCGCTGCATCGGTGGAAAGATGGTGAGATCGGGACAGTTGCCACAGCCGATTTTCCAGCGATCGCAGTCATAGCTAAATGAGCAATGCCCGGTCATTGACCACATATCATGCAGAGTGAGAACCGCAGGCTTGGGTTGGGTGAGATGTGCGATCGCTAGATAGTTAAAGTAGCCATCATGTAAGTTATGAAAATTGAGCAAATCAGCACTTTGATAGCTCGGATGTTGTTTGAGATTGAATGTCGAAAGTAAATGAATCTGAGCCAATCCAAACGGATCAGTAATGCTTTGAATTCGTCTCTCTGTCCGTGAAGGCGAAGGAAGTTGAGTAACGAGATCGCTTTGAGTAACCTTACGAGCAACGAGGAATCGAGAATCAATCTTCTGATCTAATAGTCCTTGATGCAGTCGATAGCCTGCCAGTGCTGCACCTCCTGCTACATCCGTTTGGTTGAAATGGAGAACTTGCATGGATCGGAATACTATCTCTAAGGTGAAGTCGATCGCACATCAAAATAGCTCGGGTTCTTGAGACGGAAGCAATTGAGCTTAGAGAATTTTGAGTGTATGGACGATCAGTTTTTGAGCGATCGTTCAAGTTTTTTGAGCGATCGACAAACGCAGATTCAACTCATTCAAAAGATCAACAAGCATCAGGAGATTCGGCATCTCTCCTTGTTCTAATAATTCATAGCATTCTCGCCATTTGACAGCATTTGATAGCTCAGTCAAACTTGCTCGTGCCTCAGCAACGTTCTTCAACGCTAGGCGAATATGCTGCGGATCGCCATCTTCTAGAACAGAATCCAGATATGCTGCGGCGGCTTCTGGATCTTGCAGCGAACTAACTAAGAACGCATGATAACTTTTAGTCGTTGGCATTGGCTTGAATTTACTTATGGAGAAGCGCAGCCTAGAGCCTAAGCTGCGCTTCCAAAGGTTAGAGCGGGCGATAAACGCGATAGTTAATATCGGGGAAGATATTGTCGATCGCTTCTACTTTTTCAACCCAGCCCGAATCAACCTTGCCGTGGTTGATATCTTCATAGAGCTTGTTGAAGCGCATTAAATGCGATCGTGTTCTTCTGACAGCATAAGGAACCATTGTGCCCGTTCGCATAATAAACGCCCAGTCCGAAGACTGTGCAAGCAACAATTCGCGGGCAGCTTGATTCAGTGCTTTCCACTCTAGTTCATCCGCAGGCTCACGTTTTGCAAGTTCGATCATGCGTTCTGCGGCTTTGTGCAAATGCGGATAGATCCAAGCATTCGTCTCATTTAACCAGTATTCGTGGAAGCCCTTGTATCCCCAACTCGATTGAGACGGGCGACACACTTGCTGAGTCGGATGCGTTCTCAAATAGTCAGCGAGGTGAGTCATCTCAAAGGTACTTTGATCGAACCACGATTTGCGGAAGAGGTAATCGATGAACATCGGACCTTCATACCACCAGTGCCCGAAAAGCTCTGCATCATAGGGCGAGACAATGATCGGCGGACGGTGCATGATGCCAAATAAATGCTCGACTTGGCGTTCGCGGTTGTAGACAAAATTCGCGGCATGTTCTGTGGTTTTCTCACGTGCCCAGTAAGGATCGTAAAGCTGCTTATCGCCCAGACCTAAGCCTTTTCCGGTAATTTTGTGGTACTTGATGCCGACATTTTTACGCTGACCGTTGGGCATAACGTACGGTTTGATGTATTCATAGTCCGCATCCCAACCCAAATCGCGATAGAACTCTCGATATTCAACCGCGCCCGGATAGCCGACCTCTGAAGACCAAACTTGCTGCGAGGATTCGTGATCACGTCCAAATGCTGCGACTCCTGGCTCCGTGAAAATCGGTGCGTAGCTGCCATAACGCGGACGAGGACGGGCATAGAGAATTCCATGTCCATCCGTGAGGAAATAGCGCAGACCTGCATCGGCGAGCATCCGCTCGACCCCTTCGTAATAGGCACATTCAGGGAGCCAAATGCCTTTCGCAGGACGACCAAAGGTTTTTTCGTAATGTTCACAAGCGACCTGGATCTGTGCCCAGACGGCTTGCGGATACATTTTCATCAGCGGCAGATATCCGTGGGTTGCGCCGCAGGTGATGATTTCAAGGTTGTTGGAGTCGAGAAACTGTTTGAAGGCGTTGATTAAATTACGATCGTACTTCTCCCAAGTATTGCGAACCCCGTTGAATTCTTTGGCGTTGTATTCCGCCAGATATTTCATGTGCCCAGAATGAGCGTGACGCTCGACTTCCAGTTCTGCTAATTCTTCGAGCTTGGACAAGTGCTCGTCATAGCGTTCTTGGAGCAGTGGATCTGCCAACATCGAGCAGAGCGGCGGGGTCATGCTCATGGTGATTTTGAAGTCTACGCCGTCGCGTTTTAAGCCTTCAAAAACTTGAATTAAGGGAATATAGGTTTCAGTAATTGCTTCATACAGCCATTCCTCTTCTAATACAAAGTCACTCTCCGGATGACGGACGAAGGGCAAGTGAGCGTGCAGAACGAGGGCAACATATCCAATACTCATAAAGACGCTGGGGTAAGTGGGCGGGATCGTTGCCAAAATTGTACGGCAAAATTGAGACTAAGTTTTGTTAAATGGGGAGCAGATTTTTAGATCGGGGATCAAGTTGCAAAATTGGGGATCAAAATGATTTGAGGCGCTAGAGCCGCAGGTGGACTGCCAAAAACTAGAGGCAGTGAGAAAATCGCTGCCTCTAAAAGCGGTATGAATTTGGATGTAGGCGAGTTTAGGCTGCTCAATCTCCCATTCTGGGAAACACAAAGAACTACATCCGGTTAATAATGTTCTGCACGATTCCCACGCCTGTGACAGCCTGCCAGCCAAACAGTCCAGTAATCACTACGTTGATAACGATGTGGCTGAGTCGCGCCCATTCTTGTCCTTTCTGCATGAATGGTGTAAGCGAAGCTGACATTGCAATCAGACAGGTCATTCCTAATCCTGTTATCAAGTGCGGATTGACAAAAAGTTTACCGCTATTGATATAAGTCGCACCCATTGCCCCGACTGAACCAACCACCATCAACGTGAGTACGATCGCACCGATTTGGTGATGCTTGATGTTGAATCTTTGCTTGACGAGCTCTTTCTTCAAATCGCCTTGAGCCGATCGAGTGCGTCGCCATTGCAGCCCGGTATACATTGCGTAACTGGTCAGCGCTAGCAAAACCCACATCAAAACAGGATGGACAAACTGACTGTAAACCTTAAGGGTTTGAAAGATATCGGCAGGCATAGGAACGTGTTCTTGTGAGGAATGTAATAGAACTTAACACAATCTAATGTAAGAAGTGCCGAATTCCTGTAAGAACCATAACAATTCCGAGTTCGTTGGCAGCTTTGATCGAGTCTGCATCGCGCATACTTCCACCGGGTTGAACGATCGCTTTAATTCCCGCTGCGGCTGCCGTTTTCACGGAGTCATCAAATGGGAAAAATCCGTCCGATGCGAGAATTGCGCCTTGGGCTTTTTCGCCTGCTTGTTCGAGGGCGATTTTGGCAGAGCCGACTCGATTCATTTGTCCAGCCCCGACTCCTAAAGTTGTGCGATCGTTGCTCACGACAATGGCATTCGATTTCACATGTTTACAGATTTTCCAGGCAAATAAGAGTTCTGCAAGTTCTTCAGGGGTGGGCTGCTTCTCGGTGACAAATTGCCAAGCATTCGGATCAGCCACAATGTCATCCGCGGCTTGAACTAAGAATCCGCCTGCAATCTGTTTGACATTGTTCTTAGCGCCATCAGTCAAATCTGGAAGGATCAGCACTCGAAGATTTTGTTTGGCTTGCAGAATCGTTTGAGCTTCCGAATCAATTCCAGGTGCAACGACGCATTCTAAGAAGGTTTTGGTCAGAGCCGTTGCGGTTGCAGCGTCGATCGCTCGGTTTAGTGCAACAATTCCACCGAATGCGGAAGTCGAATCTGCATTAAATGCCTTTTCGTAGGCTTCAGCGATCGATGATCCCATCGCTGATCCACAAGGGTTGTTATGTTTAATGATCGTTGCGGCTGGATCATCATTGGCAAATTCTGCAATGATCGATCGAGCGGCTTCTAAATCAACTAAGTTGTTGTAGCTGAGTTCTTTACCCTGCAATTTTGTTGCGGCTGCCCAACCTGTGGGAGTTGCTCCAGTTTGATACCAGGAAGCAGGTTGATGTGGATTTTCCCCGTAACGCAGTTCTTGGATTCGGGTTCCCGTCAGGGTGAAAGTTTCTGAGGTTTGTTCGAGTTGCTGTTCGAGATAGGCTGCGATCGCAGCGTCATAGCTGGCTGTGTGTTTGAAAGCTTGAAGTGAGCAGGTCTGCCGGAATGCGATCGAGGCTTCTCCGTTTTTGCGGAGTTCTTCTAGGTACGTGTCGTACTGGTTGGGATTGCAGAGGATGGTCAGGTTTGCGAAGTTTTTAGCCGAAGCGCGAACCATTGCAGGGCCGCCGATATCAATTTGTTCGATCGCGTCTTCTAATGTGACATCGGGTTTTGCGATCGTTTGTTCAAATGGGTAGAGATTGACGACGACTAAATCGATCGGGCGAATGTTCTGAGCTTCCAAGTCTGCGACATGTTCCGGCAAATCGCGTCTGGCTAAGATTCCGCCGTGAATTCGAGGATGTAGGGTTTTGACGCGTCCGCCTAAAATTTCGGGCGATCCGGTGTAGTCGGAGACTTTCGTCACGGGTAAGCCTGCTGCTTTCAAGGCTTGAGCCGTTCCGCCGCTGCTGATAATATCGAAGCCAAATTCTTCGACTAATTGTTTTGCAAATTCGACTAATCCTGTTTTGTTGGAGACGCTTAATAGTGCCAAACGTGCCATCGATTTAGTTCCCAAGTAAAAAGAGATCTCTAAGCATACAATCGACTGGATGAGATAGGAATTTTATGCTGAATACGATGACAATTCCCGCCAAGTCGGGCACTGCAACTGCTGCGATCGTCATATTGCATGGCTGGGGTGCAAATGCTCAGGATGTGGCGTTTCTCTGTTCTTTGCTGAAATTGGATCAGGTGCAGTTTATTCTGCCTGATGCGCCGTTTCCGTTTCCTTATAGTCCTGAAGGTCGGATGTGGTACGGCTTGAGCGAGTCAAATTTTTCGAGTGATTTTGGTCAGCGATCGGACTTGCTCAGCAGTCGCCAACAGTTAACGGATTGGCTCAATTCTTTAGAGGCAACAACCGGAATTCCTTTATCGCGCACGATTTTAGGGGGCTTTTCTCAAGGCGGAGCAATGACGTTGGATGTGGGATTGTCTTTGCCTCTGGCGGGGTTGATGATTTTGAGTGGGTATCAACATTCTACGCTGCATCCTGGGACGACGGTTCCGCCGATTTTGATGGTGCATGGTCGGCAAGATATGGTGGTTCCTCTGGCAGCAGCGCAGCTTGCGAAGCGGAATTTAGAGAATTTGGGTATCGCGATCGACTATCAGGAATTTGATATTGGGCATGAGATTTCGCCGTTGGTTTTGAATGAAGTTTATGAGTTTGTGCAGAAGATATTGCCAGGAGTGGGGGGAAATTAGTCGGCAATTGCATGAATTTTGCGGGGTGGGGAGATTGTTTCGCTGCGTTGCAATTCCGCCCGTGATTGAAAATCCGGGTTAACAGAGAAAAGTCTGCTGAAGGGACTGAAAGGCTCTCATGTTGGCTGTTTTAGTCCCTTTAGTGGACTTCATTTTATTAGCCCCGATTTTAATCGAGGGTGAGGCAGAATCGGAGCTTAGGATCGTGAATTAAATAATATTGGTTATTGCCTGACGAATCGTGCCCCCTAACCCCCAATTCTGGGGGAACCGGACTTGGCTCAAAGTCCCCCAGAATTGGGGGATTTAGGGGGCTGAAGCTGCTAGAAACGAAGCGAAAAGCAACCGCGAGAATGTGCAAGTTAATAAATTCTCATTCCTTAGGGACTTTGTTAAACTGTAAGGCTTCTATCTCCCTATCCGTTTTTGGTGAATCGTTCTAGCGAGACTTGTTGCAACAATGCGTCTGGGGTTCCTTTTGACTGAATGGCAAATCTTCGAGCTAAAGGAGGGACGATCGCTAAAGGGTTTCCAAATCCTGAGAACACGTGCAGCGTCTCGTGTCCTGGGATTTTGCCGACTAAGGGTAAGCGATCGCCGCTGAATGCGACGAGGCAATGTTGCCAGGTTCCGGCTAGTTCGCCGATTTTGGGTAAGACGCGGCTGATTTTTTTTCGCAGATCGGCTTCACTTTGACGGGCATCGATCGCGGCATTTGGGTCAGTTAAGGTTCGGCTGACTTGTCCGATTAGGATTCGGCTATCTCGGAATTGAACTGCGCCAGCATCGAGAATTGCAGGGGCAGGTTCTTGTCCGAGTTGATCCCAGATTGCATCATCACGACTGGCATTTGCTTCTAGGGTGAATCGCTCGGCTTCGGCTGGCATAACTAAGGTACTAAGCTGCACCGTGCTAGAAGGGATTTCGATGATTTCGGCGTGGGTGAAGTACTGAGCGATCGAGATACCTGCGTTTTTCAAGAATTGGCGTGTCAAGCCTCCCATACAAAGCACAATATTGGCTGCAAAAAATTCGCCTTCGGTGGTGAGAACGCTGGTTTTGAGGAGTTTGGTGACGGTTGCGATCGTATAGGTTCCGGTCGATCGCTGCATGGCTTGAATGTATGCCTGTGCTGTTTTTTCAGCATTGATGTGTCCGTGTTTGACGGTTAAGGCTCCAGCGATGCCGTTTGGATCGAGTAAGGGTTCTAGCTCACACGCGGCTTCGATCGTGAGAAATTGCGGAGGGGTTGCAAAGTTGGCATAGGCGGCAGTCAGGGTTTCGGGGTTGGATTCGGGGGCGATCGTTAACAGCAGATCGATCTCGCGAAATTCGGTGTCGGCATCGAGTTCGGCGGAGAGGTTTTGATGAATGATTTTTGCTTCGGTGCAGAGTTGGCGGGTGAGGTCGGTTGTGCCTGACCAGTAAGCGATGCCGCCATAGCTAAAGCGGGTTGCAGAGGGGGGATTGCGATCGGCATCGAGTAAGAGGACGGAGTAGCCTTGTTGGGTGAGTTCGTAGCTGAGGGATGCGCCTGTGATTCCTGCGCCGATGACGATCCAATCGTAGGTTTGCATAGGTGAGTGTGTTGTGGATGGGTGTGGAGTGCTATCACTGCTCAGAACTATGAATCTCAACAGTGACAGTGAGTGAGTCTGGCAAGCTTTTTCATCGTATTGGGTAATTGGGTTTCAGTTGATAGATCAATTCTGCGGTGGAGCATTTTCTTCTGCCCTTTCCTCCGGATCAAACTGTAAGCTTTCATCGATCTCTTGAGCTTGGTGATATTTGGCGATCGCGTCTTCAATTTTGCCTGCTTTTGCTAAGCGATCGGCTTCGTCAAGAAGTTGAGCAGCAGTTGAAAGATTCTGGGCATGGGTTTTGGGGTCAAAGGTAAGGTTGGGATTCCAGGATTTGGCGAGGGTTAAGTTGGCGATCGCGTCTTCAATTTTGCCTGCTCTGGCAGCATCTTCGCTCTGGTTGACTAGGGTTAGCGAACTGGCGAGGAGTAAGGCAGGCTGATGGCAGGTGGAAAGCGATTTGAGAACCTGGGGATTGACGATCAAATAGTTTGTTAGCCATCGGCAGCCACGAGCTAAAAGCATGTTGAGGTCTTCTACAGGTACAATCTGTGCTGTGTTGTCGAGTGAGGCAGTCAGAATGCGTTGTCCATCGGGGCTGAACTTGGCTGCACTTACCCAGGATTGATGTCCGGTGAGCGTGGCAATTTCCTGTCCGGTGTTTGCATCCCAAACTCGAGCTGTGTTATCAGCTGATGCCGTCACGACGTGTTGTCCATTGGGGCTGAACTCGGCTGCACCCACGCTGCTTTGATGTCCAGTGAGCGTGGCAACTTCCTGTCCGGTGTTTGCATCCCAGACTCGAGCTGTGTTATCGGCTGATGCAGTAATGATGCGTTGCTTATTCGGGCTGAACTCGGCTGCACTCACACTGCCTTGATGTCCGGTGAGCGTGGCAACTTCCTGTCCGGTGTTTGCATCCCAGACTCGAGCTGTGTTATCGGCTGATGCAGTAATGATGCGTTGCCCATCAGCACTAAACTTGGCTGCCCACACTGTGCCTTGATGCCCAGTAAGCGTGGCAATTTGCTGTCCAGTTTTTGCGTTCCAGACTCGAGCCGTTTTGTCGTCTGATGCAGTCACGATGCGTTGCCCATTCGGGCTGAACTCGGCTACCCACACAGCGCCTTGATGCCCGGTGAGCGTAGCAATTTGCTGTCCAGTTTTGGCATCCCAGACTCGAGCCGTTTTATCGGCTGAAGCAGTCACGATGCGTTGTCCATTCGGGCTGAACTTGGCTACAATCGCCCATCCTTGATGCCCAGTGAGCGTGGCAATTTGCTGTCCAGTTTTTGCGTTCCAGACTTGAGCCGTTTTATCGGCTGAAGCAGTCACGATGCGTTGTCCATCAGGGCTGAACTTAGCTGCCCATACAGTGCCTTGATGCCCGGTGAGCGTAGCAATTTGCTGGCCGGTATTTGTATCCCAAACTCGAGCCGTTTTATCGGCTGAAGCAGTCACGATGCGTTGTCCATCAGGGCTGAACTCGGCTGCACCCACACTGTCTCGATGTCCGGTGAGCGTAGCAATTTGCTGGCCGGTATTTGTATCCCAAACTCGAGCCGTTTTATCGGCTGAAGCAGTCACGATGCGTTGTCCATCGGGGCTAAACTCGGCTGCACTCACACTGCCTTGATGTCCGGTGAGCGTGGCAACTTCCTGCCCAGTTTTGGCGTCCCAGACTCGAGCTGTGTTGCCCCACGATGGAGAGAGGATGCGTTGCCCATCGGGGCTAAACTTGGCTGCACTCACCCTGCCTTCATATCCGGTGAGCGTGGCAATTTGCTGGCCGGTATTTGTATCCCAGACTCGAACTGTGTTGTCATCTGAAGCAGTCACGATGCGTTGTCCATCGGGACTGAACTTGGCTACCCACACAGTGCCTTGATGTCCGGTGAGCGTGGCAATTTGCTGGCCGGTATTTGTATCCCAGACTCGAGCCGTTTTATCGGCTGAAGCAGTAATGATGCGTTGCCCATCGGGACTGAACTCGGCGGCAGTGTCAGTGCCTTGATGTCCGGTGAGCGTAGCAACTTCGTCTCCAGTGTTTATATCCCAGACTCGAGCTGTGTTATCAGCTGCTGATCTAGTGAGGATGTGTTGCCCATCGGGACTGAACTCGGCGGCACTGACACTGCCTTGATGTCCGGTGAGCGTAGCAACTTCGTCTCCGGTGTTTGCATCCCAGACTCGAGCTGTGTTATCAGCTGCTGATCTAGTGAGGATGTGTTGTCCATCGGGACTGAACTTGGCTGTACTCACACTACCTTGATGTCCGATGAGCGTAGCAACTTCGTCTCCGGTGTTTGCATCCCAAACTTGAGCCGTTTTGTCATCTGATGCCGTCACGATGCGTTGCCCATTCGGGCTGAACTCGGCTGCCCACACATTGCCTTGATGTCCGGTGAGCGTGGCAACTTCCTCTCCGGTGTTTGCGTCCCAGACTCGAGCCGTTTTATCGGCTGATGCCGTCACGATGCGTTGCCCATTGGGGCTAAACTTGGCTGTTAGCACATTGGATTCATGTGCTAACAGTATTTGTCTTTGAAAAGGTTGCCGCGATCGATTTTCCACCCTATCCAAGATCGTTTGTAGTGAAAAAATCGGACTCGCCGCAAATCCATCTTGCCCCTTCGTTTTGATCAAACCCTGTAGGCGCTGCCCTGCTTGCATCGCATCTATTAACCCTCGGATTTGTTCGACATTAGAGAGCTTTAGCGCTGCCACGCCGTCTTTCTCCAAAGCATTCGCAGTCAAAATCGTATTGCGTTTATCCTCAGCTACCCTAAGACTCGTCTCTGCCCGTTCAGTCTGTTGCTGTGCAGCTGTCGTTGCGGCTTGCGCTTTCCCTAACTGCACCTGTGCTACCTGAATCTGCTGCTGTGCCTGTTGCAATTGCTGTTCCGCCTGCTCTTTCGCCACAGCCACAACTTCCTTCTCCTGGTTCACCTGCGCCAACTGCTGTGCTGCAACCTTCGCCTGCTGCTGCGCCTGAGTAAATTGCTGCTGCGCCACCCGTGCTTTTTCTGCCGCCTGTTTTGCCTGCGTTTCTGCTGCCTGCTTCTGCTTTTGTGCCTGCTCAAATTGCTTTTGCGCTAATAGCGCTTTCTCATTCGCTGCCTTCTCTTTTTCCTGAGTCTGCACTAAACTCTCATTCGCTTCCTGCATCTGCGATCGCGCTTCTGCTGCCTGCCGCTGCGCCTGGATTGAAGCTGGAATTGCGATCGCTGCCACAGTTACCGCTGCCCCAACTGCCAATAAACTCAGCAAACTCACCCGCTTCGCTTTCGCTACCGCCTGTTCTAGAATCCGTTTTGCCTCTGCTGTCGCATCCTCCGTCGATCGACTCGCCCGAATATAGTTCTGCTGCAACTCAGTCGGCTTCGGCTCTTTCGCTTCCCCCTGACTCAGCCATGCTTCCGCCGATCGCAAATCATCGCCCTTCAGCCCAAAACTCTCATTCCGCTTTTGTTCTTGCCACTCGATCGCTTTTTCCAAAATCCGAGTGTGTGCTCTGACATACTCCAAATCGGTATCGATCGCCTTCAACAAAACCCGCATTCCTGACTCAAACTCATCTGTTTCGCGAAAAAACAGCCAATTATGCATCGAGAGGTTGGGATGTACCTTTGCCATCTCAAAATCATCTCGGCGCACGATTGGAACCAGTCGCTTATTATGCTGAACGGCGTGCTCAATTTCGTCTCGACAAACCTTCGACTCGATCGAATCGCGGCTGATCACAAACACAAATGTATTTGCACTTTCGATGCCACGCTGAATTTCATGCCACCATTCTGCACTGAGGGGAATATCTTCCCAATCGACCCACGCATCCCGATTCTGCGCTTCGAGTGCCTGATGTAACTGTTCTACAAATGACTTATCCTTCCGGGAGTAGGAGATGAAAACGTCACGCATTTTGCCCCTGATAATTTCTGATTTCTCAGCTTTTTAGACTATAAAGCCTTCGTATTTAATTAATGAATTGGGTGCTAAGTGTTTTGACGGGCGAAACACAACTGAACTCTGCCGATCGTATTGAGTTGGATCGCGATCAAATTAAGTTAGATCATGATCGTATCGAGTTGAATCACGATTGCATTAAGTTAGATCGCGATCGCGTCAAGTTGAATCATGATCGTATTGAGTTGAAACGCGATCGCATTAAGTTGAAACGCGATCGCATCAAGTTGAAACGCGATCAAATTAAGTTAGATCGCGATCGCATCAAGTTGAAACGCGATCAAATTAAATTTAGCTAAGCGGGTACTTCAAAGTATAAAAAACTCTTCGCTCACGCTGTCCTCCCACCCCCGAATTCATTCCGTGGCGAGATAGAACGGAGCGAGGAAACTACTGATACTTCTCAAACACCCTCTAAGCAACTGCCCAATAGAACAATTCAAATCGCGATCGCATAGAGCAAAATAACTAAGTTTTTTCTTACGAACAATTACTCCTTACTTGCCTTAGACATTTCTACTCAGCCTCCACAAAAGTGACAAACAGTAGAGTGCAGAAAAGATTAAATTTTTTCAGGAGTAACTCATGGCAAGACAAAAACGAGGCTCACAAATTCTCGTCCAAGCCGAACAGCGCGCCGCAGGCTTAACCACCATCGATCCCAACCTAACCCTCAGCGACGAATTGACCCTCTCCAACTATTCAAAGCTGATCCAAAAACTGCGGACTCAAATCGACACCTACAACGCCACCCTTTCCACCCTCGACGAACTCACCCGCGACATCAAAGCCACCGAAACCCTCTTACGCGATCGTTCCGAACGAATGCTCGCAGGAGTCGCTGCCAAATACGGTAAAAATAGCAACGAATACGGCAAAGCAGGCGGCACACTCAAAAGCGAACGTCGCCGCTCAACCAAAAAGAAAACGCCTATCCTTGCCCCAGTCGAAGAATCCCCCGTCAAAGAGAGCGACTCTCTGCAAATGCTAATCTCTGCCCTCAAAACCGAAGAAGCACCCACTTCAACCAACGGCAACGGTTACAAACCTACCCTATTCGAGCTTCAATAGTCCAACCCATCAAACCCAAGAAAAAGCACTGCGAGAGTTTGATCTCAGCAGTGCTTTTTCTTATAAACCCAATTGATAAACCACATCCAAGATCAAATCAGCTTGAAAAGTATCGTTTATCGTATTCACCCGCCCCCGGATTGGATGTCGGGGCTAGTTGAACGAAGTCTACTAAAGGGACTAAAAGCCAATTAGAATCAGGTCTTCAGTCCTTTGAAAAGGACTTCGCACTGTTAGCCCCGAATTCATTCCGGGGCGAGATAGAACGGAGCGAGGAAACAATTGATACTTCTCAAACATGCTCTAAGCGTTCTTCGGCTCCACCAAATTCTCCAACCCATCAACCACTTTCATCGACTCAATCTTATCCCCCGCCCGCAGCTCTCTTAAAACATCTGCGCCTTCCGTCACAAATCCGAAAATCGAATAGCGACCATCCAGCAGATTCGCACCCGCAGGCGTTAACTCCGGCTCAAACAAGAAGAAGAAAAACTGAGACGATCCCCCATTCGCATCAAAATCAGGACGCGCCAAAGCCATCGCCCCATAAGCAGAAAACGGCAGCACAGGCGGATCGAGATAGCGTCCCGCATCCTCTAACGTGATGCCATACGTCGGAACCTTATCGCCTTTGACTAAAACTTCCAAAGGAATCGCCCGATACTTCTTCGTCTTCGGATCGACAAAGCCAACCTCATCTCCAGGTGGGTCACCGACTTGCAACACGTAAGACTCTTCCGCACGAGTAAACGGCAACCCGTTATAAAAACCGCGCTGCACCAAATCAACAAAATTCCCTGCCGTCACAGGCGCACTAAACCCATCTACCACGATCGTTAAATCCCCTTTCGAGGTCTTCGCCGCGATCGTTGCGCGTCCCTTTAACTGCGGCAAATTGCTATACTCTTGCGGCACTTCATACGGGAACTTAGAAACCATTGCTGCTTCCAAGTCGCCTATTTTATCTAATAGTTCTGCTCGCTTCTCTAGCGTTTTGGTTTTATCTTTTGCAGTAGCAATTTCGGTCATCTCCGCAATCCCAGCTTTCAGTTGCTCGAGCAACTGCTCCGCTTCAGACTTGCGATCGTCCACCACGCTTGCCAATAATTTGTCACTTTTCTTCGTCAAAATGTTATTCGCACGACTCAAATCCGAATTCACCGCACCCCAGCGTCGATTTGCCCGCAACTGAGCCGCGACATCCTCCAAACTGTCCTGAAGTTGACGCACTTCAGGATTCTCGATCGGTAACGCATAGCGCAACAACGCTTTCGGATCTTTAATTGCATTCCCCTGCGGCAGTGCCAACACTGGTGGCTCAAATCCCACCAAAATCACCACCACGCAGAGCAAGGCAACTCCGCATTGGCTCAAGCGCACGATCGCGCGTTTCCATGAATCATTACAAAAAGACATACAGCTTCAACCCTAGAGATCAGTCAGCCACTCCGATTGTCCCATGTCGAGTCGCGATAAAAAGCGGTCGGGGGACGGTAAAATGAAGTGCCGAATGTTCTCCCCCAATTAGTAAGTTAAAGTCATGATTTCCAGTAACGATTTTCGTCCCGGTGTCAGTATTGAGCTAGACGGCTCAGTCTGGCGTGTAGTGGAATTTTTACACGTCAAGCCGGGTAAGGGTTCTGCATTTGTTCGTACCAAGCTCAAAAACGCCCAAAATGGCAACGTGGTCGAGCGCACATTCCGAGCCGGGGAGACCGTACCGCAAGCAACGCTCGAAAAAAGCACGATGCAACACACCTACAAAGAAGGTGATGAGTTCGTGTTTATGGACATGGAAACTTACGATGAAGGTCGGCTCAGCGCGGCTCAAATCGGCGATCGCGTCAAATACCTCAAAGAAGGCATGGAAGTGAACGTCGTCCGCTGGAACGAACAAGTTTTGGAAGTTGAACTTCCAAACTCTGTCGTGCTGGAAGTGACTCAAACTGATCCCGGTGTCAAAGGCGATACCGCAACGGGTGGCACAAAGCCCGCGATCGTCGAAACGGGCGCACAGGTCATGGTTCCGTTATTCATCACCATCGGTGAAAAGATCAAAATTGACACTCGCAACGATACATATTTAGGTCGCGAGAAAGAATAGCGAACCCCCGATCTGAGATCAGAAAGATCCTCTACATATCTTTCTGATCTCCCATCTAATTTTTGAGGAGTATAAGAACTGTGCCACTTGATCTGACTGAGCTACGCGAATTATTAACCACGTTAAATCAAACTGATATCTCGGAATTAACGTTAAAAGCAGACGATTTTGAATTAGTCGTACGCCGAGGAACGCGAGTTGAAGTTGCGCCTGTTGCCGCGATCACAACGACTGCACCTACCCCTGTTGTGATGTCCCCGGAACCCGCGAAGGCAGAAACGCCGGTGGCACCCAAGAACGATCGTAAACTAGTCGATGTTGTCTCGCCGATCGTGGGTACGTTTTATCGCTCTCCTGCGCCCGATGAACCTCCCTTTGCCGATATCGGCAATCGCATTCAAAAAGGACAAGTCGTGTGCATCATCGAAGCGATGAAAGTGATGAACGAAATCGAAGCCGAAGTCTCCGGCGAAATCGTCGAAGTCCTCGTGCAGAATGGACAGCCTGTGGAATACGGACAGCCCTTGATGCGCGTCAATCCGGCTTAGTCTTGTCGAGCATTGCCGGGGTCTCAATGCGATGGACACGGATCTGATGCAAGCGTGGCCCCTCCACCGAAACCACGGTTAATTCATAATTGGCATATTGCAGCGTTTCTCCAGGCTGCGGAATTTTTTGCCATTGATAAAACAGAAAGCCGCCTAAAGTCTGATACTCCTCAATCACAGGTAGATTCAGATCTAATCGATCGTTAATTTCTTCTAGATTCATCTGTGCCTGAATCATAAAGGTATTTTCATCGATCGTTTGAATCGGCTGCTCCTCATCGCTTTCTTCTGTCTCCCCAATAATTTGAGTCACGAGATCTTGAATCGTGACCAATCCCGCTGTGCCGCCAAACTCATCGACCACTAAAACCATATGTTGTCGATCGCGCTGCATCAGCGTCAGTAACTCTCCCAAACTCGTATACTCCGGGACAAATCGCGCTGGCTGAATCCAAGACTTCAAGGGACTATCCATGTTTAACGTCCCTTGCACCAAAGGCTCAGCCAGCTCTTTCAAATGCACAAACCCACAAATATCATCCAGCGATTCTCCCGTAATGGGAAATCGCGAATGTCCGCTTTCAGCAACTTCGACCAACAAGTCGCGCACCGTTGCCTCGATCGGTAAAGTAATCATGCTCGGTCGCCGCACCATCACTTCTTCCGCCGAAACTTCCGCAAATTCAAACACATTGCTGAGCAATTCGCGTTCTTCCTGCTCCAACCCGCTCGACTCGCTAGAAGTCGCAATAATCAGCTGTAATTCTTCCGGTGTGACCTGGTTGTACCACCCTTGCCCGGTATACTGCACCCCAATCAAGCGCAATAAGAACTGAGTCGATTGATTCAAAATCCAGATAAAAGGATTGAAAAATCGCGCGATCGCCAAACTAAACGGACCCAAAAACCGCGCAATTTCCTCGGAGTACCGCATTGCCAGAGACTTTGGGCACAGTTCACCGAGCACAATTTGCAGATAAGCAATCAGCAAAAACGAGATCGGAATCGAAGCCGAGTGTGACAAAGGCTGTATCCAGGATTGCGGCAAAGGAAGCTGCGTAATCCACATGGACACGATCACCGCCATCGATGATTCACCAATCCAGCCCAGCGCTAGACTCGATAACGTAATGCCAAGCTGAGTGGTAGACAGTAAGCGATCGATACTTTGTTGTAAAGACTGTACGGTGCGAGCTTGAATATCCCCTGCATCGACCAATTGATTAATTCGAGAGCGACGCACTGACACGATCGAGAACTCAGCCGTCACGAAGAACGCATTAATCGCGATCAAGAGCAGCACCGAGAGAAATCGCAAACTGACATCGGTAAAATTTAGAGGCTGAAGCACTACCGCTAGAGCAAGCGGAATGGGGGCAGTCATTGGGCAATCAGAGTAAGAAAATTCGGGCTGAGAAGTTGAGTTTAGCGTTATTTAATGGGAATGTCTGCCATCTTCAGTTGCAGTTTTTGGTCAGGATAATCACTCAGTTGAATTGAGAGCTTCTGAGCATCATCTAGCATCGAAGTTGGAATACTAATCGTCCCACTTAGGCGATCGCTCTTGGCAGGCAATTCCGATGGCAATCCGGTTGTTTCTGCAACGATCAGGCGACCTTTATCATCCGTGACATTCAGGAAACTATAGAGAAATTTCACGGGTTGACTGCCATCATTTTTCATCGCTACGTCGAGCAGCATCGAATCACCCTGTTTGCGAATCCCCGTTACTTCCATCGCAACATCATTCGATCGTGTAAGAATGGGCAGCTTTGCCGTTGTCACAGTCGCCACAGATTTCTCAGATTTTGCTGGAGGTGCTGCGCTTGTATTCGAGCTTGTACTCGCTGAACCTGCCCGACCCGTCGCATTGATTTTTTCTTTGACCGATTTGATGATGTCTTCTTCTTTCAAGATCACCAATTCTTCTCGTCCACTCGAATTTTTGGCAGTGCCCTTATTCGTGGGGCGAGAGTCGGGTTGGGTAATGCCTTTGAGTGCTTCTCGTCCGATCGCGTATCCCCAAGTCGCGGTAAAAACTCCTGCTCCTAACATCAGGGCAAGTAACGTAAAGGTTAGGGCAACGGTGGAATTAACTTTCATGGGCGATCCAACGCAATGGGAACTGGAAATTTATATCAGCAATTGTATGCTGCAATTCTCATTCTTGGACAATTTGAATTTTTGAGGCTGGACAGAGCGAGAGATAGGTGAAGCGCGGCGTTATCAATCGCAAAAATCGATCGGTTCAATTTTTCTAAGCGAGGCGTTAAAACCGAAAAAGTCGAGTTAAAATACGGCTAATTCCCAGGGTTGGCCGAGCGGTTTAGGCAGCGAACTCATAATTCGCCTCAGGCGGGTTCAACTCCTGCACCCTGGATTCAGTTAATTTTGGATTCAGTCAATTCAAGAACTGAATCCAAACTCCAAATTCCTAGTATCGCTGCGGCAATAGTGAATTCGGCGGGGTCATCGGCTGGACTGGAAATTGTGGATCGAGCGGCTGTTCGATCGCAAATTCACTTCCCACAACGCGATTGCCAGAAGTTGGCAGCGTTTGCACCGACAGATTAAATGGGTTGGGCAAATCGGCTGTCCGAATCAACGGATCGCTTGAATTTTGCTGATTCATTAAGTCTAAGTAAATGCGATGAATCCGCTCCCCATCGCGAGAAATTTGATTTTCCGGATACCCATAAGGCGTTCCGATGATGGTTTGGGTATACCGTAGGGGATTGCGATCGGAGAATTCGCCGAGTGCTCCGAAATAGGCACGATCGATCGCATTCGGAATGGTTTCGTTCGGACGAAATACGGGTGCCTCTTGCGCGCTGGCTGCGATCGCCATCAAACTAGAAGAGGCACTGAGCGCAATTGCGCTAAATAGGCTCTTGATCCTCACGCCCATAGTTCTTTATCCTCAATGATTGGCTAAAAGGTAGAAAAGATTGGGTGGTTTCACAATTAACTGCGTGTTTTTACCGCATTCATGTATGAAATTTAACCAAATCCATGCTTTTTGACACGTAATATTCATTAGTTTGCCCGCATATGACAAATGTGACTAAGTTCGACGCAAAAACATTTCCTTGGTCAACGGCTGAGATTGAGGAAGTGCGCGATCGCCTTTTGGATCTGTTCTGTTTGGGTGCTTATCGGGAGGGAGATTTTCTCTTGTCTTCGGGTCAGCGCAGTTCGTATTACATCAATGGGAAGCAGGTGACCTTGCATCCCCAAGGTGCTTTGGCAGTCGGACGAGTGTTGTTAGCGTTATTGGAGCCGGATACCGTTGCTGTGGCGGGTTTAACGTTAGGGGCTGATCCGATTGTAACGGCGACGAGTGTGGTCGGGGCTTATGAAGGAAAATCGATCTCCGCGTTGATTGTCCGTAAAGAAGCGAAAGGGCATGGAACGCAGGCCTATATTGAGGGATTAACATTACCGGAGGGAAGCCGGGTTGTTGTTTTAGAAGATGTCGTGACCACGGGGCAATCGGCGATGAAGGCGGTTGAGCGATTGCGCGATGCCGGATATCAAGTCGATGAGGTGATTTCGCTCGTCGATCGCCAACAGGGAGGCGCAGAATTTTATCAGCAGCAAGGGTTAAAATTCCGAGCGGTTTATACGATCGAAGATCTCCAAAAACGTTGGAAGCAATTGCAAGCTTAGACGCAGAAGAGATTCAACTTTCTGCATGAATCCCTCCGAAGTTAATTCGCAGAGGCACTCATGCAGAAAGAAATGATTTGCACGGCTTGACCCATTGTTTGGTCGCAAGCCGTCGAGGCATTTTCACTTGAAAGATCGAGTTCACGCCTAACCCGAATTACCCCACCTATTCCTTCTGCTTCTGCTTAATCTTGATGTTCTGCGATCGGGACTCCCAATCAACAAAGCTGAGATTATCATCCTAATTATTACAATTTGTTATACGAATGAAATCACTTGATCGTTGCCGCATTCCAGCGAAATGACGGCAGGATGCACAAATCATTCTTGAGCTATATACCAGGGATGCACAACAAAACTCTATATTTGTGACTATGTTTAAAGTGTTTAAAGTTGAACATTAGTAGCCGCACATCCGGTTAGTGGTCGGCTGAACAACTGTACAAAGAATCGTTATTTTTCTATGCAAATTTGATATTTTCTAAACATTGTGGGAGTCTTCGTATATGAATGATATTCGCATTACGCTGATTGAAGATCATGATCTAACGCGAGTCGGTATGAAAACGGCTTTACAGCAAAGACCCGGCTTTCAAGTGGTTGGCGAGGCTGCAAATGGCACAGATGGGCTAAAATTGCTGCTCCAGCATAAACCCGATGTTGCGATCGTCGATATTGGTTTACCGGATATCGATGGCATCGAGTTGACGCGCCGCTTCCGCCAAGCTCAAGCTGCCTCGGAGGATCAATCCGATACGAGAGTCTTAATTCTTACCCTACAAGATCAAGAAGATACGGTTTTAGCAGCATTCGCGGCAGGTGCAGATTCTTACTGCATGAAAGATGTCAGTCTCGATCAGTTGGTCGATGCATTGCGGGTAACGAATGAAGGAAATTCTTGGATTGATCCTGCAATTGCGAGAGTCGTGCTCCGTCAAACTCAGACGCAGACCCCGCCTACCCCGATTACAGACGAACTACAGCAGGTTGCGATTACCGCTGCCGAACCGGAATACAACCAAATTATTGAAGCCTATCCGCTGACTGAGCGTGAGTTAGAAGTGCTGCAACTGATTGTCGATGGCTGTAGTAATGCTGTGATTGCAGAAAAGCTCTACATCACAGTAGGTACAGTCAAAACACATGTCCGCAATATTCTCAATAAGCTCTGTGCCGACGATCGGACTCAAGCAGCAGTGCGAGCGCTGAGAGCAGGATTAGTTGGCTAACGTGAATTCGAGATAAGAGATTTCGCTCATTCGCCAGCTGCCCAAACGTTAACCCGAGCTGACATTGACTAGGTTACTCAACTCAGATTAAATACGACTGATATTCTTTAATCGATCGCAGTTAAACCGCGATCGCCAATCGGCAAAATCTTCCGTTTCATCCCAGTTAAATTGTCAAATCGAATGGCTAATGTTGCTTTGCTCCCACTGCCAAACACGTTAGTCACTTCGCCGATGCCAAATTGACTGTGCATGACGCGATCTCCCACGCTCCATTCAACATCGTTCTGTAAAACGGGTGCAGGCTTAGATTGAGGTTTCTTTTCTGTGAACTTTTTAGGAATAGCAGCTTTTGTATTGCTATCCATCAATTCACGCGGGAGTTCTCCCAGGAAAAGCGAAGGACTCGCAGGTTCGCGGTTTCCATACAATCGACGTTCGCGAGCATGAGAGATAAATAACCGCTCTTGAGCACGGGTAATGCCCACATAGCAAAGGCGACGTTCTTCTTCGATCGCGGCTGGATCATCAAGCGATCGATAACTAGGGAATAGTCCTTGCTCTAAACCGACGAGAAATACGATCGGAAATTCCAACCCTTTCGACGAGTGCAAGGTCATCAGCGAGACTTTCGTCGATTCTTCCTCGGTGTCATCCAAATCGGAGGCTAAAGAGGCGCTTGCTAAGAAGCCGATCAAACTCTTGTCGTCTTCGTTTTCTTCTTCGTATTGCAGAACCGCGTTATATAACTCCTGTACGTTCTGTAAGCGATCTTCTGCTTCGTCGGTGCCTTGAGCTTTCAAATCTCTGACATAGCCTGAATCTTCTAAAACCCCTTGAACGAGTTCTGAAGCGCTTACGGTGTCAATCTGTGCGCGCCATCGCTGGATGATTTCGACAAATTGAATTACCCCTTTTGAGGATCGACCCGCTAGAGTTTTAATCGAAGTTTCATCACTGAGAATTTCCCACAATGGAGTGCCAAGTTCGATCGCTGCTTTTTGCAAGGCTTCGATCGTGGTTTTGCCAACGCCCCGACGCGGAGTATTAATCACACGCAGCAAACTTAATGAATCCGATGGATTTGCGATCGCTCTCAAGTAAGCTAGAACGTCTTTGATTTCTTTACGATCGTAGAATCGCAGCCCGCCCACAATCTTGTAAGGAACTCCCCACCGCACCAAAATTTCTTCAAAGGCTCGCGATTGAGCATTCGTACGATAGAGAATCGCAAACTTACCCCAATGCAGATCAGAATTGACCGCTTCTAATCTCCGCATTTGTTGAATTACAAATTCGGCTTCATCGATCTCATCTTGAGCGCGGTAGCAGAAAGTCGGTTCGCCTTGTCCGCGAGTCGGTTTGAGAACTTTGTCGATGCGTTCTGTGTTGTTCTCGATCAGGTCGTTTGCAAGTTGGAGAATGTTCTCTGTCGATCGATAGTTCTCTTCTAATTTCACCATCGTTCGCGTATCATCATCGGGCAATCCATCGCCAAAGTCTTGCTGGAAGCCCATCAGAATCGTGAAATCTGCCATACGGAACGAGTAAATCGACTGATCCGCGTCGCCGACAACGAAGATCGATCGATAATCCCACTCTTTAAAGCTGCGGGCAGATTCTCCATTCGTTGTCAGAAGTTGCAGCAATTCGTACTGTGTGCGATTTGTATCTTGATACTCATCTACTAGAATGTGACGAAAGCGTTTGTGCCAGTATGCGCGAATCTGTTCATTCTGGCGAAAGAGTTGTACTGGAATCCAAATCAGATCATCAAAGTCAACCGCATTGTTTTCAGCGAGTTTATCTTGATAAACGCTGTAAATATTTGCAATCACTTTTCCTTTGAAGTTAGATTGCTCTCGCTCGTAATCTCGCGGGGTTAACCCCTTATTCTTAGCGTTGCTGATTGCATACCGAACGCTGCGTGGATCAAATTTCTTATCGTCAATATTCAGTTGATTGATGATGATGTCTTTGACTAAGCTCTGGGCATCGGATTCATCAAAAATCGAGAAAGACTTTGTCCATTTCCGCCCTTTCTCATCTTGGAATTTCTCAATATCGAAGCGCAGAATCCGGCAGCAGAGTGCGTGGAAGGTTCCGATCCAGAGATCTTTCGTGATCGATTTGTAGACTTGCGATCGTAATTTCGTCTGCATGTGTCCTGGAAGCGATTGCAACGATTGCCCATGCTCAGTCAGTGCCTGCTGTTCTGCAAACAGGCGTTCGATGCGATCCTTCATCTCCCGCGCTGCTTTGTTCGTAAAGGTTACAGCCAGAATATTTTCAGGATCAACTCGATGGGTCAGCACCAAGTTGGCAATCCGATAAGTCAATGCGCGCGTCTTTCCTGAGCCTGCACCTGCAATCACGAGCAGAGGACCACAAAAATGCTGAACGGCTTGTTTTTGGGACGGATTCAGATGACTCAGAAAATCGACAGCCATAGGACGACTAGCACAAATCTACTTCCATTAGATAGGCTATCCTATCTCGCCCCAGAATGTTGTGCAATTTTCGGTACGTATCTCTCTACTTCCAAACTCACTGAACGGATGGCTCTACTGCGGATTGGAGGATGGAGTTTTATCTATCTCTGATTCAACTGTGTTTGAGTGCTGTTGAATCGCTCCACTAAGCTCGATGAAAGCTTTTGGCAAACCGCAGTATACGCATCTTTTTAATGGTTCAGCGTTTGTGTGAACTGAGCGCTGATTCTAGAGAGATGTGAAAAATCCAATGATTCCGTGTCCGGTGAAGACTTCCAGTGCTAAGAGGGAAACGAATCCAATCATTGCGAGACGACCATTCAAGCGTTCTGCATTAATGTTGAAGCCGAATTGGGGCTGATCGGTGACGTACATTTGAGGCTCGATCGCGAAATTGTTCAGTTTGCCTTGATCGTCGATGATTGAACCGCTTCTCATAATTTTGATCTCAATGGATGTTTTACGTTGTTCTTTACAAAGCGTAACATCAAGTATTGAGATTTGTAAACAAAACTTAAAATGATGTGAGTTGGTTTGGGGTTGCGTTGAGGTTCCAGGGCTGAAGTCCTTATAAATTGAGAAATTCAGGATCGAGCTTCATCAGAGATCGATCCTGAAGCTGGTTAACCTCGCGGATTGAGCCGCGAAGATTTCATATCAAATTAATTCCACCTGTAAACTTCGGGTTGATTTGTCGATCGCGCTCTCCCGCACGAGGTTTTAAACCCCGTGCTAACTGTGCGAAGTCCACTGAAGGGACTGGATCGCTGTATTCTGTTAGTCCCTTTAGGGAGTTCGCACAGTTAGACTGTGATTTCCAATCACGGGCGGGAAAGCGCAATTAAAGATCAATTTGGTATCAGGTTTAGAGCGGTGAGCAGAGTCAAACTACGGCTTGGAGATGTTTGTTAAACCTGAGCGATCGCATCTTCAACGATCGCGATCTCTTGGGGATCGAGTCGAACTTCTGCGGCTTTGACAGAATCCGCAATACTCTCAGGCTTGCTTGCACCTGGAATCGGCACAATACAAGGCGATTTCGACAACATCCACGCCAAAATCAAGCTGTAAATCGAGATATTTTTCTCGTTTGCCAAGTCGGAAATTCCATGAATCTCTTTTAACTGAGACACACGCTGGCTGCCACCTAACGGACTCCAAGGCAGAAAAGTGATTCCTTCCGCTTCACAATATTCCAGAACGCCATCATATTCAGGATTGCGATGCCAAGGATTGTATTGATTCTGCACAGAGACGATTTCAACGACATCGCGCGCTTGCTTGATTTGTTCGACGCTAAAGTTCGATACGCCTACATAGCGAACAATCCCTTGGTGAACCGCTTCTTTCGCAGGCGTGAGCGCTTGAGCGATCGAATAATTTGGATCGGGTGAATGATACTGCCAAATATCGATCGGTTGATCTCCACCGAGGGCTTCAAAACTTTCTCGAATGGTCTGTCGCAGATGATCTGGATTCCCATTCTGTGTCCAAGCTCCGTCTGGACGCATCAAACCACCTTTGGTTGCAACCATGACTTGGCTTTTGTCACCCGAATATTGCTGTAATGCCTTGTAAATGAGTTTTTCGTTGTGATGCTTATCGGATTCATCGATGCAATAAGCATCGGCGGTATCAATCAATGTGACACCCAGTTCTAAAGCTCGATGAATTGTAGCGATCGCTTGAGATTCCGACGGGCGATCGCGGATTGACATTGGCATTCCACCTAGCCCGATCGGAAAGACCATTTCCCGAGTGTTTCCTAACTCTCTAAGATGTGCAAGTTCTGCAACTTTATCCTGAGTTGCCATGACACTACCTCGATATACTGTTTTTCAGTAAAATCGATATTGTTATGATCTCACGTCACACTCTAGAAAGAGTTTTGAAGTGATTCAAGTGCAAGATACAGGAATTGGGATTGTAACAGCACAGTAGAAGCGAGTTTACGATCGCTGACCCTAATAAGCTAATGGAATCTCTACTATAAAAATACTCCCTTGCCCAACTTGACTTTCAACCTTGAGTGTCGCTTGATGATGGTGAGCGATCGCCTGTGCAATGGCGAGTCCTAGCCCTGTTCCACCTGTTTTGCGAGAGCGATCTCTATCGACTCGATAGAAGCGATCAAAGATTCGATCCTGATCCTTGGGGGCAATGCCAATTCCGGTATCTTTCACCGTAATGAATGCTGTGCGATCGCGAGCGATTAAGCTGATAATAATCTTTCCATTACTGGCTGTGTACTGAATCGAATTTGCAATCAGGTTTGAAACTAAACGGTAAAGCTGAGACTCGTTCCCTAAAACGTAAATATCGGGGTCGGGAACTTGATGGATGAGATCAAGGTTTGCAAGGGTCGCTAACTCTAAAAATTCTTCAGTGAGATCATTGATTAGATCGTTTAAGCAACAGCGCTGTGCGGGCTTGAGTGATGAATGGTACTCAAGACTCGTTAGAAAGAGCAAGTCTGTAATCAAATGGCTCAATCGTCTTCCTTGCCGTTCAACCGTGTGCAGCATGGTTTGCATCTCTTGTGGATCAGACTGAGGGACTCGCAAGATTGCCTCTACGGTTGCTAAGAGACTAGCTAGGGGCGATCGCAGTTCGTGTGCAGCATTTGCGGTAAACTGCTGCTGCTGTTGGTAAGACTGATAAATCGGTTGCATCGCTAAACCGGAAAGCCACCAGCTTGAAACCGCGACTAAACCTAACGCGATCGGAAATCCAACCAGTAAGATCCATCGCATTTGCAGAATTTCGGTATCAAACACCTCTAAGTTTCGTCCAAGTTGGAGATAGCCCCATGATCCATGAGGTTCTGAAGGATTGTGATTGCCATGCAAGATGATTGTAAATTGGCGATAGCGCGTTCCTGATGCGGTTTGAAATGTTTGCCACGGAGTCGGATTGAGCGTTTGAGGCAGTTCAGTTGGGGGATTCGGAGAAAAAGCAAGCAGCTTACCTCGGTGATTGAACAGGCGAATGTAGTAGGTGCTGCGATCGCTAATTCCAATCGTGTGCCGCTGAATGAGTGTCGGATTTGCATTACAAGGTTGTCCAACTAAACAAAGCTCTGGCAAAATTTGCCGCAGTGCGGCTGTGGGCGTTTCTGAAGCAGGGAGCATCGGTTCTAAACTGTCGTGCAGAGTTCCCGCGATCGATTCAACTTCTCGCTCCATTGCCGCCCAATTTGCTTGCGCGATCGAGCGATAGAGACCGAATCCTGACAAGCTCAAGATCACTCCCATCACCCCGGCATACCAAAGTGCTAACCGAATCCGACTGCGCCGAAAAAGCTGATGACTATTCATGATTGGACGTGTTGAATCGGTAGCCTTGGCCCGGAATCGTCTCGATCGGACAATTGCATCCATAGCTCGCAAGCTTACGCCGCAGTAACCGCATTTGGGCAGCAACAACGTTACTGACAGGTTCAGCATCAAGATCCCAAAGCTGATGACGGATTTTGCTACTCGAAAGAATGCGATCGGGATTTTGCATCAAATACGCTAGGATTTGGAACTCTTTCACTGTCAACGGAATCGGTTGCATGTGTTCGCTGAACAGTGTGTTGTTCGCATAGTCGAGCGTCAAGCTTCCAATTGTGAGGGTTTGAGGTTGGAGACTCGGCGATCGCCGTTGTAACGCTCTTAATCGTGCTAGAAGTTCTTCCATGACAAATGGCTTCACTAAGTAGTCATCGGCTCCTGCATCTAGCCCTGCAACTCGGTTCTCTGGCTGCCCGAGTGCCGTCAGCATCAAGATCGGTAAAGGATTGTTCTGCGCTCTGAGTCGCTGACAGAGTTCGATACCCGATATTTCAGGAATGAGCCAATCGACGATCGCAACAGTGTAGTCTGTCCATTGGTTTTCTAGATAGTGCCAAGCCTGCATTCCATCTTGTACCCAATCGACGATATATTTCTCGCTAACTAGAACTTGCTTAATCGCCCGCCCCAAATCTGTTTCATCTTCTACCAGTAGAATTCGCATCGCTTCAGATCATTGCTCTGAGCTTGATTTTACCGAAACGTTCTTTATTTCACCCGAATTTCATCTCGCTGCTGGCAGACTGATGGAGATTTTATTCGGCTCAAGTTAGCGTGAGGACTTCCCATGAAACCCTTTCGATTCATCAGTTCGATTCTTACTATCAGTTTGACGCTCAGCGCGCCTACGATCGTGTTTGCTCATGCGGGGCACGGCGACGAATTCCAAGCACAAGGCGGGATTCAGCGGGTGAAGGTGAATGCTGAAACGGATTCGCTCTTGGGGATTTCAGTGGCTCCGATCACGCAAAAAAGTGCGACTGGGGTGATGATTCCTGCGACTGCTTTAGTGGATGCAGATGGGAAAAAGCTGGCTTTTGTGCAGTACGAAAATTTTTATGAGCCTGTTCCTGTCAAGACGGGCGCAACCAAGGGCGATCAGATTGAAGTGACAGAAGGCTTATCTGTTGGCGAAAAGTTGGTAACACAAGGTAGCTTATCGCTGTTTGCAGAATCGCGCAAAACGCAATCGACTGCGGCTTCTCCCAGTCCTTCCGCATCCCCGATCGCACCCAAATCCGAGCAAGCACAGTCTCAAGGAACAGCACAAAGTCCCGATCAGCCGAGCGGAATGCCGATCAAAACAGCCGCCGCGATCGGGGGTGGGGTGGTCTTACTCGGTGGAGTCGGTGCATTTCTAGTAACCCGCAAGAAAAAGAGCGTTTTCTCGGACAAGGGAGATCTGTAATGTATGCTGAATTCTCTACTTGACCAGATTTTAAAAGGCTCGATCGTTCAGCGCTGGCTGATTGTGATTGGCTCGATTCTGGTGACACTCTGGGGGATTTTTAGTGTCACACAGATGCCGCTCGATGTCTTTCCCGAATTTGCACCGCCGCAAGTTGATATTCACACCGAAGCATCTGGACTTGCTCCAGAAGAAATCGAATCACAAATTACTGTCCCGATCGAGAGTGCGGTAAATGGACTTCCCGGTGTGACCACGGTGCGATCGTCCTCGAAAGTGGGACTCTCAATGGTACAGATCGTCTTCGATCAAAACGCGGACATCTATAAAGCCCGCCAAGCGGTGACAGAAAGCTTGCAGCAAGTGACGAACCAACTTCCTGAAGGTATTCATCCTCCGGAGATTTCGCCATTAGCTTCACCACTCGGCACGATTTTACAATATGCCTTCACGGTGAACGGACAGGGTAAGACGACACTGATGGATTTGCGACGGTTGGTCGATACGACACTTAGTAGCCAAATCCTTTCCGTTCCAGGGGTCACTCAGGTGACGCTGTATGGTGGAGACGAGCGCCAAGAGCAGGTCTTGGTTGATCCAGACAAGCTACGATCGCGCAAAATCTCCTTGTCTGAAGTGACCGCAGCGGCTCAAGGCGCAAACTCTAATGCTCCAGGAGGCTTCCTGACTGGCGGTGGTCAAGAGCTACTCGTGCGCGGAATCGGACAAGTGAAATCGATCGAGGACTTACAGCAGTCTGTGGTGAAAGTTCAAGACGGTAAACCTGTCCTGCTCAAAGATGTGGCAGAAGTCAAAACGGGTGCGGCTCCCAAACGTGGGGATGCCAGCTTTAGGGGGCAGCCCGCGATCGTCTTGATGGTCAACAAACAACCGGATATCGACACGCCAACGGTGACGCAATCGGTTGAAACGATGATGAAATCGTTGCAAGCCACCTTACCCGCCGATGTGCAAGTCGCGCAAACGTTTCGGCAAGCGAACTTTATTGATGTGGCGATCAGGAATGTCGGGGGTTCACTGCTCGAAGGCATTGTCATTGTTTCGGTGATTATGCTGCTGTTCTTAATGAACTGGAGAACAGCATTGATCACCTTAACCGCAATTCCGTTATCGTTGCTGATCGGATTGCTATTGATGAAGTGGATGGGTCTAGGCATCAATACGATGACGATCGGAGGCTTAGTGGTTGCACTCGGAGGCTTTGTGGATGATTCGATCGTCTATATGGAGAATTGCTATCGCGGACTGAGAAATAATCAAGCTGAAGGTCATCCAAAACATCCGTTTAAGGTTGTGCTGGATTCATTTGTCGAAGTGCGATTAGCCGTAATTTTCTCGACGGTGATTATCATTGTGGTATTTGCTCCGATTTTTAGCTTGACTGGCGTAGAAGGGCGGATTTTTGCTCCAATGGGATTGGCTTATTTGTTGTCGATCGTAGCTTCGTTGATCGTCGCAATGACTCTAACGCCAGCACTCTGCGCGATTTTGTTAGCCAACCAAACCTTGCCACAAGAAAACACCTTTGTTTCTCGCCTCGCACAGCGGCTTTACCGCCCACTCCTGAATATCTCTTTGCGATCGCCGCAGGTGATTTTAGGAGTCGCTCTTGCTTCACTGATTGCTGCGGTTGCGATCGTGCCTTCTTTGGGTCGAGTCTTTCTACCAGAGTTCCAAGAAAAATCAATGGTGAACTCGATGGTGCTCTTTCCCGGTGTTTCTCTCGACATGACCAATCGAGCAGGCATCGCGCTGAATAACTCGCTCAAAGATAATCCGCTGTTTGAGTGGGTGCAGGTGCGATCTGGACGTGCTCCGGGAGATGCAGATGGCGCAGGGGTAAACATTGCTCACGTCGATGTTGAACTCAGCGATCGCGCAATGCAAAACCGAGAAGCGAGCATCAAACAACTGCGCGAAGCTTTCACGAAGTTACCTGGAGTGGCTTCTAACATTGGTGGGTTTATTTCTCACCGGATGGATGAAGTGCTCTCTGGAGTAAGAAGTGCGATCGCGGTGAAAATCTTCGGCCCTGATCTCGCTGAACTGAGAAAGATCGGGGAACAAGTTCGCGATGTGATTCAGCCGATTCAGGGTGTTGTAGACTTGCAGCTTGAACCTCAGTTGCCAATTCGACAAGTACAAATTCAATACGATCGGGCTGCCGCTGCGACTTATGGCTTGAGTATGGAGCAGATCTCGAACACTGTTGAAACGGCGCTCAATGGTCGTGTGGTTTCTCAAGTCGCAGAAAATCAACAGTTAATTGATATTGCAGTTTCGCTGACAGAACCCGCCCGTAACAACCTAGACGCGATTCGGGCGATTCCGATCGTTGCTCCAACTGGACAAACGATTTCGCTTGGTACTGTCGCCAAAGTAGACTACGGCATGGGCGCGAATATTGTGAATCGGGAAGATGTTTCTCGCTTGATTGTGGTTTCTGCGAACGTTGCAGAACGCGATCTCGGGAGCGTGGTCGGTGACATTCAATCGCAGATTCAGCAAAAGGTGAAACTGCCGCATGGCTACTTTATCCAGTACGGCGGACAGTTCGAGTCTGAGCAGCGGGCAACTAATAATCTACTGGTGTTTAGTATTTTGGCAGCCGTTATGATTGCGGTGCTGATGTTCTTCTCAGTTCGATCGCTGCCTGCTACGATCGCTATCATGATCAACCTTCCCTTAGCACTTGTGGGTGGTATTGTCTCAATTCTGTTAAGTGGGGGTGTGATGTCTGTTGCTTCTTTAGTAGGCTTCATCACATTGTTTGGGGTTGCAGTTCGCAATGGGTTGTTGCTGGTTGATAACTACAACAACAAATTTGCGCAAGGAATGCCGCTGAAAGATGTTATCGTCAAAGGCTCGCTTGAGCGGATTGATGCCATTTTGATGACGGCTTTAACTTCGGCGTTAGGAACCTTGCCGCTGGTACTCTCGAGCGGAGCCGGAAACGAAATCCTGCAACCGTTAGCTATTGTGGTGTTAGGGGGCTTGTTTACGTCTACGGCGCTAACACTACTCGTCATTCCTGCCATCTATGCGAAGTTTGGCAAGCGATTGATTCCGAGACAGCGGGATTCTACTGTTGACGAAAGCTTTTCACGCAGTTCAACTCAGCCTTCCGCAGACTCCGTGCTGTAATTCTGTTAATCCCAAAAGTAGAGGCGCGATTGTTTCTGGATTAAAGAAGCGATTGCGCCTCTGCATCTAGCATGAATCAGCGATTGCTATCAGCAAGTGGTTTTTGTCTGAATATTCTGAAGCGTTTAATGGACTTTTCTAGCAGATTAAAGTAACACGCTCCTGTTTCGAAATTGCTACTCTATTAATTTTCAAATAGCAATTCAAATTCGGTTTTGAGCGCATCAATATCTGCGACACGGCTGACTAAAAGACTGTCTTTTCCTGCATCTTGAAGTCGATCCTTCCAGTGAGAAATCGCATCTGAATTTTTCACCCAAAAGCTCACAACAGTATCAACCACTTCATCTAGATTCCACGGATGGTGAGGGCTGACCGTTTCCACGGAATAAATCAGTGCATCTAAAGTACACTCAAAGCTCGATAAGTATTCAACTCCTGTTTCTAAATCTTTTTGAAGAAGGTCTTGTTGTTGATTGAAGAAAGACAAAATTGGAGAGACTCCAACAATGTTAAACGTATACATCTATACTTTTTCTCCTCAAAATTGCGAACAATCTTTTTATGAGAATAGTTTAAGTAGTTCTAAATAGATTTGAATAGATTTGTATCACAAATTTAATGTTGATTCGTCACCCATGCATCTATCTCTAGGTATTGATTTCGGCACTTCTGGCGCACGCGCGATCGCGATTCGCCCCGATGGCAAAATCGAGGCTCAAGCCGCAGTCTCTTATACTTCTAATCTTGCCCAGACTTGGAGTGAAACACTGTGGCAATTGCTACGAAATCTACCCGAAGCGGTGAGAAATCATCTCGATCGCATCGCAATTAATGGGACATCTTCAACCGTACTACTGTGCGATCGTTCAGGTTGCCCGATTACCGAACCTCTGCTGTACAACGATGCACGTGGAGTGAGTGTTTTAGAGAGAATTCGAGCGATCGCACCTGCTGATCATCCGGTTGTGAGTTCAACGTCTACACTGGCTAAATTGCTGTGGTGGCAAGAGAACTGCGAGGATTTTTCCCAAGCGAGATATCTATTGCATCAAGCTGACTGGTTAGCATTTCAACTGCACGGTCAATGTGGAATTAGTGACTATCACAATAGTTTGAAGCTTGGATATGATGTCGAGCAATTCAACTATCCAAGCTGGCTCCCACTGCAAGAACTCTTGCCAATTGTCCAAGAGCCAGGAAGCGCGATCGCACCGATTCAATCCTCGATCGCTCGAGCATTTAACATTCCTGCTGACTGTCGAATTCATGTAGGTACAACCGATAGCATTGCAGCTTTTATTGCTAGTCGAGCGAGTACCTCTGGAGAAGCTGTGACTTCACTCGGATCAACGCTTGTTCTGAAACTCCTCAGTGATACTCGGATTGATGATGCTCGTTACGGAATCTATAGTCATCGATTTGGCAAGCGCTGGCTCGTCGGTGGCGCTTCAAATACGGGTGGAGCAGTGTTAAAGCAGTTCTTCACGACGGAAGAATTGATTGAATTGAGCGATCGTATTTCTGCTAGTCAAGAAAGTCCGTTAGATTACTATCCGTTGTTAAAACCGGGAGATCGATTTCCAATCAATGATCCTGAATTAATGCCGAGATTAGAGCCGCAGCCGCTCGATCGTGTTGAGTTTCTACATGGCTTACTCGAAAGTATGGCAAGGATTGAAGCTCAGGGATATCGATTACTTGAATCGTTGGGTGCAACGCCGTTAAAGCAGGTTTTCAGCGCGGGAGGCGGAGCAAAGAATTCGGCTTGGACAACGATTCGACACAGACAGCTTGGTGTGTCTGTGCGCGAGGCAGTCCAGACAGAAGCGGCATATGGGACGGCTTATCTTGCCTTGGAGGGGATTTGTTAGGAGGTAAATGTGTTGATTGTGGAGGAGTGGGGAGCCGTAATTATAGATTGCACATCTTTCCCCTATCTCCCTATCAGATTGATGACGAGCAAAATCAATCTATCATCGCTTATTCTTCCTCTGAAATTCGCGACTTCCGTTGCATAATTTCTTTCACGATGAGCGTGACGACTGCAAGCAACGCGAGCAACACTGCTGCTGAATAAGCTGACTCGGTTGCATACTGCTTATACTCTTCCTCGATAAACAGCGGTAAGCTTTGCGTCTTACCTGCCAAATTTCCTGACACAACTGACACAGCCCCGAACTCACCCATCGCTCTGGCATTCGTCAAAATGACCCCATAAAGCAAGCCCCAACGAATACTCGGTAACGTGACTCGCCAAAACGTTTGCCAGTGACTAGCACCTAAAGTACTTGCTGCTTCTTCCTGCTCTGGGCCAATCTCATCTAAGACTGGAATCACTTCTCGTGCTACAAACGGCAAGCTCACAAACATCGTTGCCAGTACCATGCCCGGAAACGCAAAAATAATTTTAATATCAGCAGCATTCAGCATTGGTCCAAACCAGCCATTCCGTCCATACAGCAAGACCAACATCAAACCTGCAACTACAGGCGAAATTGCAAACGGCAGGTCAATAATGCTCAACAATAAAGCACGACCTCGAAACTGCTTTCGTGCGAGTGCCCAAGCTGTACACAATCCAAAAATGATGTTCAGCGGTACAGAAATAGCGGCTAATGCGATCGTCAATCTCACGGCTGCCATAAAGTTCGGCTGTCGTAAATTCGCGAGAAATGGAGCAACCCCATTCTTAAAAGCCTGATAGAAAACATTGATCGCGGGAATGTAAATGATCAGCGCGAGAAATGCGATCGCGATCGTAATTAAAACGGCTGGAACCCATGCGACTTTCTTCCTTGAACGAGTTGAACTCACGATCGTACTCATCTCATGCACTCCTTAATGTCCTACTCGTTTACTCGAAGAACCCGAATCGTAACGTCTACCCCACGCTTGCAGTAGATTGAGTCCCAACAGCATCAACAGCGAAATTGCGAGTAGCACAATTCCGATCACAGTTGCACCCGCATAGTCATACTGTTCCAACCGTTGAAAAATCAACACAGGTGCAATCAAATCCCTAAATGGCGTATTCGAGGCAACAATCACCGTCGAACCATATTCACCCACTGCACGCGAGAATCCCAAAGCAACCCCGGTTAAGATTGCAGGTAACAGAGGCGGCAAAATCACATGCCGAAACGTCTCCCATTCAGAAGCACCCAAACTCCAAGCAGCTTCCTCAGTTTCTTTTTCCATCTCAGCGAGGACTGGTTGCACGGTGCGAATCACAAATGGCAGGGAAATAAACACCATCGCAATCCCAACACCCAATCGAGTGAACGCAATCTTAATGCCAAAAGGAGCCAACAGCGAGCCAATCCATCCTTCCTCGCTATACACTGTTGCCAACGTTAAACCTGCAACGGCTGTTGGCAAAGCAAACGGCAAATCGACTGAAGCATCGATGAACTTTTTGAAAGGAAAATCGTATCGGACTAAAACCCAAGCAATCAATGTGCCAAACACGCCATTAATTAAAGCTGCGATTAAAGCAGTCGTAAACGTGATGTCATACGTTGACAAAGCGATCGGGCTAGTAGCAATACTCCAAAACTTCTCTACTCCGACGGTTGATGCTTTCAAGAACATTGCAACTGTTGGAATGATTAGCATCACAGTGAGATAGCCAATCATGATCCGCCATGTCCAAGGAGCCTGAACAATCGATCGGAATGCGACCTTCCAAAATGGGACTTTCTCAGAGCTAGAAGTAACCATCAATTTCCTCTTATGACTGTTTTGATGCAGTGATCGTTTGATCAAAAATGCCGCCGTCTTCAAAGAATTTTTTCTGAACTTTGCCCCAGCCGCCAAAGTCCTGAATCGTTGCTAAATCCTTGACAGGCTGGAATTGTCCAGCATCTTTGCTAAAGGGACGAAATCCTAATTTGACAAACTCTGCTTGCGCTGCGGGCGTAAATAAGAACTTTGCATACGCTTCCGCGGCGTCGCGAGTTTTATTGCGATCGACATTCTTATCGACCACTGCTAGAGGTGTATCGATCGAAATATTCACGTCTGGAACAATGTATTCGAGTGGAATTCCTTTCTGCTGCGCGAGGATTACCTCATTTTCATAGTTGATCAGCGCATCTCCCTGTCCCTGTTTTGCGAAAGCATCGGTTGCTTCCCGCGCATCTCGAGCGAGGACTGCAACATTCTTAAACTCCTTCGCAACTAAGATTTTCGCTTTCGCTTCATCATTGTTACTGCGTTTCAAGGCATCATTCCACAGCGCCATAAAATTCCAACGTGCGCCTCCTGATGTTTTGGGATCAGGCGTTACCCACTTCACATCATCGCGTGTCAGATCTTGAAAGGACTGAATATTTTTAGGATTTCCAGGTCGCACCACGATCGCGACAACCGTTCTAGCAACAATGCCTTGATTTGGAACTCTCGCTGCCCAGTCTTGACGAATCAATCCCTCTTTGACAATTCTCTCCGTGTCGGCTGCCACTGCTAAATGTGTAATATCAGCATCGAGTCCATCAATCACAGCCCGAGTTTGAGAGCCTGATGCGCCATAGCTATAGCTGAAGATCACATCTTGACCCTTTTCTTTTTTCCACTGTTCGATGAATCTTGGAATAATGGCATCATGCGCCGCTTTGGGAACTGCATAGCCAACCAGTGTCAGTGCCACATTCGAGCCAGCATTGCCACCACTACAGGCAGCAACCGTCATACTCAATGTCACGCCTAGCAAAAATAGGGCGATTGATTTGATTCCAAGTCGTCGAAACTGCATCGTGCTCTCCCTGCCTTTTACGGTTGATCACAGGTGTTACCGTAATTAGGCGATCCCTATCCTATCGGGGAATGAGCGCGATCGCAATAGAATTCCTCATTTTCTGACCGGAATATGCGGGATTAGATATAAATCGAGTTTGAACTGTTATCTTGGCGGAAGATGATGTCTTTTCAGGAACAAGTATGCTCAAGCTCAACTTCCGATGGCTAGCGGCTCTTTTTGTGAGTTGTGTCTTATTTATCAGTTGCGCGGCAAATTCTCAGAATATCGCAGAGCCTCCAATCCAAACTCAACGAGAACTTGCAAAAGCAGTGCTGGCTGAAGCTGGAATTGATCAAAGATATGATCTATATCTCGGCAACAGTATTGATATGGCAATGTTTTCACCAGAGCCCAGAAACTTAAAACTGATGGCATGGCTCAAATCACTCGTCGCCAAAGAAGCAGGATGGAAATTTGCTGAAACAACCTACGTGACTCAGTTAGAAGCAAATTTTTCAGCACCGGAACTCAAGGAACTCTTAGCTCTAGCAAAGCAGCCATTGATGAAAAAACTGCTCCAGGCTGATTTAGATGCCTATGTTGCAGCAGGTGGAGAACGGCGCAAGCGATTCTTTCAAGTTTGGGATGACTACAATTACGGGAAGTTCGATATCCCTGCTGAAGTTCGCAACGATCACTCAAACTAGCGCAACTCACAGTTATGACTTGCAAGTCAACCCTATTGCCTACAGCATTAACCTCCAAGCTTACTCAGAACGAATGCAGCGAGAAATCCGCACACTGTAATTAGTCCTGCGAAATCATGTGTGTATTCAAACGCCTCAGGAATCATCGTATCTGCAATCATGGCGAGAATGGCTCCTGCTGCAATCGCATCCGTCGCTGCGATAATCTCCGTGGAAACGTGGCTAAACACAACATAGCCAAATAATGCAGCAATGCCTGATGAGATCGCAATCAAGCTCCAAATTCCGAAAATATATTTGAGCGATCGACCCGCTTGCTTCATGCCCGCAGCGCTGGACAATCCTTCAGGAACATTCGATAAAAACACGGCTGCTACCGTCACCCAACTCACCACACCCCCACCGAGCATACTCACACCAATCACGATCGATTCAGGAATACCGTCGAGTAGCGCGCCGACTGCGATCGCGGCTCCGCTGCCCGAATTATCCGCTTCACTCGGTTGCTTTTGCCCAGACCGCTTGCGATGTTTTGCACCTTGAGTCGAGAGAAACCAATTGGCTAAGGTGTAAACGCTAGCTCCGCTGATAAAGCCGATCGCAGTTGAATCAAATCCACCGCGCTGAAAGGCTTCGTCCATCAATTCAAAAGACAACGCTGAAATTAGTACTCCAGCACCAAACGCCATAATTGCAGCGATGAGGCGTTGGGGTAATCGGGCAAAATAGCCTACTGCCGCTCCTAAAACAAGCGCTGAACCGCCAAGTAAGCCCCATAAGCCTGCAATGAACCAAGAAGGCATGGTTCTCTCACTTAGAATTGATTGTTTTCTAATAAGCGTGCTAGAAAAGCACTACTGATTGCGCCATAACCCACGATTAATAAGAGTCCAGTTAACATAAGGTTCGCTCCTAATGCTTAGAATAGCTACACTTTAGAGCGACGAATTAACATTGACTTCCTCACTGGGATATTATCCGATCGAGAGAGTTCTATGTCCGAAGCTGAAGAACAGCCTTACCTAGAAATCGCCGATCAGTTAGTTGCTGCGCGACTTGAGCAACCTCTTGCCATGAAGCTTCTAAATCGATGTGAGGCTTCAGTAAGCCTTGTTCCACGAGTTTGACTAGGCGCGTCAGTCCAGCAGCAGCAGTTTGCTTGGTCAGTTCATGAAACAGAATAAACCCATACAGACTCAAGCCACCTTTGCCATAGAATTTGGAGACGTTGAAAGTTACTTCTGAACCTGCTGTCGCTCCGAAGGTTACGCAGGTTCCATCGAGTGCAAGGTTTTCTAGCACGCCAGGTAACACATCTCCGCCCACAGAATCGAGTGCAAGATCATAAGGCGCAAACTGATCAAATCGATTGCCGACAATCACTTGATGCGCTTTGGCGGTTTTGACAAATTCTACTAACTCAGAGCGACGCACTTGAGCCGTGACGATCGCGCCTGCTGCTGCCGCGAGTTGACAGGCAAAATACCCCACCCCGCCCGATGCACCCGTAACAAGAACAGAACGATCGAGTAAATTTCCACCCTTCTCCAACGCTAACAATGCGGTCAATCCGGCTACAGGGAGTGTCGCAGCAGTTTTAAAATCAACCGAATCTGGTAAAGCCGCGATCGCATCGGTTGAAACGGCAACTTCTTCTGCCCAAGCTCCCCCGCTCAAAAATCCTACAACCCGCGTTCCAACCGGAAATCCAGATCCATCAGCGGCAGCGACTGAAATCGTTCCGGCAAAGTCCCAACCGGGTCGCCAACCCGCTTCAGCACTCAGCGATCGTCGAACTTCACCGCGATTCAGCGAAATGGCAGCAACTTCAACAATTGCTTGATTCGGCAAGGCTGAAGGGGGATCAACTAATGCGATCGCTAAGCGTCCAGGTACATCTGGGTCAACAACAACGGCTCGAATCATATCTGTACCCATGCACTTTTTCGACGATCAGTTTATCAGATTCACATCCCCACAAAATCCTCCCGCACCCAACCTCTTGCCTTAGAAGCTGGAAATTCAACGAAATACCAGGTTCTATTATCCTCGCCCAGCGTTTGCTCCAAGACAACGACTCGATCCCCAACTAATCCATAGCTTGGCGCACTCGCAGTAGTCGAAGGTGCAGAACGGATATTCACACGGCTTCCAATCGTTTCGCCCAGCAATCGTCCCTCATGAGGAAATTGAGAAATTTCAGATGGATCATTGATGGAATCGGTTTGTTCTGCTTGAATCCAGCCCTCCGCACCTGAGGGAAACTTCACATAGTACCAAAGCTCTTGAGTATCATTTTCTGTCAGTCGGGTAGCAATCACTTGATCACCTGTCAGACCGTAATGGGGGGAATTCGATCGCGTAGAAGGCTGAGCATAAACTTTTACCTGTCCTCCAGCAATTCCTTTAAGAACAAGCGGCACAGAAATCACTTCCCCGGGTGGATTATTGTCCGTTGGAGAGGGTTTAGGATTGCTAGAAGTAATAGGACTCGGCTCAGGAGAAGCAGTGCGAACCCGAGGACTTTCAACCGGCGATGGGGATGGGCTTGCTTCCGTGAAAGGCTTCCCGGTTGGGTTAGGACTCGCAATCGTAGATCGAACAATGGGCGGCAGAGTGAGAACATGAGGATCACGACTAAGGAAAAAGCTCACTGTTCCAACGGCTGCAAGTAATCCACCGCCAACAATTCCAGCCGTGATCAGTTTTGAGCGATCAGGTTGAGTCGATGAAGCAGACACCACACTCGATGAATTCGAGGCGAGCATGACAGTGCCGACCTCAGTGCTAGCTTGATGAATCTGAGTCGAAGGGACGGTAGACGTTGGAGATTCTAGGACGGCTCGAAGTTGAGTCGCACTCGCATATCGATCGCGTGGATGCGAGTGCACCATTTTGGTTAGAATCGCCGCAAATTCAGGGCTTAACTGAGGTGCGTTCTGCTGCCATAAAATATCTCCAGTTTGCGGATCGGTTTCTAACAGTTGAGGCGATCGACCTGTGAGCAGATAGATTGCAGTCAATCCTAAACTGTAAAGATCACTTGAGGGAATGGGTCTACCTGCGGCTTGTTCAGAGGGCATATAGCCTGGTGTGCCAATCACGATCGAACTGGTAGGATTTCCTCTCGAATTAAACACCGTTCCCATTGTTTCGCGAACCGCTCCATAGTCGATCAGCACTGGCTCCTGATTAGAATTTCGCAGGATGATATTTTCAGGTTTGATATCGCGGTGAATCATGCCCTGAGCGTGGATAAATTCCAGTACAGGTAAAAGATCGAGCAAGATCTTACGGACAGAATTTTCGGTGAACAGTGCTTTGCGATCGACGAGTTGTTCTAACGTTTCGCCTTCAATCCATTCTTGTACGAGATAAAACTGCCCCGCATCATTGAAATAGGCGTAGAGTCTAGGAATTTGGAGATGATTTTCGCCTAGTTTTTCTAAAATCGCAGCTTCTCGCTGAAATCGGTCTTGAATCACTTGATAAACGCCTGCTTCAGTCGTGACAGGCTTGAGTTGTTTAATCACACAAATCCGTCTAGAGGGCATTTGGGTGTCTTCTGCTAAGAAGGTCTGACCAAATCCTCCTTCGCCTAACGTTCGTAAGATCTGATATCGATTCGCAAGCAGCATTGTCAAGTTTTTAAGGGAGTTGAAGAACCTAGACCCTGATGTGGAGACATTTTCCCAACTATATCAACAGAAGCCAGTTTGTCTCTATGCCTCTCCTCGATACAATGAGTACAACCCATCGGACAGAAAGATAGAATCCATGACTGCTCCCTCGGAACTCGAAACGACTCAATCCACCGATATCACTTCAGATACGGCGAAGGATCTCGCGCCTGCTGATCCACCGACCCTAGCAGATGATGGAGACATTCTCGATGATGTTGAGATGTCGCTGTTTGATCATTTAGAAGAATTGCGGCAGCGAATTTTTTATTCGTTAATCGCGATCGTCGTTTGCATTATTGGGTGTTTTGTCTATGTCAGACCGCTGGTGCAATTCTTGGAAGTGCCAGCCGTTGGGGTGAAATTCCTCCAGCTTGCGCCAGGAGAATATTTCTTTGTTTCGATGAAGGTGGCAGGATATAGCGGTCTGGTGCTGGCTGCGCCGATGATTTTGTATCAGATTGTCGCGTTTGTGCTGCCGGGGCTGACACGCCGAGAGAAACGGTTTTTAGCGCCCGTGATCTTTGGGTCAAGTATTTTATTTCTGGCAGGATTGGCATTTGCTTATGCGTTGCTGATTCCGGCAGCGTTGAATTTCTTTATCTCTTACGGTGCGGAAGTTGTTGAGCAGGCTTGGTCAATCGATCGCTATTTTGAGTTTGTGTTGCTCTTGATGTTTAGTACTGGATTGGCGTTTCAAATTCCAGTTGTGCAGGCATTGTTGGGATTTTTGGGAATTGTTTCTTCTCAAACGATGCTGTCAGGATGGAAATATGTGCTGTTAGGTTCAGCGATTTTGGGTGCAGTGATTACGCCTTCAACTGATCCATTGACGCAGAGTTTATTAGGTGGAGCGGTTTTAGGTTTGTATTTTGGTGGGATTGGCTTGGTGAAACTGTTAGGCAAGTAATTGCATTCAACACAAAAGCGGCAAATGATTCAGTTTGCCGCTTTCGTCTTAAATTGAGGATTATGCCGATCGAGATTGCTGACGCTGTTGAATGCGATCGATTGAACCGACTGGAATTGCAGAAATTAATTGCCGTGTGTAAGGGGTTTGCGGTTTGGAGTAGATCGTATCGGCTGTGCCAATTTCTTCAATCTTGCCGCGATTCATCACGATAATGCGATCGCTCATGAACTTAACCACACTCAAGTCATGTGAAATGAAAATGTAAGTCAAGCCGAATTCTGCCTGCAATTCCTTTAATAGGTTGAGCACTTGTGCCTGCACAGAAACATCGAGAGCAGAGACAGACTCATCGCAAATAATGAATTTAGGATTTAGGGCAAGCGATCGCGCAATACAAATCCGCTGCCGTTGACCGCCTGAGAATTCATGCGGATAGCGGCGCATCCATTTCGGGTCAAGTCCGACTCGCTGCAAGAGATATTCGGCTCGCTCTCGATACTGCTTGCGATTGCCTCGACCATAAATCACCAAAGGCTCCATCACCGCATCCCCAATATTCATCCGCGGATCGAGGGAGCTAAATGGATTTTGGAAAATAATTTGGGCTTCTCGACGCAGTTGACGCAATTGGGATTTTGACAACTTGAGAATGTCTTGATCCTCAAAAAAGATCTTGCCTTGCTTCGGCTCGATCAATCTCAGCAGCGTTCGTGCCAAGGTGGACTTGCCACAACCCGATTCACCTACTAATCCTAGGGTTTCCCCAGGATAGACATCGAATGAAACATCATTCACTGCCATGAGATATCGCTTGGTTTGCCCAAACACGCCACGAACTGGAAAGGCGACTTGCAAATTTTGCACGGAAACGAGCGGAGCATGTTTCTGGAGGTCTTGCAGTCTTTGAGCAAGTTCCGTTTCGCTGACTTCTTGAGCTTCCGCTAGAACTGCCTGAACATCCTGTTTTTTTGCCTGGATCAATTTTTCACCCGTTGGCAACATGGAGACTTCCATGAAATCTGAAACTGTGGGCAAGAATCTCAACCGTCGATGAGGCTGTGGGCGGCAAGTCAACAATCCGCGTGTGTAAGGATGTTTGGGATTGGAGAAAATTTCTAGAACCGAACCATACTCAACGATTTTGCCTTCGTACATCACCGCTACGTCATCCGCGATTTCTGCAATCAAGCCTAAATCATGCGTGATGAACATCATTGCCATTCCCCGACGATCGCGCAATTCTCGCAGCAGATCCAAAATCGTGGCCTGCACCGTTACATCCAATGCAGTCGTCGGTTCATCTGCAATCAGCAGGGTTGGGTTACACGCGATCGCCATTGCAATCATGATCCGCTGCAACTGTCCGCCGGAAAGTTCGTGCGGATAGCGATCGAGCATCGAGGTTTTTTGGCGATTCAATTCGGCATCGATTTCGGATTCAGCGATCGATTGCTCTTCTAAAATGCGCCGCTTCATTTCGTCGTCGGGCGGCAAGACGCGGACTTCTTGCAGCAGTGCAGCCGCACGACGACGGGCTTCGGATTGAGAAATATCTTCATGCTGCCGAATAGCTTCGACGAGCTGAAAACCGCATGTGTAAACCGGATTCAGCGAAGTCATCGGTTCTTGGAAGATCATCGAGATCTGCTCACCCCGATACTTCTGGATTTGTTTTTCGGGAACCGTGAGTAAATCAATTGGCTCTTGGGCATCTCTCGCCTGAAACCAAATTTCGCCGCTTGTAATCCGTCCAGGGGGATTGGGAATTAATTGCATCACTGCAAGAGAAGTCACCGATTTCCCTGAGCCTGATTCGCCGACAATTCCTAAAGTGCGTCCACGTCTGACCTGAAATGAAATACTATCAACAGCTTTGATGATTCTTTCATCGGTTTTGAATTGAACCTGCAAGTTGCGGACATTCAGGATAGTGTCGCTCATGAGAATCGGTGCACTCTAGAGAAGATTAATGATGTGATTTTAACAACGCGATCGTCATTTGGAAGGTTCCAAGTGCAACTAAAGCATGGAAAGTTCGCCCGCGACATCGAGTCGCTTATATTGTCCGATCGTGATGTACTTCTCCGAGAGATTTTCCGCAATGGCAGGGGTAATCCACCCCATTTGGCGCAAAACGTGAATGGCGATCGCGTATTTGGCACGTTTCGCACCGTCCATCACTTTAATCGCCAGTCCCATGCCTTCCCCGACTCGCCCAATACATTGAATGCCTTCTGCACCTGATTTGCTGACGAGTTCGCCTTCGCTGAGTCGCATTAATTCGGTGTCAAACTCGCCTTCTCCCGCCACCAAGGTTGGGTGATGGGTCATGGCTCTGACAATGCGTTCCATGTCGAGATTTCCGCCAGAAGCAAGCTGACCATAGAGCCAAGCCAGTTGGCGAAGCTGCATAAAATAAGTCGGTGCGCCACAGTCGTCACGGGCAGGAATGAATTCTTCGGCAGGATTTTTGAGAAATTCTGCGAGCTTACTCAGAATCAGTTGCTGCACCGGATGATGGTAGTTCAGATAGTCAGTAAACGGAAAGCCTAGTTGTTGAGAGACTGCCAACATTCCCGCATGTTTGCCTGAGCAGTTGTATTCTAGGGGGCTTTTCTTGCCAGCAGGAATAGGACATTGCAGGGCGCTCGGATCGATATCAGCACGCCAGAGAATGTTAAAAGCTTGGCGAACTTGTTCGATCGAGCCTTTGTGCGAGCTACAAATAATGGCTAAATCGCGATCGGTCAAGTTAAACCGCTCCAATGTGCCAGATGCAGTCACAGCAATGGCTTGAAACGGTTTGAGTGCGGATCGAGCAAATGTGGCGGTTTCAGGATTGCCCGCGCATAGGAGCAATCGACCGCGATCGTCACAAATGACCGCTTGAGCATGATGTACGGATTCGGTGATCCCTTCGCGCAGTAACCGGACTTCGAGTTCTGCGGTAGTTTGAATTTTTCTTCCCCTTGTCATACGTAGAAATCTAGCATATGGACTCAAATCCGATTCATGAATGTTAGGAATTGCAATGCACTCAACAACCAGATTTCTCTATACCCCCTATCTACCCGCCTCAATGATCTAGTTTGATCGATTGTCAAGAAGTTTAAGAAATGTTACGTTATGGAGAGTAATCTATCTTGAGAAAGAGGTCACGAAAGATGGAGAAGAAAAGCACTTTTGGATTTACCGATTTTGCTGAGAACTGGAATGGTCGCTTGGCGATGTTAGGTCTTGCGATCGGACTTGCAACTGAGTTGATGACTGGAAAAGGGATTTTGGCTCAGTTGGGTTTGATGTAATTTTTCACGGCTAGTTTTTATCGTTACTGTGCCTGGGGATGTTCTGTCCCCAGGTTTTTTAGCGTCGTTTCCACCAGAGCGCGCCTGCGGTAATGAAGCCGAAAAGCGGCACGATCGCTAAAGCGAGGAATCCGAGCAGTAAGGCTTGCTCACCGCTAAGAGCAATGCGGCGATTTTTTACATCTTTAGGTCGAATGGAGAGCGGTTGCTGCTGATCTGGAGTCAACCAATTCACAGAATTCAGAAAAACATCCGCATTCAACTGCTGAGCAAAAAATCCGTTCACCATAAAGGTTGAATTGCCAAACACAACCATGCGTGAAGGTTTGGCAGGTGCAGAGGTCGGACTGGGAACTGGATTTGGAGAAGCGGAGGCGGTCGGAGCTGGACTTGGAGATGAAGTCGCAGTAGGGCTTGGAACTGGACTTGGAGATGGAGTCGCAGTGGGGCTTGGAGAAACGGTTGGAGTAACCGTGCGTTCAAGTGCTACTGCAAGCGCTAAAGGCCCAGGCCGATCGCCACCATCTAGCTTTAACGGTTGTTCTTTGAGATTGCTTTCTGCCCAGCTATTGGGATCAGTCAGTAAGAGCGGAGTGGCTTGAACGCCTGGAGTCGGTGTGATATCGATCGGGCGAGCAACCGGATAGAACGAAATGCCCTTGCCGAAGGGGGCAGTAATCGGATGATTTCCGTATTGAGTGACGATCGCGACAGCCGGGCCTGCGTTGCTCAATCGCTGGTTTGGCGCATTAATCGCAACGCGATCGTCGAGTTTCACACCCCAGGAATTGAGAAACGTATCGAGTCCAGATTTCGTATTTGGATCGACTGCGATCAGGAGATTTCCGCCTCGGTTCGCATAGGCTTCGAGGGCTTTGGCTTCCCCTTCTGCTAAAGGACGAGTTGAGCCAATGACCAGCACAACAGAAGCATCTTCGGGAACAGTCCCTAGTTGCGCGAGATTCAAAGGTTCATTGATAAAATTCTTGTCTTCTAAAGCTTTGACCGATTCTGAAATCGAGTTGTCTCCTGCTGTGAGCGATTTTTCTCCATGACCTTGCACGAAATAGGCTTTGGAGCGGCGATCGCTAGTAATCTGCAAGATTCCATTCGTGATGCGATTTTCAGAGAGACGGATTTCAGGTGAAATACTCTGGAGAAACTGTCGCCGTTTACTCGATTGCAGTTCGATAAACACGTCGCGGTTGTCGCCTGCGTTCTTGATGCCAAAGGCTTGAGCCACGCCAGGATTAGAGTTGGGGTCTAGATACTCAAATGAGAATTTAGGCGTGATCCGCTGATAGTTTTCGAGCAACGCTCGATCTTGAGGATTTTGATCATTTGTGAAAATCCAGAGCTTTACGCCTTGCTGCATTTCGCGCAAGACTTGCTGAGATTCTGGCGAAAGCGTGAACAGTCCTGATTCGGTCAGGTCAAATCGCTGTACCGATCGCACCGCGAGAAAATTGATCAATCCGAGAATTGCTAAAACCGCGATCGTACTCACTAACGCATTCGTGCTGGCTTGTGTCGATCGTCTTCGCCAAAAGCTCGGCTCTAACGGATCGTCAAATTGCCCAATCAGCAGCATCCACAGCCCAATCACGACAATTCCAGCAATGATCAATCCCAGCGGAATCGATCCCCAAGTGCCTGAAACAATCCCTGCGGAGATGCCCGCCAAAATCAGCATGAATCCTGGCAGGATGAGGAATTTTACAAAATTAAGTCGTCTTTTCATGAGCGTTGGAAGCGGAATGTATCGATCGATTGAGCAGTGAGGAAAATTCCCAGCAGAATGTAGCTTGCAAAGACCACTAAGCTACTGGTATCAACAATGCCTTGAATTAAATTCGTGTAGTGCTTGAGTAAAGATAAATGCCCGATCGCATTACCAACAACTCCACCAAAATTTTGAGCGATTAGATCCACAACCCACAAGGCGAGAACCAAAGCAAAGGTCAGAATTGCAGCCACGATCGTGCTATCGGTGAGCGACGACATAAACATACCGAGCGAGAGCACTGCACCCGCAAGAAGCAATAACCCCGCGTGACCGAGCAGTAACACACTGATTTGAATCGGTGGATTGAGATTCGCAAGTGCGATCGCTTCATATAACAACAGCGGCAACGACATGGTGAAAAAGAAGGTCATCACACCTAGCAATTTCCCGACTGCAACCGACCAATTCGTCAGCGGTGATGTTGCTAGCAATTCTAATGTGCCGCGTTTTCGTTCTTCGGCATATAGACCCATAGACAGCATGGGTAATACAAAGAGAGATAACGAACCAATCACGCCGAGCAGCAAGCGAATAAATTCGTAAGGAATATCGACGGGAGCAGTATTAATGCCCGATGCAGTAGCTTGGTCATACTGTGCTGCATTCGCAATCACACCATCTAAAGTCGCTGTAAACAGAAAGCCAGAAATTAACCAAAATACAGCCGCGATCGTATAAGCGAACGGCGAAGTAAAGTAGCTCAGAAGCTCCCGTCGATAGATCGCCACAATATTCAACAATACAGTCTTCATTCTTCCGCCTCGGTAGACTCTTCAACAGGGTTTTCTTCGGTCGTTAACTTTAAGAACACATCTTCTAAACTCGCCTGTACTCGCCGCATTTCATAGAGTCCTAATCCGTGACTCACGAGCGCGTTCGCGATTTCTCGACCCAAATCGACCTCTGAAAAGACGCGAACGCGATGCCGTTGATGAACCGTCGATTGCTGCTCGACAGATTGCACGGCTTGAATCATGTTTAAGCAATGATCGATCGTGTTCCAATCGCCTTCGACTTCGAGTTCATAGCCTGCACCCCGATTGAGTTGTGCCATCAATTGATCGGGCGTATTGGTTGCGACGACTCGACCGCGATTGATAATGGTGACGCGATCGCAGGTCATACTCACTTCCGGCAAGATATGCGTGGAAAGAATGACCGTGTGATCGCTTGCTAATTGTTTGATCAGATTGCGGACTTCGATAATTTGGCGCGGGTCAAGTCCAACGGTCGGTTCGTCCAAAATAATCACGGGCGGATCATGCACGATCGCTTGAGCAATGCCCACCCGTTGCCGATAGCCTTTAGACAGTTTGCGAATAATCGTTTTTCGCTTCTCGATGAGTCCTGTTTTTTCGAGTGCGATTTGAATGCGATTTGGGCGATCACCTGCATTCACCCCTTTAATTTGGGCAACAAAATTCAAGAATCCCTGGACGGTCATTTCAGGATAAAGCGGGGGAGATTCCGGCAAGTAGCCAATCTTTTGTCGGACTGCCATGAGATTTTCATGCACCTCGAAGCCTGCGACTTTAGCCGTTCCTCGACTAGCTGGTAAATAGCCCGACAGGATTCGCATTGTGGTGGTCTTTCCGGCTCCATTGGGACCGAGAAAGCCGAGAATTTCGCCAGGTTCGACTGAAAACGTGACATCTTCGATCGCAGCGGTAGAACCGTAAAGTTTGCTGAGGTGTTCGACTTCAATCATGAGGGATTCGCTCGATCGCAGAATTTGGGTCGCAGTCTCGTAGGGTAGCAAAATTTAACGACCACTGCTCAACGTTCGACGCAAACCGATACGATTTTGCTCCAGGATAATTATGCAAAGCGCGATCGTGCTCCCTAGACGAACTCACAGGGCAATCTCACACACAGGACACTCTTGTTTAGAATTTTTTCAGCGATCGAAACGGTTACAACTTAGGGTCAAACCTGTCTAAGTTGTAACCTTAACTAGGTGTTCACTGTATACACTATCTGATAAAAAAAACAGCCTAATTAAAATTAAGGCTGCCGAAAACGCTCCGAAGCAAGTCTGATTATATCTAATCAGATTTTTTGCAAAATGGCTATCACACAATTTAGTGAGGAAATCTGTTAGTAGATTCTCCTGGTTTCTCCTATATCCACAAGTTAAGGATCAAACATTACGCCTACTGAGAATATGGGGACGAAATGATCTCAGAATCAGGAGATCGATTCTCGTGTGCTTCGGTTTTCCGAGCCAATGACATTACGGATAAGAGCGTCAGTTCCATCAGCTCAATGTATGCCTGAATCTCGACTTGATCCTGGATCAGCATCTTCCGGTATTGCTGTTTTAGGGACGTGAGTTTTTGCAGCGCGGATTCTGGGTCGATTTGCAGCGCAGCTTGCCAGTCGTCCAGAATCAGCAAGGTATCGAGCACTAATTCTTTATGCTGTTGCTTAATGGTTTTGCGGCATTCCTCGGTGAAGGTCTGGGTTTTGTGCTGAACTTGCTCATAGGTATCAGCGGTGATCCGTCCATCAATGAACATCAGACGATGTTCTTGACTGAGGTCTTCAACACCCGAAAGTGCTTGTTGAGCATTTTGAGGCAGCAGTTGATTGAGTTCGTTGAGACGAGTAATGGTGGATGTGAGGAGCTTTTTGCAGCGCTCGCGGTTCCAACGCCGCATGATCAAACCAATCCCGCTCGTTCCTACCAGAATCACAATCCCGGCTTGAAGGTCGTTATTGGATTCTAAGTATCGTAGCCAGGCTTCGCGAGGATCGGCGTTTTGACTGTAAACGCTTTGTGCGCCCGGATGTACATAGAGCAAGTTCTTTTGCAGCAGCGATCGCGCTTCTCCGGTTTGTAATTCAGGATAAAAGAGAGAGAACTGGCGCGAGTTGTAGAGAATTGACCAGGTGAGGAGTCCAACGGTTTTTTCATCGACATCCGGGCGCGTCACGAGAACGGTGGCAGTTGCGAGCGTGGAAATATCGCGATCGGGAATCGTGGGACGCGCGCTGTAAATACCTTGAGGAATGCCCATGGCTTGATATGCGCCAGGATTGCGATTCATCAAATAGTTAATGAATGTCGGTTGGATTGAAACAAGTTGCAAAGAGGGTTGTGCGACGAGTTGTTGGCGGATACGATCGCTCGCGCCGATTGAGCCGACGTAGATGGCAGCATCAATTTGGCGGTTGTTGAGTTTGCGAAACGCTTCGTCAAATCCAGACGTGTCTTTCTGAATGTTTAAGTTGAAAGCGGTATTGATCAGTTCAGAAGTGTAGTAAATTCCGCTGCCTGGAGCGCCGATACCGACTCGTTTTTTTTCTAAATCACTCAGCGATCGCACGTTTGAATTTTTAAGGGCAATGATATGAATGGGTTCATCGGCAAGCACGGCGATCGCTTGGACTTTTCCCTGCTGCATTGCCTCACTCACAACATCCAACTGCACCAGCGCAAAATCGACTTGACGATCGAGGAGACGATTGAGATTCTCGATCGAGCCTTCGGATTTTTGATCTTGAATCTGGACATTGACGGTGCGGTTTGTGGCAGTGGTAATCTGCTTGGCGAGGCGGCTGTAATAGCCATTGCTGGTGCCGCTAGAGAGTGTGATCGGTTTGGGCGATCGACTGCATCCAGCAAGCAGAGAAAAAACAGCCACAAGACTGAGAGTCAGAAGGTTCGATGGTTGCAGAAAAAGTTTTTGCATTCAAATTTGATTGCCGTCACGCCTGATGTCATGTTTAACAGAATATAGACAGCTTTTTCTGAAGACGCGCACAAAATTTTCAATGCAACTTTACCGATGCTCAGATCAATGAAATCTGCGGCAAACCAAACGGGAGTTGTGCAGTCTGAAATCAGCTAACCGACATCTCCAGCAATTCGGCTTCCGATTCTTCTTGCCATCCTGTTACTGACAAGCGATCGATTGCCTTATTGATTAACTCCAATCCCTGATTCACATTCTCAATCAGACTTAACTGCCCTCGGAGTTCTGCTGCTCCAGCAAATCCTTTTGAGTACCAAGTCATGTGCTTGCGCGCTTGTCGAACTCCGCGATCGCCTTTGTACTCCCACAACATTTGCAGATGATCGCGCGCACATTCTAAACGCTCGATGGGCGTCGGTTTTGCTTTCTCTTCTCCTGTCTTGAGAAAATAGTCAATCTCTCCGACTAAAAACGGATATCCTAATGTCCCGCGCGAACACATCACACCGTCGGCTTTGGTAAATTCCAAGCATTTTACTGCTGCTTCTACCGAGAAAATATCGCCGTTTGCAATCACTGGAATCGAGAGAATTTCTTTGACTTTGGCAATCCATTCCCACTTAGCTGCGCCGTTGTACCCTTGCGATCGCGTACGTCCATGAACGGTGATCATTTTCGCGCCTGCATCTTCCATGCGCTTCGCAAATTCCAGAATCGTAATTTCTTTATCCGTCCAACCAATTCGAGTTTTAACCGTGACGGGAACATCGACTGCATTCACCACCGATCGCACAATCTCTTCTGCAAGTTCTGGCTGCCGGAGTAAAGAAGATCCACCCCCATTTTTCGTAATTTTATTCACGGGGCAACCCATATTAATATCAACGGTGTCTGCTCCCTCGTCTACCGCTTTTTGTGCGGCTTCCGCTAGAAAATCAGGGCGACAATCAAACAGTTGAATACTAATCGGGCGCTCATTCGGATCGACTTCCATGAGAATCGGAATCTCTTTGACATAATGCAATCCGGTTGCGTTCACCATCTCGGTATACATCATCGAATCCGGAGCATGACGACGCACTAATCTCCGAAATACGAGATCTGTTACACCCGATAGTGGCGATTGCAACACCCGACTTTTCACCTCAAAATCACCAATCTTCAGAGGTTGAGCTAAGCGAGTTTGCAGTTCGGGAGAAAGAATCATCATAGCCAGAGAAGCAGTTTGACGTTTTCCAGCATAGATCATCCTTGCCGAAATCGGATCGATTGCGCGCTTACGCATTGCTTATGAAGTAAAAAATGATGCATTAAACTATTAGTTGAAATCGTCCCTCTAACCAAAGTGAGAGATTAGAATTTCCTCTAAAAATTAAGTCCAAAAAAGTGATCTGCTCTACTTTCTATGAGGTTAGTTCTTTTGTAATTTCAGATGAGTCTGAAATCGTTCTATCTAATTGTTAGGGTTCTAATGGATTGGTATTTCTAATCCATCGTAGAAGTTGATTCGCTCGTTCTTATTCTTGCTGCACTCAATTTGGTGATTATAATAACGTGCATCCTTCACAATATGTTCCACGCTTGATATCTAGACGTGATGTAGCAATCTTTGGGTAATTTGTATAGCCCATATAGTTAATAAAAATAATTTTTGTAATTGACTTGACAGCAATCATTTCGTTTCTTAGGCTTTTTACAGAACGCCTTCGCACTCAAATCCTAAATCTAAATATATCTAAATATTATTTGGTTTCGGTTTGGGCAAGTCTTTGCAAAAGCAAGTCTGTGTTCCGAGGTTATCAACGATTCACTTTACATTACTCGGAATTAGCTTCATACAGCCTGAGCGAACTGATCGTATTTCGCTTGGTGCGAGTTTGAATTCGATCGAAACGTGTTGTTTTCTAATGTTAGGTAGGCTAAAGATGTCGAGATTCAAAATTATTTGTAGACGCGGCTTACGATACCGACGATGGGATAGACAGCACCACTGAGTTTGTCGCTTCTAATAATGGAATCACTCAGAATAACAAGATTCATTGAATCTTGATCGTTGTTTTATGGCTTGGTAATCGAGATTTGTACGAGGTCATCCTAACGCCCCAAGGATGTCAATTCATTATGAGGAAATTTGTCATGCACACTCGCATCAGTGCAGGGATATTCCATTCTATTGCAACGATTTCGAGAGTTATAGGGAATACCAGTTCATTAATTTATTCAAACTGACGCTCAAACTTGAGTCCATCGCTCAAAAAATCTGCCAAATTGGCGACAAATTTGGGGAGAGATTGTCACCATTGAGAGCAAGCATTTTAACGCTCGCTGGAGAGATAGTCAGCTTTTAAGAAAAATACTCAAAATGCCAGGAAGTTAGGATATGAATTCAGCCTCGAACCTTCAGGCACTGCTTCAGCCTCAACGCTTAGGAGGCGCGATCGACATCCAAATTGCCCTCCGAAAACTGCTCGCTGCTGCCCAGATGGATGAAACGATCGCGCAAGTTTTGAGCCAGGATTTTCAGCTGTGCGAATTTCAGCTTGGGAATGAATTGAACGATAACGCAGAAGACAAATCCCCTGCTGCTTCTGACGAACAAAATGCACACTTTTATGTCATTTGTCAGGGGAAAGTTAGATTGATCTGCCCTGATCGGCGGCAGCAGCGAGATCTATCAGTCATGCTTTTAGAGACCGGGCAATGCTTTGGGGCAGAGTCGATATTTTGCCAGAATTCACTCCCTTATACTGCGATCGCGGCGAGTCCTGTGACGCTTGCGCGTATCTCTGTGACCAAACTCGAAAGTTGGTTAAAAAAGCTTCCCCAACTGCGGAATTTTTTAGTCCAGCAAGCGACTCGCTTCGCCCGTTTAATCTTTCTCAGAACTGCTATCGCTTGGGATATAGAGGGTGCTAGCTCGAAGAAAACGCTGACGAGTCATCAGGCTCAGCAGTTGTTATTTTTCTTAGAGACGATTGAAGTGCCGGCAGGGGCAAAACTGGTGGAAGCAGGCATTGATTCGGGTTACTTCTGGCTATACCAAGGCGAGATTGACGATCAAAGTTCTGAGGTGACACCCGCGATCGTCGGGGAAAGTTGGGGAGAGATTCAGAAAACTCCCCCAGATTGGATCGCGAAGACAAAATTGCTGATTTACAAAGTCTCGATCGAGCAATGGAAAGCAATTTCCTCGCCAGTCACGACTTCTGGAACATTGGGGCGCTACCAGCAAGAAACGATAGCCTTGGGGCGCGGCTCACCGCAACTTTTACTCTCAACTTCGACTCAGGGAGATACGACTCAAAAAGCCCTGAGTCAGGATGTGACTCATCCAACGCCAGCGAATCAGGTTGCAGTCAACTTTCCTAAACCCGCTCGGCATGTTCCTTGGCAACCCAAACTGCTGAAGCGGTATCCATTGATTCAGCAGCAGAGCGCAGCAGATTGTGGGGTTGCCTGTATTGCAATGATTGGTCAGTACTGGGGAAATCGGCTGAGCCTGAACACATTGCGGGAACTAGCAAAGGTGGGACGTTCTGGGGCTTCACTCAAGAACTTAGCACTCGCAGCAGAGAATGTTGGGTTTCAGGCACGACCGGTTCGGGCAAGTTTGGGGCGGATGGCGGAGCAAAAAAACCCCTGGATTGCTCACTGGGAAGGGGATCACTATGTGGTCGTTTATCGGGTCAAAGGGGGGCGGGTACTGGTCGCCGATCCTGCCCGTGGTAAACGCAATCTCACTCATCAAGACTTTCTCAAGCATTGGTCGGGCTATGCCTTGATGCTTGATCCGACCCCGCAACTCAAAACGGTTCAAACCACAGAGCGCAACTTAAAACGGTTTTGGGAAGTCTTGTGGTCATATCGGTCTGTGCTGTGGCAAATCATTCTACTTTCTTTGCTACTGCAACTGTTTGGGCTAGTTACACCGCTCTTTACTCAGATTATTCTTGATCAGGTCGTCACGCAGAAAAGCTTACCCATGCTGCATCTTTTCAGCCTTGGGTTGCTGCTGTTTAGCGTTTGGCGGATTGGACTGGTTGGAGTACGGCAGTATCTATTAGATTATTTTTCTAATCGATTTGATTTGACGTTGATCAGTGGGTTTGTTGGTCATGCTTTAGTGTTGCCTCTGAAATTCTTTGAATCCCGTCAGGTTGGAGACATTCTGACGCGGGTGCAAGAAAATAGCAAAATTCAAGCTTTTCTAACGCGGCAGGCGGTTGCGACTTGGCTAGATACGACGATGGCGATCGTTTATCTCGGGCTGATGTTCTACTACAACTGGCATCTGACTCTCTTCGTCATCGCATTGATTCCACCGATCGTAATTTTGACTCTAGTTGCGACTCCATTTCTGCGGCAAATTTCGCGGGAAGCCTTTAGCGCAACGGCTGAGCAAAACTCGCTGCTGGTGGAAATGATGACAGGTGTCGCAACCGTAAAATCGGTGGCAGCAGAGCGAGAAGTCCGCTGGCGTTGGGAAGACCGCCTAATTGGAATGCTCAACATCCACTTTAAGGCGCAAAAACTGACCAATGGGCTGCAAGTGACAGGCGGATTGGTCAATTCGATCGGAAGTACTGCGCTACTTTGGTACGGTGCAAGTTTGGTGATTCAAGATCAGTTAACGATCGGGCAATTCGTTGCTTTTAATATGTTAATTGGTAATGTTATTGGACCTGTACTGGCACTCGTTGGACTGTGGGATGAGTTCCAGGAGGTTTTGATTTCAGTCGAACGATTGAATGATGTATTTTCCGTTAAACCGGAAGAGACACCTGGACAATCGATGTTAGTGCTCCCTCCGATACGAGGGGAAGTACAGTTCGAGAAAGTTACGTTTCGCTATGAGCAAGCCGAAGAACGCAACACGCTGGAAAACATTTCAGCAAAAGTTGAAGCAGGTCAAACGATCGCGATCGTGGGGCGGAGCGGGTCTGGAAAAAGTACGTTGATCAAGCTCCTGCAAGGGCTATATCATCCCACCACTGGTCGAATTTGGATCGATGGGCACGACATTAAGCATGTCTCACCCCAGTCCTTACGGAGCCAATTAGGGGTTGTGCCGCAAGAATGTTTCTTGTTTTCAGGCACGATTCTAGACAATATTCAGCTTTATCGACCTGAATACACCCTAGAGCAAGTGGTAGAGGTTGCGAAGCTAGCAGAAGCTCATGCTTTTATCCAGGATTTACCCTTGGGATATAACACCAAAGTCGGTGAGCGCGGTGCAAATCTATCGGGTGGACAGCGGCAGCGAATTGCGATCGCTCGTGCGCTTTTAGGGCAACCCGCAATTTTGATTTTAGACGAAGCCACGAGTTCTCTCGATACAGAATCAGAGCGCCGCTTTCAGCAGAATTTAGCCAGAATTAGTCGAGGACGCACCACATTTGTGATTGCTCATCGTCTATCTACGGTGCGAAATGCCGATCGCATTTGGGTCCTCGATCGTGGAGTTTTAGCAGAGCAAGGAACCCCTGAGGAATTAATTGAACTTAAAGGCATTTATGCCCATCTTGCTCAGCAACAACTCGATCTCTAAACTGAGGCTCGATCGATAGTTCCAATGCTGAAGAAGGTCTGAAAAGTTTCCGCAAGGTGTGTTTACTAACACTTGAAAAGCAGCACCCTAATGACTAAGATGATCGACGTTTTAGGGTTAGTTCTCACAAGATTTGTCCTATCTGAATACTATGACTCTACGAGGCATACTCTATGGTTCAGCTTGCCCCTCACAACCAAGGTTCTCCAGTCAATGATCAACAGCATGATCAACAGACGGAGAATTCCTTTCCCAAACCCTCAGGTTCCGCCCATTCTCACTGGTCTGCCCCTTTAGAAGCGGTGCTCGATCAACCTCCTTCTACATTGCCCCTGCGTCTGATGGTAGGAGGTGCGGTATTTTCGATTTGTTTTGCATCTTGGGCTTGGTTTGGTCAGATCAATGAAGTCGCTCGCGCTCAGGGCAGGCTGATTCCCAGAGGTAGCGTGTATAAAGTCAATCCGACTGAGACAGGCAAGGTTTCTCGCATCTTAGTTGAGGAAGGGAAGCCTGTGAAAGCTGGACAAGTCATGATGGAACTGGATAATGAACAAGCCAATCATGAAGTAGAACGGTTAGAGAAAGAAAGAACCGCAGCCCAGATCGAGTGGAGTCAGACTCAATCTTTACTGGCTCAAGTTCAGCTTCAGGCAGAGAGCCGTTTAGATGCGATGCACGCTGAAATGAGAGCGCAGCAGGTCGAAATTTCCCAAGGTAAAACCAATATTGCGACTACTCAACAATTACTGGATCAACTGAATGAAGATGCGATCGCTCAGGAAACTCGGCTGAAGCGATTCCAACCTTTAGTAGAAGCAGGCGCGATCGCGCAAGAACAAGTTTTTCAAGTTCAACAAGGGTTACGCGATCGCCAACGAACGATCACAGAGCAGCAAGGAACCTTGCAGCGATCAGTAGAAGATATCGAACGCCTGAATGCAGGAATCGCACAAAAACAAGCAGAACAAGCAGAACTGCAACAACAGTCGAACCAGCAAGTGCGCCAACTCGAAATCAAACTCTCTCAGATTCAAGCAAGAATTAGTGAACTACAAACCTTGATTGCAGCAGCAAATTCTAAACTTCGGGAACGTTACTTATACGCACCGACGAGTGGTATTGTTTCTGCACTGAGTCTGCGGCATCCTGGAGAAGTCGTCCAACTGGGACAAGCGATCGCAGAGATTTCTCCAGCCCAAAAGCCACTGATCTTATCCGCAGTCCTTCCAAACCAAGAAGCAGGGTTTGTCAAAGTAGGGATGCCTGTACAGGTAAAGCTTGATGCGTATCCGTATCAGGACTATGGCATTGTTACTGGACATGTTGCGAAAATTTCTCCCGATGCTCAACCCGACGAACGCTTGGGACGCGTGTACCACATCGAAGTGGAATTAGAACGCTCCTACATTACCAAAGATCAACAGAAAGTTTTGTTTAAGGCAGGGCAAACTGCGACGGCTGAGATTGTGACTCGGCAGCGGCGCATTGTCGATTTATTGTTTGATCCGCTGAAAAAGCTTCAGGCAAGCAACAACGTGATCCAGTGATTTTAAGATCTGACTAGGATATAAAAAAGGTGAAAAGCATGACTCAACAAGGCTTTAGAAATTCGAGCGCATCGCTCGATCGCGTCATGGAAACTGAGCAATTTAACCAAGTGATTGAAGCGATCTTAGCAGGAAAATATTCGTGGGCTTGTGTTTTAATTTTGCAGTTTGGTGGCTATAATCCGCTCCACTACATTCCCTACAGAACCTATAACCGGATTATGAAGGATCACTATCAAGCAGGGCAAAAGCAAGCTCAAACTCCTGATTCAAATCCGCAGCAACCGAATCCGATCAAGGATTTGAATTACTTGGAAGTCGTGAGTGAGCCTCGAACTCGAATTAAAGGCGGAACATTTGCAACCTTAGAACAATGGTTGGGTCAATGCAACGACTTGCCCGTGAATAAGGTGCCAAAATGGCAGGCTTCTCTGTTGACAACTGACTAGAATACTGGCAAATAAGGAGTATTTATATGCTGATTCGCGACTTGTCTCATCTTGAAATTCTGGATCACTCATCAGATATTTTTGGTGCTCTACAAGCGAATGACGGTATCCTGACCCTTTCACTGAGTGAGGACAACACGCTTTCTCTGAAACAGGGTAGTACAGAGCTGTGGAGCACAAAGCTAGCAAATTCACCTCAAGGTATCAGCCTCTCTCTCCCTGGTAATCCAAATCTTGCAGTCTCTAGCACAACAATGGCGACAGCAGATGGCAAGTCTAGAACAATCTTGGCTCTAAACTTCGGCACATCTCCGGTTGTCTCTTTCGCCTCTGCTCGGAGCTTGACAGCCAGTTTCCCATTCTAAATCTAATTACGACCTAGTAAAAACACAACACGGAACTCGTGTTGTGTTTTCTGTATGATTAGATTGAATTTACTAGCTCGACACTGAAGAACTGTTGGAGCAACTTATGGAGCGACTACTTGCGCTTTGGCTCGTTTCTGTAGAAGAGACGCTGATGCTGACAGATTGATGGGAAACCGTTGTGGGGTCTGAGAGAATCACCTCACTTCTAGCTTCGGCTCTCGATCGCCTATCCGCTGAAATAATTCGTCGAATCAAGATCTTGTGCTGGCTCATCTTTCGGTATCCTCAACTTCATGGCATTCGATTGCTATTTGTTCGACACACTGACATAGATCGAGGTGCTATTTGATCGCGCGATCGCGGTATTGTATTGCGCTGCGGCTAGCGCATAGGCATCTGCATTTGCATTGCTGGAATATAAATAGCCAACGTTATTAATCCGTGTGGATGTTTTTGTGGAAGTATAGGTCATTGAACCACTTGCACCTGCATTCGCATTCGCATAAGTAAAATTCTTCGTGCTGTAAGTTGTGGTACTGACGCTCACACTGACGCCGCCATGAATGCTCTCTTTCACAGTCGAGTCTACGCGATAGTCTAGATCAGTGATCATCAAACAAGTCATTCTTTTTCCTCCAATACTATGCAATTTGCACAAGCAATTTTGGTACGACAATATCGCCCTTAAATTTTTCAATTTAATCATTCGTGCAAAAAGCTTAAGGCAGAACAAAACAAATTAAGGTAGGGCAACAACGGAGAGATTCCATGGTTGCCCTACCTTAAACTAGTCACTCAATAATTAATTGAGTTCTAGTTGGAAGCAGAGATAGAAGTACCGCTCGAATAAGACGAGTAAGGCGTAGTTTTCGTGTAGGTGAAAATCTGAGCCAAACTGTCTTTTCCATAAGCTTCTGCATCAGATTCAGCAGTAGCGACGTTACCTTTCAGATTGACTTTCGAGTTGATGTATTTGTTGATTTTTACGGTTTCTTTGAAGGAGACAGAGGGATAAGTAAAGCCACCGAAAACTTCTGTTTGAGCGGTTTCTAAGTAGTTGAGATCAGAAATAATCATTGGATTTCTCCTTGGAATTTTTGTTTCTTAGTTGTTTCAACTCTGTTGTTTGAGTTGATATTTATAAGATAAAGGATGCGTTTTTTAGAGGTTGCCATTTTGGCAGTTTTGTTTGTGTTTTAGTAATTTTTTTCGACATTACATTTATGAGATTGAATTCTGCCAGAATGGCACATCGATACATTTTTTGATTGCTAAAATCCTTGGCGGCGGCAGAAATATTGATTGTTGATAAACAATTTCAGGAGAAACCAGATATGGAAGACATAGAAATTGGCATTATTGATGATTTTGAAATGTTTCAGACGATTAGAAATACCTGGGAATCCATATACAATGCTGATCATCAGGCTCGATTCTTCTCATCTTGGATCTGGCTATCTGGAGTACTGAAACGGTATGATCAGTTTCATGAATCGTGGTTTATATTAGCAGCCAAATCAAGGAGCCGCGGTTCAGAGTATGTCGCATTTTTTCCGCTATACCTTACAGCACTTGAGAATCCAGATGGATCATTTCATAGTGAACTTGTGATGGCAGGAGTAGCTGATGCAGACCATGTTGGATTTATCTGTTTGCCTGAATATGAAATAGCTGTAAGCTCTGCGTTTGCTGCATTTCTTCAACAAGAAGAATGGTGGACTTTTGAGCTAGATAATATTTCGACGATCGAGGGAAGAATTAGCCTAATTTTGAAGGAGTTTCTGACAGACGGATTTGAATTGAAGGAACGATGCTACGTTAGTGACTTAGATCATATCGACAATAACATTGTTCCATATATTGATTTGCCAGACACCTGGGAACAGTATCTTCAGACCGTTGTTAGCTCAAATACTCGGCACAAAATCAGACGCTTTTTCAGAAAAATTGAAGATTCTTCTGAATTCCATTTGACCTATGCCAACGCAGATAATTTTGAGGATCATCTTGAGGTACTTTTGGAACTCTGGAGATCAAACTGGGAAAGCAGAAAAGGGGCGGATCAATGCCAGAAGATTTTGGATAAGATTGGGCATACATTGCGGCATTGCTTTGAGCATCAAGCCCTGTCTTTGTCTGTGCTATGGCAGGGAGAAAAGCCACTCGGCGCGATCGCAAATCTCTTAGATTGGAGCCATAAAACGGTTTTGTTTTTGATCGGAGGACGCGACGATACTGTGAAAGATCTGGCTCCAGGAATCATTCTCCATGCGGACGCGATTCGGGATGCGATTCAGAAGGGGTTTCAAGTTTATGACTTTCTACTGGGCAATGAGGCGTATAAGTTTTCTTTTGGCGCGAAAGAGCGGCGAATTAAGATTGTTGCGATCGAGCGTAAGCACTTGCTCAATCCAATTCAGCCGCTAAATATTCGGCTGATTCCTAAAGCACTTCAAATTGCAGCAAGTTACCAACAGACGAATCAACTGAGTCAGGCTGAGCAAGCATACCGCCAGATTCTAAGGGTGCAACCTCAATATCCAGAAGCTCTGTATAACTTAGGAGTGGTGATGCATCACCAGGGAGATTATCCAACTGCCGAGGAGTGTTTTAGAAGTTTGCTACAGCTACAGCCGAACGATGTCAGAGCTTGGTTTAGTTTAGGAAACTTGTACCAAATTCAAGAGCAGTTACTAGAAGCAGAAAAGGTGTATCGGCAAGCTTTAATGCTTCAGCCTCAATCCTCTAATGTTGCATTTGCTCTCTATCACAATCTGGGCTATGCCTTACAGCAGCAGAACAAATGGGACGATGCGATCGCTTGTTATCAAACGGCTCGTGAACTGAAACCGGATTCGATTGAAGCAGAAGTGATTTGGGCGAATGCACTTTACGCTCAGGGCACATTACCCCCGGAACAACAGGAGCACTATGCTGTCATCAATGCTACTTTGGGCAACAAACGCCAACAAGCAGGCGACTTAAAGGTTGCGATCGCATATTACCAGCAGGCGATCACCATGAACCCAGAGTTAGCTGAAGCTTACTATGCTCTGGGGCGTGCTCTACAAAAACAAGAGCACTGGGAAGACGCGATCGCAGCTTATCAAAGAGCGCAGGAGCTTCAGCCGGAGGTGCGTGAAATCGCCGTTTGTCTAGCAAATGCTTTTTATGCTCAGGGAAAGCTCCCTTTAGACCAGCAGGTGCATTATGCAACAGTCAATTATGAGTTAGGCGACGAGTGCCAACAGATGGGTGATGATAACGGCGCTATTGAATGCTATCAGCAAGCGATCGCGATGAATCCAGCACTAGTAGAAGCTTACCTTGCTCTGGGGCTTGTCTTGCAAAAACAGAAAAGATGGGAAGCCGCGATCGCGGCTTATCAAAAAGTACAGACACTTCAACCTGATAATCTTCAAGCCGAGTTGGGTATCGCTGCTGTGCTTCATGCCCAGAACAAATTATCGATTGAAGATCAAGCTCGTTATGCTGCACTCAGCTACGAATTAGGGAATGCTCAGCGGCAAGCGGGTGATTTAAAGAGCGCGATCGAATCTTATCGACAGGCAATTACTTTACGACCAGATTTAGTTGAGGTTCGCAATCATCTACGACTTGCATTGCAAGATCAGGGCAACGTCAAAATTAAGGTCAGTTGTGCAAAACAGTAGCAAAAAAGTAGGGGTGAGATACTCTCGCCCCTATCAAAATTAAAGAAAATCAAAAAGCTTGAGAGCTTGAACTGGGTAACTGACAAAACGTTGAACATCATCTTGGCTGCGTTTCTGTCCCGCACCGGATTCAAAACCCGGTGCTAACCATGCGAACTCCCTAAAGGGACTCCTGAACCCAGCTAATGGCTTAGGAATACAATCTCTTCAGAGACTTCGTTCGATGAGCACGGGGTTTCAACCTCCAGGAGCTTGAGACTAAGGTTTATCGATGACCAGGATTTTACCCTTAACAATCATCGTGTCTTTGTTTGAAAAGTATTTTACTTTTGTCTTCTCGATCACCTTGTCTCCCGAGCCAAAGAGATCAACTCCAGCCAGCGAATCGGTTCCGGTCGCAACTGCTATCCCACTGCCTTTTCCGATAGATCCTCCATTTCCCAATTCTTTCACTTTAGTTCTGGTATCAGTTAGGGTGAAGCTTGAATCTCCGGTAGCGGATGCGTCAGCCGTTACACCGACAATAACTCCTCCTGAAATTGTCTTGATGTCTAGAACATGTTCTAAATAGTTCAAATCGTTGATCTGCATAGGATGTATCTCACAGATAAAGCTATTTTTACAATCTAAGCAGGTGTTCGTTGAAACAAATTGCCAATTTGGCACATTCTACTCAATAGTCCACATCGAGAGAATGGCAAAGCTTTGTTAGCAGAATTAGCCAAAATGGCAACATCTAATTTTTTTCAATCCCTACACTAGCTAAAAAGCCTTATTTGATCGTTTAGCTTGATACATCTTCAGGGCTGCTTGAGTCTCAATCATCTCATTTCATCTCTTGTATAAACGATCATGAAAGCGATCGCGAATAATTCCGTCTCAATACACAATCGCCCTGCCTCCATCAGTCGGTAAAATTAATTCCTACTGTAGAAGGCTGGATAGATCCTTCAATTATTCTTTCAACTCTACAGGTTCAGTGATGTTTATTCAGATTGAAAACGGCATGGTTTCCTCGTCATACTCTTCGATTCAACCTGATGAGATTGTTGGTTACTTGAAGAAGAACCTGCAATTCAAAGAAGTGTGTCAGGCGATTTTCACTCAAAAAATTATTGATCAAACGGCTCGTGAGCGTGAGATTTTTGTCTCGCCTGAGGAAATCCAAGCAGAGGCCGATCTCATCCGACGTGACCTACGGCTAGAGCGTGCCACTGATACATTAGCTTGGCTGGCAGAGCAGCAAATTACAGTTGAAGATTGGGAAGCGGGCATCCGCGATCGACTACTCACCCAAAAATTAAAAGAGACGCTATTTGGGCAGCAAGTTGAAGGTTTTTTCGCCCAGAATCGCCTGAATTTTGAGCGGGTAATTCTGTATCAAGTTCTTGTTCCTTACGAGCATGTGGCTCGAGAAGTTTTTTATCAAACCGAGGAACGAGAAATTAGTTTTTATGAGGCGGCTCATCTTTACGATATGGATAGTAAACGGCGATATCAGTGTGGATATGAAGGAGCCGTGTATCGTTGGAATTTGAAACCAGAAATCGCAGCGGCAGCATTTGGTGCAACCCCAGGAGAAGTGGTGCGCCCCATTCAGACTGACCAAGGGTTTCACCTTTTATTAGTCGAAGAGTTTATTCCCGCTCAACTGACTCCTGAAATTCGCGAAGAGATTCTCTCGACTTTGTTTAGTGAGTGGCTGAGTGGAGAACTAAATCATTGGCTGAATCAATAGGTTGTCAATGGTGAACTGGCTTTCTCAAGTGGCTTTCTCAGGGCTTCGGCAACCAGTGTCATCGATCGTGGATCAGTCACCATCCACGCATGAAGCGGAACTTTGATTTGAATCGCTTCTCCAACTGGAAGAACAGAGCTATTTGCTGGAACGATAATGCCATCCAAAGGTGTCCAAATCGAAGTGAAATTAATGCGATCGAGCATTTGCACATCTTGATTCAAATCACGCAAAAAAGAGCTATTCGGGCGCATCTGTATGCAGCCAGGACGTTGAGAAAGATAGGCTGCAAGTGTGCCATTGTGCGGTGTAGAAATCGTGATAAATCGCTGCACTCGGCTAATACCACCCAAGCGCTGAACGTAATAGCGACTGACCAGTCCACCCATGCTAAAGCCAACGAGATCAATCTGTTGATCGGCGGGAATGGTGGCTTCGATATAGGCTGCAAGTTGTTTTGCTAAGAGATCAAGGTGGCTATCTCCATTGGCTGGAATCAAGTCTAATCCATAAGTCTGCCATCCTGAACGCTCTAGGTACTGTGTCATCGGGTCGAAGAGAGCAAAGGTATCGGTGATGCCGTGAACGAAAATGACGGGATTGAGAGGCATGATTGAGCACTAGAAATGTCTTTCTTCTAGCGTAAATCGGTCAACCGTTTTTGGGATGATAAATTGGACAGGTGGTGGAATGTCCTACGATTACGGCGGAGAAACTCAGTGTGGATTTAACGACTCGGACAGAAACAGATAGTATGGGCGCGATCGCGGTCGAGTGCGATCGCTATTGGGGAGCGCAAACTCAGCGATCGCTCACGTATTTCGCAATCGGACAAGACAAAATGCCGACAGAACTGATTCGGGCATTTGGCATTTTGAAAAAAGCTGCCGCGATCGTCAATCAAGACTTAGGCAAGCTCCCTGCGGAAAAAGCAACATTGATGATTCAAGCCGCTGATGAAGTGATTGCTGGCAAGCTCAATGATCATTTTCCCTTGTCTGTCTGGCAGACCGGAAGTGGAACGCAAACGAATATGAATGCGAATGAGGTAATCTCGAATCGTGCGATCGAGATGGCTGGCGGAGAGTTGGGAAGTAAAACTCCCATTCACCCGAATGATCACGTCAATATGTCTCAATCCTCAAACGATACATTCCCAACTGCAATGCATATTGCAGCAGCAGAAGCAATTCATCAGCGATTGCTACCGATGGTTAAAAAACTGCGCGATGCATTGCAAAGTCAATCCAATGAGTTTGATGACATCATTAAAATTGGGCGGACTCATTTAATGGATGCTGTGCCCTTAACTTTAGGTCAAGAGTTCTCCGGCTATGTGGCACAGTTGGATCAAGCGATCGCCAGAATCGAAGCAACCCTGCCCGGATTGTATGAGCTTGCGATTGGTGGAACCGCAGTTGGAACCGGAATCAATACCCATCCTGAGTTTGCAGTGCGATCGGCAAGTAAAATTGCAGAATTAACCGGACTTCCTTTTGTCAGTGCCCCGAATAAGTTTGCGGCCTTAGCGGCTCATGATGCGATCGTCTTTACGAGCGGAGCGATTAAAACGCTCGCTTGTGCGTTGATGAAAATCGCCAATGATCTGCGCTGGATGGGGTCAGGTCCTCGCTGTGGATTAGGAGAATTAGTGTTACCTGCGAATGAGCCTGGATCATCGATTATGCCTGGTAAGGTCAATCCGACTCAATGCGAGGCAATGACAATGGTCTGTGTGCAAGTTATGGGCAACGATAGTGCGATCGCGATTGCAGCAAGCCAAGGTAACTTTGAGCTCAATGTGTTCAAGCCTGTGTTGATTCATAATTTGATTCATTCGATTCGCATTCTTTCTGATGCGTGCTCTTCGTTTACCGATCACATGGTTGTGGGAATTGTGCCGAATCGCGATCGCATCAATCATTTTTTGGAAAACTCCTTGATGCTCGTGACAGCTTTGAATCCTAAGATTGGATACGATAACGCTGCCAAAGTTGCTTACAAAGCTTACAAGGAGAACTCTACTTTGCGTCAAGCTTGTATTGAACTCGGATTGCTCACGGGAGAAGAATTCGATCAATTCGTGCGTCCAGAGCAAATGATTAATCCAAGTTAAGTTCCCTCAAAAGCCTGTCTCGAATTGGCTGAATGTTCTTGTAAAGCTGCATTTCTGGCGACAGCGATCGCACATTCTCAGCGAGTCCCTTCGCCAATTCGGGATACGCTTTCAAAATCTTGATCGGATAACGATAGGTGCGAATCCCAAACAAAATACTATGCTCAAATCTTCGCAGAGTTTGCCGTTCAACCCGAATCCATAAATGCTCTCCTGTATTGTGTGACTCGCTTTGATATCCCAAAAATAGCTCTGGCGTATCCACAATGCTCCAATTCAATCGAACGCCAGGAAATTCAGGCTTTAAGCGATCGAAGAACCGATCGACCGGATGTTCTAACTGCTCTGGATAGTCCGGCACAGGTTGGTGAATCTCGACTAAAGGTCGTCCAAGTTTGTCTCTCAATCGCCACCGGGACGGAAAACAAAGTGATGCTGCACTCAGAAAATACTGATTCTCATGCTTTTGCATCACACACAGGTCTTCTTGAACTAAGCGACCGGCTAAATCTAAAGGATTTTCAAATTCAGAGATTTGCCAAGTTTGATCCGTAAGCTGAATTGTAATGCGATCGCCGATTCGCTGATAAAAATCAGGAAAGTAATGCAAGAGATGATCGAGTAAGCGATCGAGAACTTCCCGCTGTGCAGCCTCGCTCCCTGCTAAACTCGCGAATACTTCTGAATAGTTCGTTTCTAGTAACTTTGCTTTTCGCTGCAAATACGACTCAAACTGATCATCAATTTCGATCCAGTCTTCTACCCTGAGTGATTTCAAACCGAGTTTCAAAGTTCGGTTGCCCTCAAACGGCAAATAAATTCGTTGACTTCTACCCGTAAAATAAGAATTCAACCCCTTTCCTCCCCGCATCTTTATGTCCGGTGACTACCTAGAACGCATTCTCAATGCCCGTGTATACGATGTTGCACAAGAAACGCCGTTAGAATTTGCTCCGAATCTCTCTGCTCGGTTGAACAATCGAGTCTTGCTCAAACGCGAAGACATGCAGTCTGTTTTTTCTTTCAAACTGCGCGGAGCTTACAACAAAATGGCGCAACTCTCGCCAGAGATCTTAGCGCAGGGTGTCATTGCTGCCTCAGCGGGAAATCATGCGCAAGGTGTTGCTCTGGGTGCAAAGCGCTTAGGCACAACGGCAATCATTGTCATGCCTGTCACCACACCGCAAGTGAAAATTGATGCTGTGCGATCGCGCGGTGGAGAAGTCGTTCTACACGGAGACACCTACGACGATGCGTATGCGTATGCCCGTCAATTAGAAGCCGAAAAAGGACTGACGTTTGTGCATCCTTTCGACGATCCCGATGTGATCGCGGGACAAGGCACGATCGGCATGGAAATTCTGCGGCAGTATCAGCAACCAATTCATGCGGTCTTTGTCGCGATCGGTGGGGGCGGGCTGATTTCAGGCATTGCAGCTTATATCAAACGATTGCGCCCAGAGACAAAAATTATCGGAGTTGAACCAGTCGATGCAGATGCGATGACTCAATCTCTTAAGGCGGGACATCGGATCAAATTGCCGAATGTCGGACTGTTTGCGGATGGGGTTGCCGTGCGAGAAGTGGGAGCCGAAACGTTTCGGCTGTGCCAGCAGTATGTGGATGACATGATTTTGGTCGATACCGATGACACTTGTGCGGCGATTAAAGATGTCTTTGAAGACACCCGATCGATTCTCGAGCCTGCTGGAGCTTTAGCGATCGCGGCAATGAAAGCCTATGTCGAACGCGAACAAATGACCGGACAAACTCTTGTCGCGGTCGCTTGTGGGGCGAATATGAACTTCGATCGTCTGAGATTTGTTGCCGAACGTGCAGAACTGGGAGAACGCCGAGAAGCCATTTTTGCCGTCACCATTCCCGAAGAACGCGGCAGTTTAAGAAAATTCTGCGATCTTCTCGGGGGAAGAAGTATTACTGAATTCAATTACCGAATTGCTGATGAGAAAATCGCTCACATTTTCGTTGGGATGCAGGTTTCAGGGCGCTCTGATGCGGCTCAAATGGTCACAACTTTTGAATCGAATGGATTCAAGACGCTAGATCTCACTGATGATGAATTTGCGAAACTGCATCTGCGGCACATGGTCGGAGGTCGCTCTGCTTTGGCAGAGAACGAGGTTTTATACCGATTTGAATTTCCCGAACGTCCAGGAGCCTTGATCAAATTTCTTACCTCAATGCGTCCAGACTGGAACATCAGCCTCTTTCACTACCGCAATCACGGAGCCGACTACGGGAGAATTGTACTCGGAATTCAAGTCCCACCGCATGAAATGGAAGACTGGCAAGCTTTTCTCGATACGATTCACTATCGATATTGGGACGAAAATCAAAATCCCGCCTACAAACTCTTCTTGGCGTGAACCGCTCTCCCCTACAATTCAGAATGGTAAAACTGTTTAGCTTGGAGAAACGCAGTGGATTTATCACGCATTCCCGCCCAACCCAAACCGGGCTTAATTAACGTCTTGATCGAAATTCCCGCAGGCAGCAAAAACAAATACGAATTTGACAAAGATCTCAATGCCTTCGCCCTCGATCGCGTTCTGTATGCCTCGGTCATGTACCCCTTCGATTACGGCTTCGTCCCCAATACCCTTGCGGACGATGGCGATCCGCTCGACGGCATGGTGATTATGGATCAGCCCACTTTCCCTGGATGCGTGATCGCAGCCCGTCCGATCGGCATGTTAGAGATGATTGATGGTGGCGATCGCGATGAAAAGATTCTCTGCGTTCCCGACAAAGATCCTCGGTACGCAAACGTCAAATCACTCAATGATATTGCCTCTCATCGTTTAGACGAAGTGGCAGAATTCTTTAGAACCTACAAAAATCTGGAGAAAAAAGTCACCGAAATTCTCGGTTGGCAAGATGTGGATAAAGTGATGCCACTGGTTGAAAAATGCATTAAAGCTGCAATCTAGATTCCGTAAATTTACGTAGATTACAAGGCTCAGGAAAATTCCTCAGCCTTTTTTTATATCTGCGTCTATAATTCATGTCAACTTGGTAGTCGTGAAAACCTGTTGGGTAGCTTAGAAGTAGGGACAACCCTCCCACCGTCAAATCATACGGTTCTGTCGCAAACTGCTTGTGGCAATCGACACAATAAAGATAGTTTTATCTGCCGAAGTCGAGTTCATGAGCGCTTGAAGTAAACGCAAATCCAGCAATGACCCAGTCTTCCGATTTTTTCATTCACTTTTGGGGTGTTCGAGGCAGCATCGCCGTTCCCGGAAAAGAAACCGTTCGCTATGGTGGCAATACATCCTGTATTGAAATGCGAGTTGGTGGCAAACGCTTGATTTTTGATGGCGGGACTGGGTTGCGAGTTCTTGGCAAGTCGATGCTCAAGCAGATGCCCGTCGAAGCCCACATGTTTTTCTCCCATTCCCACTGGGATCACATTCAAGGCTTTCCTTTCTTCGTTCCTGCCTTTATTCCTGGCAATTGCTTTCACATCTATGGTGCGATCGCTCCCAATGGCGCAACGATGCAAAAGCGACTCAGCGATCAAATGCACGACCCCAATTTTCCCGTGCCGATGCAGATCATGAAGTCCGATCTCAAATTCACCGATCTGATGGTGGGGGATGTCATTGACCTAGACGGCATTCGCATTGAGACCGGACCGTTAAATCATCCGAATAGTGCGATCGGCTATCGCGTCACCTATAACGGTAAAACTGTTGTTTATGCAACCGATACCGAACATTATCCCGATCGCATTGATGAAGATTTGGTCTATCTTGCTCGTGATGCAGATATTTTGATCTACGACGCTTGCTATACCGATGAGGAATATCACGATCCCAAAGCTCCGAAAATCGGTTGGGGACATTCCACCTGGCAAGAAGCACTGAAAGTCGTAGATGCGGCACGCGTGAAAAAAGCAGTGATGTTCCACCATGATCCGAATCACGATGATGACATGTTGGATCAGATTGAAGCAGATGTGAGATCGGTCTTTCCCAATAGCTTGTTAGCGCGTGAAGGAATGATTCTCCCCGTCGATTAAGGTCGCCCAAGAGTATCATTGTCCATCGTGCAATTGCGTTGAAAAAAGCCGCCTTCATTGAAGGCGGCTTTTTCTTAGGTAAAACGATCAGCTATTTCACAAACAGCATCTCTTGATAAGTTGGCATCGGCCACAGATCATCTGCGACCTCACCTTCGAGGGCATCTGCATACTCGCGCACCTTATCCATTAAAGGACGAATGGTTTGAGAGCAGTACTGCATGTGAGCCTCTACACTCTCAAAATCATGCTGACTCATGGCTGTACTCAATTTACTGACGTTATCCATCATCGATTGAATCAAAGCTGCCACTTTTTCAGCCGTGTCTTTCTCAAGCGTCAAGCCAATACCGCTAATTGCTGAGATCGAAGTTGCTAAATCTGTTAGATACCTTACTGCCGCAGGGTAAATGATCGTTTTCGCCATGGTTACGACGAGCTTCGCTTCAACCTCGATCGATTGAATATATTGCTCCGCATAAACATCAAAGCGGCTTTCAAGTTCAACAGGAGTGAGCACTCCAACCTTCTCAAAGAGATCTTCGATCGCTTTCTCTTTCAACACCGGTAAGGCATCGGCAGTTGTCCGAAGATTCGGCAGTCCGCGCTCTTCCACTGCCATGCGATGCCATTCTTCAGAGTAGCCATCTCCTCCAAAGATGACAGCACTATGTTTGTCCATCACTTCTTTGAGCACAGTGAACACTGCTGCACTCAATTCGGTTCCTTTTGCCAGTTCAGCTTCCAGTTGGTCAGATACCCAGGACAGCGAATCTGCCAAGATCGTATTCATTGCGACCAAAGGACCCGAAACAGATTGACCCGAGCCAACCGCACGGAATTCAAAGCGGTTGCCAGTAAAAGCAAAGGGAGACGTACGATTGCGATCGCCCGGATCTTTCGCAAATATCGGTAAGGTATCGACTCCTAGATCCATCATTCCGCCGTGGGTCGAATCTTTGACTTCACCTTTGGCGATCTGTTCAAACACTTCTTCGAGCTGCGTGCCGAGATAGACCGAAATGATGGCAGGTGGAGCTTCATTTGCTCCAAGACGGTGATCGTTACTCGCCGTTGCCACAACCGCTCGTAACAGTGAGCCATAGGTATGAACCCCTCGAATCACTGCGCCACAGAACAACAGAAATTGGAGGTTTTTGTGCGGTGTATCACCTGGATCTAGCAAATTCCCTTGAGTGGGATTGCCGACTGACCAGTTTACGTGCTTTCCTGAACCATTCACGCCTGCAAATGGCTTCTCATGCAGTAAGCACATAAAACCATGCTTTTTAGCAGTCGTCTTGAGAATGGTCATGATCAACTGCTGGTGATCACTCGCAACGTTGGCTGCTTCAAAAAAGGGCGCAATTTCAAACTGCCCAGGAGCGACTTCGTTGTGTCGAGTTTTGGCGGGAATTCCCAGTCGGTATAGTTTCTCTTCCACGTCCTGCATGAAGACCTGAACCCGTTCTGGAATTGCACCGAAGTAGTGGTCGTCAAATTGCTGACCTTTCGCTGCAGGTTTGCCAAACAAAGTTCGACCCGTGAGCAGCAAATCTGGACGATTGTGGGCAAAGTGAGCATCCACTAAGAAATACTCTTGCTCTGCACCACAGCTTGAGTTGACAGGAGCAACATCCGTGTAGCCCAGTAGTTTCAGGGCGCGAGTCGCAGCTTTATTCATTGCAGCGATCGAGCGCAGTAACGGCGTTTTTTTATCGAGTGCTTCGCCTGTCCAAGAGACAAACACCGTCGGAATGCACAAGGTCACGCCGTTATCGGTTTCCATCACATAGGCAGGGCTCGTCACATCCCAAGCCGTGTATCCGCGTGCTGCATTGGTGGCTCGCAGTCCGCCATTCGGAAATGATGAGCCATCCGGTTCACCTTGAACCAGCACTTTGCCCGTAAATTCTGAGATCACAGACCCATCACTTTGTACGGAAATGAATCCATCGTGCTTTTCAGCCGTTGCATTCGTGAGTGGGTAAAAGACGTGAGCATAATACAGTGCGCCCTTCGAGATTGCCCAATCTTTCATGGCTGCCGCAACGACACCTGCGACAGAAACATCGAGTTTCCCACCGGTTTTAACTGTGCTTTGGAGTGATTTGAAGACATCCTTGGGTAAGCAAGCTTGCATCTTGCTCAAGGTAAACACATCGCTTGCCCAGATTGCTTCTAGACGAGCAGGAACTTTCGGAGGAAGGGGAACTCGATCGGTAACTTGAGAGATCGCTTTAACACGCAATTCGTGGCTCATAGGGATTGTCCTGAGAAAGTGGAAAACTTAGTAAACGTGGGGAACAAAGAACTGTTCGTTGCGAGGGGGACGCACATAGTCGTCTGGGGCAGCGCGGCGTGGAGGAAGTTCCAGCGCTTCGGGGGTCATATCGGTGTAAGGAACCTTGCTCAAAATATGGCTGAGACAGTTGAGACGTGCCCGTTTCTTGTCATCTGCCTCGACCGTGAACCAAGGAGCTTCAGGAATATTCGTATGAGCAAACATCGTATCTTTTGCTTTGGAATATTCCACCCAGCGATCGCGCGATTCGAGATCCATTGGACTGAGCTTCCAACGACGAGCCGGATCGACCGTTCGCGATTGAAATCGCCGTTCTTGTTCTTCGTCACTGACGGAAAACCAATACTTCAGCAGCATGATCCCCGATCGTACAATCATCCGCTCAAACTCTGGGCAGGATTGCATAAATTCGGTGTACTGAGCGTCGGTACAAAAGCCCATCACATGCTCAACGCCTGCTCGGTTGTACCAACTGCGATCGAACAAAATAATCTCTCCGGCTGCGGGCAAGTGTGCGACATAGCGCTGAAAATACCACTGTGTTTTTTCACGATCGGAGGGAGTCCCCAGTGCAACAATGCCACAACCGCGAGGATTAAGCGGTTCTACAATGCGCTTAATGGTTCCTCCTTTTCCAGCAGCATCGCGCCCTTCAAATAAGATCACGAGACGATAGCCTGTGTGCTTGATCCAGTACTGCATTTTGACCAACTCACACTGCAAACGTGCAAGTTCTAGCTCGTAAGCTTGCTTGCCGAGCTTTTTTTGCTCAGGAAGGTCACTTTCAAAAGGCTCTGATGGATTTTCAGCAGAAGGTGGATGGGCCTGATGTTTATTCTTTTTATGTTTCTTGTGTTTCTTTTCCTTACTCGATGACTGATTGTTTTCCTGTTGTCCAGCTAAACCATTTAGATTTTGGAATTCCATGACACTAAACCTCCGAGAAGCTAGGACTCAGAAAGGGAGAAACCTCTAGAACATTGTGAGCGTCTCTCCCTCCCTAATGCTTTCCAGTGAGGAAAGGTCTGAGAAGGGGACGCGAACTGTGAATCTGAATTGTATCAGCGCAATGGCCAAGACTCCGGCAACCCCTTGCGGGAGAGCCTTGATCGCACAGTTCCTTACAAATCAGCAGAAAGCACCTTTCAGACACAGCTAGATGCCCCAATTCGCGATCGTTAAACATGCCTATCGCGAATCTGCAATATGTTCAAACGTTTTCAAGATAAATCTGATAGATGTCATCAAGATCCATCCATCAAATTGCTTGAAATCAGCATTTGGATACTTGCAAAGGTTTAACCTCCGTCACATGGTAGGAACAGTCCCCTTAGAAATTTGTATCAGAAAATACAATCTGTAGGGAAAGTAAAAAACTTTACACAATTTAATATTTAACAGGATGATGTATCATTAATTATTATATAGCTTGAGCTTATCTAGAAAACCGAATTGAGATCGTATGCTTGCTAGCCATTTCATTTTGCGCTGTACTCATTGAGGCATCTAGACTGATGAGCGATTCTTGCAAATCATGATTCAATCCTTACTCTTCTTTGTTCTCGCAGCACTGTGTGAGATTGGTGGCGGTTATCTCTTTTGGCTTTGGCTCCGAGAAGGCAAAAGTGCGTGGTTAGCAGTGATGGGCGTGATCATTTTGGCGATTTATGGTGTGGTTCCAACGTTACAGCCTGCCAATTTCGGTCGCGCCTACGCAGCATAGGGTGGGATTTTCATCGTTTCATCTATCTTGTGGGGCTGGTTTGTCGATCGAGTTGCTCCTGATCGGTAAGATTGGCTCGGAGGCTGGCTCGCGCTTCTGGGCGTTCTAGTCATGATGTATGCGCCTCGAAGCTAAGCTAATTCTTCATACAGTGGGAGGCAGAATACTGTAATCGGAATAGAGATAAAGAACGGGTGATCTATCGACTGTAGCAATTTCGATAGACCCTTCCAGTTCAGATTTTGCCGTAATACTCAGTCTTTAGATTGAAAAATATTTGATCCGAAAAGAGCTACAAAGAAAGGCATACTTTGCAGGCAAAAATAATTATGTCTAGAAGACTCTACTATCTACCATTAGCAGGATGTTTAGCGGCAGGAATCACGATTTCGCTAAATACCACTTCTAATGCTCAGCAGAATTCTCAAGGCAGCTTTCCTGACACTCAAAAGCACTGGGCACAGCCTTTTATTAATGCACTTGCTCAGCGTAATATTCTCCAGGGCTATCCAGATGGAACATTTCGTCCCACTCGTCCTGTAGAAAGAGATGAATTTGCAGCAATTATCCGGGAAGCATTTAACCAAAACCGAGAAAGGCAGATTTCCAGTGGCAGTGCGTATCGAGATGTTCCGAGTGGGTACTGGGCGGCTCTTGCGATCGAAGAAGCTTATGAGATGGGCTTTATGAATGGCTATCCTGATAAGACGTTTCGCCCGAGACAATCCGTTACACGGGCTGAAGTTCTCACGTCACTTGCTCGAAATCTAGAACTCAGTCAGCGGGTTCCGAGTACTGCTACAACGGCACAGCAAGCTCAAAATGCGAAGGCTCCCGCCCAACAAGCTTCTGCCCAACAAACTCCCAGACAGCAAACTCGGCGACCGATCGTACTGCCGTTCGCGGCTCTAACCTTGATGCAGCCTCTGATGAGGGCTGCTAAGACTGCAACTCCGCCTGCTAAGGCTGCAACTCCACCTGCTCAGCCTGCTCAATCCCAAACGGTTGCCAGTGCAAATTCTACTTCAGTTCCTGCTAGCCAGACCCTCAACAGTTACTATGATGATGCAGATCAAATTCCACAGTTTGCGAGAGATGCGATCGCATCTGTGACTCGTGCTGGGATTGTGGTGAATCATCCGCAGCAGCGTCTTCTCAATCCGAATCAGCCTGCAACTCGTGGCGATATGGCAGCTTTTATCCATCAAGCTCTCGTCAATAAGGGACAAGTGCCGCCTCTGAACAGTGAGGTTGCTGCTTCTCGCTATATTGTGGGACGGGAACCGAATCGCTCTACTCCATAGCTCGATTTGCATTGCGTTAGTGGCGAGGATACTGACGCAATGCTGAACTTTTGACAGGGCATTGCGATCGCACTTATTGTTGGTCTAGTCGGATTCATCCCCAGCCAACGCGATTATGATCAAGCGATATTTCTGTCTTGCTATTGTAGGTCTGATTTTACTAGGATGTAAACCAGAGGCTGAACTGCCCCCTACTCCTCAGTTGAAAACTGTGACACTCACAAACAGCATTAAAATTGCTAGAGGTCAAACGGTCTATGTCCCTGTCTACTCTCATATCTATTCGATAAGTCGTAGTCAGAAGATGGACTTATCAGTGACTCTGAGTGTGCGAAATACAGACCAATCCCACCCGATGATCATTACTTCTGTGTTCTACCACGATACAAATGGCAAGTTAATTCGGAAATATTTAGAGCAGCCTGTAGAACTGAGACCGCTTGCCTCAACCTATTTTTTTGTCGATCAAGCAGATACAGGTGGGGGTGCAGGAGCGAGCTTTTTAGTCGAGTGGGTCGCCCAGCAGAAAGTAACTGATCCAGTCATTGAAACGGTGATGATCAACACGATGGGCAACCAGGGAATTTCATTTGTGAGCGAGGGACGAGTGATTAAACGTCGAGAGGCAAGTACCTCGTCGAAGTAAATCTGACTTGAAGATTGATAGCGTTAGCCGAATCTAGCCATTCAAGGTTAAGATTGGTGTCTAAGCAGATTAAGGGCAGGTTTAAACTGTGCGCTATGCGAACAATCGTAGTCGGCGATATTCATGGTTGTTATCGAGAACTTTTGCGGTTGCTTGAGAAAGTGCAACTGGCGGATGAGGACTGTCTCATTTCACTAGGAGATATCGTCGATCGCGGTCCTGATTCTGTCAAAGTGTATGATTTTCTCAGAAATCGCCCGAATACGATCGTCTTGATGGGTAATCATGAGCGTAAGCATCTGAAACAAACGTTGTCCTATTCTCAAGAGATTGTCAAATTGCAGTTCGGCGATCGCTATACGGAGTTTCTAGACTGGATTCGCCTGCTTCCCTACTATTACGAAACGCCTGAAGCGATTCTAGTTCATGCTGCGGTCGAAAATGGTATCGACATTGCACAGCAGCGAGAAGAGGTACTGTGTGGCTGCACAGCAGGTGAGAGGTATCTAGAAAGGCAGTACGGTCAAGCCTATTGGACTCAGTTTTATCGGGGCGTAAAGCCTGTGATTTTTGGTCACCACGTGGTCGAAAATCGTCCTTTGGTCGTTGAGCAGAAAGCCTATGGGATTGATACCGGAGCGTGCCATGGGGGGCGATTAACAGCACTGATTTTACCGAGCTTTGAGGTTGTCCAGGTTCAAGCTGCAAAAGATTATTGGCGTGAGGAAATTGTCAAATGGCAATTACCTGTGTTGCAAGCCAAGCCTTGGAAAACGTATAAGTGGGAAAAGATTAAGGCAATGTGTGAGGAGAATCGCAATTCTTCGATTCCAGACCTGGCTGCGTTTACGATTCAGAAGGAGCGATGGATGAGCAACTTACTGGCTTTATCGACGATCGCAATTCCGAAAATCGAACAGCAACTGGCAACTTTAATTGCACAGTATGGGGTAGATGATTTCAAGAAGCAAGCCTGCCATTTCAGCTATGCTCCTCTGTTGTATAAGGCAAATTCCAGCCAACTCACGCTTGAATTTCTCAAACAAACTCTTCCGACCCCTGAGCGATGGCTTCAGGTGATGGCTGATCTCGGCATTGATATAGATACCTCAATCTAGAGTAGAAAATTCTGGTTCTAGCAGATAGTAAAGCCGTTGGTAACGATCGAATAACTTGTGATATTGCTGCGATCGCTCTAAGTTTGGCAGATGTCGATCGTGAATCCGAATCATCGACTGTACAGCTTCGAGTTTGACGATTTCCCCAACTGCATACATTGCAAGTACTGCTCCGCCGAATCCGCTTGCCTCATAGACTTCAGGTGCAAGAACTTCTATCCCAAATAAATCTGCCATCATCTGCCGCCAAATGCGCGATCGTGTCATTCCACCGGATGCCAAAATAGTCTGACTCGCGTCAGTCAAGTCACTCAACACAGTTGTAATACTATACGCTGCAAACAAAATCCCTTCTAAAACGGCTCGAACAAAGTGCGATCGCTGATGTTGCAAAGACATACCAAAAAATACCCCCCGTGCATCTGCATTCCAGTAGGGCGCACGTTCCCCAGATAGAAACGGCAAAAACAGTAATCCCTCTGCTCCGACTGGAATAGATTCGGCAAGCTGAATTAAGTGTGCATAAGCGTCTTGCTCGGGTTCGATTTCAAGTTGTCCAAAGGTATCGCGGAACCATCGCAGAACAATCCCACCATTGTTAGAAGCTCCACCAATCACCCAGTATTTCTCAGTTAAGGGATAGCAGAAGGTGCGACCTTGCTCGTCGGTAATTGGCTGAGAGACAACTTTTCGGACGGCGCCACTGGTTCCAACGGTGATCGCTAATTGATCCGATGCGATCGCGCCGACTCCTAAATTTGCAAGTACACCATCGCTTGATCCAACGACAACCGGAACGTTCGGATCGAGTCCCATTGCTGCTGCATATTCAGGCTTCATGCCTTGCAGAATATGAGTGGTTGGAACTAACTGGCTCAGTTGATCGACCCGCACTTGAGCGAGGTTAAGCACTTCTTGATCCCAGTTCAAAGCTTTGAGATTGAGCAATCCGGTTGCCGCTGCGATCGAGTAATCAACCACATATTGTTCAAACAACCGATACAGAACGTACTCTTTAATCGAGATAAACTTCGCTGCTTTGTTAAAGCGATCGGGGTCACATTCTCGCATCCACAGCAACTTAGTTAAAGGCGACATCGGATGCAGCGGTGTACCTGTCTTTCTGTAGATCTGAATTCCATTTGGGCTTTGCTTTAATGCTGCAGCTTGCGTCACACTCCGATTGTCTGCCCAAGTGATGCTCTGACTCAGGGGAAAATGATCTGCACCCATGACAATCAGACTATGCATGGCAGACCCGCACCCAATCGCCGCAATGTCGCGGCTAGATAAATTGGCGCGCTGAATTGCTTCTCGAACTGATTCTAGAACTGCGGAAAAAATCAGGTTGGGATCTTGTTCAGCAAATCGCGGTTGAGGAGCAAGCAACGGGTACTCTCGGCTGGCAATGCCCTTCATCTCACCGATCGAGGTAACGACGATCGCTTTTGTACTCGTCGTGCCAATATCAATTCCAATAAAATGATTCATGGTTTGATTTTAAAGCCCATGACGAGGATTGATGGTGTTGCTGGAAGGGGAGGCAGCGGCGGAGGCGGTGACGGCGGCGGTTGGGTTGTTGTTACTTTAAGATCAAGTCAGGCAAGCAGGAGGATTTATGAGCCTTGAGCAGACGATCGATTTAAATCAGATTTTGCACGATCGCTTAAAAGTGTCGCAGGATGCGATCGCGCAGTTTTGTCAGAAATGGAAAATCGTTGAGTTTGCGTTATTTGGGTCAGTGTTGCGGGATGATTTTCGGGATGATAGTGATTTGGATGTTCTGGTTGTGTTTGAAGAGCCTCGTGATTTGAGCTTATCGGCGTGGCTAGATATTCGCGAGGAGATTTCTGTGCTATTTGGGCGAAAGGTGGATCTGATTCAAAAAAAACTTTTGAAAAACCCATATAGTAAGGCTGAGATTTTACGAACTCATCGAGTGATTTATGCGAGCAAATAATCGTGATGCGACTGCGCTTTGGGATATGGTGCAGTCGATTCGGAATCTTCAGATGTTTGTAAGGGATCTCACTTTAGAGAGCTATTTGGAAAGTATTGTGATGCAAAGCGCGGTGGAGCGTCAGTTTGAGATTTTGGGTGAGGCGGCGCGGCGAATCTCACAGGAGTTTCAACAGACACACACAGAGATTGATTGGCGCGGCGCGATCGGGTTGCGAAATATCATTGCTCACCGCTATGAACAGGTTGAGCAAGAGACGCTTTGGAATATTATTCATACGGTCTTGCCTGATTTACTCAATCAGCTAGAAGTGTTGCTACCACCGTTACCAGATCTTTGATTGCGGCTTCTTCTATGTTTGTTGTGTTTACTCTTTTGGATTATGAATGATGATGAGTGATAAATCGATCGATCTAATTTAAGGAAATAGGCACGATGACGATCGTTAAAATTCCGAGACAATATCTAGTTAGGGATAAATCATGAAGTCAATTGAGGAAATTCGGTGAGTTCTGAGAGAAAATAAGCCGTTCTTGCGAGATCAGTATCGAGTGAATAGTGAATAAGGTGGGAATTTTTGGGTCTTATGCGCGGGGTGAGCGGACTGAGACAAGTGATGTAGATGTGCTGATTGATTATGAAGAAGCCCCAACTTGCCAAGAAATCCCCAAACTATCCCGTTATTGACAACAGATTGTCGTCCAAAACTAAATTTAAAAACACTAAAACCCGCTCATTGAGCGGGTTTTCAGTAAAGCCCGTGACGAGGATTGAACTCGTGACCTCACCCTTACCAAGGGTGTGCTCTACCACTGAGCCACACGGGCAAAATGTGAATGGGCCGAGCTGGATTTGAACCAGCGTAGGCGTAGCCAGCGGATTTACAGTCCGCCCCCATTAACCACTCGGGCATCGACCCTTGTCATTCACAAGAATTTATCTTAGCACAGGTTCTTGAGGAAAGCTACATAAAAACTTAGTTTTTTGGTGCGCAGCGATCGACGGGATTAAAAACTGGGTCAAGGTATGGGCATCAACACCAAGCTCCGTCCGGGTTTCAGCGGCAAGAATCCCCGCTTGAGCATGCCACCACGCAGCAGTTTGAGTCATATCGAGAAGCGAAATTTGGCTCTGGGCGGCGATCTGTTGAGCCAATAATCCGCCCAATAAGCCCGTGAGCACATCCCCACTGCCGCCGCGTGCAAGCGCCGGAGTACTTTCTGGATTAATTCTTAGTTCTCCTTCAGGATTGGCGATCGCAATTCTTGCTCCTTTCAACAACACGATCGCTGTCGTTGCTGCTGCCGCTGCTCGAACTGCTGTAGCCCGACAGGTTAAATCGGCATTCGGAAATAATCGCTTGAATTCTCCTAGGTGTGGGGTCAAAATCGTCGCAGCTTGACGGGTTTTGAGCGTTTCTGCACCGAGTTTTGCCAGCGCATTCAGTCCATCTGCATCTAAAACTAAAGGTCGATCGCTGTCTAAAACTTGTCGCACGATGTCAGCCGCTTCTAATGTTAGACCCGGCCCACAGGCGATCGCATCAAAGGCAGTGAGATCGAGATCAAGCTGCGCGATCGCACCTGATTCAGTTTCAGGACAACCAATAATCAGAGCCTCTGGCAGGTGAGAAGACAGCATTGGCTTGAGAGACTTTGGAACTGCGATCGACAGCATTCCCACCCCGCTGGCTCGTCCGCCTAATCCAGTCAATAACGCCCCTCCTGAATATCTCTCTGAACCGCAAACCAGTAAGAGATGACCCATCTTATATTTATGAGTCGAAGCGGGACGCTGAAGTGGCAAAGTAGACATCGCCCAAGCTGAAGTCACGCGATGGGTTTGGGGAGATTCGCCCAGAATTGCAAAAATATCCGCAAGCGGAATATCGAAATCAATTAACTCCGCTTTGCCAACGAATTCAAGGGCAGGTTCTTGTAGTAAACCGAGTTTCCATAAGCCAAGACAAAGCGTGTGCGTCGCTCGAATGGCGGCTCCTAAGGCTCGACCTGTATCGGTATCTAATCCAGACGGCAGATCAATACTGATCACGGGGATCTGCCAGCTATTCACTTGATGAATGAGAGAAAGAATTGGATCTTCGATCGCTCGCGTTAATCCGAATCCAAACAAGCCATCAATGATCAAATCGCATGATTGCAAATCCTCGACACAAGGAATTCTCAGAGACTTTGCGTATTGAAGATGGGTTGCAGTCAACTCCTTGAAGCGAGAGAAGGGACTAAAAATCTGAACTTCATACCCGCGAAAATGCAGTTCTCGCGCCACCACGAGAGCATCTCCGCCATTATGACCGGAGCCGACGAGAATACCGACTTTACATGCTGGATACAGTTGAGCAATACGATCGCTCAACTTTCCTGCGACTTTCTCCATCAGTGCCGCAACGGGCATTCCAGCCTCAAAAATGCGATGCTCGATCGATCTCATCTGATCAGCCGTTACCAGAATCCGGGAAAGGTGTTCTAATCTGGAATTCACGATCGCCCTGCCAATAACCGCACCTACAGCCTATCAAGAACTCTTCCCGGGTTCCATCAGCCGCAGATACAGAAATGTTGCAAAAAAGAAGAACGGCACAAAAAACCATTCTGGAGAATTGCGGTACACCCAAATCATCAGGATAAGCCAGCAAATCAAGCTCGTAATGGCGAGAAGCTCACGCATAGAATACCTCGGTGATTTCCAGGAGATTGTTTTACATATTTCAGCAGTCTCACCGAAACTTCAGGCAGATCAGCAGAAGAAGTTGATTAAGATTCCGTGAAGATGGGCAAAATCTCGCATTCATTGCCCTCTACGGCTTTGAGTCGAGACTACTGAACTCCGTAGAAACGCACATCTAACAGAAGAAAGATCTTATAGGTACGGACTCCCCCAAATCACACATGTCTCTAAAGCAGAATCGCTTCGCTACAATAAACGAAAACGAACCCTGCGCGAGGCTTGCTTGATGCAATCACCGACTCTTTTAATTTCTAAAGAGCTACCTAGCTTGACTTATACTTATGCTCCTGATCGATTTGATGAATCATGGGAAGCTCCATTGTCGATTCTGCTTGGACTCGGACGGGCAGCGGGGGCAGATTTTATTGAATTTTTCTTAGAGCGCGTCAACTACATTAGCTGCATGGCAGAAGATGATGCGATTACGAGCATTGCGCCTCGATTGGCAACAGGGGCAGGCGTGCGGGTGTTTCGAGGCAAGGCAGACTGTTACGTTTCGACGAATGATTTGTCGTTTAACGGGCTGAAGGCTGCCTTGGAAAAAGGCTTATCGATTATGGGCTTACACTTGCCCGCACCCAATTCATTTGTGCCTGAAATTCACCTGGAAATTCTGCGCGATTACGCCACGAAAAAAGGCAAAGAAGCTTGGCTCGGGCAGTCTAGTTCGATGCGGGAAATGGGCGATGTCTTATTGGCAGCGAATGGAGCGCTTTCTCAGAAGGCGAGTCACATTCAGTCGCGCCGCGCCGTGTATTTCCGCGACTGGCAAGAAGTGTTAGTAGCGGCAAGTGATGGAACTTTTGCGCGCGATATTCGCTTGACGCAATCTGTCGGATATAGCTTGCTCTGTGCAGACGGTACGAATCGATCGTCGATCAGTAAGCGGGTTGGCGGAACGAGCGCACCTGATTTTCTCAGAACGTGGAATTACGCGCATGACGCAGAAGAAGTGGCAGAATCGGCGGCGAAAATGCTGTACGCCGATTATGTCGAATCGGGAACTTACCCGATCGTCATGGCAAACGAGTTTGGTGGGGTAATTTTCCACGAAGCTTGTGGTCACTTGCTCGAAACAACGCAGATTGAGCGTAAGACGACTCCGTTTGCCGAGAAGAAAGGCGAGAAAATCGCGCACGAAAATCTCACGGCATGGGATGAAGGGATTACCTCGGATGCATTTGGCACGATCGATATGGATGACGAGGGAATGCCTGCTCAACGTACTTTGCTGATTGAAAATGGCATTTTGAAGAATTTCATTTCCGATCGCGCTGGCTCTATGAGAACCGGACATCCGAGAACGGGAAGTGGTCGTCGTCAAGGATATACCTTTGCAGCAGCAAGCCGGATGCGGAATACGTATATTGCTCCCGGTGAGTATGAGATCGATGACTTGTTCGCGTCGATCGAGAAAGGAATCTATTGCAAAAAAATGGGCGGCGGCAGTGTCGGTGCGACCGGACAATTTAACTTTGCCGTAGATGAAGCTTATCTGATTGAAAACGGGAAAGTGACGAAGCCATTGAAGGGCGCGACCTTAATCGGGGAAGCAACTGAGATTATGGATAAGATCTCGATGTGTTCCAAGGATTTGGGGCTGGCAGCAGGATTCTGTGGATCGGTCAGTGGCAGCGTTTATGTCACGGTTGGACAGCCGCATTTGAAGGTGGATTCGATTACGGTTGGCGGACGATAGTTCGAGGTTTGTTGGTTTCGTTGCAGTAGGATCGCTGTTTGTTCAATCCTTTAGGTTTGGGGACGTTGAAGACCTTCAGGGATGTTCAGGGGTGAAACTGCTGACAACGAAGCGGAAACCATCGAATTCTCGTAAAGTGAGACATCTTGGAGCAAAGAGAATATGGCGAAAGTTCAGGAAATTGCGGCAGCAGCCCAGAATGCTGCTCAGAAACTTGGGATTGAGAAGTTTGATATTTTTGGATCTGCGATCGACGAAACGAGTGTGCAAGTCGATCAGGGCGAACCTCAACAAATGAAAGCGTCTCAGCGCTCAGGTGTAACGGTACGAGTTTGGAATGAAGACAATAGCGTTGGCGTAACTTCCACGACCGATGTTGATCCGATCGGATTAGAACTCGCACTCAAAACGGCGAAAGAAGCGAGTTACTTTGGCGTGAAAGAGAATGCGCCAGATTTTAGCCCAGAAGCAACTTCAGCGATCGCTGAAGTCAAGCAAGAACATCTTCCGCAAGCTGCGGTTTCACAGTTACTAGAGACTCTGATTCAGGCAGAAAAACAACTCTTAGCAGCACATCCTGCGATTGTTGGTGTTCCTTACAACGGATTAGCTCAGCGAGATATCGATCGTTTTTATCTCAACAGTCAGGGTGCTTTACGGCATGAGGCACATTCTTATGCGTCAGTTTACTTGTACACCAAGACGGAAGAAGAAGGAAGAAAGCCTCGCAGTGCAGGCGCATTTCGGGTCAGTCCTGGTGTTGAAAAGCTCGACATTGAAGGCTGTTTGAAGGAAGCAGCCGAGAAAACCATCAGTCATCTGAACTACGACAAAGTCAAGACGGGAAAATACCGGGTTGTCTTTTCGCCGGAAGCGTTTCTAGGTCTGATTGGTGCGTTTTCTAATATGTTCAATGCTCAAAGCATTTTGGATAAGCAGAGCCTTTCGACTGAGGAATCTTTGGGAAGCACGATCGCATCTCCTCTGTTGTGTTTAGATGACAACGTGCTGCATCCAGACAACATTGGTGCGGAAGCATTTGATGGAGAAGGGACTCCCACTCGTCCAGTTTCTTTGATCAAAAACGGTGTGCTTTCTAGCTTCTTGCATAGTGCTGGAACGGCGAAACGCATGAATGTACAACCGACTGGACATGCCAACATGGGTGCGAAGGTCACGGTGAGTCCTCACTTTTTCCATGTGTATGCAGGAGAACCTGCGGCACAGGAATACAGTTTGGACGATGCAGACAACGTGATTTTGATCGATGATTTGAGCGCGCTTCATGCAGGTGTGCAGGCGCTGCAAGGCTCATTCTCGCTGCCTTTTGATGGGTGGTTGATTGAGAATGGCAAGCGCACAAGTATTGAATCGGCAACCGTTGCAGGTGACATTCGAGAAGTGTTGAAGTCGATTATCTATGTGGAGAAAGAAACGGAATTCACTGGCTCAGGGGTTGCGCCTAGAGTTTGGGTAGACGAACTCTCGATTACAGGAGAGTAAAGTGAAGTCTCGCGAACGGAGCCTTGGCGAATAGATTTCGCAGCAATAGGACAAAGCGCGTCGTCGTGCAGGAATAGCTATACAAACGGAACGAGCCAGTCATTGCTGGCTCGTTCCGTTTGTAGTCTAAGCCAATCAGTCCAAGCTAATCAGCAAGCAATTGTTGTGATCAATTTTTAAGACTAAGACGCTCTGTCTTTTGACAGCAGACTGGAAAAACCTCTATACAGATGATTGTCAGTGCCGCTTAAGTTCAAAGCCTGAAAGGCTGCTTAACTATGGCTTAGTCTCATAATTCTAATGAAACTCTCTTTATTTGGCATCGCGTTTCTCTCTAGCGCGGCATGGATTTGTGTGTTTACGCAATCAAGCTATGGTGCAGAAGCATCAGCTAAACCGAATCTGATTCCGTCTGCTATACCTCCTGATCAGTCTTTACCTGATACAGCAAGTTTAACCCCTGCTCATCTTCAAGACTTCCAAAAGCCGCTTACAGAGGCTCGTTTACTTCAATCAAACTCTGCAACGGTGAGCTTAGAGCGCAAGGCAACAGACATTGCACAACAAGAAGAACCTCTAGACTCATCACCAGAAGAAGAAATTGTCGGGGTTGAAAAGCTACAAAAGCCAACTTCAACTCCGGTTTACACAATCGAAGCGGATGAAATTCGCCGTGAGAGTGCAGATAGTTTAGCTGAGATTTTACGCGGATTGCCTGGATTCGCAGTCAATGATGTCGGCTTTGGTGCAGATATTCACACTGGAACCTTTTATCGTGGAGCTTCGATCAATCAATCTGTCTTCTTGCTCAATGGTAGACCGATCGGCACAAACGTCAATACCTATCATGGTGGCACCGATTTAAACTCCATTCCCACAGGTGCGATCGAGCGAGTTGAGCTATCGAGTGGAACGGCTGCAACCCTTTACGGTTCTGAATCAGTAGGGGGTGTCGTGAATGTTGTTACCAAGAAAGGAACGGGCATTCCGCAATTCAATGGCTTTGCTCAGTTGGGATCGTTTAGTTCCTCCAACTACCGAGGCAGCTATTCTGGTTCACTTGGAGCCGTTGATTATCTATTCAGCTATCAGCGTTTCAAAGCAGAGAATGATTATCGTGTCCCGGTTGGAGCCGCAAATCGGGGGGCAGATGGGCGATTGTTCAATGGGGATTCGACTCAAGATAATTACTATGGCAATTTGAGTTTAGATCTCAATGATCGTAATTCGCTCAGTTTAGATGTTTCAACTGTTACGAGTCGGCGCGGTCTGTTGTACTTTGGATTCCCATTGCAGCGCGATCGCTTGGACCACGATACTGTGAATCTCGGGTTGACCTGGAAAGCGCTTGTAGGGAATGGAGAAGACTCCACGCTCAACACAACCTTATCGTTTAATCAAGATTACTTTAGTACTTACGGACCGACACAAGCGGTTTTCTTTCGACGCGGCATTTTGAACTCTCGCAGTTTCAATGCCAGAGTTGAACACGATTGGCAAACGAGCAAGACGAACAATCTACGTTGGGGCTTGGATCTACAAAATTCACAACTTAATGGAGAAGCTTTTAGTACACTGCCGCGACTAGCTCAATTAAATGGCGAGTTCGATCGCGATCGCTTTCAAGCTGCTTTGTTTGCCTTGAATACTTGGCAGATTACCAATAATTTCCAAGCAGAATTAGGTCTGCGCCAAAACTTTACGAGTGAATTTGGGAGTTATCTTAATCCGAGTGTTGGAGCGCGTTGGGCACTATCGCCCAATCTTGCCCTGCGGGGAAGTTGGGTCTCTGTGCATCGCAATCCAGGTCTGGATCAACTTTATGCATTTGATACGGTGCATAATTGGTTGCCCAATCCGGATCTCAAGCCTGAAACCGGATCATCTTGGACGACTGGTTTTGATGTACAACTGGCTAAAAGTTTTACAGCACAGGTTACTTATTTTGGGAGTCGGTTAAACGATCGTATCTCAGTTCAGTCCGGGCGATGGGCGAATATTGGGGTAGTCAACACGAATGGTATTGAGGCAGCTTTGCGCTGGCAGGTTTCTTCGCAGTGGTCTACCTTTGCGAACTATACCTACACCGATGCAAAGATTGGTAGCGGTGTAGAACGAGGATTGCAATTGAGTACAGTTCCCTTCTCAGTGGCGCGATTTGGCATTGGTTATGCCTCAAACGGATGGGAGGTGAATCTATATGCAAACTATTTCAGCGGTGCGCGACGTGCTTTATTTACGCTAGCAAGTGATAGTCCCCGCGACTTTTCACCCTCCTGGTTCAGCTTTGATCTAGGTTTGCGAATTCCGGTTACTCGTGGGCTTGGACTGACTGTATTTCTCGAAAATCTTGCCGATCGTAGCTACGAAAAAGCCAATCGCATTTACCAACCTGGGTTGACTTATCGAGTGGGCTTGGTTTCAGATTTCTAGTGCTGATTCACCGTACTGCCCGTGATTAGAAACCACGGGCAAGATGATCAAACAATTAGGGTAGATTGGTTTCGCCCATCAGATAGCGATCGCATTCTCTCGCCGCACCACGACCTTCATTGAATGCCCAGACAACTAAACTTTGTCCTCGACGGCAATCTCCGGCTGCAAACACCTTGGGAATACTGGTCGTGTATCTACCGTATTCGGATTTGATGTTACTACGGGCATCGCGATCGAGTCCCATTGCATCGAGTAAAGGTTGCTCAGGTCCTAAAAATCCCATTGCGAGTAGTACTAACTGAGCCGGAATGATTTTCTCAGTTCCCGGAATTTGCTTAGGAATGAACTGTCCTTGTTCATTGCGTTCCCATTGCACCTCGACCGTGTGAACTGCTTTGACATTGCCCTGCTCATCGCCTTCAAAGTGCGTTGCCGTTCTCAGATAAGCCCGAGGATCACCTCCGAATTTTGCGGCAGCTTCTTCTTGTCCATAGTCCATTTTGTAGACTTTTGGATATTCAGGCCAAGGATTGTTGGGAGCGCGTTCTTCGGGTGGTTGAGGTAAGATTTCGAGTTGGACAAGACCGTTACAGCCGTGTCGAATCGAAGTCCCAACACAGTCCGTTCCGGTGTCTCCTCCACCAATGATCACAACATCTTTGCCTTGAGCGGTAATCGCTGGCTCGGTTTGGTCTAGTACAGCTTGAGTGTTCGCGGTGAGAAAGTCCATTGCGAAGTGAATGCCTTTGAGTTGGCGACCTTCGATCGGTAAATCACGCGGTTTCGTCGCACCTGTGCAGAGTACAACTGCATCAAAATCTCTCAGCAAGTCTTCAGCAGGCAGATCTTTTCCGATTTCAGTATTGCAAACGAATTTCACACCTTCGGCTTCGAGGATGTTTAATCGCCGCATCACGACTTCTTGTTTGTCGAGCTTCATGTTGGGAATGCCATACATGAGCAATCCACCGGGACGATCAGCCCGTTCAAACACAGTTACCCAGTGTCCGACTTTATTAAGCTGAGCCGCAGCAGAAAGTCCAGCAGGTCCAGATCCTACGATCGCAATTTTCTTACCCGTTCTTTTAGCAGGAGGTTCGGGTTTGATCCAACCTTCGTTCCAGCCTTTTTCAGCGATCGAGTATTCAATGTTCTTGATCGTGACGGGTGGATTGTGAATGCCGAGTACACACGACCCTTCACAAGGAGCAGGACAGACCCGCCCAGTGAATTCGGGGAAATTGTTGGTTTTATGTAAGCGATCGAGTGCTTCTTTCCAGAGTCCGCGATAGATCAAATCATTCCATTCAGGAATGAGATTGTTGATCGGGCAGCCACTCGCCATGCCGCTGATTAAGGTTCCCGTATGGCAAAACGGAATGCCACAATCCATACAACGCGCGCCTTGAGTGCGAAGATTTTCCTCAGGCATTGAGAGGTGGAATTCGTCCCAATTGCGAATGCGATCGAGTGGTGCGAGTTCGGAAGGAAGTTCGCGCAGATATTCGATGAATCCAGTTGGTTTTCCCATAGGTTAAGAATGTTTTTTAGGTAAAGGGTTTGAGAAGGTGGGGAGTGGGGGAATAGGGAGAAGCAGAAACTTCTTTACTGCTGCCTAGCTCCCTATTCCTCTATCTCTAACTTCCTCCTACACGGGCAACGTCGCGGGCATTTTCCTCAAACGCTGCTGTTAAAGCATCATCACCACTCAGGCCTGACTCTTCAGCTCGTCTTAGTGCTTGGAGTACTCGCTTGTAATCTTTTGGCATGACCTTCACAAACCGCGATCGCGCTTGCTCCCAGTTTTCTAGGATGTCTTTTGCCTTGTGACTATGCGTGTAATTGGCGTGATTCTGGATCATCTGACGCACGATCGCAATGTCTTCGGGGTCTTCAAACGGCTCGATCGCAACCATCTGCATATTGCAACGGCTCGCAAAATCGCCTGCTTCGTCATAGATATAGGCGGCTCCGCCACTCATCCCGGCGGCAAAGTTCCGTCCAGTTGCTCCAAGGACAACAACTGTGCCACCAGTCATATACTCACAACCATGATCGCCAACCCCTTCAACAACGGTATTCACTCCAGAGTTGCGAACACAGAATCGTTCTCCGGCAATGCCATTGATATAGACTTCGCCTTTGGTTGCGCCATACATTGCAACGTTGCCGATGATGATGTTTTCAGACGGATCAAACGAAGAAACCGCCGGAGGATAAACAATCAGCTTACCGCCACTTAAACCCTTTCCGAGATAGTCATTGGCATCGCCTTCTAGTTCGAGCGTTACTCCTTTCGGCACAAATGCTCCAAAACTCTGTCCCGCACTGCCTTGGAAATGAAGATGTACCGTATCTTCCGGCAAGCCATTCCAGTGTCGTTTTGTAATCTCATTGCCAAGAATTGTTCCGACCACGCGATTGACATTCCGAATCGGTAGCGTTGCTTTAACGGGTTTGCCTTCTTCGATCGCATCTTTACACAGATCGACTAGCACAGTTAAATCCAGCGACTTGTCTAAGCCATGATCCTGCGGAATCTGGCAATACAAGCCAACAGACGGATCAACATCAGGCTGATACAGGATCTTGGAGAAATCTAGACCTTTTGCTTTCCAATGTTCGACTGCTTGTTTTGCTTCTAAGATATCTGTCCGACCGACCATCTCATTCAAAGTACGGAAACCAAGCTGTGCCATGATTTCGCGGACTTCTTGAGCAATGAACTTCATAAAGTTCACTGTGTTGTCCGGATCGCCGATAAAGCTTGCGCGCAATTGAGGATCTTGAGTCGCAATCCCAACTGGACAAGTGTTGAGATGGCAAACGCGCATCATAATGCAGCCCAATGTGACGAGCGGAGCAGTTGCAAAGCCGAATTCTTCAGCACCTAGCAACGCTGCCATCACCACATCACGTCCAGTTTTCATTTGTCCGTCAGCTTCGACAACAATGCGCGATCGCAAATTGTTTAACACTAACGTTTGATGAGTTTCAGCGAGTCCCAATTCCCAAGGTAAACCTGCATGTTTGATCGAAGTTTGGGGAGATGCGCCCGTTCCGCCATCGTAACCAGAGATCAAAACGACATCAGCATGAGCTTTGGAAACACCTGCTGCAATCGTTCCGACTCCCACTTCCGAAACGAGTTTGACACTGATGCGTGCGTCTCGGTTGGCGTTTTTCAAGTCGTGGATTAGTTCAGCTAAATCCTCGATCGAGTAAATGTCATGGTGTGGTGGTGGCGAAATTAAGCCGACCCCCGGAGTCGAATGTCGAACTTTCGCAATCCAAGGATAGACTTTGCGTCCTGGAAGTTGTCCGCCTTCTCCAGGCTTTGCACCTTGAGCCATTTTGATCTGGATTTCTCTCGCCTGAGACAGATAGAGACTGGTTACTCCAAACCGACCGGAAGCAACTTGCTTGATGGCGCTGTTTTTGGAATCGCCTTGTTCATTGCTCCAAGTGTAACGATCTGGATCTTCGCCGCCCTCGCCCGTATTGGATTTACCGCCGATGCGGTTCATGGCGATCGCTAACGCTTCATGAGCTTCTTTCGAGATTGATCCGTAGCTCATTGCTCCAGTTTTGAAGCGTTTCATAATGGCTTCAATTGGTTCAACTTCTTCGAGTGGGATGGGTTGGCGAGGCTTAAATTGCAACATGCCGCGCAGTGTAAAATGCTGCTGATTTTGCTCGTTGACTAACGCAGCATATTGCTTGAATAGCTCGTAATTTCCTTCTCGAACTGCTCTTTGCAGCGTGTGAATCGTTTGCGGGCTGAAAAGGTGAGCTTCCCCTTCTTTACGCCATTGATATTCGCCACCAACACCCAAAGTTTGTCCACTGGCTTGACGCTCTGAGAAAGCTTGATGATGACGAAGCAGTGCCTCTTGGGTAATGACTTCGAGATCCACGCCTTCAATCCGAGAAGCAGTCCAGGTAAAGTAACGATCGACGACCGAACGGTTTAAGCCAACTGCTTCAAAGATCTGTGCGCCGCGATAGCTCTGAATGGTCGAAATACCAATCTTCGACGCAACTTTGATCACGCCTTTGGTTGCTGATTTGATGTAGTTCTTGCAAGCTGTTGCATACTCTAGATTCGGGAGTAAGCCTTGAGCAATCATCGATTCGATTGTCTCAAACGCTAAGTAAGGATTGATTGCGCCGCAACCATATCCAATCAGCATGGCAAAGTGATGTACTTCACGCGGTTCGCCCGATTCGAGTACTAAGCCAACTCTGGTTCTCGCACCCGTGCGGATCAAATGATGATGCACGCCAGCGACAGCAAGTAAGGCAGGAATGGGAGCATTTTCGGCATCTACACTGCGATCGCTCAGAATGATGAGATTGATTCCAGCTTCAATTGCTTGGTCGGCTTGAGTACAGAGATTGTCGATCGCGCTTTCTAAGCCTTTTACACCGGATTTGGGATCAAATACGATCGCAATTGTCGTCGATTTGAAACCTTGCTCATCGACCTGTTTGAGTTTTGCTAATTCCTCATTGCTGAGAATTGGACTTTTTAGCTCAATCAAATGACAGCTTTCTGGCACAGGTTTGAGCAGGTTTTTCTCAGCACCAATAGTGGTTTCGGCTGAAGTGATGATCTCTTCTCGAATGGAATCGATCGGCGGATTGGTCACCTGAGCAAATAGCTGTTTGAAGTAGTCATAGAGTAGCTTGGGTCGATCAGAGAGAACAGCTAAAGGCGTATCTGCACCCATTGCTCCCACAGCTTCAACGCCATCTCGCGCCATCGGAGTGATCAACAAGCGCAACTCTTCAAACGTATAGCCAAATGCTAATTGACGCTGAAGCACAGTATTGAGATCAGACGAAGACGGAGGTGCATCTTTGAGATCAGCAAGGCTGACCATATGTTGATCAATCCAGTCTTGATATGGCTCAGCACTGGCAATTTGGTGCTTGATTTCTTCATCCGCTACAATCCGACCTTGTTCCATATCAACGAGGAACATTCTTCCGGGCTGCAACCGACCTTTTTGAGCAATCCGCTCAGGCTCGATCGGTAAAACTCCGGCTTCAGATGCCATGATCACCAAATCATCTTTGGTGACATAGTACCGAGACGGACGCAAGCCATTGCGATCGAGAACGGCTCCCATCATGCGACCGTCCGTAAATGCGATCGAAGCGGGGCCATCCCAAGGTTCCATCAAGCAAGAATGGTACTTATAAAATGCCTTGCGCTCAGGACTCATCGACTCATGGGCTGTCCAAGGTTCCGGGATCATCATCATCACGGCATGAGGCAGCGATCGACCGGATAGTGTCAGCAATTCCAAAGCATTATCAAAAATCGTGGAATCACTTCCGTCAATGTTAATAACAGGCTGGGCTTTTCTTAAATCGTCGCCAAATAAATCAGATTCAAACAAAGATTGCCGAGCGTGCATCCAGTTGATGTTACCGCGCAGGGTATTAATTTCGCCATTGTGAGCGATATAGCGATAAGGATGCGATCGCTCCCAACTCGGGAAGGTATTGGTACTAAAGCGAGAATGCACTAATCCCAAAGCACTTTGCAAATCGGGATCGCTCAAGTCAGGATAGTACTCTTTCACCTGCAAAGGCATCAACATGCCTTTATAAACCAAGGTGCGGCAAGAAAGACTAGCCGGATACCAGAACGGATCAATCCCAGTTTGGCGAATGGCACTATGCGATCGCTTCCGAATCAAATACAGCTTCCGCTCAAATGCTAAATCATCTGCTAAATCCGCCGAGCGTTGAATAAAGACTTGCTGCATAAAGGGTTCACTGGCTTTTGCCGTTTCCCCTAAGGTCGAATTGTCAGTTGGAACGTCTCGCCAGCCGAGAACTTTTTGTCCTTCCTCTGCCACGACTTGCTCAAATATCCGCCGCCCTGCTTCGCGCTGAGCACGATCGGGAGATGAATAAACCATCCCGACCCCGTACTGTCCAGCATCGGGCAAAGTAATGTTCAATGTTGCAGTCACTTTCTGAAAAAAGCCATGCGGAACCTGCATTAAAATGCCTGCCCCGTCTCCCGTGTTCGTCTCAGCTCCACATGCTCCCCGATGTTCCAAATTCGCCAAAATCGTTAAGGCTTGCTGCACGATCGAGTGAGATGGTTGTCCTTTCATCTGCACAATGAACCCAACTCCACAGGCATCATGCTCGAACTGCGGATCATACAAACCTTGCTTCGCGGGCAGTCCGTATCTAGTCATTATCATTACCCTAACAGTGGCAGAGAGAGTGTTCACTAGAGCTTCAATGAAGATATCTCTAGTACTTTTGAAATTCTCTAATACACTTCCGAGATCCCCTTCAGGTCTTAATAAAGATCTCAGATCTGTATCTCCAGAGCTTTCAATTCAGGATCTTCTATCTTGCGGCAGGTTGAATTTCTAGGGTTTAAAGTTGATAAAAATCAACAATTTTCCGGCAAATCTTGCGGCTTTGTAACATGATTCAACATCTTGCAGCGAATTTTCTGTCGAGAAAGTGCTAGTTCGCTGGCATCAAACTCTTTCGCTTCCATATAAAAATAATATACAATAAATCGATAGGCTTACCGTACTTTAACAATTTAGGAGAAAAATGATGTCTACGAGTACGAACATTGACCGGACGACTGAGCAGCGCATCCGCATCCGCATTCCCCGGCACTACCATCAAGAGCCTGTGATTTCGCAACTCGTCTCGCAGTATCAGTTAACAATCAATATTGCTGCGGCGATTTTGGGCGCGAATGCGAGTGGAGACGGCTGGTTTGATCTCGTTCTAAAGGGACATCACACCAATATTCAAGCGGCTTTGAGTTACTTGGATGAGTTGGATTTGGAGGTTTGGCAGGGCGAGGAGTCAGACGGGTGGTAAGCGCCGCGTTATACTCAATGTAAAGTTTTGTAAAAACAACTGATGATGAGTAAGGCAGCGCTAGTTGTAGGGGCGAGTCAAGGAATTGGGCTGGAATTTGCCCGACAATTGCTCGATCGAGTGGATCGGGTTTATGCGACTTATCGCAGTCCTGATTGCGATCTTTTTCAGCTTGATTCGCCTTCTCTAGAGCGGCTGCAACTTGATCTCACTGATGAGGCTCAAATCGAACGTACGATCACCAAAATTAAGTCGGAAACGTCTGAATTGCACTACATCATCAACTGTGTGGGTGTATTGCACGATGGAGCGATGCAACCAGAGAAAAGCCTGCGACATCTCAATGGGGATCAGCTTCTCAAGTATTTTCAAATTAATAGTATTGGCGCGGTCTTGTTAGCCAAGCATGTGCAGCCGTTGTTGAAGCATCGCGATCGCTCCGTTTTGGCGACGATTTCGGCAAAAGTTGGCAGCATTGGAGACAATCAGCTTGGGGGCTGGTATGGTTACCGGGCTTCTAAAGCAGCGTTGAATATGTTCATGCGAACAACTGCGATCGAATATAAGCGGACTTGTCCGAATGCAATTGTGGTGAACCTGCATCCAGGGACAACGGATACAAGACTATCTAAGCCGTTTCAGAAGTCTGTGCCGCCAGAGAAATTATTTTCGGTCGATCGTACCGTTCGGCAACTGCTCGACGTGATTGATCAACTGGAAAATCATCAGGGTGGCGAGTTTTTCTCCTGGGATGGGACACAGATCCCTTGGTAAAGTTTTTCAGCCTCAACCTGGAGAGTGGTGTGATTTAGGTGAATCCTAAATTAGACCTACTTGTCTATTAAGAGGTTGAGGAAAAGCAATGAATCCGAATAAAGCTAGGGTGTTAATCTCGTTGGCATTGATGGTCGCAGGAGGTGTGGGCGCTTTAGTCGCACTGAATCAATCGCCGTCTGACATATCATCTTTTCAGACTCCGCCTGCACAACCTGAACCCGTGGTTGTGCAAAAAGTTGCTCAAAAACCGATTCAGCAAGCTCCGCAGCAAAGTCGATCGCAAGAAATTGCCACTCAGCTTGATCAATCGATGGCCGGACAATTTTTGAAGCAACTGTCGGGTCAAGCGGATGCGAAAGTAGAAGCATCCAAAAGCGCGATCGGGAATTTTATCAAGCAGAAAACTGACGAGCAGCGGCAGTACGTGAAGCAAATCGTGATCGATGCTTTAGAAGAAACGGTTTCAGGGGAAGTCAAAAAACAGACTGAATCGCTCAAAGCTGAATTCAAAGGCGTTCAACTTACCCCAGATCAGTCGGCTCAAATCCAGCAAGCTCGACGTGAAATGCAAGCTGAAATCGTCAAAGAACTGCAAGCCAATCCAGAATTGCTGAAACAGATCCAAACGGGCAAAGTCGATCAAACTTTATCGCAGCCGTTGAAAGACTATAGCCAGGTTGTGACCACTGTTTTAACTCCGCAACAGCGAGCACAATGGCGCAAGAATTTCAATGCGCTGCACTCTCAAGCTGTGAATCCCTAGTCGGTTCAAACAATCGCACCCCAGATAAATTCACTTTGACGCGCACTCGTGTGCCAATGTCTAACGCAGGCTTCACAGCGCTCAGGACTTTCAGGCGAGTCCCTGAGCTAGTTTGAATACAGTATCGATGCTCACGCCCTAAAAATTGACGATCGACAATCACAATCGATCCCGCTGGAGCAGGTTCTAACTTAATGTCTTGCTGTCGAATCATCACATCAGCTTGATGGGCAAATTCTCCAGAATCTTCCACCATTAATGTTCCGATCGCAGTTTTCCAACCTGTACCACTATAAGTCGCAGGTAAGAAATTTCCTTGAGTCACAAATTCTGCAACGAACCGGGTTGCAGGCTCGTCATAAAGCGTCTCAGGAGTTGCTAACTGTTCTAATTTGCCTTGATTCATCACGGCAACTCGATCCGAAATGGACAACGCTTCTTCTTGATCGTGCGTGACAAAAATTGCAGTTGTTCCAGTGTTTTTGAGAATGGTGCGAATTTCTTGTCGGAGATGCGATCGCACTTGCACATCCAAGTTACTCAACGGCTCATCGAGCAGAATCAAAGCAGGCTGAGGCGCTAATGCTCGCGCTAATGCAACTCTTTGCTGTTGTCCACCGGAGAGTTCGTGCGGATAGCGTTTTTCTAACCCCGATAAGCCGACTTGCGCGATCGCAGCCGAGACCATTTCTTTTGCTTGCTGAGCGGGATAACCCGATCGCTTGCGTCGAGATTTTTTTAAGCCAAATCCCACATTTTCTGCCACATTCAAATGCGGAAACAGCGCATAGTCCTGAAAGACCATGCCAATATCTCGCTGTTCAGGAGCTTGCCAGTATTTCCCACCTGCAACTTGCTGACCTGACAATTCGATGGTTCCAGATTCAGGTCGCTCAAATCCTGCAATCAGTCTCAATAATGTAGTCTTTCCACAGCCCGATGCCCCCAGTAGGCTTAATAACTCACCTCTTCGCAGCTTTAGCGAAACGGCATCTACAACAGGCGTAGCGGAAAATCGCTTTGAAACCTGGTCTAATTGCAAAATGATCGAGTCAAGCATTAGAGTTCTTATAGCGGCAAACTTATTGAGACTAATCATCAACAATTTTGAAGCCCTAGTAAAGTAGTTTTACAAGATTTCTTGAGAGCATATGCAAATTTCGCGGGCGAGAGAGACTCGACGTTCTAGATTGAGTGCATGGACGATCGTTGTAATTGCGATCGCAGTTTTAATTGCATTCCCAATCTTTGCTGTATTGAGCGGATTATTTGCAGATGCCAGATCAGTTTGGCAACATCTCGCAAGCACAGTTCTGACCACTTACATCACGAATTCGCTCTATTTAATGCTTGCGGTGGCGCTAGGTGTCACGATCATTGGAACGGGCACAGCTTGGCTGGTGACGATGTGCCGATTTCCAGGAAGTAGAATTTTAACTTGGGCATTGCTGTTGCCGCTGGCTGCTCCAGCTTATATTTTGGCGTATACCTATACGGATTTGCTCGAATACTTCGGGATTGTGCAAACGACGTTGCGATCGTGGTTTGGCTGGAAAACGGCACAAGAGTATTGGTTTCCGAATGTGCGATCGCTTTGGGGTGCAGCAGTGATGCTGATTTTGGTGCTGTATCCCTATGTCTATTTGTTAGCGCGATCGGCGTTTTTATCTCAGTCTGTCTGTACTTTAGAAGCCAGTCGTAGCTTAGGCTGTAGCCCGTGGCAGAGTTTTAGAAAAGTGGCTTTACCTTTGGCACGTCCCGCGATCGTAGCAGGGTTGTCTTTAGCTCTAATGGAAACTTTAAATGACTATGCAACCGTTCAGTTTTTTGAGGTCAGCACGTTCACGACTGGAATCTATCGCACTTGGTTTGGTATGGGCGAACGGCTTGCAGCAACTCAATTAGCTGCATTTTTATTGATATTTATTTTTGTCTTGATCTGGTTAGAACAACTTTCAAGAGGACGAGTCCAGTACTATCAATCTTCCAATTCATCGCCTGTTCAGAAATATCAGCTCCGGGGCATCCGTGCGATCATCGCGATTGTATTTTGTATCATTCCTCTATTCCTCGGCTTTTTGATTCCGGCAGGTGTGCTGCTCAATATGACGTTAGAAAATTGGGAAGATGCTTTTGATCAGAGATTTTGGGGCTTTGCAACGAATAGTTTAACTGTGTCCGGGATTGCAGCCTTGGTTGCGATCGTAGTGGGAATTATCTTGGCGTATGGATTGCGTTTAGATCGCTCCCTGATGATGCGAGGGGCGACTTACATTGCTTCAATGGGTTACGCTATCCCCGGTTCTGTGATTGCTGTTGGGATTTTAGTTCCGTTGGGATTGTTTGATAATGCGATCGATGGCTGGATGCGATCGACGTTCAATTATTCAACGGGCTTATTGCTGAGTGGAACGATGTTTGCGCTGGTGTTTGCTTATTTAGTTCGATTTCTTGCCTTGTCGTTTAATAGCATCGATGCGAGTTTGGCAAACATTAAACCGAGTTTGGATGATGCGTCTCGTAGTCTCGGATTTGGCGCGACGAATACTTTATTCCGAGTCCATGTGCCGCTGTTATGGAAGGGAGTTTTGGCAGCAGCAATTCTCGTTTTTGTCGATGTAATGAAAGAATTGTCTGCAACGCTGATCATTCGTCCGTTTAACTTTGACACGTTAGCAGTGCATGTATTTAACCTTGCGTCTGATGAGCGACTCACGGAAGCCTCTGGATCAGCTTTAGCGATCGTACTGGTTGGCTTAATTCCCGTCATTCTTCTCAGTTGGCAAATGGAGCAGAAGCGCTAAGAAGATGAGTGAGAGCCGTATTGTTCCTCATCTCTCCCACTATGACTTTCAAACTAAAAAAGCTCCAAGCTTTCTAAAGACTTGGAGCTTTTCTAAGTCGAAATCTTGCTACTTCGCTTCCGGCAAAGCATCCGTCGATCGACGAGTCACAATCCATTCGGTATTGCCAACAATGTGGTCATAAATTGCCGTAATCGCAATCACACTCTTAAACACACAGTAGAACGGAATAAAAAAGCAATAGACCAAGAAATCTCGTCCAGACTGCTTGATGGCATCAGTTCGTACAAGCCAAGCTGCCAAAGCTTGTAACGGACCACTTGCCAAAGTCAATGCTGTCATTGTCCAGATATATTCCGGTGCAATATCCGGTGCATTCTCTCCCGCTAAGGTCAGACTCAATGTAATTGGAAACGCTTGCAGGGCGACAAAATGGAATCCCGCACTGTAGACCAAAAGCAACGTCCAATAAAACTTTTGCCAGTTATCGAGTCTTAGCGATCGCGCAATCGTGCCTTGATATTTCAACGTCACTTCTAGCCAACCTTGTGCCCACCGCTTGCGCTGGAACCAGAACGATCGCACATCCACAGGCGCAAGTTCGGTCACCACGATCGTCGGATCATGGACGATATTATGTCCGCTCAACAGGGTTCTAAAACTCGCATCGATGTCTTCAGTCAACATCTTTGACGAGAAGCCAATCTTCTTCAGTACCTCAGTCCGCCAATATCCGTTTGCCCCACAGAACACGCCTGTATCGACTAAAAGTGACTTCGCCGGATGACTCACCCCATAAATACACTCAAACTCCACCGCAATCATGCGCGTCATGAAGTTCACATCTTGGTTGCGAATCACATTTCGTCCTTGTACCGCGCTGTAGCGATAATTCGATAACCAACGCCAAGCGCGAGTAAAGCTGTCTGGATTCGGGTGATGGTCTGCGTCCAAGATTCCAGTCACTTCGCCCGTGACGATTTCTAAGGCTGCATTAATGTTTTGCGCTTTCGATCGACTGCCTTCAACACAGAGCAATTTCAACTCCGGATGTTCTTCTGCCATCCGTTCTAATCGATCTTCGACCGGTAAGCGTTCTGGGCGGTTGTACGCCAGAATCACTTCTAATCCCCCTTCCGGGCGTTCCATCGTGCTGAGAATGTGATCTAGCGTATTGATAATAATATGCTGCTCATTGGGCAAATAGGCTGCAACAATCAGCGAACACTTGGGAACCGCGCCCGGCGATCTCAACAGCGGATAGAGCGGTTGAGTTCTCGGCGATCGCATAAAGCGCTGCACCATCCCGAACTTCGGCATCTTGGCGGGGCGACCGCGACGATATGTAATTGCCGTCGAAACTGCCTCACCGATCACAACGATCGACGTAACAAAATACAAAATCGGAATCAAAACATGGAGAAACGACAAATTCCAACCATTCTCCAGAATGTAGTAGTAGAGCACCGTTGGTAGCCCAATCACCACAAAATGGGTCAAAAGAATTTTGTCCAGAATCGGACCGAAGAGGTTAACCGGTTTGTGCAGCAGTCCCTTACGCATAACAGTTTTTTAACAACCTAAAAGGGTTCTTCATAGATAGAAACCATGTGTTACAAGAAGTTGTCAAATCCTGAAACCGCCAATTCTGAGAAGAAGTCGCGGAAAGCCTTACTGCTTGCACCCTTCGGCAAATTAGGTAATATGGCTCAGGATTCAAACGATCCTGGTTTAGATTTCTCTCAGACACGGACTAATCCGGATCACAAGAAAACTTCACATGTTTTCGCTTGGATTACGGAATTTTGACAAATAAAAAGGTCTTGTGAACATAAACTTTTGCCCACAAGACCTTTTTTCGACAACTGATTAGTTTTATTAACCAATTTCGACTAGTTGTATATCAAATGTTAAATCTTCTCCAGCGAGCGGATGATTTGCATCCAGGGTGACATCAGCATCAGATACGTCCGTAATTACGACTGGAATCGATTGTCCAGTTGGCTGTCGAATTTCCAACTGTTGTCCGACCTCTGGCTGTAGGTCTGGCGGCATTTGAGCACGCTCAACGACTAAAACCATGGCTTCTTGATAAGCGCCGTACGCTTGATCTGCCGGAATGATTTCCGTTTTGGAATCGCCTGGACTCATCCCCATCACTGCATTCTCAAATCCAGGAATAACATTCCCTGCGCCCAACGTGAATTCTAGCGGATCAGCGTTGACAGAAGAGTCAAACACTGTCCCATCGTCGAGTTTTCCCGTGTAGTGAACTCGAACTGTATCGCCTAATTTTGCTTGTGCCATTTGAAAGTTTCTATTAGCGTTTCCTCAGTCTAAAGGGTTTTCCAATTTTGATCACCCCTTTTTCTACCGCTGCAAACTGCGCGGATCGAGCGCATCCCGCAAGCCATCGCCGAGTAGGTTAAACGCCAAAACCGTCAACACGATCAAAATAGCGGGAGGCCACACTAACCAGGGTTGCAGGACCAGAATCGAGGCATTCGTGGCGAGCGACAACATATTTCCCCAAGAGGGATCGGGCTGCTGAATGCCAAGCCCAATCAAGCTCAGAACCGATTCTGCAATGATAAAACTGGGGACTTGCAACGTCGCTGAAATAATCACATAGGTTGCGGTCTGAGGTAAAACGTGTCGAGTGATGATGTAGAGTGACTTTCCACCCATGGCGCGTGAGGCTTGAACAAACTCTCGTTCTTTGATCGATAACACTTGCCCCCGAATCACCCGTGCTAATCCTGCCCAACTGATAAACGAGGTAATAAAGACGATTAGTAGAAATCGTTGCGCGCTACTTAAGCCCGGTGGAAGGACTGCGGCTAATGCAACAAGTAAGTAGATGCTTGGGATCGTCATCAATACTTCTACAATCCGCATCAGCACCGCATCGACCCAACCTCCGACATAGCCTGAAATGCCACCAACGAGCATCCCGATCGGGAAAGACAACGCGATCCCGACGAGTCCAATACTGAGACTAATCCGACCACCGTAAAGGAGCCGACTAAACAGGTCGCGCGCTTGCTCATCAGTTCCCAGAAGATTAAATTTGCCCTCCCCTGCCGTGCCAAACAGATGCAGATTGCCTGGAATTCCAGAAAAAAGTTCGATTTCTTCAAACTTGGGATCGCTGAGTGAAAAGTTCGTGGGTAACGGTAAGCGAATTTGGAACAATCGATACGGTTCGCCTTGTACGAAGAGTCTGAGCGGTGAAGGTTTCGATCGATCAACTTGCAATTCGCGATCGCCCGTATTCACATCAATGGGACCTTGAGTGGTTGGGTAAACATGAGGTCCAATGAATTGATTATTTTGATCCGTCCAATAAATCTGAGTGGGCGGTAACAATGCGCCATCCGTTTGTGGTTTACAGGCTCCACTGGTAATGGAAGCCGTATCACAGGGGCTATAAGGAGCAACGAATTCTGCCGCAATCACGGCAACATAGAATAACGCTAGTAAGATTGCTCCAAACTTAGCTAACGGATTGCGTTTGAGCTTTTGCCACCAGTCCATAGGTCAGAAGAAATAAAGGATTAATGCGAATCTTTGACGATCACAGTAACATTCGGTTCGATATCGGGATCAACCGAAAGCATGGGTTCCAGAATACTATTTTCCACAGCTTCCGAGAAAATTGATCCAGCTTGCGGCGGGAGGTCAGGATTCATCAGGATTTCGACGATCGTTTTCACGACACTGGTCAAGGGAATTGCCAGAATCACGCCTAATAGTCCTGCTACTCTAGCACCCACTAGCAAAGACGTGAGAATAATCACGGGACTCAATCCTGTCAGCCCGCCCAAAATCCGAGGCGCGATCGCATTATCTTTAACTTGCTGAATCGCGATCGCGGTTCCTAACACTTCGATCGCCATCCACCAATCAATAAATGCCACTAAAATCCCAACCGTGGCAATTCCTAGCGATGCCCCAATAAATGGGATCACTTCCATCACCCCAATAAACACCGCAAACACGAGAAAGAATGGAACTTTTAACCACCAGAACGCCAATGAAAGCGCGATCGCCATAAACAGCCCTAACAGCAATTGTCCTGAGGCAAATCGCTGCAAACTATCCCGCATCGAATTCGTTAAACTCTCCTGAATCGGCTGAGAAAAGATGCCTGTGATCCCGCCCCAAATCTTTGCTCCGTCTAGGACTAAATAGAACGAAATCACCAGAATCAGGATCAGATCCAAGACCCAATTAAAGGTGTTCAGAACCAATCCGATTCCGGTCGATGCGATCGTTTTTGCCTGCCCTTGTAATTGAACCGAGAGTTGTTGTTCTAAAAACGAGAGATCAAAGCCTAAATGCCGAGATTCTCCCCACGTTTGAAAGTCTTGGAGTTGTTGCTGTCCCGATGCAATCAGATTCGGTAAATTTGCCGTCAGTTGTTGAGTCTGTTGAATAATAGGCGGCGCGATCGTCACGGCAACTACCGTTAAAATCAACCCTGCAAATAGATAGACCACTCCAGCAGCTAACGCCTTGGGCATAACTTTTCCCAATCTTGCCACCGGGTAATTCAGCAAGAAAGCGATTAATCCTGCCGTGACGAGTACGCTGATTAATTCTCCAAAGTAAGTGAGTGCATTCAGCGTCAGCCACCCTGAGACGAGAATTAACAGCCAGGTAATCAGAAATTGTTGAATCGGAGAGAAAAAACGATCCATACAGCAAACAGCGCGATCGAGTACCCCTCAATTTTGCCGTTAATCGCGTAATTTCGCCGTTCAATTCACGAGACACCGCTTTCTCTAACCGATTTCAGGTGCAATACTCGTCGGAGGGTTCATGCTCGACGACAAACACGTTTGAGTAGAGATTAGCAACGATTTGCTTGCCTTGTTGAGTTAAGGAGAGATAGTAGAGCGCCTGTTTGACATAAGGGTAAACACCCTGCCAATAGAATTTTGGATAATTTTTTCGCAGATCTCCTGGATGGCGATAGCCTAAAGCTTTGTTCACCCCAGTTTCCTCGAATTCGTAATAGAGTGCGCTGATTTTTTTCAGATAACGCGGATCGCTGAGCTGTCCAATCAGATCAGAAGCGCGCACCAGTCCTGGATAATTGCTCGTGTCTTGATGGTCTTCAGCCGCAGGAACGGGGAAGCGGGTCAGTTCAATATTACGTTTGACCACTTCGACATCGATGAGTTTATGACCACCAAATCGTTCGTCAATGAAGAGTTTAGCGCGATCGACATGATACGGAGTCATGGCGGCATCAGATGAGCCAGGCGGTACTGAAACCATCGCGCCATCACGACCTGTGGCATATAGCCCGGTCTTATCTTGGCGGCAAACGCCTCGGACATACCCGATATCGTGGCAAACGAGCGAAACAATAAAGTGCAGCCAGTCCTCACACGACACCCCGCCGTCTCGAATATGCCGTCCTCGTAAGATCTCTTGACCCACCAGGGTGACTAAAATCGAATGTTCAACGTTGTGATAGAGCGCGTCACTGTTGGCAATATTTTCCATCGCCATCGACCCAACCCAACCAATAATGTCTTCGTAATCTGATTTCCAGCCGCCATAGGTTCGGTGATAGCCTTCTTTCAGTTGGCGAACAAAGTCATCAATGAGAAGTTCTGTGGCGTTAAACATGTTGGGGCGAATTTAGATAGAGGAACCCTCTTAGGTTTCCCGCCCAACTTTATAAAGTAAAGATAGGGCTTAATCTAATCTTTCAATTCAAGATAAGCCCTAAAAAATCAGCCCATTCTGACCAAGGCTGAAATTTTGGCAAGTTTATCGGCTGCCAATCCTTTGAGTTCATTGAGATCCAACCACTTTTCGCGGACGAGTTGGGCAAACACAAAAATCAAAACCGAGTCACGATAGTCATATTTCCCGTCGATTTCGTGCCGTCTGGCGCTCAAAAAATCGTGGAATTGCCACAGATCGCTGACTTCTGAGACCTGATTGGCTCGTTCAGCAACGTCTTGCATGAGCGCCTGAATCTCTCGTTGATACGCTCGATCGAATGCGGATCGAGAAATCTCTTGTTCGGTCTGAGTCCAATGAATTTCGCTCACTTGCTTCGTTTACTCACATCACAGTCTGCCAATATACAAATGAATGGACGCTCCTAAGATTCAGAACATCCATTCTTTGAGAATTTACGATCGCAAATTTATGCTTATCGCATTAGATTTAAAAGTTCTTTCGGCGAAGCGAGCAGGTCGATCGCAACAAAGAAAATTTTACCTTCAGGATTGAGCAGGAATCTCCACGCCATATTCATCCCAACTGCTGCACCAAACCAAGGTGTTTGAACTTTTCCAGTGACTTTGATTTGGGTATAGCCATCTTCTGCGGGTTCAGAAACGCCGCGTTCGGGCATCAAGTTGAGGTTCTGGCATTCTTCACGAAAGAAGCGCATCACTCCTTCTTTTCCAACGATCGGTTTTTGGAAAGGAGCTTGCAGTGCGCCATCTTCACTAAAGAGTTGGATCAGCGCATCGAAATCGTTGGCGTTCATGTTGTTCATGTACTGCGTCACGGTCTGATTGTCGATACCTTCAATCTTGACTTGAGTACGCTGAGCTTCTGCTTTTGGAGCGACGACGGGTTCAGAAACTCGGTTGTAGCTGCCCAGTTTATTGACGTCGTAGCCCATGTTGACGACTGAATTACGCAACACAGTAATTTGCTGACCTTGATCTAGACCTCTCAAGGATTGCAGCACTGCAGAAGCGTTGGCAGATAAGGTGTATCCGGTTGGAATGGGGGCGACGATGCCTTGCTCCATCCATTGTCCAAGCTGATACCAGAAACCAAGTTTGATGTTTGCCGACCAGGTGGAGTAGGTACGGCAAATCGGCGTGTCGGCATTGTTTGCTAAGTCACACATGACCTGAGTTTGCTCAGAAAACGGCATTCTCTTGATTTGCGCTAGGGTCGATTCTGCAAATTGCATGCTTGCAGCGCCGGGAGCCGCGATCGTGATCGTCTTGCCCATTTCGAGGAAGGCAAACCATGTCCAGGCGAGCTGGTCTTCTGCACTCAATTGATTGAATCGAGCAGTGAGGGCAGGTACAGCATCGGCTGCGAGAGTGTTGGGGAAAATACTACGCGCTGAGTCAATCGTAATCGCCATAAGAATACCTGCAATATTGGAGTGAATTCAGTGGGAAGTGTCACTCAGAACACTTGGGTCGCTCTGTTTCCTCACTAACCATTAGTCTACATCAAAGTTAACAATTCTCTTTATATTTATTTACATTTTTCTAATCTGGCGAAATCAATGCTGCATTTTTCATAAATATCGCCAATTCATCAGAAATCAAGGCATACAGTTCTTAGAATAGGGAGGAGAAGTCTTCATGTTTTGATACAAATCTAGGAGCGGTGGTATGACTTCTGCGGTACGAATTGAGAAATTACAGAAGCGCTACGGCTCAGTTGAAGCCGTGAAAGAGGTTTCGCTAGAGATTCAGCCTGGTGAGATTTTTGGGCTTTTAGGGCCAAATGGAGCCGGGAAAACAACGACGTTGCGGTGTTTGTGTACGTTGACGGAACCGGATGCGGGAAAAATCGAAGTGTCGGGAATTAGCGCGATCGACAATCCCCGGGCTGCGCGTCAAAAACTGGGCTACGTGGCGCAAGAAGTCGCGATCGATAAAGTTCTCACGGGTCGCGAACTGCTCGAACTGCAAGCCGCCCTTTACCATTTGCCAAAGCAATCGATTCAGGAACGAATTGCCGAGGTTCTCAATTTATTAGGACTCAACGAATGGGCGGATAAAAAGAGCGGCACTTATTCTGGAGGCTTGAAAAAACGGCTCGATCTAGCGGCGGGATTGCTTCATCAACCAGACGTACTGGTTCTGGATGAACCCACGGTTGGATTAGATATTGAAAGCCGAGTGGTCGTTTGGAATTTCCTGCGCCAGTTACGCGAGCAAGGCACGACCGTTTTAATTACGAGCCATTATTTAGAAGAGATTGATGCACTTGCCGATCGCGTAGCGATTATCGATCGCGGAGTGGTGATTGCATCGGGAACGCCTTCGGAGTTGAAAGATCAAGTGGGAGGCGATCGCATTACGCTACGCATTCGAGAGTTCTCTCCGATCGAGGAAGCAGAAAAGGCAAAGTCTTTATTAGAATCAATTCCGGTCGTTCAAGAAGTGATTATTAATGAGGCACAGGGGAATTCGTTAAATCTCGTTGTTGCGCCCAATAGTGATGCACTGATGACGGTGCAGCAAGCGCTTCAGCAAGCGGGGTTACCGACCTTTGGCATTGCTCAGGCTCGTCCGAGTTTGGATGATGTCTATCTTGCAGCAACGGGTCGAACTTTAATGGATGCGGAACTTGCGGCAGCCGCAAGCCGAGATCCAAAAGCAGAACGTAAACAAAGCATGAGGTAGTCAATTATGAGCACAACGATTACTCCTTCAAAACCTGCGTCAGAGCAGAAAATCGCGATCGCTCAACCGAATTTGTTGGGCGAGTTTCTACAAGAAACATTGGCGATGACGCGCCGCTTGTTTATTCAACTGCAACGCCGCCCTTCTACTTTGGTTGCGGGTATTGTTCAACCGTTGATGTGGTTGATTTTATTTGGAGCACTGTTTCAGAATGCGCCGCAAGGATTGTTTGGCAATCAGGTGAATTATGGACAGTTCCTCGGCGCGGGCGTGATTGTATTTACAGCATTTGGAGGAGCGCTGAATGCCGGACTTCCAGTGATGTTCGATCGAGAATTTGGATTTCTCAATCGGTTACTCGTCGCACCATTGGCTTCTCGGTTCTCGATTGTGATGGCTTCTGCAATTTTCATCACGACTTTGAGTTTGATTCAGACTGCGGCGATTATTGCGATGAGCGCATTTTTAGGCTCAGGATTGCCGAGTGCGATCGGGCTTGCATTAGTCGCTTTGATCGTGTTGCTGTTAGTTGTTGCAGTCACAGCATTAAGTTTAGGATTGGCGTTTGCGTTGCCGGGACATATTGAGTTGCTTGCCGTGATTTTTGTCACGAATTTGCCGCTACTGTTTGCAAGTACTGCGTTAGTTCCGTTGTCGTTTATGCCGACTTGGTTGCAAGTTGTCGCAACTTTGAATCCTTTGAGTTATGCGATCGAGCCGATTCGCTATCTCTATTTGCATCCAGACTGGAATCTCGGCAGTGTGATCATGCACGCTCCGTTTGGCAATGTGACTTTGGGTGGAGCCTTGCTAATTTTGGTAGGGCTTTGTGCGATCGCGCTGATCAGTGTTCAGCCTTTGATGAAGCGCCGCTTGGCTTAAGCGGGTATTCCCCAGGTCAAAATTCTTCGTTAGAGTTAGGTTTCGACCTCGCTCAGCCCTGGATGTTACACCCATCTCACTCCAGGTTAGAAAAAGAGCAAAAATCCCCGCGCATTTCACTTTGTCTCAAATGTGCGGGGATTTTTGCTCTTTTATAGATACCAAGAAAGTCGTGCTTCTAGATAATCACGATCATCCCTCTTCACTGTGCAAAAATTATGGCTACTAGCGTCTGTACTCTAGCACTCACCGAATCTATACCAAAACTTCGGCATTCGGCTCAATTCCGGTAATCACTTCTTTTCTCACTGACTCAATCAAGCCACTCTGTTGACTTCTTCTCACAAATAACATTTCTCACTCTAGAAAACGGGTTGACATCATGACGCTTACTATTCCAATCAAGGCGCTTCAACTTGCTCCTGGCAGCACTGTTAGCATTCATAACGTTTCATGGCAAGACTTTGAAACGCTTCTCGCTGACTTAGGTGAAAAGCGAAACACGCGCATTGCATACTATCAAGGCACACTAGAAATCATGTCTCCACTGGCCCGCCACGAACGTCCTCACCGAATTATTGCGCATATTCTGACCGTCATTCTCGAATTACAGGGGCGCGATTGGGAAGATTTTGGTTTCACAACCCTTAAACGTCCTGAAGTCGCTGGCATTGAGCCTGATACTTGTTTCTACATTCAAAATGCTCACCGAGTTCAAGGCTGTACTGACCTCGATCTAGACATCTATCCCCCGCCCGACCTTGCGATTGAGGCTGATGTGACCTCGCTCACAACAGTCAGCGCTTATCAAGCCATGAAAGTTCCTGAAATCTGGGTGTACCGTAAACAGACTCTAAAAATTAGTGTTCTTGATGGAGATCGCTACGTTGACTCTTCGAGCAGTCCAACCTTCCCCAATTTGCCCATCACAACCTTGATTCCTCAACTGGTACAAAGTGCGATCGATCAAGGGACGAGCCAAATGCTACGGAACCTTAGAACTCAATTCCGTCAATCTAATGAACCATGAGTGACTTCCACGTTCAAGATGGCTCTGCACCTTACTTCTCTAACTCGATGAGAAATCAAACTTAGAGAAAAGTCTCATCTCAGGAAAGCAAGTTTTAGCAGACAACTTTTTCAGGCGTTGCGCCGATCGGAGTTTGACCGGGCATACCCAAACCGAAGCCTTGACCGAGGTTGACTCCAATCGATCGACAAAATTCGATGTCTTCTAGGGTTTCTAACCCTTCCGCCAAGACCGTAATTTCAAGCTCTTGGGCAGCTTGAACAAAGCTCTTGACCATGACTTGCTTCATTTCGTATCGGCTACAGCCGTGGACAATTCGACGATCGAGCTTAATCACATCTGGTCGCAACTCGGTACAGTAATGATCGAGCGCAACATTACTTCCCAAATCATCGAGTGCTAATCCGAACCCATTCGCCCGAATTTGGTGAATGACTTTATGCAGATTGGGATGATGGGTCAACGCTTCAACTTCGGTCAGTTCAAATACGATTTGCCCTGGATGCAGCCCTAAATCGAGAATCTGCTGAAAATTCTGTTCTAACGATTCGGGATTATGTGCGATCGCATTCGGTAAGACGTTAATAAAAAAGATGGGACGATCAGACTGATTCCATTCTGCTAGGGCTGTTAAGCAAATCGATCGTGCCAAATTATCAAATTCGCGCGTCAAATTCATCGACAGTGCTGCATCGATCAATTGCTGTCCATTGAACTGTTGCCCTTGAGCATTGCGCGCTCTGGCTAAACATTCATGTGCGACCACCCGACGCGAATCGAGATCAAAAATCGGCTGGTAATTAAAAAATAATTGTTGCTTTGCCAGAACTTGGAAAAACCAGGCGTGTTTGACCAGCTTTGTCATTTGGTGCAGCGGCTGGGCTTTCAGAAATTCATGTAGCAAATGTTGAGCATCTAACGGCGATCTCGTCAGAACATAGCGTGACATCGCTTGACCAATCTCAGAAACTCGCTGGCAAAGCCCAACAAAGAGCGCAGAGAGTTCAAATTCGCTGACTGCACGATAGAGCAGTTGCGGCAAAGCTGCAACTTTCTGAAACCCCAATTGATACAATGCTAAATGCGTTTCTCGATCTCCCGGCTGGACGACTAAATTCAGCGAGGGATTGAATTGATTCTGAATCTGCACAAACAAACACCCTTTCCTTTGCAAGCTGAATGCTAATAATGCAATGGAGATGACCTGATACCCTTCTCAGCACAAGTCGCGAAAAATTTGCTACTTGATTTGGCGGATAAATAATCCGCATCTCCACGGTATCAAGGATTGATCGAATCTTGGGTCATTTGCCCATTACTTCATGTAATTTCCACAATTTGGGTGAAAAATCCGCAAGAAATCCGATGCATGAGATTATTTTAAAGCGCTATTTCGCCCTATATTTTCTATGATTTCCCCGACAATAGAGACTAATCAATGGTCAGAACTGCTTCAGCAAATTCTCGATCGAGATTCTTTATCGATCGAACAAGCTTCAACCCTCATGCAGGGCTGGCTCAATGATCAGATTCCGCCCGTTCTATCGGGTGCGATTTTAGCTGCATTACAGTCGAAGGGGGTTTCAGCCGCAGAATTGGCGGGGATGGCAACGGTTTTGCAGTCTCAGGCACACGTGAGCGATCGCCTGGCTTTCCCTGTGATTGATACTTGCGGAACGGGGGGAGATGGGGCTTCAACGTTTAATATTTCGACGGCAGTTGCGTTTGTGGCGGCGGCAGCAGGGCTGCGTGTGGCAAAACATGGCAATCGATCGGCATCAAGTCGAGTCGGCTCGGCAGATGTTCTAGAAGCGTTAGGTGTCAATTTGGCAGCATCGCCGGATCAGATTCAAGCAGCAATTTCTGAAGTCGGTATTACGTTTCTTTTTGCTCCGGGTTGGCATCCTGCGCTGAAAGTGGTCGCTCCGATGCGACGAATGCTGAAAGTCCGAACGGTGTTCAACCTGCTAGGACCTTTAGTTAATCCGATGCAGCCGACAGGACAGGTCATTGGTGTGTTTAATGCGACGTTACTCGAACCGATCGCGGAAGCTTTGAAAATGTTAGGGAAAGAATCTGCGATCGTGCTTCACGGTCGAGAAAAACTCGACGAAGCAGGACTCGGAGACTTAACCGATATGGCAGTTCTTAATCAGGGACAGGTTGAACTGACGAGCATTGACCCGCAGGAATTTGGTTTACAGAAAGCTGCGATCGAGTCATTGCGCGGCGGAGATGTGGATGAGAACTCCGAAATTCTCAAATCAGTGCTACAAGGAAAAGGGACGCAAGCCCAACAAGAAGCTGTAGCGTTAAATGCTGCATTAGCGCTCCGCGTCGGGCAAGCCGTGGATTCCTATCAGCAAGGCGTCGATCGCGCAAAAGAGGTCATTGCTTCTGGTGCGGCTTGGGACAAACTGAATCAACTGGTGGAATTTCTAAAATAACTATGGCTGCTCTTAGTTGGGAAGAACTGGAAGCTCTGACAGATTTTCAGATCGATCGAGTCAATGGCAATACCAATGCTCAGTCTCGATTGCGTCTGTTTGGCAAGTCCGAATCAGATGTCAGAGTGACGCTATATCGCGATCATCATGCGTGGTGTCCCTATTGTCAGAAAGTCTGGCTCTGGCTCGAAGAGAAGCAAATCCCCTATCGAATCGAGAAAGTGACGATGTTTTGCTATGGGGAAAAGGAGAGTTGGTATAAGCGGAAAGTGCCTTCGGGTATGCTACCTGCGATCGAGCTAGACGGACGGATCATTACTGAAAGCGATGATATTCTCATGGCGCTAGAGCGAGAATTCGGTGCCTTGGGTTGGAGTATGAATGATCCTAAGGTTGTTCCTCTGCGGCGTTTGGAGCGGTTGTTGTTTCGCGCCTGGTGTGCGTGGCTCTGTTATCCGGCGAATTCAGCCCGGGAAGACCAGCGCAATCGGGAGCAGTTTGTGCGGATTATGGCTCAAGTTGAAGCAGCATTGAGTCAAACGCCTGGGGCGTATTTCTTAGAAGACTTCGGCATTGTCGATGTGGTCTTCACTCCCTATGTAGAGCGGATGAATGCCAGTCTTTATTACTACAAAGGCTATTCGATGCGAGAAGAGAATCCGCGCATGTCGGCTTGGTTTGATGCGATGGAAACTCGATCGACGTATCGCGGGACTCAAAGCGATTTCCATACGCATGCGCATGATCTACCGCCGCAAATGGGTGGGTGCTATGAGAATCAAGATCCTCAGACTCAGATCAATCAGTCCCGCGTCGATCGCGGAGCATGGGACGGTTTACCGGATGTGACTTATCCAGAACCTGAAACGTCTCGTGCAGAGGCATTACATCGGGTGGTGAAGCATCATCAGAACATTATTCGCGTCAATCCGGCAGACGATCGCTTAATGGATGAAGCTTTGCGTTGTGCGTTGACATTCATGATGACGGGCGAAATTTGTACGCCACCTGCTGGCTCAGACGTGGCTTTGAGATATTTGCGCGATCGCATTAGTGTTCCGCGCGATATGTCGATTTATGCTGCAAAACGATTGAGAACTGCATTAGAAAAAACGGCGGCATTAGTTGGCAATCAACAGGGTACACCTATTCCTGTTAGACATCGACGCGATCAAGATCCAGCGAATTTTGTCAGCTTGTAACGTGCTGCTTTCTCAATGAAGCATTACGATAGAGCAAGCAGCGATAAGTTCTGATCTTCATAGAATGATTTGATTGCGTTAAAGTCTCGACGTAGTAACTGTTCAACTTGCGATGTTGAACAGTTGCCTAGACGAAGCCAAATCACTTTTGGGGGATTCCCAAATAATAAGCTCAGGTCATGCATGTCTGCATCTTTTGAGACAATCATCAAATCATTGTCTTTTGCATAATCCCAAACAATCGGATCGATTGTTGCTTTCATGCCCACATCTCGAACATGAAGCGAGTTTGGAAAAAGATCAATCAAACGATTCGGCAACTTGGGGGACAAGTTTTCATCAAAAAGTAACTTCATGCGGATCAGGGAGCGATCATAACTCGACGCTCACGATCGGCGGCATAAGCAATGCAAGCTTTTAAGTCTTCTCGCGTCAAATCTGGAAAATCCTCGAGAATTTCTGCTTCGGTCATCTCGGAGGCTAGATACTCAAGTACTTCATAAACTGTAATTCTTAAGCCACGTACGCAGGGCTTTCCACCACGTTTATTGGGTTCAATTGTGATGAAGTCTCGGTAATTCATAGTTTTAGTCATTCATCATTATTGGCATTTTGGAATAATTTTGTAGCAAGCTTAAAAACCATTGAATGTCTTGCGTGTAATAGCTTTAATCTCTTGCCCCAGATAACCTTTGTCTTTCACCGATCACTCAGCATCGTTTTGTGACAGCAAAATTATTATAAAGCGATCGCTGATTCAGTCGAGCTAGAAAATAATCCTAACTTCGTTAAGAGCCAGAAATTTCATTGCATTCCGCAGCAATATGCTTGTTATTAGCCTGTATTAGCTGCATTGCAGAGTGATCAATTCCCATACCATAACGCCATTCACCGTTGAGATATAACCAAGCTGGCACCTGACGCACGAGATTGCGATCGCCCTCCAAACAGATTGTCTCTTGCTGAAGGGCAAGCTTCAGAGGCGTATATCCCATCCAGACATGGGTGAACACACTCAAATCAGCTGATATTAAGACATCGACTTCAAAGCCTGGATTTTTTTGACACACATCGACTTCTCCACCTTCGATCACCAGCCACCAACTGCGATGAGTTTTGCGCGTTTTGGTTAATCCTTGAAAGTCAAACTGTAGGACTAGCTTTTGCGAGGGTACAGCCTCAAGGTTCACTCGCCGTCTCATTCCCCACATTAATAAGGCATCATCCAAATCTTCTGGGGCAATTTGTTCACTCCCCCATTGTTGTGCCCAAACACCCATTGCTTCAACAATCGGGCGTAGCGCTTCTCCGGCTGGCGTTAGCAGATACTCATACCCTTGCCCTGTTTCTTTTTCATGGCTCATGACAACACCCATCTTCTCAAGTTCTTTGAGCCGTTGAGATAAGAGGGCACGAGACATTAAGGGCACGCCTCGACTGATGTCATTAAAGTAGCGATTGCCATACAGCATTTCTCGCAGCACAAGGAGCGCCCAGCGATCACCAACGACTTCCGCTGCCTTTGCTACCGGACAGAATTGCCCATACCCCTTTCTCATAATGCTTTGGGAGAGAATTGCCATCAGGTTCAGATATTGAACTTGTAGCACTTTATTCGCTCAATCAGAATGGGAGCATCACAAGACTTAAAGGAGCCATGATTTATGCCGGAACTACAAACTATATCGATGGTGCAGCAGCAAGTTGTGGATTGGGCATCCCTAGCAGAATCTTTAGGTAAACAGTTTGCAGCACGAGAAACTGAAGCAGATGAATCAGACTTATTTGTTGCTGATAATATTGCCAGATTAAAATCAGTTGGCCTGACTGCTGCGGGTGTTCCAAGTGAACTGGGTGGAGGGGGTGCTAGTTATGCTGATCTCTGTACTGTACTGCGTATCTTAGGACGCTATTGCAGTTCAACTGCGCTTGCCTTTTCAATGCATACCCATCAGGTGATGATACCGACTTGGCGATGGCAACATCAAAATGCTCCAGTGGATGGATTGCTGAAACGGGTCGCGGCTGAGCAACTTGTGCTGCTGAGCAGTGGGGGTTCAGATTGGCTACAGAGTGCTGGTACGGCTGTCAAAGTAGAGGGTGGATTTCTAATTAGCGCTCGTAAAGTATTTGCGAGTGGTGCGCCTGTGGCGAATTTATTAATGACGAGCGCGGTTTATCAAGACCCAGAACTAGGATCTACAGTCCTACATTTTGGCGTGCCGATGACTGCCCAAGGCGTTTCGATTGAACCGACTTGGCAAGCAATGGGGATGCGGGGAACGGGTTCCCATGATGTGGTGTTGTCTGATGTGTTTGTCCCGGATGCGGCAGTTGCTCTACGGCGAGAACAAGGAAAGTGGCATTTTATTTTTCACCTGATCTCGATGATCGCGATTCCATTAATCTATTCCGTTTATGTTGGGGTTGCAGAAGCGGCACGCGATCGCGCAGTTCAACTCGCAATGAAACGTCATACCGATGAACATTGCTGCTATATGGTGGGAGGTTTAGACAATGAATTGATGGCGGCAAAGTTAGCGCTTCAGCATATGATTTCTACTGCTGTTGTCAGTCAACCTAGCTTTGAAACTACAAATCAGATCATGACGGGACGGACACTGGTTGCGAAAGCCGTTCTCAATGTCGCTGATCTAGCAATGGAAGCTGCGGGGGGAAGTGCGTTCTATCGCAAACTGGGGCTAGAAAAATTGTTCCGTGATGTGCAGGGAGCGCGCTATCATCCTTTGCGGGAAGAGACTCAGCGCAAGCTGTCGGGACAACTGGCACTCGGGTGGGATACGTCTTCTTTGTAGAGCAGTGTCTTTTGTGTAGAGCGATCGCTTTTTTAGAGAGTAAAAAAGCGATCGCTCTTTCCCTGCCAACTTTCTAAGTGAGCGGCGGCGAGTAACTTTGGCAATTCAATATCTTTCAACTGCTCCCTGCATTTGGATCGATGTTATGCGTCGTCATCGCTATTCACAACAGCAATATCGAAATGAAGGACATCTTCGCGTGTTCCAAGCTTGGTATAAAGTGCGATCGCAGGATCATCTCCGAGATCTGCCTGTACGAAAATCACATAGGCTGATCGCGCGACAGCAATCTTCTTCAGTTCCTGAATTAGTGCGGTGGCAATGCCTTCGCGTCGATGCGCTGCTGCAACAGCGAGATCGTAAATATAAATTTCACTACGCTCCTGCTCAAACTTCTGAAGTTCATAAGCAGCAAGACCTCCAACGACTGAACCATTCTTTAACGCTGCAAGCGCGATGAAATAATCGCTGCTGAGCAACCGCTTGAGATAGGTATGACTTGGGCGAAATGAGTTATAGGTATCAACTTCGTCGAAAGCCTCACCGAAGGTAGCCAATAAGTCTTCCATCAGTGTCAAGTCGTTGGAGGTAAGCTGACGAATGCTAATTGGCTCAGAAGATGGCGTTTTCATATCTATTGATTGGGGCAACGCAGAAAAATGATGGGTGAAAATGTATAATGTCTCGCTTTACTTGCTGCAAGGAGCTTTCGGACTTCAATAATCTCGGTTCTAAACGGCCGGGTGTGGGTTGTTGGACATAGCTACTATATCCTTCTCAAACCTTTATCTTTCTTAAACCTATCTTATTAGCGCCAATTGTCTAATACAAAAACGTCTACTCGATTGTAACCAGGCTCGTTTGGTCTCTGCATAACGACATCTACAGGTTCAGTGTAGAAAACGTTGAGCAAGCATCTTGGTATAGGCTGTCTCATGACTCGTATTCACTCCAGCAACTAGATGTAGCAGTTTTTGTACGGTCGGTGTGCAGAGGGAGTTATGGGTAGACAAGAGCAGTACCGGAATGATCAATTCCCACACCATATCGTCATTCACCCTTGAGATATAACCAAGTTGGCACCTGACGCACGCGATCGCCCTCAAAACATTGCCATAAATCACACGATGAGGGGAGCAAAACGATGCGTTGGCAGAAACACTACATTGTGAAATTAGCCTCCTCACAGATTTGCGATCAGAATGGGCGCACCCGTATGTTTTTGAGGAGCATCGCTATCTTCAATTGTGACTGCAACTTTCGTCACCAGTTTTTTAGAACGGTAGGCTTTGGGAACTGAGAGCGTTTGGGAAAATTCGCTGCGATCATTGACCTGGAAAGCTTCTGTCAAGATTGCCTGTTTCTGGTCTGTAGTGAAGGGGGCATCTGGTTTCAAAACAGTCCATAAGGCATAAACTTTGCCCGGGGGTAGAGGCGGTAAGTTCTTGACGACAAGCGTTGCTTCTAGTGTGTTTGGATTGACCACCATTGTTGCAGACCCCTGGTTACCACTCGTTGCATCTAGAATATAAGTCAGTGCCGCATAGCGCTGTGTTTCAGTTTGGCTAGTTTGTAGAGCTTGCCGCAACCCGTAATTGTTAATTCCTAACGCAATAATCAGGACTGCTGCCGCAACCTCCATTCCACTTCGCCAAGAAAGAGATCGACCCGGTCTGGAGACAGTCCGTATGCTGGTTTTAGAATTAGCTATCTGGGCATTCTCTAAAATCATGGAACGTAGAGAAATTGGAGGTGCCAACTCGGGTGAAACGTGAGACACTTCTAGAGCTTTTTGCATTTGGGTAATTTCTTCTGCGATCGCTGGCTCTCGCTCCAATAAACGCTCAAATTCTGCTGCCTCCTCTGGGCTGAGGTCACCTAGGACATAACCTGCAATGAGTAGCTGTAACTCTTCTGAAGGCATCGACATCGCCATCCCCATCAACTCTTTAGTTTAAACTTGTCAGCGCTTTGCGTAATTTGAGCAGTCCTGTTCTCGCTCTCCCTTTTACCGTACCCAGTGGAATCTCCAGTTGTTTAGCAATTTCTGATTGGCTAAGCCCATCATAGTAAGCCATTTTCAAAATTTGCTGTTGATCGTCTGACAACTGAGCTAAGGCGTTACGGACTTCCTGGGATTGCTCGTGTTGAAAGGCACGCTCAAGCGGAACATTCGGGGCGCTCTCAGCCTGTCTACCCAGTTTCCAACGATTGAGCGTTTGACGCGCACTGTTGCGCGATCGCAATCGATCCCGTGCCCGCGATCGCGTCAAAATTGCCAGAAAAGTACGGAGAGATCCGCGCTTCGGGTCGTAGGTTGTCCCTTTTGCCAGTGTCAGAAAGATATCTTGGGTTAAGTCTTCAGCCTCTTGAGCATTGCTAAGGGTACTGAGTGCGATTCCGTAGACTAACCCGGCGTGGCGATCATAAATTACACCGAGCGCAACAGTCTGACCATTGCTCAATGCCAGAATTAATTCTGCATCTGTCTGGTTCGACTCGGGGGAGGCTTGGTTAGCAGACGGCTCAGACGGCATACACAAAACAATTTGTTTTTGGGGACGAGGGCATAGAGTCGGAAGTTTGCAGAAAACGAATAAAGATGAAAAACACAGGCAATCTCAAGCTCTGGCGCGGCAGAAGCTACCGAATCCGTCCAAGAGTTTGCCCGTGAGTTGGTTAAATTATCCTTGCAAGTATACTACGCTGTTCGCAGAAGGCTACGCTTGCTAGATATCGTTATTGCTACTTTAGCCCTCATTTTGGCACGGTTTTCAATCAAAGCATCTGGATTAGAGTGCTCGAAAAATGCCGCGCAATTCTCCAGCCCGATTCTGCTTGGTGTGAATATCGACGTAGAGGTTGCCTTCAGAGAGTGCCTGAAGCTGTTCAGCCGTCAGAGTATACTCTCCGGCAAATCTACCGCCCATTGCAGTATCGTTCAATGTTACAGTTAGCGCATATTGGAAGGGGCCGTTCTGGTTAGGTTCGCCCCGATGGATGTGAACCGCAGAGGTGATGTTAGGATTCGGAGGATTAACGGGGTCTGCTGCATAGTCACGTAAGCCACTAGATAGCCCCCCAAAGTCTCCCCGAACAATGAGACGATCTCCTGCCAATGCTGCGCCAGCTACACCCGTTGCAGAAGTTGAGGGTGCGTTCGGTACTACATTATTGTTCGTCAAGATGGCTGCATAGCGTTGCAAAGAACTGCTAGACATTCCTTGAGCCATGAGAACGGACTCAGCTTCTTGTAAATCTGCCATCAAATGCTGATTGATTGGATTCTGAATCTGGGTTGGTTGAGCCGATTGGAATGTGTTGAAGGATGGTGCAATTTTACTCAAAGAAGCTGCTGTTGAGAGACCAATTATCAATACACAGGCGATCGTGCCAAGCAGAAAATTGGAGAGTACTCGCTTTGTCTTATTCATCAGGACTAGCCTTAGTTAGTAGATTTCTGGCAATAGTACGAAGCAGGCGATGATTTGGATGTATGGGGATTCTAATTTTTTAGTTTTTAGAGAAGAGCATTCGTCGGCTTGCAAACAGAATCGGTTGGGAAAACAGCGTGGCTAAGCGTTCGATGGTGATTCTGTGCTCTCTTTAAAACAGTTCGACTAAGAGTTCTGGCATTACGAATTGCCTATTGCGCAGTTGAGTGTATCAACAGGTCTGATAAAATGTCGCCCTCGTTTGAGTTGTGCGGAGTTGGCATATGCGGCATGACGATTATTTGGACTGAAAGATACTGAATTGTGTGATCTTCCGTTAGCTCTGTTTTAGAGATCGTAGTAATTCCCTTGGTCTTGCATCTCGAATCACAGGATATCGATCGAGGTAATTGACATAAATATAATGCTCGTACTCATACCAATTCATTTCAGCTTTTTCGCGATTACACTGCTGGCAAATCACCCAGAAGTTTCGGAAATCCATTGAGAGCCAAGGATATTGTGCGCGGGGCAATTTGTGATCGATCGTTCTGCCACTTTTGAACGAATATTTCTGATCACAAATCGGACAGTCTCGATCGGAATGTTCTTTGACCCAGGTTTGGCTCTCTAACGTCGTTCCACATTCACTATCCCCATTGACATATCGCCAATAGTCATATTTTCGATAGTCCTCAAAATCCTGAGCCGTCAGCTTGTTATATCGTTTGTTTCCAACTACAGCGGCAAGTTTGAAGAGTTCTTCTAAGCTTTTATCGTCAAGATTCATCGTCTGGGCTTGGGTTTAGAGAAGTCAATGATTTCAGGTTCCGTATCAGGAAATTGTCGATCGACTAATTCTCCGATTTCGGCAACTTCTTTGGCGAGCTTTTGATTAAATTCTTCAATCTCTTCTTGGGTTTGGTATTTCTTGCCAATCCGATCGACTTCGAGAAAGAGTTCTTCGAGTGAGAGATCTTCAGAAGCGCGATCGCTGTCGAGTAACTCTTGGATACGTTGATGCAGTGCAATCACATTATCCCACCCGACATTCTTAAGTCTGCTTGCTTTTAAGAGATTTTGGCTTTCTTGACTAAGCTGCGATCGAGCCTGTGAGTTTGCTTTTTGCAGCTCACGATAGTTCATTCCTTGAAAAGTTCGTTTCGTCATTATCCGAGCGTCCAACGAAACAACCGAATAATCGCTTTCCGAAGCTGACTATCTTCGTACTGCAACAGTTCTTTAGTATCTCTTGCTAATCGCAGCTTGATCGCATCGACAAACGTTTTTAATGCTTTGTTATCTTTTTTCAATTGCTCATTTGCTCCAACCAGTTCAACATTCTGTGCAGAGAGCGTCTCAACTTTTGTCGATAGCTGTTGAACTTCATTAGAAAGCTGTGCGTACTCTTGTTCTAATTGTTGTTTACGATCGAGTAATTTCAATTTATCAGCTTCGATCGAGGAGATGGATGCCTCTAATTCTTGATACTCAACTTGCAATGATTTGAGTTCAGCTTCTGCCTTGCTTTTGAGCCTGCCATAGTAAGCATTATTGCTTCCTAAGCTAGAATTCTTGACTGCAAAGGATTCGACTAATTTTGCAGTACTCGGCTCAAGACTTAACACATCTAACAAGCGTTCACACTCCTCTTTGCTCAACGCTTGGCTAATATTTTTATTGATTCCGTATTTTGCTTTCAAAACACTTTGAAGCTGATCCTTTGATGCCATACTCGACCTCGTAAGCTTCACTTATTATACGAATTCAACGAATCCAGAAATAAGTCATACATAAAGTTATCAGTGTCAATGGCAACCCAAATTTCAAATGCTCCAAAAACGATAATCGATATCCTAATCTCCCCGCTGCTTCAATCATGATCAAATTCGCAACCGAGCCAAAAATCGTCAAATTGCCCGCTAATGTCGAACCTGCTGCAAGCCGTAACCAAGATTGAGTATCGTTCTGTGCAATCAAAGGATGCAATAACAGCACGGCTGGAACATTAGAAACAAGATTCGACAAAATTGCAGTCACGCTGAGAAATTTAGCTGGATGATCAATCGCTTGAGTCAGTGGTGCAAATACATTCAAATCTTGGGTTGCTTTAGTCAGAATAAACAATCCCGAAAATAGAACTAGCAGATTCCAATCAACAGGTTGCAGTAAGCGATCGGGCTTTAATCTCCGAGTAACCAACAAAATACTAGCAGCGACCAAAGCCGATTCTGCCAAAGGCAATCCCACCACAAATGCAAGCAACATTCCCACCGTCACAATTACAGTCTTGATCAGCAAAGGTCGATAGACGCGAGGTTGCGGCAGCGAAAATTCTTGTGGAGCCGTCGATCGAACTTCGGGATACATCCAATACAGCAATACAAGTTGAACGCATAAGCCAAAAATTGCGATCGGAGTCAGTGCCTTAGCAAAGTCCAAATAGCTGATTTTAGAAAACGATCCAATCAAAATATTTTGTGGATTCCCACTAATTGTCGCAACAGAGCCAATATTCGTTGCTCCTGCCATTGCGAGTAAATAAGGAATCGGATTGATCCGCAAGGTTCGCGCCAAATCCAAAATCAGTGGCGTGAAAATCAGCGCCATTGCATCATTCAGAAAGAAAGCTGATAATACAGCGACTCCAAACGTAAGGACGGTTAGTAACCCAAATGGACTATGGGTAATGTTGAGAAGCTGAGCGATCGCGAGTTGAAAAAATCCCGCTTGGGATAACCCTGCATTCACAATCATCGTGCTGAGTAAAAATACGATCGTATTCACGTCGATCGCCTGCCAAGCTTCTTGCAGATTCAATACGCCTAAAGCAATGAGAAAGCCTGAACTCGCAAGGGCAATCGTAGCGCGATTCATGCGCAGTCCCGGAAAAAAACCGATCGCTAAACCGAGATATGCGATCGCAATCACGAAATACTTCACCAATAGACGGTTTCTCCCCCTTCTTTAGACAGTTTTCCCCCCAAGACAGCTTCTCTAGGATTTGACATGATAAGAGCATCAAGTGAGAGCACACCAAATTATGAAGCTTCCATTTTACGATTGGTATCGCAATCTCGTTCGCAACTCGAAATACCGCTGGTTGATTGTTGCAGGAACCCTAATTTATTTGTTTAGCCCGATCGACTTACTCCCTGACATGATTCCTCTGATCGGTCAGATTGATGATACCGTCGTTCTCGGCTTATTGGTTGCTGAAGTCTCTTCAATGCTGATGGATCGTCTCAAAGCCCAAAAGGGTAAAACAACTGCTACGGTCGATGGCACACCTGCTGAAGCAGTGGATGTTGAAGCAAAAACGATTAGCTAAAGAAAATGAGCGAATGGGGAGTAAGGAAAAGATTTCTTACCCCCCCATTCCCCTAATTCCCCACTCCCCCAAGCACACAAAAAAACGGGCTAACTCAAAAGCTAACCCGCCAGCTTGGGAACGCGCAGAGAAACTAATTTTGAACGACCAACTTCACGTTAGCGTTGTTCAAGCCAGGGCGCTTGACTTCAGCCAAGGTCTTGTTAACCGCATACTTCTGGTTGATCGAATTGATCAATTCGGTTTGATTGTGCTTCTTCGCTACACCCCAAAGGTCAGCGATCAAATCGAAGGAACCATCAGCGTTCCGCGACCAGCCCAAATCATACTCGCCATCGAGAACTGCAACGATGTCAGAACGAACCCGCTGACCGTTGTAGCCGCGAACATCAGCTTCGGTCTTAACCGAGATGCCCAAATCGCGCAGAGAAGACTTGAGGATTTCTGCGTCGGTGATCTTGGTGCGAAGAGTGCTAAAGTGAGACATTTTAGGGTTTCCTCCGTGGAAAGTTGAAAACAACGACAACGTTTAGGTTTAGATGTTTTGAGGCTTACATGCTCAAAAAATGGTTTGTGCATTCAAGCTTTCAAAACGGTGTTCAAACTGCTGGTACTAGCCCAGCCCTTCATCCTGTTGGGAAGACAGGAGAAAGCCTTTTAGAACTCCAGTCGCTGATATTCAGCAACTGATGCTGCCGCAGGTCGCGCTCGCTGCCTAGCCCAATCCCGAAGGGCTGTTACCTGCTCAGTCATAGTCTTGGACAACGGCATTGTCGCTCTTGATGCTGCAATGATGTCCAACTGAGTAAACTCTCGATCTTGAGCAAAAGCTTCATACATCGCTGCAACTAACGCTTGCTCAATTTCAGCTCCAGAAAAGCCATCACAGACACTTGCTAACTGCTCGAGATCGAAGCGTTCAATTTCTCGACGGCGTTTTGCAAGGTGGATTCTGAAAATTTCTTTCCGCTCTTCTGCATTCGGGAGATCGACGAAGAAGATCTCGTCGAATCGTCCTTTCCTTAAAAACTCGCCAGGTAAACGTTCAACTCGGTTCGCAGTTGCCATCACAAACACTGGAGAAGTCTTTTCTTGCATCCAGGTCAGGAATGACCCGAAGATCCGGCTTGAAGTTCCACCGTCTGAATCGGCTGATCCGGATGTTCCAGCAAACGCTTTGTCCATTTCATCAATAAACAAGATTGCCGGAGAAATCGATTCAGCAGTCTTCAAAGCATTTCGCAGGTTTGCTTCTGATCGACCCACCATCGAGCCATCATAGACACGACCCATATCTAATCTCAGCAAAGGCAATCCCCACAGTCGGGAAGTTGTCTTGGCAATGAGAGATTTTCCACACCCCGGAACCCCGAGAATTAACATCCCTTTCGGCTGGGGTAATCCATACTCTCTTGCTCGCTCAGTGAAGGCGTTCGATCGCTGTTTTAGCCAGTGCTTCAATTCGTCTAAGCCACCAACTGCCTCAAGCGTCTCATCTTCTTCCATGAACTCTAGGATGCCGTTCCGACGAATCAGCTGCTTCTTCTCAGAAAGAACAATATCAACTTCTTCTTCGGTCAAACGCCCGTTCGTAACCTGAGCCTTACGGTAAACTTTTTCTGCCTCATCTCGCGTCAACCCTAATGCTGCTTTTAACAACTTCTCGCGGGTTTCAGTCGTAATGCGGCGATTTCGGATCTGATCTAATTGAGTAGTGAGAACCTGATTCAACTCAGTCATCGTTGGAAGTGGGAAGTCCAGAACGATAACCTCTTTCTCTAGCTCAATCGGAACCGTTTGAACCGGAGACATTAAGACGATCGCTTTTTGCGTGCCTTTGAAAGATGCGATCGCATCGCGCAGCCATCGATTCACAGCGGGCGAATCAATAAACGGATGCAAGTCTTTGAAAACAAAGAGTCCAGGCTCTCGCTGGCGCATCACCCACTCGATCGCGGCTTCGGGAGAAACCGTATTGTGCTGGGTCACACTGCGGGGCTGACCATACTCGACAATCCCGTGAGTCACCGTCCACAAATACAATCGCTTGGGGGGCTTGGTTTGGGCAAGCAGGGCAAGTGCTTGCTCTGCCCGTTCCTCTTCTGAGGTTACAAGATAAATTAGAGGATATTGAGCCTGTAATAGGATGTTTAACTCTTCTTGCATAACCGCGACCCACTAGAGTGTAAAGCGAACCTGTTCAGGCTGCGAACGCTACTGAGGATAAATCCTTAGCAGGGAACGACCACCTTTTCCTCACTGGAAGATCCGATCGAAACGGTCGATAGCTCATCTTCGAGAATGATGTCTGAGTTTTGCCCTAAAGCGGTCAGTTCACCATTCTTTAAAACAACCGGAGTGGTACAACTGGGACAGTCATAAATCCGGTGAGTTTGTCCATGAGCTTCCTCTTGCTCAACTACCTCCGGGTATGTGAGGTAAAAGCTGAGTGCCCTCTCTGCGAGGACGGACATTGCCTCTGAACTCATTGCAGCTTGGATTTTTAGCTTGCGGTGAAGTTCGGGCGGAAGATACAACGTAACTTTCTGCTTGTCTTGCATAGAACTTTCAGTCGTTTTACCCGGGTATGTGATTACGATATCTGCCTAATCTCAGGCTGTCAAGACAGTATGCCCGCATGACAGCATTATTGTTACAATCGTTTACATTATGAAGCAAGGTTTGAGTTGGATTTTGATAAGTTTGATAGGTTTGACAGGGTGCAATGACTTGCCGTGGAGCGGTTCGCAGTCTCAGCAGGAGCGGCTTCCCGATCGCTGGCAGACCTATCGCAATGAACGCTATGGCTTTGAGTTTTTGCATCCGGAGGGATGGATTGATTCCATACCGCCGGAAGCCCAGGATGGAATTGCCTTTAGTGATCCGAGAAATCCGGGCGTAGAGATTCGGGGTTGGGCGGAGTTAAAGCGATCGACCGATAAAAAATCTCAGAATCCGAAGTCGAACTTTACGACTGATCAGGGAGTTCCTGCGCGTTTAGATATCGCGGTTGAGAATCAGTCGAGTGTGATGACGTTGACGATTCATCAGAAGGATGTGGAATATCACTGGCGGGCGACGGCTCCGACTGTGCAGTTTGGCAACTACTATCGATTCTTCGACTTTATTGCGAAGCGATATCGTGTCTCGCAGTGATAGGATTCTGTTTTACAAATTTCTGTGCAGGTAGATGGATCTCCACTGAGATGTAGAGAAACGACGATCGACACTTTTGTACAGAATCAATTCAAGAGGAAATCGGGAATGCTGGCGAAGCGAATTTTGCCTTGCTTGGACGTGAAAGCAGGGCGTGTAGTCAAAGGAGTCAATTTTGTTGATCTGAGAGATGCAGGCGATCCGGTGGAACTTGCACAGGCTTATAACGAAGCGGGTGCGGATGAATTGGTGTTTCTTGATATCACCGCGACTCATGAAGATCGCGACATTATTTATGATGTGGTGTATCGCACAGCAGAACAAGTTTTTATTCCACTGACGGTTGGCGGTGGAATTCAGAATCTCGACACGATTAAGAAATTATTGAGAGCCGGAGCCGATAAAGTCAGTATTAATTCGGCAGCCGTTCGAGATCCGGATTTGATTAATCGAGCCAGCGATCGCTTTGGAGTCCAATGCATTGTCGTTGCCATTGATGCGCGTCGTCGCCAAGATCCTGAAAATCCAGGTTGGGATGTTTACGTTCGAGGTGGACGGGAAAATACCGGAATTGATGCGGTTTCTTGGGCAAAGGAAATGGCGCAGCGAGGTGCAGGAGAATTACTGATCACCAGCATGGATGCGGATGGAACGCAAGCCGGATACGATTTGGATTTGACTTCAACGATCGCGTCTCAAGTTGAAATTCCTGTAATTGCCTCAGGAGGTGCAGGAAATTGTGAACATATTTATCAAGCTGTAACAGAAGGTAAAGCTGAGGCGGCTTTATTAGCGTCTTTGTTACATTACGGTCAGTTAAGCGTTCAACAAATAAAGACATACTTAAGCGATCGTGCAATCACCGTTCGAGCGACATAGAATGACGAGACTCAGAGCGGACGAGCATTTTCAAAATCGACTGATAAGAATCTGCTACCACCAAGATTAGAAAAATGCGATTCAAATCGTGTTTCTACAGGGATGCTCTTTTCTGAGCATCTGTTACAATGTGTAAACTATGGTGATAACAATCTTATTTATTGTCATTGCTCTTGTAGCTTGGGCATTGCACCTAATGCAAGAAGCGATCGAGCAGAAAGAGTTTTCCCTGATGCTGGCTGGCACATTGGTCGCAGTGGCAGCATCAGCACTGGTTGGTGTCTATTTTGTCATGGGCAATTACATGGGATATGTGAGTCATCTCTCTCCCCGTGAGACTGCCTTGAATCAAGAAGCCTACGAGTCGGTTGCCCGCTATTTAGAAGAACAAGATCAGATGTATATGAGTGCTTCGGCATCTCGCTCAATTTCTCAGGCTGTGCGAAACATTTCGCCATAAATTCGATTACGATAAACAAGTGTTATGAAATTTTGACAAATGGGGTAAGTCGTCTTACGCCATTTTTTAGTGGGATTTTTATGAGTTATTACATCGCTCCCCGTTTCCTCGATAAGCTTGCGGTTCATATTACAAAGAACTATCTGGCGCTGCCGAATGTGAAAGCACCTCTAATTTTGGGCATTCACGGGCGCAAAGGTGAAGGAAAATCGTTCCAGTGCGATCTGGTGTTTGAGCGCATGGGACTTGAGGCAGTTTATATGTCAGCCGGGGAATTAGAAAGTCCTGATGCGGGCGATCCAGGACGGTTGATTCGACTGAGATACCGAGAAGCAGGCGAATTGGTGAAAGTTCGCGGCAAAATGGCGGTTCTGCTAATTAATGATTTTGATGCGGGTGCGGGACGGGTTGATCAGTTCACGCAGTACACCGTCAATACGCAACTGGTGCATGGGACATTGATGAACATTGCGGATAATCCGACTAATGTTCAGCTTCCAGGCAGTTATGATGCCGAGCCGACGCAACGGATTCCGATTATTTTGACCGGAAATGATTTCTCGACGTTGTATGCGCCGCTGACCCGTGACGGACGGATGGATAAGTTTTTCTGGGAACCCGATCGTGACGATCGCGTTGGAATTGTCAGCGGAATTTTTGAAATCGATCAAGTTGCACAGCGCGATATTGAACAACTTGTCGATCACTTTCCAGATCAATCGATCGATTTCTTTGGTGCATTGCGATCGCGGCTTTATGATGAGCAAATTCGCAGATTGATCGATGATGTCGGACTCGATCGTATTTCTCAGCGAGTGGTCAATAGTACAGAAAAACCGCCAGAGTTCCGCCGACCAGATTTCAGTCTGCCTCACTTACTAGAAGTGGGCGCGGCAATGGTGCGCGAACAGAAACGATTACAAGAATTGCGTTTGGTTGAGGAATACAATCAAACGATTAAGAATCGAGGATTGGGCGAAATTAAAATGACTCCCGACCCTGAACCTGAACCCGCTCGTAGCTATAGCGGCAAGCCTTCGAGTACGCGGCTTACTTCTGAAATTGTTGGAGAGGTGAATCGTATTTTGGGACAAGGACAGCGACTCGGCATTGAAGTCGTAGACGATCGCCGATTCAAAATGAATTCCTGGAGCTGTTATGGCATGTTTGAAGGAGATGGAGCAGCAGCAATTGCAGCGTTAGAGACTTGCTTGAATGAGCATCAGAAAGATTACATTCGATTAGTTGGAATTCGCGATCGTCAAAGAGTGACGGAAACGATCGTGCATCGTCCTGCTTACAATCATGCAGGCTAGGAATCTCAATGCTAAAGGAGGTTCATGCTCTGGCTAAGCAGCCATTCAATCATTCTCAATCTGGCAGATACTCAGAATTCAGTACTTGCTCAGGAAAATAAGGGCAATTCACGGGAAAAGTTTCTAACGGCAAACCCGTTTCGTCTGCTGCCTGCTCACGAGCATTCGCATAGCATTCCGCAAAAACCTCTTGAAAATAGGGAGTTAAGCTTGGTGAATCTTTCAAGTCATCGTTGACTCGCCGACGATGTTCTCGAATACTGCCCCGCCAACTTCCACTTCGCAACTCTGGTTGATGTTGCCATTTCAGTAGGTGAAGCAGAATCACCACGAGATTGCTTTTGAGACTTTTCCGCTCCCGTCTTGACATATCTTCGATTTCTTCGATCAGGTTTTGCCAATCCACACAACTGTAGTTTTGAGATCGCAATTGCTCCACTGTCGTCTCAATCCATTGAACAAAATCGGTTTCATAAAGAGTTTTTTGACTGGCTTTCAGTTCAGTTGACATCGCTATGCCTCATGATTTTTTGGTTTATTGTCACTCAGATCGTTCGGAGTGCGATCGCACAAACCCCGCAATACTATCCACAAATTCCTGAGTCGATTCATAGGGCAATACATTTCGACCGGGAATGATGACACCTTCAGAATTCGGAAAATGTTCGAGGTAATCGGTTAAGCGATCTTCCACTTTCTCCCCTTTCCCTTCGCGGCTAATACTCGAAGCTTTATCTCCAAAAACTGCCAAAACAGGTTGCTGAATCTTTGTCATTCTGTCTGTGTAATCCTGCCGCCAAAAGCTCGATAAAAACGCAAACACCGCATGACGACTTTCTAAATCGTCTGATCCTTGTTTCAACGTCGATAGCCATTCAGAATCAACTTGAGTTTCATCCGCAAACAGTTGGCGAATCGAAAATCGTCTTAGGAATTCAGTGCGACGAGCATAGCGATAAAAGGCATTTCCAAACGGAGAATCGAACAGATTCCAGGCGATTCGATGGGAGGTTTCTGAAGTGTCTCGACTTAACAGCGACATTGCAGGAGAACCGCTCAGCACGATCGCTTTAACAAGATCCGGTTCGATATTGGCAAGCTCGATCGCGACTGGAGATAGCGCTCCTTGAGCAACCACGATCGCAGGCGTTTTGATCACGGTTTGCAAAAAGAATTGCAGTTGACGTGCCCAATCGATCGGCGCATAAGCAATTCGCGGCATATCAGAGTCGCCACAGCCGAGTAAATCAGGGTTGTAAATCGGATTCGGTCGCCAGGAATTGATGAATCGTTGCCAGAACTGACGCGAAAGACCAACCCCGATTGGATGAATTAACAGCAGCGGAACACCCTGACCTTCGTGAAAGTCATAGGCGCATCGATACTGATTCCATTGATAAAACTGGGTTTTGTTAAGTTGCTTCATCTCTCCACTTTAAAGGGAAATTCAGCATGAATTTGCCAGCGTTGCCCATCGTGTTTAAGTAGTGTCAGATGAGTCGCGTCAAATTCAAAATGTAACGGTTGCGCTTTAAATTCTTTCCAGGCAAGTTTAAAATTCTCTGGGGTTAGATCGCGAAATGCGACCGTCATATGGGGTGCATAGGGACGGGAGTTCTCTCTGGGATCACTAAGTTCGATTGAGGTTTCTAGGTGCTCAATCAACTTTTGATGGAGATTTAAGAGCGCATCAGAGCGATCGACATGAATAAAAATCACACGCGGTGGAAAAGCCCCGAAGCCATCTAGTGTAATAGAAATAGCAGGGTGTTTCGTCGTAAAAGTAGCAAGAGATTCAGTCAGTATATCTAAGCGCTGATGTCTCCATTTAAATGGGGGAAATAGCGTGATATGCGGAGGTGAGTTGAAAGCATGACGACTGTCATAGTACTGATCAAAATGGCATTTAACTTCGGTAGCATAGTTTTGAATTGCTTGTGGGGGTAGCAACGCAATGAAAAATAAGTGCTCTGCGTTCATAAGCTGCTCTACTTAGGAAAAAACTGACTCACGCCCCTTAAAGTCACGTAAAAACTTTACTCCACTGCTGTCGCGATCTTAAGCTACAGCATAGGTTCCCTTTGACAAAAATGATAGAGGAAAGCGGTCAATGCCTTGGTTCGTCAAAATTGAAGAAGGAATTGTCGATAAAGCGACATTTGATCGGTACGTGCCAGCCCATAAAGCATTTGTAAAAGATTTGATTGCGAAGGGCTATGAGGCAAAGACCGGGTATTGGGGTTGTTTTGGCGGTGGAATGTTGATGTTTAAGGCAAAATCGATGGATGAAGCCGAAAAAATCATTCTTGAAGATCCGCTGATTCGCAATCACTGTGTCCATTACAAGCTGTATGAATGGAAGGTGGTCGTGGAATAACTTCAGAATTTGTCATCGGTCTGTCACAGAGAGTGCTATGCTAGTAAATGACTCGGATCTATGCGATCGTAACGCCCAAACTTTGTCAGGACCGGAAGGTAGCAGCAATACGGGATGCTTATGGTAGGCGTAGTCTCCGGGTCACCTTCGTTTTAAAGGGTCGGTTCTCTTCACCTCGACTCGTCGGATTTTTCACTCTGGGCAATCGGTAGAATTCTGCGTATCTTGGAGGTAACGAGTACCAGGAGCGCGATTGTTATGGGTTTGGGAGATATTGTACAAAAAGCGATGTATTTAGGGATTGGAGTTGCTTCCTACGCGGGTGAGAAAGCTGGCGAGAAGTTGACCGAACTGCGATCGCAGGTGCAAAAGTTGGCGGATGAGATGGTGGCACGCGGCGAGATGAGTTCAGAAGAGGCGCGCCGTTTTGTCGATGAGATGGTGCAGCGAGCGCAACAACCTAGTGTGTCTGCTCCAACTTCAGAGAGTGAAAAGCCGACTGAGCCGCGCAAAATCGAGATTTTAGATGATGATGAGCCTGCACCCACGCAGACGACAACAACAGTCGATGAGATGCGTCAACAGGTTGCAGATTTACAGGAAGAATTGCGGCGATTGAAGAAGAATTAGAGTAGGGTTCCTAGTCATCAGCAATTTTGGATTGGGGAGGGGGAGAGAATGCAAACTTAGATGGCTCCCCCTCTCCCTATCAATCGTGGTGAATTAGTAGAGATTTCTGAACACTCTACTTTTTGAAAGCCTTATTTTTTGACAGTGGTGGCAAAATCTTCAAACCAGCCTTTGCGTTTGAAATAGAAGACTAGCGCGATCGCGATCGACAACATGACTGCCCAGCAGACCGGATATCCCCAATACCAATTCAATTCGGGCATATTTAACGGCGACTTCTCCGGATTGAAATTCATTCCATAAACGCCAGCTACAAACGTCAAGGGAATGAAAATGGTTGAAATTACAGTGAGCACTTTCATGATTTCATTCATTCGATTGCTGACTGAGGAAAGATACACATCCATCAAACTTGCAGCCAGTTCGCGATAGGTTTCAACCATGTCTAGTACCTGAACCGTGTGATCGTAGCAATCCCGCAGATAGATCTTCGCCTCTTCACTGACAAGATCATTGCTGCTATCGCGGATCAGAGAATTGATGGCATCCCGGAGCGGCCAGATCGATCGACGTAGCGTTAAAAGTTCTCGCTTGACGTGATGAATTTTTTCTAATGTCTGCCGACTTGGACTCTCAACGACTTCTTCTTCGAGTTCTTCAATTTCCTCTCCATAGACTTCGAGAATCGGGAAAAAGCCATCTACGATCGCGTCTAGTAAGGCATAGGCAAGATAATCTGCATTGCGTTTGCGAATCGAACCTTTTCCAGAACGAATGCGATCGCGCACGATACCAAAGCAGTCATGTTTCGATTCTTCCTGAACCGATAAAACGTAATGTTTGCCCAGAATCAAACTCACCTGTTCTGAATAAAATCCTTTGCCTGACTCTTTCAAAACGACCATTCGCGTAATAATGACCACCTGGTCATCGTATTCCTCCATTTTTGGACGCTGCGGCACATTCACCACGTCTTCCAACAACAGCGGATGCAGACTAAAGACTCGTCCCAGTCGCAGCAAGATATCTTCACTTCCTAAGCCACGCACATCGACCCAAGAAACCGATTCTGTATCAAGGTAAGGTTGGCATTTTTCAGGTTGATCAATGGGCAAACGCACAGCATTTTCCTCGTTGTAATCGATCAGATCAATCACTGGAGGTTCTGCGTCTTTGGGAATTGTTAGCGTTCCAGGAACCGTTCCGGGAGCATCGTAGTGATATTCGATCGATTGATCGTCATCGTCCGGATCGACGACCAGACTCGTCAGTTGAATTCGCTTTCCTACCATGCTCAATCCCCTTACAATCAACAGAAGTCTTTCTACTGTAATCGAATCAAACTCAGCTATAACTAATACCTGATATGCTTCGATCGACTTTGAACAAGGGAGTGCCCTTTGACTGAATCGCCCGACAACTCTTCTTCTGCATTAGGACGATGGAGCCGACGCTTGATTGCCGCCATTTTACTGGGGGGACAAGTGATCGTCCATTTGTTGTCCCGTAAACTGAATCGTCGAAATACAGTGGAGCAGATGGCAGCCGTAGGCCCAGAATCGCTGTTGATTGCATTGTTGACGGCGATGTTTGTCGGCGCTGTATTTACGATTCAAGTCGCTCGCGAGTTTATTAATTTGGGTGCTGGAACGGCAGTTGGCGGAGTTTTGGCAATTTCGCTGTCCCGCGAGTTAGCTCCGGTTCTGACTGCGGTGATTTTAGCGGGACGGGTGGGGTCGGCATTTGCAGCAGAAATCGGGACAATGCGAGTGACAGAGCAGATTGATGCTTTGTATATGTTGAGAACTGATCCGATCGATTATCTGGTCATCCCCCGTGTGATTGCGTGCTGTTTGATGTTGCCGATTTTGACCTTGCTCTCTCTCGTAACAGGGATGACAGGGGGAATGTTTATTGCGGAATGGCTGTATGGCATCTCGCATAATGTTTTTCTGAATTCGGCAAAAAATTTCTTAAGTGTGTGGGATTTATGCAGTTCGCCGATTAAGGGATTTGTGTTTGGAGCGTTGATTGCGGTCATTGGGTCGAGTTGGGGACTAACGACAACCGGAGGCGCGAAAGGAGTGGGACAATCCACAACAACTGCCGTTGTCACGTCGCTGCTAGCTATTTTTGTCGTGAATTTCTTCTTGTCTTGGTTAATGTTTCAAGGCCCAGGACAGGCGCTTGGGCGAGGATTGTAGTTGTTTTCTGCAAAATTCATACGATTGATTGACAGTTTTTCTACTCAGAACGTCTGTACTTCTTGCAGATTTTTCTGTATCTTTATGGGCATCAGGGAAAATCTAGTCAGAAAGATCTTGACGCTTGACTATATGTAGTGTTTTATAGTGAAGCGGCTTGGAAAGAGACGCTATATCTAAATTCATTCGCCCTAATTTAGAGAGATAACCCCTATGGTTTCGCAAGTTGAGACACCGACGTTTGATGCACCACGATCGCGCAATCTGAGCGTGGAAGGATTGGTGCAGGTGTTTACCTCGTTTCATCGCAGTTTTTTTACTGGGGTGATGGCGCAGGCGATGCGGATCGCGGGGCAGGGCACACCTGTTTTGGTCGTGCAGTTTCTCAAAGGGGGCATCGGGCAGGGATACGATCGACCGATGCAGTTGAGCCAGAATCTCGATTGGATTCGGTGCAATGTGGTGCGGTGCATTGACACCCCTCAGATTGATCCACAAGAAGCGCGATCGCTGTTAGAGCTTTGGCAGCATACCCGCCGAGTCGTTGAGCAAAATCGTTACGACTTAGTGGTTTTAGACGAGCTAAGTTTAGCGATTCATTTTGGGTTTATTCCTGAGGTTGAAGTGCTTGACTTTTTGCAAAATCGCCCGCGTCATGTGGATGTGATTTTGACGGGACCTGATATGCCTGAAGCGATTTTAGATGTAGCCGATCAAATCACAGAACTGCGCCGCACTCACCAACCGTAGGATGATTTTGGCACCTGAATCCAAAATCCCGAATTCAAACTCCCCAATCTAAAACAAACAGCGTCATGATCAAGAACGACACCTGGATTTCGCAGATGGCACAAGAGGGCATGATTACACCTTTTGAGCCTCAGCTTGTACGCCGTGCTGAAGGGCTGCCTGTGATTTCGTACGGGTTGAGCAGCTACGGATATGATTTGCGCTTGTCGGCTTCTGAGTTTCGGATCTTTAAGCACATTCCAGGAACGGTGGTTGATCCGAAGAATTTTAGCGATGCAAATCTCGAACCTGCCCCCTTGCATCACGATGAGAATGGAAGCTTCTTTATTTTGCCGGCTCATTCTTATGGGTTGGGTGTGGCGCTGGAGCGGTTGGAAGTGCCGGATAATGTGACGGTGATTTGTATTGGCAAATCGACTTATGCGCGGATTGGATTGATTGCGAATTTGACTCCGGCAGAAGCAGGCTGGAGAGGGCATTTGACGCTTGAGTTCTCGAATTCGTCGAGTGCAGATTGTCGGATTTATGCCAATGAAGGCATTGTGCAATTGCTGTTCTTAGAAGGGTTGCCCTGTGCGGTGAGTTATGACGATCGACGCGGTAAATATCAAGATCAAGTTGAACGGGTGACCTTAGCACGAGTCTAAATTCTGGTTTGCGGATTTGCCAATTGAAGCTGTGGCGTTGTACAAGCGGGATATCCTGCTTGAGGTAGCGCCGCAGCTTTTTTAGGTTCATGGCTCTTGGTGCTTATGATGGATAGACCGCTGCATGAATGCCTTAGCAAATTTCATTCAGAGAGGATTTTCGATTCATCTCGTCATTGCTGAATGATGTCTTCTTATCCGTCGAATCTATTACACCGTTTCTTACAACTCGCGATCGTCAATATCATCTCGAATCTGCTCGTTCCGATCGCGGGCCTGCTCGATGTGGCATTTCTTGGACATTTGACTGAAATTCGTCACTTGGCAGGAGTCGCGATCGCGACTGTAATTTTTAACTATTTGTACTGGACGTTCGGATTTCTCCGCATGGGAACGACCGGGATGACCGCACAGGCGATCGGGCGCAATGATCCAGAAGCGGTCAGAATGATTGCGCTGCGTAATGGCGGAATTGCGATCGCAATTGGCATCTTGATTCTGATCTTTCAAACTCCTCTGCAAACGCTCGGGTTTGCCCTTCTCAGCGCGACTCCAGAAGTCAAAGCATCGGGGCAGGCTTTCTACAATGCACTGATTTGGGGTGCGCCTGCGACCTTAGTGAACTTTGTCTTGATCGGGTGGTTTTTAGGGCGATCGCAAAGTGGGAAAGTTCTGCTCTTGTCTGCGGTGAGCAACATTGCAAATGTCACTTTAGACTATCTATTTGTCGTCAAATGGGGCTGGGCAAGCACTGGAGCAGGCGCATCAACCGCTTTGGCTCAGTATTTGATGCTATGCGTCGGTTTGTTCATGAGTCGAGACATCTTTGGACAAGTTGCGATCGCGCAATTATTCGATCGGACTGAACTCAAAGCCATCTTTACCCTAAATCGCGATTTGCTGATTCGGACATTGGCACTGATTTCAACGTTTGCCATCTTCACGAATGTCAGCTCAACCTTGGGAACCACGGTTTTAACTGTTAATACGTTGCTGCTTCAGGTTGTCACGTTTTCGGCTTATTTCATTGATGGATTTGCTTTTGCGACAGAAACACTTGCCGGAACGTATTATCAATCGCGATCGCACTTAATCCGCTTGCTGAAAATCGCCGGCATTCATTGTGTCAGCGTTGGCATTTTGTTCGCGATCGTCTTTATTACATTTCCAACCGCTTTATTTCAGTTACTCACCAATCATCAATCCATTCTGGGCGAAATTCAGCACTTTACAGGCTGGCTCTTACCTGTCTTAGGATTTGGAGCAATTGCTTATTTATTAGATGGATATTTCTTAGGATTAACTGCCGGACGAAGTTTAAGAATCTCCTCACTTTGGGCGACATTCGTTGGATTTTTGCCAATTGCAGTATTCGCTACAGTTCTACGATCGAGCCATTTACTCTGGCTTGGATTGACGACTTTTATGTTAGTTAGAGCTGTGACCTTAGCGATACAAGTTCCATTGACCTTCCAATTGAAAGCTGCCAAGAATTGAAAGGATTTCTGTCGAGAATAGCCCAAATTTTAACTTCAAATTCGCGAAAGAAATTTCACCGTTTTTCATGTGGTTAGGATTTCACGAAAGCCTCATGAAGTCTAGGATTTCGGGGTTTATTTTTGCTTTAGATTTTAGCTTTGCTTTAGATTTACTTTACACTTAGAGACTTGGATTAAAGTACCTGCTCATGTGAATATTTCGCTACATTTTGAATCGCCACGAAACGTTAAATGATTCAGGAATAACCAAGTTCAATTGAAATTCATGACTACTATAGGTCGTAGAAAAGTAGGGGTAACAGGTTAACAATGGATACTATCCAAATTCAAATTAACGCTCTCAATAGCAAGGTTGATTCCCTGCATCAGATCATCGAAAATTTAGGGTCAAACGTCACACAAGCGCTGACTGAAATTCGATCTGACAACAATCAGGGCATCAGTCGATCGAGCTTTGGAACCTCGAATAGTCGGTTTAGCTATTCCTATGCGCGTTCTGGCAATGCTTCGCTCGAACACAAGGATGTTTTATCGGATGATCACACGGTTGAATCTACTTCTCAAACTGGCGAAAAATCTCTCTCGCCAGAGATCCAAATTCAACGCCTGACGGCTCAGTTGACGGCTGCTTACAATCGCATTGCAGCGTTAGAAGAGCAACTTTTGGCACAGCGCATTCACTAGCCCAAAGAAGTGAGTTGATGAATGTATCGATGTGTTCATAACTCAATCGAATAGATTGGCTCTATTCAATCTGTTGGTTTCTCTGTTCAATAAGGTGTTCGATCGCGGCTAATAATTCAGCCTGTCCCCAGCTCTGGAAGACCGTTGCTGCGATCGCGCATCCACCCGCTCCTACACCTTCTTTGACAAAGCCTTGTTCATACATTTGCAGGGCTTTCCATCGCGACTCTGCAAAGCTTAATCGAGTCGCAATTAGAGAAACATTTTGCAAAGTTTTCGCCAGCCCAACGGTATCCCCGGTTGGATCTTCTGCAACCCAGCGCGTTGTGCCGATGAGAATTTGCTCTGGATTCCACGCGATCGCTTTGGTCTGCACAATTGCTTCTGCTAACGCATAAACGGCTAACATCTGTGTGCCCCCTGCCAGCAATACGCCACAGATTCGGCTGGCTGCGATCGTCATACCTGCTACGACAATTTGCATCGGATCACCAACTGCAGCAACGACTGCAAACGGATCACCAACCTGATTACAGTGTGATTGTCTCAGTCCTTGCTGCACGAGTTCCCATTTCTGCGTGTGATTGCAAACTGGGTGACTGCTGTTGATTTTTCCGATCGCATCGATTCCTAAGCCCGTCAGCACAGCGAGAGCCGTCGTTGTGCCACCGACGACACATTCTCCTAAAACTAGATAGTCTGCACTTTGTGCTAGCTTTTCGCCCCATTTCAAGCCTTGGTTGAATAAGTGATGCACTATTTGCAGATCGATCGCGTTTCCAGTACTCACACATCGAGCAGGAGCACCGCCTAAATCTACGGCTAGAATTGCAGGCGATCGCGGTAATCCCGCATTCAAAACAGTCACCGGAATCTTCAAAGCCTCAATCACTGCGCGAGAAATAAAAACGGGAGAAATTCCCACATGTAAAGGTGGCAGCGGAAATTCAGGATTCGGTTGAATGCCATTCACCAGAAATTCGGCATCTGCGATCGCAGTAAATTGACGATCGTGCGGCGTTGCACCCGCAGCAGAAATTCCCGGAATTAACCCCGTGTCCGTAAATCCTAAAATGCAAGCAAAATGAGGCTTTTTCCCCTGATTCCGAGCGATCCAAGCCTTTGCTCGATCGACTTCTGTATAAATCGCGAGCGCATCAATCATTGTCAAATAGCACTTGAACCCAGTTCGGCGGACGAGGAATAGGAGAGTCTAAGCGATCCAATAACAGCCATGCGACGAGATGAACCACAGAGAGATAGATCGTATTCACCAGCAGAATAGATACAAATACAAACGCCTGCACCAAGACTAAAGAAGGCTGAATCATCAAGCCTACTAGCGTAAAAATCCAATCGAGAAAGTTCGTAATCTGAGCCGTACTGTAAAGCCACAGATCATCACCGAGCAGCAGCGAAACTAACCAAATTCGGAAAAACGATCCCAATACGCCGAGCAGCGTGCCGAGCGGAATCGAGACATACCAAGTCACCCGGCGATACCACAGCGCACCCAGTAAAACGCCCAAAAATCCATAGGGCATTACATATTGAATACTTCTGACCGGAGCCAATAAAACTGAGAGTAATAAAGCTGCGATCGCGCATCCCATCCAAGCTGCCCGACTTCCCCAACGTAGATAAATTAACGCGATCGGAATGGGGAAAAAGATCTGCAAAATCGGACCCATTGGGAAATAGGTATTTACTAGCCAGACCAAACTGGCAGCACTCGCCATAAATGCAGTTTCGACCATAATGATCGGACTATCCGGATCGACTTGACGACGAACCGGACGGCGATCCTCAATATCGTGAGGGGTTGGATCGCTGTCCGGTATCCATTCTTCATCGAGTTCAGTCGGATCAATTCGATCGTTTGGCAAATCAGTCATTGAATTTGATACTGGCGGGCTGATCTACTTTAGTGCAAATTCTCACCAGCGATCGCAGGAAGCTTTCAACCTGTTTTCGTTGGAAAACCGCAACCAAATTCGTGATCAGACAGAGACTGCCAAGACTCAACAAAATATAAGTCGGCATCATCACGACACCCACTAAAAACCAGGTGAGCACATGCAACACCATGACCCCTGAAAATAGCGATGCAAAACCAGCAGCAATTAAAACTTGGCGAGTGGGGCGACCTAGACCTGTCAGCGTCAAGGTCAAACCAGTGAGCAACAAATTGGTGGGAACCAGCACCGCGCAAATCCCGACACAATTTGCTCTAGAGAGTTCAAATAGTAAGTTTAAATCCAGCATTTTCTTAAAGGGTTGCAAGCCTCTCAATAGTCGCATCGGACTTCAAAGAATGCCGCATTTTTCAACTAAACTTTATGAAATTCTGTGTCAAAGGTGGTCTTGCAAGAAGTTGAGATCGAGGCTATCTTCCCACGGTGGCTCTGGGTAGAGCAGTGCCAAATGATAGTCGATATCCCGTTCAACTTCGTTCATGTCAATGCGATCGAACCAACTTGACATAATGGCGAGATCTTGATCGCGCAAAGGCGAAATCGGGGCAGCATGATCAAACGGCTCTGCTCGATAGCGCCGCCGATTGACCGTCTTAACATAGCGCCACGGATTGACAGGAGGCGGATCAAGGCTGAGACGCTCCAGAGATCGAATCGGCGGCAGAGAGGGACTTTCATGAAGCGGAGTCTCGTCGATCGAGTCATGATCCGCGGGTGACACGTTTAACATAAGACAATCAGGCTGAAAGGCTGTGAGAGTAAACCCTGAGATCAAACGCCCTGAAGTCAAGTCTGAGTTGAGAAATAAGCAGAATGCGTGGATCTACTGTATCGAGAAATAGGTAGAACCTCAATCGGTCTTTTGTCATGTGCAGTTCAGTCGAATCTCAGCCGCATCATTGTGCGATCGTCACAGTTTGACTGCCCCTTGTCTCAAGACTGCCCAGTCTTCTCCTGTCCATTTCACCACAGTTGAAGGTGTGCCAGATAAAGGTTCTGCTGATTCAATCGGCAACATAAGCACGTCTGGAAATTCGGTTGCGATCGCATCCATTGACAGTAAAGCGGGCTGTCCAGAACGATTAGCGCTTGTTGTCGCTAATGCCCCAGTTTGTGCCAAAATCTGTCGCGCCAGCGTATGATTTGGAACCCTTACGCCGATCGTCGTGGGATCAGTGGGATTCATTGTGGCTGGAACACGATCGCTCGATGGTAAAACAAGCGTTAAAGCTCCGGGTAAATATTTTTGGGCAGTTTCGTTCCAGATTTCAAGTTCTCGATCGCTGCCTTTGACGTATTGCCAGAGTTCGTCGATCTCACTTGCCATCAGAATCAGCGGTTTGTCGAGACTGCGTTGTTTAGCGGTGAAGATGAGATCGGCTCGATCGGGTTTGGCAGCGAGTGCAGGGACGGTATCGGTCGGGAAGCTAGCAAGATGAGTTCCAGCCCGAACGGAGGTAACTAGGGCCGCTAGGGAGACTTGAGGCATAAAAGAAAGTTGGAATGAATGTGGCTCTTGGATAGAGTTGCATGTTTGGGAAGATCCCAAGCGCTGAAAAATCAATTTAATACAACTTGGGATGCTTAATTTCCCAAGTCAGCAGAGGTAATAGAGCTAAGCCCCTAGTAGTATGTACAAGTGTGCATACTATAATTGAGATGGTTTACCAATGGAATAGAGACAAGGCAGCAGCCAATCTTCGCAAGCATGGTATTGACTTCGCTGATGCAGTATCCGTTTTCTCGGATGATCTGGCAATCACTATTCCAGATGAGCGGTTTGACGAAGAGCGATTTGTCACGATCGGTGTCGATGCATTTGGAAGAGTTTTGGTGGTTGTCTACACCTTGCGGGACGATGAAATCCGGGTTATCTCGGCTCGCAGAGCGACTCGGCAAGAACGGCAGCAGTATGAGGAAGGATAATTATGGAAGCTGAATACGATTTTAGCCAGGGGAAACGAGGGGCGATCGACCCAACACCAGCAGGAAAAACTCGGATCACCATTCGATTAGATGACGAGGTTTTAACATGGTTTCGTGAACAAGCTCACAGTGCAGGCGGAGGGAATTATCAAACAATGATTAACGAAGCTTTACGCCAGCACATTCAACAGAGCCATGAGCCTTTAGAAGAAACCCTACGTAGAGTTGTTCGTGAAGAATTAGAGCGTATTGAGCAGTGAGGTTTTACTGAGGGTTAATCGTTCGCGGTGGCGGACAGACGAAAGATACTGATGCTGAGTTTAAGGCTATCTGCCGCTGCTGCTGTTTGCCGTTCTCAATCTTTCTGACAGCGATCGACCTGTTCCTCCCCGTCGCACCATAATCAACTCTGCACAGATACTCACTGCAATTTCTTCTGGCGTTAAGGCTCCAATCTCTAATCCAATCGGTGCGTAAATCGATCGTAATTTCTCCGGGTCAATCTCTAACGTCTGATAAACCTTTCTCACTCGCTTCTCGCTGCCGATCATGCCCAAATAGCGGCAAGGCAATTTTCGATTCAATAAAGCTTGTAATGCAGTAAGGTCGTACTGATAACCGCGTGTTACTAAAGCTGCATAGAGTTCCGTGTGATTCGCAAGTTCATCGACAACTTCGTCGATCGCACAATGAGCAACTCTTGCCTGCGGATACAACTCTGCATTTGCCCACTCTGCTCGATCGTCTTGCACGATTACCTGAAATCCAACCAAATCTGCAACCTTTGCCAACTGAATACCGCAGTGACCCGCTCCGACAATCAGCAGCGTTGGTGCAGGGTGCAGCGTTTCGATAAAGGCTTGCTCCGGGCAGTCTTGCGACAAATAAGGAAAGCGATCGTCAAAAGGAGTCACGATCGATACTGTTTGTCCCGATTCCAGCATCGTCATCATTTGACGAACTAGAGAAAGCGATCGCTCACCTTGCCAGCGTTCTAACCAAACTCGCATTGTGCCGCCGCAAATTCCTTGGGTTTCTCGGTTTGGCGCACCTGTGAGATCGATCTCAACCCATTGTTTACGACCTGTTTCGAGAATGGCGCGAGCTTGCTGAATCACTTTCGCTTCCCCTGCACCGCCCCCAATCGTTCCCAAAATGCGACCATCTGCACAAATCAGCATCTTTGCACCCACTTCACGCGGAACAGAACCTTGGGTTTGAATCACGGTTGCGAGTACCGCAGGCATGGTTTCTAGAACTTGCGCAAATTGGCGATCGAACATGGACTATTCACATCCAAATTGACTTTGTTGACGGCATTGGCGATCGCCTTGAATCGTACCATTCAAGCTTTCTAGAGGCAGTATCGTGAAATGATAAAACTTTCGCCCGTCATTTGCTTCTTTGAAGGCAGTCGTGCGATATCCAAACTGCTTGCCGCGAAAATATCGATTTTCTACTGAATGATAGTCAACCTTCGCAATATATTGCGAGGCGCGAAAATCATTGGCGATCGCACTGCTATAAATCCGGCGAATCAAATCCAAATTTTGCCGAGTAAATCCAGCAAACGGCTCAGCCGTAGCGAATGCGATTGTTTCTCTTTGCGAAATTTTATCTTGACGATCCGGACTCATCGAAAACACAACCGTACCATTAGATAGCGTGGCTTGACTCGTATAGAAGGGCAACCCACTTAACTCTGCAATCCCTCGACCTAACGGCGATAAAAGCGAATGTTGTTTCGCCCAATTTTTCACGGTTTGCACAGAATTACCCGGAACTGCGTGTGCAGAAGTATTGAAATTACACAGTAGAGAAAATCCGACACTCAGAATAATCAGATTGCGTTTCATAGATGGCGAGCAAGACAACACCGAATGCTACAGCATAAAATTCAGCGAATCCTGATGCATTCAAAGTTTTCCATACGGAAAAACTCAGTGCAAAAAACACACTCAAAATACCCAGATCTCCTTTAATATTCAATTGCCGAAATACTCGCACCTATGTTAGACAGTCGCCGTCCTAGTTCTCAATCTCCAAAATCTCGTCCTGCTTGGATCAACTGGTTCTACAACTTACCGATCGGGCGCAAACAACTTCTCGCCTTAACGCTGTGTGAATTCATTCCCATGGTGGGATTTGGGATTGGCTCGACCTTCGTGCTCACCAACAGTTTGAGAACTCAACTGCTGTCTCAAGCCAAATCCGAACTCGCGGTCACGGAAACGAACTACAACATCAAAGTCAATCAGATGGGATTTGGCTCTCGGGGTCAATCTGACAATTCCGCCGTGATCGCAGCGACTAAAAATCATCAAAACAATCAAGCTCCACCTGCGGACTTGCAAAAGATTTTGCAAAACGAAGTCAAAGCCCGCCGCATGGAATATGCCACGCTCGTTGGCAAGGATTTACGCATCATTGCCAGTGCCAATAATTCGCGATCGAAGGAAACGATCACTTCACCCAAACTCGTCGCCCTGATTCAGCAAGTTCTCAAAGACGGCAATCAAATCAAAGCCAACGAAATCGTCAGTGGAGACGAACTCAGCAAAGAAGCTCCACCGCTTCCAGACGGATTCAAACCTCAAGATGCTTTAATTCGCTATGTCGTCACGCCTGTTCGTGATCCGGACAACGAGAACGTTCTCGGCGTGCTGATTTTTGGAGACATTGCCAATCGCAAACTCCCGATCGTTGAAAATACCCTCAATTCATTTGGTGGCGGCTATAGTGCGATTTATCTACGCCGCGCAGATGGCAACTTTAGCTTAGCTACCTCACTCACAAAAGACGATTCCCAACAGTCTCAAATTGATGTCGCACTGGCTGATCCTGCGATTCTCCAATCCGCGATCGCGGCCAACGGAGAAACTGTGACTCAACGACTTGAGATTAATGGACAAATGCATACCGTCGCGGTCAAAGCTTTGCCAAATCGAATTATCGAAACCCCAGAGCGAGCCGTTCGCATCAATGCGGATCAACCCACTGCGCTGATTGTCCGGGGAACTCCTGAAGGCGCTTTGAATCAATTGCTCTGGGAGAGTATGCAGCAACAAGGCATGGCGTTTGCGCTGGCATTCGTGACGATCGTGGCTTGGACGGCTCTGTTCCGTCGGATGGTCGTTAAACCGATTCAGAACCTTCAGCAAACGACAGAAGCATTTGCGGACGGGGATCGCACAGTCCGAGCCGAAATCTATGCGAAAGATGAAGTCGGGAAACTGGCGATGGCGTTTAATCACATGGCGGATAGCATTCGGTCTTCGGAAAGTGCGCTCGAAACGGAAGTTTCGCGTCAAGAAGAACAGACCCGAGAAGCAAGAGCCTTGAGCGAGATTACGGTGCGAATGCGGCGATCGTTGAATGCTGCTCAGATTTTGCAAACGGCAATCACTGAAACTCGGAATTTTCTCAAGCTCGATCGTGTGATTGTGTATCAATTCCAAAATCCGGAAACGCTTGATGCGCTGATCTCGAATGAATCGATCGGCAATGAAAGCTTTAGTGTCATCCATCAATCCATTCAAGATCCCCTAGGACTGCAACGCATTGAGCAATATCAGTTCCAGTCACCTTGGGTGATTCAGAACTCAGCTGCAGAACCCAACGATACGTACAGACAGCAAGCCGCAACCCTGAATACAAAAGCTGAACTGATCGTCCCGCTCAAGCAGAATGAGCAAGTTACAGGATTAGTGTGTGCTCAGATGTGTAATTCCCCGCACAAGTGGCAACAATCTGAGGTCAATTTCCTGTCTCAACTGGTGACACAAATCGGTTACGCGCTCGATCAAGCAAATCTGCTTCAAGAGCACCAACGCGCGCTACAAGATGCCGAAACTCGCAAAGATTCCTTACAGCGGCAAATCATTCAACTCTTAGGCGAAGTGCAAAACGTTTCCGCCGGAGATTTGACCGTGCATGCCAATACGAATGCTGGTGATTTAGGTATCGTCGCAGACTTCTTTAATGCGATCGTCGAAAATCTCCGCACGATCGTTGTCAAAGTCAAACAATCGTCTGCACAAGTGAATGACCTGCTCAGCCAAAACGAAGGCGAAGTCGAACAGCTTGCCGTGCAAGCGAGACAGCAAGCTCAGGAAACAATTCGGACGTTAGATTCGGTTGAGCAAATGACGCAAGCCATGCAAGCTGTAGCAGAACGGGCGCAAAAAGCAGCGATCTCTGCCGAACAAGCTGCGATCGCGGCTGAATCTGGCGAAACGATCATGGATTCAACCGTGACCAGCATTTACAGCCTCAGAGCAACCGTTGAAGATGCGACGCGCAAAGTCAAACAACTCGGCGAATCGTCTCAACACATTGGACGAGTCGTATCGCTGATTAATGATTTAGCAACTCAAACGGATTTACTCGCCATTAATGCCAGTATTGAAGCAACTCGCGCTGGCGAACACGGACGAGGATTCAGCATTGTGGCAAATGAAATTGCAGAATTAGCCTCTCGATCAGCAAATGCAACTCGCGAAATTGCTGCCATTATTGAAACGATCCAGCAGCAAACGGGTGAAGTTGTAAGCACGATGACGCATGGTGCAACTCAAGCCGTCGAAAGCGCTCATTCTGCCCGCAATGCGAAGCAGAGCTTGCTGCATGTGGTTCAAGTCTCTCAACAGATGGATCAGCTCGTGAAATCGATTTCGGAAACGATGGCAGCTCAAGCGATGACTTCTCGCTCAGTCACGAGCTTGATTCAAGAAGTTGCCGAAGTGTCAAATCGCACATCTGATTCTTCGCTGCGAGTTTCAGATGCATTGCGGCAAACGGTTGGTGTAGCTGAAGAACTGCAATCCTCAGTGGAAATGTTTAAAATCCAGGCAGGCGATCGAGCAGATATATAGCGAACATTCAAAAGCGCGATCGATCTGCGAAGATAAGCATCCAATCTTGTTGAATCGTCATCATGCAATCCCCACTCAGGCGAATTCTCACGGGAGTCATCTTCTTTCTCATCACAGTTTTGGCGGCAACAGGCGGCTATATTTTAGCGGGCTGGTCGCCGCTCGATGCGATCTATATGGTTGTGATTACGGTGTTTGGGGTGGGCTTCGGGGAAGTGCAACCGATTAATACACCCGCTCTGAAGGTCTTTACCATTTTGGTGATTATTAGTGGCACATCTTCAGCTGTATATGCGGTTGGAGGATTTGTGCAGATGATTACAGAAGGCGAAATCAACCAGCTTTTAGGAAAACGACGTATGACGCGCACGATCGAAGGTTTGAAAGACCATGTGATTATTTGCGGCTTTGGGCGTATGGGTCAAATTCTGGCAAAAAGACTGACAGACTCGCTCGTTCCGTTTGTGGTGATTGATAACAATGCTGAGCGGATTGAGCAAGCCGAAACGTTAGGGTATTTGGTCTACACCGGCAATGCAACCGATGACACTGTGCTGTATCAAGTGGGTATCGATCGAGCAAGAGCTCTAACAACCGTTCTCCCAGATGATGCGGCAAACGTTTTCATTACGTTGACAGCTCGTGAACTGAATCCCAAATTAATGATTGTGTCGCGGGGTGAATTGCCTTCAACTGAAAAGAAATTACGTTTAGCAGGCGCGGATCAAGTGGTGCTTCCGGCTTCAATTAGTGCGTTCCGTATGGCACATATGATCACTCATCCAGCGACACTCGATTTCTTCAGCCAAGGCGATGAGCGCGCGACGTTGAATGAGTTGCTAGGACAACTCGATATTCAAGTCGATGAATTGCTGATTGATTCAGCGTCTGGACTAATTGGAGCGACGATCGGGGATATTGAACTTCGGGGCAAAGGCACGATGATTATTGTGGCGCTGCGACGAGCGGACGGGACAACGGTGACGCATCCGTCTCAGTCTACTTTCTTGCATGAAGGCGATGCCGTGATTATCTTAGGTCATCAAGTGGATATGCCGCATGTAATGCGGAACTTAGGTGCGCGTCGAAAAATGCGGTATCGCGGCTCATCGCGAGTCTGGAAAGGCTAAAGCCCCAAATCAACAGCAACTCGATGCGCACAAGCAAACCCCGAGAATGCCACTGCATTTAAACCTTGTCCCGGAAATGTGCTATCTCCTACACAGTAAAGATTCGCGATCGCGGTTCAAGATTCATCAGGTTGTACAGGCTTCAACATCTGCCAAATTGCTGCATCAACTTGCACCAGATATTCTGACTCTAGCTGTCCAATCTTGCGGATGATGCGTTTTCGATCGATTGCCCGCATTTGGAAAACCATTGCGACTGACGGTAAGGTCAACCCATTCTGCTTCGACGGCTTGATTTCTACCGTAAATGAGAAACGGAGCGCTCCCAACGAAGATGTAATGGGGATAACCATCAACATTGGGGAGTTTCCAAGATCGGTCTGTACTGCGATCGCAGGTCGGTTGCCTTTTTCTTCTCGCTTATCTGAATCTGGCAGACTGACCAGGAGAATGTCTCCTCTTGCCATCTAGTTCTCCTGAGATGCCAGTGTTGCGTCTAAATTGATCCAATCCTCATCGCTTGCAGCTTCCCAATCCGCAAATTCTTGTGCGAGAGATGAATCGTCGATCAAGGAAGCAAGCAGTGAGACAATTTCGCTATTGACAGATTTTCCTTGTCCCTGTGCCCGATGCGCGATCGCTTGATATAAGTTGATCGGCAACGTCACTTCTGTACTAATTGTGTCTGAAGCATTCATGACATCACTAATAATGAAGACGATTGTTTACATTATGACTTAGGATTAAAGCCCCAAATCGACTGCAACTCGATGCGCGCAAGCAAAGCCCGAAAACGCGACTGCATTTAAGCCTTGTCCCGGAAATGTACTATCTCCCACGCAATAAAGATTGGCGATCGCAGTTCGATTAAACGGCATTCCAAGCAATCCAGGCAATTTCCGTGCAGGAATCGGACCATAGGTGCCATTCTCCCGTCCTAAAAATCGTCGATGCGTTCTTGGGGTTCCGACTTCTTGGTAATCTAAGCCCTGAATTAAATTCGGGAAAAGTTGAGTTAAGCGATCGATTAATCGATTCGCTGCTGCCTCTTTTTTCGCCTTATATTCACTGGGTGAAAGATTCTCCCATTCCTGCATCCAACTGGGCGTAAAGGTATGCACAATATGATGTCCTTCAGGCGCTAAGCTCGGATCAAGCAAGGTTGGAATCGAGACAAAGATTGTGCCTTGTTCGGCTTCCATTTCATCCCAAGTTTCCAGCAAAATGTGATGACATTCTACATCCGCAGGCAATGCTTCAGCTTTGACTCCTAAATGCAAACTTAAGAAACTAGGAGATTGTTGATAGCGTTGTTGCCATTTTGTTTCTGAGTTGGGCTTTTGCGATGCAGGAAGTAACTTTTCAAACGTATCCCATCGTGTTGCATTTGAAACCACTCTCTTGGCTCGCAATGTTTCACCGGATGCGAGTTTCACGCCGACTGCGCGATTGTTTTCAATCAAAATTTCTGTGACGCGCGTCTTGTATTTAATCTGACTACCCGCCTTTTCTAACCCTTCAACTAGCTTCTGCGCGATTTGTCCAACGCCACCTTTGGGATAGTTAATTCCGCCGTAATGGCGATCGCTAAACACCATGCCCGCATTGATCATCGGCGTACGATCGGCTGGCACAACTGACCAGATATAGCACTCTGCATCGATGAACTTCAGCAATTGCGGATCGTGAATGTATCGACGTGCAATATCTCCAGCATTTTGCGGCAAATATTTGACTAATCCTAAACAAGCAAAAGGATGCTGGAAAAACACTCGCGTCAAGTATCCCAATTCCTCAAGCGAGAGTAGCTCCATCACATTGAGACAGTTAAACACTTTCCAGCATTCATCATAAAACTGCCGAATGCCTTTCTCTTCATGGGGAAAGTAAGCGATCAATTCTTGGAGAAACTTCTCATAGTCTTTGTGAACTTTGAGATCTAACCCATCGGGCAAATGATAGTGAACTTGTACCGGATCAGGAATTGTTTCGATCGACATTCCGACCCCATCCAATGCCCGAGTCAGTAAATTGGTTGTGCCTTTATCGCCAAATCCAAAAATCATTGATGCACCGACATCAAAGCGATAGCCACTGTCGCGATCGAAATAGCCAGCACTCCCACCAGGAATCAAATACCGTTCTAAGACTAAAACATTTGCTCCTTTTGCCGCGAGTTGGGAAGCGGTGACTAATCCGCCAATGCCAGACCCAATCACAATTACGTCGTAGTCGGTAGAACTCATGAAATTTAGCGATCGCTCAACTTTACAGTTCTTAGTGTATAGGGATTTGGGGACGAAGTGGGGAGTGGGGAGATAGGGAGTGGGGAGATAGGGCGATCAACGACTCTCTACTCCCCACTTCTCTATCCAACTTTGCCTCCTCCCATCAAATACAACAATGCCATCCGCACCGCGACCCCACTTGTCACTTGCTGCGAAATCAAACTCAGCACCGGATCATCCATCAAATCCGAACTGATCTCAACGCCTCGATTCACCGGGCCGGGATGCAGCACTCTCACGTCTGGATTACACAGCTTTAAGCGATCGCGCGTGATCCCGAATTGTTGATGATACTCACGCAAACTCGGCAACAGATGGCTGGTCATTCGTTCTTTTTGCAAGCGCAATGTCATGACAAAATCTGCATCAATTAGCGCAGGCTCTAATGTCCAATGAATGAACAATTTTCGAGAAATTTCTGGATTGCTTGTTTTAACAAAATCCGCGAACTCTTTTGGCAGCAATGTCGGGGGCGCAGCTAAGTGAACTTCTGCTCCACTAGCAGTCAAGCTCCAAATGTTGGATCGAGCCACCCGCGAATGCAAGATATCGCCCACGATCGCAATTTTTTTGCCTTCGAGTAACGTCGATCGCGGTTTTTCAACATCCATCAACGAACAAATCGTAAACAGATCAAGCAACGCTTGAGACGGATGCTCATGTTGCCCATCACCTGCATTAAGCACTCCGACTTTGACATTTAAGCGATCCATTTCATCAGCGATCGCTTGTGGCACTCCGGCTTCTTTATGTCGAATCACCATCATGTCCGTTCCCATTGCTAAATATGTTTTAGCTGTATCTAGAATGGTTTCTCCTTTGGTGATCGAAGAAGTACTCGCGGCAAAGTTCAATGTATCGGCTGACAACCGTTTCGCTGCGAGTTCAAAACTGCTGCGGGTTCGAGTCGAAGGTTCAAAAAACAAATTTGCTACAACTTGACCTTGCAGCGTCGGAACCTTTTTAGTGCGACGAGTCAACACTTCTCGAAAACTACTTGCCGTCTGCAAAACGGTGTCATATTCCGCAGGCGAAAAATCAGCAAGCGATAAAACGTGGCGACGATTCCAACTCATATAATGATTCGATGAGCGCATAGCTCATTATTCATACCGCAGAATGGAGTCATCAGCACAAGTTTTAATCATTCAAGTTCCGGGAAGCTTTGGAAATCCTCCAGTGGTTGCCATTTGCATAACGAAGTCCCATAACTGTTTCAGCGACTCCGGATTCTGCTTGACCCATTTCACTAACTCACCCATTTGATCGGCACGTTTCTGAGTTACAAGCTCACCCCAAACTTTACGTCGATCGTTCAATTGTTCTGGGTCACTGGATTCAATCTCCTTAAGAATCCACCATTGAAAGATCGGTGAGAAGAGATCCCAAGTCGGCGGGTTGTCCTGCGTCCGAATGAGAAGACCGCGTTCAGTTAATTCGTTGATTTCTCGATCCTTTGTTTCCAAAAAATCTGGCAAATCTCGCAATTCATATCGTGCACCTGTAACTTTACCTTCCAATTTTTGCAAGGTAATCAGCATGAGAAGCAATTTTTCAATTTCGCTAGTTCCTTGCCATAAGCCTTCTAAAATTGGTCTTGCTTCAGATTTAAATCGCTCTCCAATAGAACTTGGGTCACTCAAGGGAAGTTGTATGTCAAAACGTTGGTCAAAGAGTTCAGCAGCAGCAATTTGGATAAGGCGGGGATGATATCCAGATAAGTAAGCAATATAACGAGTTTCAGCAGGCGTAAATGGGGGTTGATTCGTTTGTTCAACTCGTTGGAGAAACTTGAGCAACTCAGATTCGCTGAAACTACGGAGACGGTAATTGGTGAAACCATTCTCAAATGCAGAGTAGTTAGGAGTTGTGAGGGGTTTACAGAGTTCTTGTAAGGAGTAGCGTGTTGCAACAACAAGATTTGCGCGATTAGAATCACGAGTCGTGAGAGAGCGAAAGCCTTGTAGAAAAGTACGGGTGTTATCAAAGTGTTCAGGACTAGTACGGATGAGACAATCAAAATCATCTAGAACTAGCACAATACGTTTTGCTGCTCCTGCTGCAACATCTAAAACCTCATGAAAATCATTATGATTAAGTTCATTACCCTCATCAATTCTGGTAAGTAAAGCTCGACATTTATCTTTGATAGGACTAGGTTCAAGTTTTCGATCAAGTTGTTTGATGGTTTGCAACCAAAAATTACTGATACTTAATGGAATAATTGTATCCTGGCAATTAAAAAAGATAGAAATATGATTTTGAAGATAAGCTTCTTTCCAATCTCTCGGTGGATTGGCAATATAGTTAAGCATCAAAGATTTACCAACACCACGCTCACCATAAATTCCTAAAGACCCTCCCTCTACTACTAATGGACTGAAGAAACGGCTATTCTTCTGAGGAGTAACCGTCGCTTGTTCGAGAGAAGTTGAGCTTTGTAAGAAAGGATTAATTTCTGGACTCATAAATTCCTAATCAGTCTTAATATAAGGTGCTAGCTTTACTTTGAGAGTTTTTCTAGAAGATAAGAAGAGAAAAGTAAATATTCCCATACATAAGAATGAGAAGCCTGCGATAAAAAAAGAAAAAAACAGGGTGAATTCTATAATAGGATTATCAAAAATATTAATTGTGCCCCCTATAAAAGCTGCAATTACAAAAGGAACAAATGAGCGAAAGAAGAAAGTAGAACTGGTTATGAGAGTGGATTGACGACTCACAAAACTATCAATTAATTTCTGTACTTCTAAATCTTCCAAAGCTTCTACCTTGAGAGATTTATCATTAATATTTAGCTTGTCAACTGTATACTCAAGCTTTATTCTTTTACGTAACTCATTTAATTCCTCTTTTAATTTTTGTTGCTCCTTTAAACTTTTTTCATGTAATTCATCCAATTCCGTCTTCGATTTTTGTTGCTCTTCTCTTCTACTCTTACGCAATTTTCCCAGCTCTTCCAATGCTTTTTGCCGCTCTTCTGTTATTTGCTGAATTTGATTTTCTAGAATATTGTTCTTGATATTTTGAGTGATTCTCTTCAACGAATGCAGTGTTTCCTGAAAACGATTAAGCTCATTTTCAGGAATTCCAATTATAAATTCTAATTCTTTCCAAATAGCCTTCTCTTCTACTTCTATTTCTTCTATCAATCTCTCGCTTTGAGAAATAAAAAGCGAAGTTCTATTAGTGCTGTTACAATCCCTTAACTCTTTTTCCAATATCTTTGTGAGTCTTCTCATCAAATCTATTACAAGCTTCTTCTGGTAAACTTCAGAATCTTGTATTTCACATAGTCTTTTGTAGTTCTGAATCGCTAGATCAAAATCGCCTCTTTCCTCAGCTATTAAAGAACTATCTTCCAGAGCTTGTGTCAGAGCAGCTAAGAAAAATTGATCATTCTCATATAACTTTTCCAAAGTGGCTATCTTAGCCTTCCAGTCATTACCATGTTCATATTGCTCCAGGATTGCTTGTAGCACTCGAATGTCTTTCGGCGCTTTTTCAAGTACTTTCTCATAACTGTCAAATTCTTTGACTAAACATCTAGCAAGCCCTTGAAACGCTTGATCACTGCTCCGTAATTCGATCTGCTCTCTATACAATTCAATTGCAAGTGAAAAATTCTCTTCCTGTTCAGTTTGTTGAACATAGATCGATAAAGCTTCTTCCAAAGAATTCTGGATTCTACTATCATACTGTCGTAGCTTCCGCAGAGTCTTGACTCTGTCAGCTAACTTTCCAGCTAACCGGTACGCCTCTGCTAATCCTTGCAATGCTTCAGGATAATTAGGCATTAAACTTAATGCTTCTTCATAGTCTTTTATTGCAATATCATAGCCTCCTGCTTGCCTTGCTTTCTCTGCAAACTCATATCTATAGCGTGCTTGTAAGCGTCGGATGTCTTCGCTTTCTTCTCGATTGGGTTCTACTAATATGTTCTCAGCAATCCAAAGTTCTATAATCTTGACCGAGATTCTGAGGTGCTGAGAGTTTCTTTGTAATAGATCCCAGGTCAATAAGCTTTCAAGAGTATTTGTTAATTCGTCAATGCTCAATTGAATATTACTTCTTACTAAGAGATTAGCAATTTTTTGGCGATCAATTAATTGATGTTCACTAGCTAACTGTGCAACTGCTGCCAAAACCCGTTCTTCAAGTGGAGGAACTTTTACGATGCTTGAGATCGCATTACTGTACGTTTCCAGCACATGAGGCACAATTTCATCAACATCGGCTGCCTCAACCAACTCCCGCTCCTGATCCACAGCTACTCTCTGAAAAACCTCTGACCCCAATGCTTGAGTTAAATGCGGTTGACCATTTGTAAGTTGATAAATTCTATCTATTGCTTCAGGTTGATAGGTTAGTAGGTTAGTAGCAGGAGTTTCAATTAATTCACGAGTCTCTTTATGCGAAAGAAACCCTAGACGAATGCTCTGTCCAGCACTTTCGATCGGATCATACTGAATTGGCAATTTTCCTGTCTGTCGTCCCAATGTCAAAACCCATTTCAATCGAGTCTCACTCGACACAAGCTGTCCCAAAAACGGAATCAAAGTCTGCATCGCTTGTGGAGCCGATTGCCCTTCTAAATTGTCAAACTCATCCACCAAAATTGCTAAATCACGATCGCCCAATTTCTCATAAACCTGAGGCAACCAAACATCCTGAAATAGAGCATGATTGGCTTCCCACTCTGGCAAACTTGGCGCAGTCAATTGCAATTCGCGCGCGATCGCTTCCGCAAGATGCCACTGAAACTGCGGCAAAGTATCTTGCACATACCGCTGAATATCAAAAATCACAGGAACTAAGGGAGCCTGAAATGCCTGCATTCCCTCAGCACTCTTGAGAAAAACCGATAATTGCTTCAGAAACGAAGTCTTTCCAATCCGCCGTTGACCTTGCAACAACACAACATTCGAGGTTTGCAAGGCTTTTTGAACCTTAGAGAGTAACTCCGATCGCCCATAAAAATCCGTTCCCATTACAGGAGGACCAACTTTGTAAGGATTGATCAGTAGCTTGCTCATAAGAACGTAGATCTACTTGGGTTTCTATTTTGATTATGAGCGAATTTACAAACCTCGTAGCTGCTTAGAATCAAGAAAAAATCTATAGAATCTATGATTGCACTCCTCTAATTTCATAAAAATCTCAGGTTTTGCGTGTCTTACAGCAACTCTAGACAATGCAGATTCGGATTATTAATTAATTCTTGAATCGCTTCTGCCCCAGCACGAATCAAAGCTTCCACCTGCTGAGTCGGCGCATTTCCGCATCGAAGCCATATTACTTTAGGTGGAGAACCATACAGACGACTTCGTTCAGCAAAATCTGCATCCTGAGTCATAATACAAAAATCATGTGCTTTCGCAAATCCCCAGATCTCTGTATCTGTGTCTTCTGCTAACTCATGAAACTGAACATGGCTGGAATTCGGAAAAATGTCTGCTAATCGAGTGACTAACTTCCGACTCAAGTTTTGGTCAAAGAGCAGTTTCAAGCTGCACCTACTGAAGCAATGAGACGATGATCCCGATCAGCAGCAAATTCTAAACAAGCTCTGATGTCAAGTTCTGTCAGTTCAGGGAAATCTTCTAAAATCTCAGCATGAGACATCCCCGCCGCCAGCCAACCCAAAACATCATACACAGTAATTCTCATTCGGCGAATGCAAGGTTTGCCGCCCCGTTTGTCTGGTTCGATCGTAATAATGTCTCGATAGCTCATCGTTTTACCTGAATCATTATTTTCATTCTCTAATTTTTACAGATGCAACCTTGTTTGCGTGAAATGATTATCGGTTCTGATGTAATTCTTTATCGCGATTTCATTGAGTGGGGCAGAAGCGATAATCATTTCACCACGCTTTTGAATGAAACCCCTTGGCGACAAAATCACATTTACGATCGCTTAATTCCCTTTCCTAGCCTCACTGCTTGGTATGGCAATCCCGGTACAGACTACAGTTATTCTGGAATTCACAGAAAGAATCAACCTGACGTTTCGCACACTCAAGTCGGAAGTTTGAGAACATTTAAGCTGAATGTAATCAAAGTTAGAAACGTAATAAAGCCGATCGTATCTAGCAAAGTCGTCACCAATGGACCACTCACCAACGCGGGATCGAGTTTCAATCGCTTCAATCCCATCGGCAGCAGCGTTCCCAACGTGACCGCAACAATACTATTCGATGCCATCACAAAGCCCGCTACAAATCCAACCCACCGTTCCTCCGGCTTTGTCCAAATCAACGACAGCAATAACATCGTCAATCCCAATGCCAGTGCCGTTCCAACTCCTGCAATCAATTCTTTTCGCAGAATTTTCATCGTATCTTTTGAAGATACTTCTCCAACGCCGAGCGATCGAATCGTCACCGTCAACGCCTGAATTCCAACCGTTCCACCCGTATTCGAGAACAACGGCATAATTACCGCCAAAACTGGAACAGCCGCGATCGTCGTTTGAAACGGCGCGATCGCACTCGACGCTCCAATATAAAGCGCCATAATCCCCAACAACCAAGGCAACCGATTGCGAATTTTGTCGATCGGCAGCGACAGCGAAGACTCATCGCCACCGCCACCGCCAAGTTTTTGGATATCCTCGGTTGCTTCTTGTTCGAGAATATCGACGACATCATCGACCGTGATAATTCCAACTAGACGATCTTCGCGATCGACCACTGGAACTGCTAGCAAGTCATAGCGTTTCATCAACTGCGCTACTTCTTCTTGCTGCATTTCAGTCCGGGCTTTGATCACACGATCGCTGCCAATGTCTTCGATTCTGGCATCCGGGATCGAAAATAATAATTGTCGCAGCGAAACCACCTGCTTCAGCTTGCGGTTATTATCCGTGACGTAAGCGTAGTAAATCGTTTCCTTATCTCGGTCAGCGAGTCGAATCTTACTCAACGCCTCGCCCACTGTCAGTCCTTCTCGCAAGCGGACATACTCGGTCGTCATCACCCGACCTGCTGTCCCCTCGGCGTACCCCAAAATTGTTGCCGTCGCTTGCCGTTCTTCTGGACTCAGTTGTTGAACAAGCCGTTTGACAATCCCCGCAGGCAATTCATCAAATAATTCTGCGCGATCGTCAGGACGCATCGATTCGACAATTTGACAAACCTGGATATTGTGCAGCGAACCAATCAGCGATTCGCGCACATCCGGTGGCAAATACTCGAAGACATCCGTTGCCTGAGTTTTATTTAATAAGCGAAATGTAATGGCTCGTTGTTCAGGAGCCAGGTCAGAAATATAGTCGCCTACATCGATCGCAGGCAGTTCGTTTAGCTCTAACTTTAAGCGATTGAGATCCGAGATACGATCGAGCGTTGCTCGACTGTCTTGAGTCAGCATCTAACTTTCCCTCCATAATCTTCCGCGCGCTGGAAGACCTCAGAGGGTAACCAGGCTAGGAAATGCGTGTTGTGTTGCCTAAATGGACGTCGTCCATGAAATTAAAAAAAATCAACATCAATACCAGTTGCAGGCATTGCTACGCTTATGCTACCCCTGAAACAGCAATTTCACAATCTGTACAAGCGCATAAGATAGAAAATCCTATCTTTAGTCGAAAGAGACGCAGCACGATGCTCTACCGAGATTGGTATAGTTTCTCTTTCCAAGTACGGAAGCAAAAACAGGAAAATCATACGACGATGATGCGCAATCTATTTCTCTTGGGTGCCGTATTGCTGACACTGAGTAGCTGTCGATCGCCTGACCCGATCAAACTCGAAATATCTCCTTCCCCAGTTGCGGCTTCTCCGGTTGCTAAACCCACAACGAAAGGAAAGACGCTGACGATCAACATCTATCAGATTGATAGCGAATGCAACAAATTCAAGACGACCAAGGCAAGCGTTCCCGCGAATCAGCCTGTGACTCAAGCGATCGCTCAAACTTTAGAAAAAGCAAACAGTGAGAGTTTGGATGTTGCAGGATATCGCGTTAAAGTCAAATCTAGAGTTGCGACCGTCGATTTCCGTCCGGTTCCAAATGCACGAAAATCCTTAACCACGCTTGCGAACTGCGAACAACTTGCTTTATTTGGCAGTGTGCGACGCACGCTCACGCAAAATCCAGCCCTGAAAATTAAATCAGTCCGATTTACCGATCGCGGACAATTGATTAAACCGCAATAGTCTCTCCTTGGGTAAATCTGTGATTAATCTGTGATTTGATAAACTTTCAGCAATCTGGCTCTAAAATCGTTCACAGTTCGTAGCATCACTTTGTATTGTTGCTCCTGTACACTCATAAATAAAAGATTCAAAAGGTTGTAAGCGATTATGGATGTAAAACTCGTCTTACTAGTTCTCAGCGTCGTATTTACCGTCGCTTGTCTGTTCTTTGGCACGCGCAATGGGTTTTATGATACCGATAACTATCACGGCAATGGTTCCGCACACTAATCTCCAGAAAGCAGAATTCTGAGTTGCCCAATCCGTTCTCGGAATTCCGCCTTCTCTCCGCCGAATTCTGAATCGTTTTAGGGTGAATTCGTGACGCAACTGGACTGTTTTCCCTACGGTGCGGGACATGGCGACGAGGGAGTCGCACTCTTAGTTCGGATGGGTCCCTATCGGATTTTGCTGGATTGCGGACTCCCCGATATTTCCGCGCTCTCTGATAGTGCAGCCCCGCTCCCGGCAGACGTGGTTCTCTGCAGCCATGCCCATCCTGATCATGCTCAAGGCTTGCTTGCCTTATATCGATCGTTTCCCAAACTGCCAATTTACGCCAGCGAAGCAACCACTCAACTGTTGCCGCTCAACTGGATGGATGAGGCGGACAAAGTGCCGCAATTTGTCCAGGCTTTGCCTTGGCGATCGCCAGTTGAGTTTCAAGATGGTCTGACGGCTGAATTGTTTCCGGCGGGACATCTGCCAGGAGCAGCAGCGATTTTATTAACCTATGCGCCGAGTACGGGAGAACGTCCTTGCAGTGTTCTCTATACCGGAGATTTTTTCCTTTCCAATTCTCGATTAGTAGAAGGACTGCGCCTGGAAGAATTACGCGGATTGCATCCCGATGTCGTGATTATTGAAGGAACTTACGGCACGGCTCGATTTCCCCATCGACGACAGCAGGAAAATCAACTTGCAGAAAGAATCAGCCGAGCATTAAGCGATCGACATTCTGTTTTACTGCCCACTCCGATGATTGGATTGGGGCAAGAGTTGCTGATGTTGCTCAGAAGCCATCATTCGTTTACAGGGCGAGATCTTGATATTTGGGTGGATGGCATGGTCGCGGCAGGCTGTGATGCGTATTTAGATTTGCTGCCTCATCTGCCTGCTTCTGTGCAAAACTTTGCGCGTCATCAGTCTTTGTTTTGGGACGATCGCGTGCGTCCGAGAGTGCGACGATTGCATCCAGAACAGCGATCGACGGTCAGCGCGTCTCCGTGCATTGTGCTGACCGATTTCTCAGTCAATTGGGATGAGTTCTTTGACGATCAGCCAGAACGTTGGCTCACTTTACTACCGCAGAACCTTGAAGGATCTGTCTTTAACATTCCTCAGAACTATGCTGTCGAAACCTACCTGCTTGCGCAGCATTGTGATGGCGCAAGCACGACGCAATTTATTCACAATCTGCGCCCTCAACACGTAATTTTCGTCCACGGAAATCCGAGCTATTTGACAGATTTAACAGGACTCGATGAGTTGCACAATCGCTACCATCTGCATTGTCCTGCATCCGGCACGCTCGTTGAGTTACCGATCGGAGAAACATTCTTACAGCCTGTCTTGCCGGAGACAACTTACGAAGGAGAAATTACAGAACTGGCAACAGAAGTCATCGTCTCTTTACCCGAGGCAATTACGGCTGATCCGCGCTGGCGATCGCTGTCTGACACTGGATTAATCGAAGCGCGTTGGCAAGGACAGGATTTAATCTTGCGGGGATTGAATCAGCGAGAATTGATGAATCAAGATCGATCGTCGATTTGGTTAGAAGAAGCTGAAAGAGATAGCTGTTTTCGCTGTCGGCATTTCCGAGGGCAACGCTGTTGGAATCCAGCATCGCCCTTGTTTAATTTCAAAGTCACGCCGGAGGGATATTGTCCCGCGTTTGAGTCGGCGCGAACCGAGCTTGATCCACAGCCGACTCAACAAGATGCAGATCACGCACCGGGATAGCAGACTTTTGTACCACCTAAGCCACAGTAGCCATTGGGATTTTTAGCCAAATATTGCTGATGATAAGCTTCTGCGTAGTAAAACTCTGGTGCGTCCAGAATTTCGGTCGTGATGGCTTTGTAGCCTGCTTTCGCCAGTTCCGCCTGATAGGTTTTCAGAGAAGCCTCGGCGAACTGACGCTGCTCATCCGAATAGACATAAATGCCCGATCGATATTGCGTTCCCGCATCATTGCCTTGGCGCATTCCCTGAGTCGGATCATGGCTTTCCCAGAAGACTTTCAGAAGTTGCTCGTAGCTGATTTTTTTCGGGTCATAGACGACAAGAACGACTTCATTATGTCCAGTCATGCCAGAACACACTTCTTGATACGTTGGATTCGGCGTGTATCCGGCTGCATACCCGACGGCGGTTGTGTAAACGCCTTCTTGCTGCCAGAATTTGCGTTCTGCACCCCAGAAGCATCCTAATCCGAAAACGGCGGTTTCCAGACCTGCGGGAAACGGCGCTTGCAAAGGATGACCATTGACAAAGTGCTTCTCAGGAACGGGCATCTTTTCCGATCGCCCTTTTAAAGCCTCACTCTGCGACGGCATCGCTGATTTTTTCCCAAATCCAAATAACACCATTGATTTTGACGCTCACATGATTTTCCTTGGATTTTAACGCGATCGCTGATGGGGATTGCAGTGTGGATTGCCGATGTATGCAGTATCATGCTTTGAATCGCATCGGCAAAATCTAGCCTGAAATTCAGAATTTTCAGAATACTAAGATTTGTGTTCATATCCTCAGCCAGACCTGCATTTTCAAGAAAAATCAGGTTAAATCTAAAGAAAGTATTAAGTTATTAAAATTTCGTCGTTTTTGCCCTGTTATCAAAGTGTTCTTATCGTTTAGGAGCGGTTTCAATGCAGCTAGTCCCCAGACCGTCTCACTCCTCCTTTCCGGAAAATTCTTCTTTAGGCAAAACTTCTCAATACAAACAACTGATTCCCTCTGATCCAGAAGAACGAGTCGTCATCCTGATTGATGGTGCAAACCTGTTTTATGCAGCGATGCAGCTTGGCATGGAGATTGACTATACTCGCCTCTTACAATGCCTAACCGGAGATCGATCGCTGGTTCGCGCCTATTTCTACACCGGAGTCGATCGCGCTAACGAAAAGCAACAGCGATTTCTCTTATGGATGCGCCATAACGGATTCCGGGTTGTCTCTAAAGAGCTAATTCAGCACCCAGATGGCTCCAAAAAAGCGGATCTCAACATTGAAATGGCGGTCGATATGATCACCCTTTCCCAGCACTGTGACACGATCATCTTGCTCAGCGGCACAGGCGACCTCACCTATGCCGTTGATCATGTGTCCTATCGCGGAGTCAAAATCGAGGTCGTTAGCCTACCGACGATGACCAGTGACAGCTTGATTCATGTGTCGGATCACTTTATCGATCTCACCCACCTCAAACCCAATATTGAGAAGCTCCGTCCCGCTCAAGAGCGAATACCCGACTGAACTCGCCACAAGGCAGCATAAACGCCATCATGAGCCAGTAATTCTTCATGCGTTCCTTGCTCCACAATGCGCCCATACTCCATTACATAAATGCAGTGTGCCTGTCGAATCGTAGAGAGACGATGCGCGATCGCAATCGTCGTGCGATGTTGGGTGATCGTGTCGAGCGATCTCTGAATGGCTGCCTCAGTCTCGTTATCGACTGCAGAGGTTGCTTCATCCAAAATCAAGATAGGTGGATCTTTCAGAATGGCACGCGCGATCGCCAGTCTTTGTCTTTGCCCACCCGATAATTTCTGACCGCGTTCTCCAACGATCGTGTCATACCCCTGGGGCAAATCTGCAATGAATTCATGCGCTTCAGCGAGCTTCGCGGCTTGCATAATCTCTTCACGACTCGCATCAAAGCTGCCATAGGCAATGTTTTCAGCCACCGTTCCATGAAAGAGAAAGACCTCTTGACTGACCCAACCGATACAGCGTCTAAGATCCCGTAGTTGCAGCTCTCGAATATCAACTCCATCAATCAGAATTTGCCCTTGCTGAATTTCATAAAATCGCAGCAGCAATTTTACTAAGGTGCTTTTCCCTGAACCCGTTGCACCGACAATGCCAATGGTCTGTCCAGCCGGAAGATGCAAAGAAAGATTCGTCAACGCGGGTGTGCGATCTGGGTATGCAAACGTGATGTTGCGAATCTCAACTTCACCTTTAACTTGATGGGTCGGAAAAGGTCGATTTCCGGTGGGAATTGCGATCGGCGTATCGAGCAAATTCATGACGCGGTTAATCGATGCCATAGCTCGCTGATATTGATCCAAAGTCTGTCCCAACTGCGTAAACGGCCACAGCAACCGTTGAATAATGAACACCATAAATCCATACGTTCCAACCGATAGCCGACCATTTGCCGCTTCAAGTCCGCCGAGAAATAAGGTGGCAGTGAATCCAATCAGAATGACAAATCGAATCAACGGCACAAATGCAGCAGAAAGCGCGATCGCTTTTCGGTTACTGCGTCGATAGGCTTCACTCTCAATGCCAACGCGTTCGAGTTCATAATCCTCAGCCGTAAAGCTTTTAATCGTGGCAATGCCCGACAAATTATTTGCCAATCTTGCGTTGATCAAGCCTGATTTCTGCCGCACATCAGCATAGCGAGGGGCAAGCATCTTCTGAAAGACCAACGTGCCCCAAATAATGAATGGAATCGGCAACATTGCTAGCCATGAAACCGAGGGTGCAAAAGCGATGAATGTTCCACCGACGAGCAATACAGTCGTGAAGAATTGCAGAATCTGATTTGCACCACTATCGAGAAAGCGCTCTAGCTGATTGATATCGTCATTGAGAATGGCGAGTAAATTGCCAGTTGTCTCAGTTTCAAAGAAGCTTAGCTCTAACTCTTGCAAATGTTGGTAGGCATCGAGCCGCAAATCATGCTGCATCGTTTGGGCGAGATTTCGCCATTGTCGATCGTAGAAATATTCAAACAGGGATTCTAAGCCCCAAATTAATAAAGTCAGGAATGAAATGACCGTCAATTGTCCTGGAATGCTTTTTACCCCAAGTTGAGCAATCCAAGATTGATCCCGCTTGACGACAATATCAACTGCAATCCCAATCAGATAAGGAGGCGCAAGGTCAAATGCCTTATTGAGAACAGAGTTGAGACTCGCTTGTAGTGCTTGAGAACGGTAAATGCGATCGTAGTTAAACAACCGTTGCAGTGGGTGAGGCTTCTTCTGAGTCATAGCAACGTGATTTTAGGAAATCTCACCATACTACAACTTGTGGTATTCATTTCAACAAACGAAATTTCAACAAACAAAAAAATGGAGAGATGCAGTCGCTACATCTCTCCGAAGATTCTTCATGGAGAAAACTTGTGATTGACAATGCTATTGCTGCATTGAAGGAGCCGAGAAAATCCGACTGCTCAATGGCACTCTGGCTTGCGTCTTTTGAGCAACGGGTTTTTCCGCATCGGATTGTGACACGAGAACTGGCTGATCCTGCTTTGGAGCTTCTTTCTGCACGACAACCTGCTGATTCTCAGTAACAGGTTGCTGGACTTCAGGAGCCGTCTCAGCCACTGCCGGATTGACCATCGCACCTGCAAAACTCAAAAGAACAATCGAACGCAAGAGTGAAGAAGACATAATCAGCGTGAAAAATGGATGCTCACACCCTAGTCCTTCTCCCTAGTCGATCGCGTTGAGCACTTCTACTGATTTTCTTGTGAAGAACTGATAAACCTAGAATGCGAAAGTTGTCCGGACAACCCCTGTCACAAACGAATCGCTATCTGGTGTATGTCCAGGTTGAATGATCCAAATCAGTCCAGGGGTCACACTGATATTGTTATTCAGCTGCCAGCGGTAGAACGCTTCAACGTGTGTCGTCGTTCCAGGTTGTCCACCTGAGCGACCCAATCCCGTATTCAGTGAATCCGGAATATTACTCCCGATGGGTAAGCTACTCCGCGTAATTTTCGGTGGCTGTCCCACATACAGACCTCCCAGATTTCCTTTGCCAAACAGATCCAGGAAATTCAAGTAGACCATGTAATTCGTCGTCTCAACTCGGCCCGATTCGCCCGGAATGTAAGAGTTGGTATAGCCAAACCATCCTCCCAGATTTAGCCGCGGATTAATTTGCCAGTTTACCGTTCCCCCAAATGCATTGGTTTGAGTAGGAGCAGAACTTCCGCGTACCGGATCGATCGCTGTCAGTTGAGCATCCCCCACAAAACTAAGCAACTGACCATTCGGAGAATAGTTGTTGATGTAGTACAGGGCAACATCGACTTGATCGGTCGGAGTCACAGCAAGCTGGACACCTGCTGTATTGTGTCCTTTGCCGCCAATTGAGTTAGGGAAGAATCCAGGAATATTGGTGGAGTAAATAGCCTGCAAACTTGCCCGCTTGGCAAATTGCCAATCAAAAGCAACGCCACCCCGACCAAAGCCAATATTCAAAATCGGATTACGCTGAGCAAAGTAAGAAACCGGGCCTGTAAATGCTCCTTCAGCTCGATTAGGTCCTCGAAATGCCAAACTGCTGTAAATGCCTTCTGTTCCAACCATCCCGACCAATTTGTCCGTGACCATAAAGTGATATTTTAAGTCACTGATATAGAGGGGGAATCCACCCGCGTCATAGCCGACTCGAGCATCATTGGTGAGCCGAGGATCGCCACTTCCATTTTGTTGCCAGAATGCGAAGTAGAGAAAATCGCGCGGGCTGAACTGCGTGGTGAAAGACAGATAGTTGTTTGTGATGACATTAAAATTCGTTCCTGGATCATCGGTATCCCGTTGCCCATCTCTGGGATTACGATCGCCCCGATTTGGTGTCCTTCCCTGTACGCCAATGACCGAAAATCCATTCATTTTGGTCGTGGTCGAAAACTGTTGAGATTCGAGCTTTGCAGTGCGTGCTTCTAGAGTGTCAACCTTACCTCGAAGTGCAGTTAACTCCGATGAGAATTGAGTTTGCAGCGTTTTCAGCTTCTCTAAGTCTTCCTGCTTGACCAAATCAGCGGTGCTCGCCGCAATCAGTTCATTCACACGATCAAGACAAGCATTCAAGCCTGCTGCAAATTCGTACCGAGTCAGGGCGCGATTGCCGCGAAAGGTTTTGTCAGGATAGCCTGCAATACAACCATAGCGCTCGACTAGAGACTGCAATGCCTGAAATGCCCAATCGGTCGGCTGAACATCGGTTAACTGAGAAACAGAAGTGACCTGATCTAATTCTGTTGCTTCAGGTGCTTCCGACTCTCCTGCGATTGCAGGAAACGAAATGAAGCTCAGCAATAAACCGACAAGCAGACGATCGCGCAAACGTTGAGACATGATTGGAGAAGAACTCAATGATGCTCATCAATCTACGGATTTCCTCAGGGTTTCAATCCGTAATCTTGCCCAGGATTTTTATGTTCGTAGAAAACGCGAGAAATTTTACGCAAAAAAAAAACTCGCCCTCATTGAGAGCGAGTTGAATTGAAATTGATTTAGCCGCCAGCGATCGCCGGAATGATGCTGACTTCATCGCCATCTTTCAGTGCCGTATTCTCGTTATCGAGAAAGCGAATATCTTCGCTGTTGACATAGAAGTTGACGAAGCGGCGAAGCTTGCCTTGTTCGTCTACGAGACGAGCCTTGATGCCCGGACAACTCGATTCAAGCGATTCTAGCAATCCACTGATCGTATCGGCACTGCATTCAACAGTCGCTTGATCGTTGGTAAGTTTTTGCAAAGGGGTGGGAATGAGGACTTTGACAGCCATAGTTCAGAAAATGCGTAAAAAGAACAGAAATTAATTAAACCAAAACTTGTTGCCACTCTAAGCGATCGAGGGTGCGAGATCTTTCTAAAGCACGCTCAAAGCTTTCCAGCTTCGGCTCGATCGTTAAGGGTTCACCGACGTAACCTTGAACCGCTTCTTGCGTCTTCAAGCCGTTACCCGTGATGTAAACCACAGTTGTTTCATCAGGATTGATCTTACCGGCTTCAACCAATTTCTTCAGAACTGCGATCGTGGTTCCACCTGCGGTTTCTGTGAAAATGCCTTCAGTTTCAGCCAAGAGTTTGATGCCATCTACAATTTCCGCGTCGGTGACCGATTCGATATTTCCATTGGTCTTCCGAGCAATATCAACGGCATAAACGCCATCTGCCGGATTTCCAATTGCGATCGATTTTGCGATTGTGTTCGGCTTAACCGGAGAAATGAAGTCTCTGCCTTCTTGGAATGCTTTTGCGATCGGAGAACAGCCTTCAGCTTGTGCACCACTAAACCGCACTGCTTTTTCTTCGACCAATCCCACTTCGACGAATTCGTTGAAGCCTTTGTAGATCTTGGTGAACAACGAGCCAGAAGCGAGAGGAGCCACAATATGATCCGGCAATTGCCAGCCGAGTTGCTCGATCACTTCGTAGCCCAAGGTCTTCGACCCTTCTGAGTAATAAGGACGCAAGTTGATATTGACGAAGCCCCAGCCGTGAGTGTTTGCCACTTCAGAGCAGAGACGATTCACTTGGTCGTAGTTGCCATGAACTGCCATCAGGGTTGGGTTGTAGATCAGCGTTCCGAGAACTTTACCCGCTTCTAAGTCAGATGGAATAAACACGCAGCAATCTAAACCTGCGTGAGCCGCGATCGCTGCTGTTGAATTTGCCAAATTGCCAGTACTTGCACAGGAAACCGTCGTAAAGCCCAATTCGCGCGCGCGGCTCAATGCTACTGAAACGACGCGATCCTTAAAGCTGAGCGTCGGCATATTAACCGCATCATTCTTGATAAACAGCTTTTTCAGACCTAACCGACGTGCCAAACGATTTGCTTGAACCAGGGGAGTCATTCCGGTTCCGACATCAATCACATTGTCAGTTTCGACAGGCAAGAACTGACGATACCGCCAAATCGAGTTCGGGCCTGCTTCGATCGTTTCACGAGTGACCGTTTTGCGGAGCCAATCGTAGTCGTACTTCACTTCCAACGGGCCAAAGCACAATTCACAAACGTGAGTCGCTTTCGGTTCATATTCTGCGCCACACTCTTTACACTTCAGTGCTTCAAACGCAGATTGGCTGGAACGGGTTTTAGAATACGTTGCGGTCATCTCTCGAAACTCCCTAACTGCAAGCTTTTTATCGTTTGACTGTGATTTCGTTTGAAATCGTAGCACGGCAAAAATACGGAGTCAAACATACCCGACAAATTTTATCGGGTATAGCTCAACCGCCGCTCACAGGCGGGATCAAGACAATTTCGTCACCATTTTGCACAACGGTGTCCGGTTCGACAAATTGCAGGTTTACACCGAACCGAGTAATTTCTTTGAATGCAGAAAGTTCTGGATGCTCCAGGATTAAGCGATCGCAAATCTGCTCCACCGTTTGCCCAGTCGGGATTTCCAATGAGAGTTCGGGTACGCCATACGCATCCTGATATGCCGCAAAAAGTTTCACGGTTACGGTAATTGAATTATTCATTTCAGCAAAATTTACAAACGCTTGTTCAAAATCAGGCAGAAAAGATCAATCTAAAGATGACGATCCTCGCCCTTCTCTGAGTATGACGTACTGTATTAACCCGGATTGCCCCCAGCCTCAAAATCCAGATGGACTAGACTCCTGTCAAACTTGCGGTACAACATTAATCGACCGCCTTAGAGGGCGCTATCGCATTCTCGAACCCCTAGGGCAAGGGGGATTTGGGAAAACATTTTTGGCAGCAGATGACGATCGTCTTGGAACTCGCTGCGTCATTAAACAATTTTCCCCGCAACTGAAGGGCACAAAAGGACTAGAGAAAGCGATTCAATTATTTGAGCAAGAAGCGGTTCGCCTGCATGAACTGGGCGAACATCCGCATATTCCGACGCTGCTGGCATATTTTGAGCAAGACCAACGCTTATATCTCGTTCAGCAATTTATTGAAGGATCAACGCTCTCTCAAGAATTGAACAAAAATGGTCCTTTCAGCGAACAGAAGATTCGAGAAGTGCTGGTGCGGCTGTTACCGCTGTTGAAGTTCGTTCACGATCGCAATGTGATCCATCGCGATATTACCCCTGCCAATATCATTCGTCGCAATATTGACGGGCGCTTAGTGTTAATCGATTTTGGCATTGCGAAGGTGCTCTCAGAAGAGAATGCCAGCAAGCCTGGAACTAAAATTGGCACAGAGGGATATGCGCCGATCGAACAACTTCGTAATGGCAAAGCTTATCCAGCGAGTGATCTCTACAGCTTAGGTGCAACCTGTCTCTATTTATTGACGCAGGTGCGTCCTGAAGAATTGCATGATCCGCTCTCTGGTAAATGGTTGTGGCGTGAACGCTTAGCCAGTCATGGCGGCGGTATTAGTGAAAATATTGGACAGATTCTCGATCGCATGTTGAAGGATTTAGTCAGCGAACGGTATCAAACTGCTGATGAAGTTATGCACGATTTACGCATGGCACTCTCAAAACCTGCGGTCGGTGCGGCTCCTCAGACTTCAATCCCCAGCCGTGGCAGAAGCATTCATCTTTCGGCGATCGCGTATCCTGCAACTCAACCGCCTGCTGACCTCCCATCTCCCTTATCTGCACCGCAAAGAGTTTCAACACCCCCGCCCCCGCCGTCTCTGCCTCTCAGCGCGACGCGACACTCTGGGATTCCGAAGCCTCAGCCAAGAAAATGCTTCTACACGCTGACAGGTCACACCTCATGGGTCGTATCGCTTGCCATCAGTCCTGATCGTCGCACGCTTGTCAGTGGCAGCTTAGACGATCGCATTATGCTCTGGGATTTAACCACGGGCGAACGCTTAGGAACTCTAACCGGGCACAAAAACTCGATTAATTCACTGGCTTTTAGTCCTGATGGGCGAACGTTAATTAGTGCGAGCGATGACGACTCGATTAAAATGTGGCGACTGCCCACTGGGGAAATGATTCGATCGCTCCAAGGTCATTTGCGCGATGTGAACTCGATCGCAGTCAGCCCGGATGGGAGCTTTTTTGCCAGTGGTAGCGAAGATCGCTCGATTGGCATCTGGCGAATGAATACAGGTGAAATGATTCACAGTTTTACAGGCTTGTCTGGCATGGTGAAAACCGTAGCAATTAGTCCGAATGGGCAAATTTTGGCAAGTGGTGGATTGAACAATCTCGTCAAACTATGGAATCTGATCACAGGGCAACCTGTCAGAGAATTAGCAGGACATCAAAATTCGATCACTTCGATCGTGATCAGTTCAGATGGCAAACATTTAGTCAGCGCCAGCAAAGATAAAACGATTAAAATTTGGGAACCCAATACTGGGCAAGTGGTGCAAACTTTAACCGGGCATTCGGACATCATTAACTCGGTCGCAATTACACCCGATAGTAAGACGCTCATTAGCGGTAGCAACGATAAAACCGTGAAATTGTGGAATCTTAATACTGGTGATCTAATTTGCACTCTGACGGATCATTCTCATTCTGTAAATGCGATCGCGATGAGTAGTGATGGTCAATGGTTTGCCAGCGGCAGTTCTGACAATACAATTAAAGTCTGGCAAACATTTCCCTGATGCCAAAAATGAGACGTAGGGATGAGCACCGATCGCCTTGGTTTCGATTACGCTAAAACTATTCGCTTCGATTCCGATCCTCTTATCCTTTCCCGGAACTCTAAATCGATGGATGCAGCTAGAAGCCCGCTTCGACGAATTGACTACTTGTTGCGTAAGGCTGACTATGTGAATTGGCATCGCCAGCAGAGTAATCGCCAAATTCTGCGATCGCAACAGGGATTTAGTGATGTAGAACCGTCTCGCCCAAGAGCTTGCCGAGGCTGTGCAAATTATCACGGGGTTGCCTACGGCTATAGCCGCGAGAGCCGCACTGCATTAGTCTGCGGATTTCATCCCTATGGCTGGCTAGACAGTTCAGATTGCCCAGATTGGCAGGAAATTCGCTGATGGATAAAGTCGAAGAGTTGGTGTGCAAGTTCTAGTTTTGTACAGGGTGGAATCGCAACTTGTCGTCCAGTGCGATCAATGAACATTGCCTGATTGATATCGCTGCCAAATCCGCTATTCGGTTGGTCAATCGGATTGGCAATAATCACATCTAAGTTTTTGCGGTGCAGTTTTTCGAGTGCCGGGGTCACGAAATCTCCGGTCTGCGCAGCAAATCCAATCAATTGCTGATTCGGGCGTTTCAATGTTGATAGTTCTGCAAGAATGTCAGGAATGGGAACTAGGTCTAACTTCTCTGGCAGTTGGCTTTTTGGCAATTTCGCATCACTGTAAAAATTAGGTTTGACATCCCCGACCGCAGCAGACATAACAATATAATCTGCACTGCTAAAGTTCTGTTTCATCGCTTGCTGCATTTCTTGTGATGTTGTAACAGGAATGCAGCGAATCGAGCGGAGGGGAGCGAGTAAATGCGAGTCGATTGGCGCGTGGACGAGCGTTACTTGTGCACCTCTATGTAATGCTGCTTGTGCGATCGCGATTCCCATTTTTCCAGTTGAAGGATTGCCGATAAATCGCACTGGATCAAAGTGTTCTCGCGTTCCGCCTGCACTAACGAGAATCTGTTTGCCCGTTAAATCGCGATCGTGAGTTTGTAAGAGCGATCGAATTTGTAGCAGTAATTCTTCTGGCTCTGCCATGCGTCCCGTGCCGACACGATCGCACGCGAGAATTCCTTCTCCGGGAGCAGCAGAGTGATAGCGTGTGTCAGACAACAGTTCGCGCCAATTGCGTTTCGTCGATCGCTGTTCCCACATGTCGGTATTCATCGCAGGAGCTAGCAATATCGGGCAGGTTGAAGCGAGAACTGTATTCGTGAGTAAATTGTCTGCAAGTCCATAGGTTAGCTTTGCCAGCGTATTTGCTGTCAAAGGTGCGATCAGAAACAGATCTGCCCATTCGCCTAATTCGATATGCAACGGACGAGGATTTGACGCATCCCAAAACATTTGATCCGTGTAAGCCGGATTGCGGCTCAAGGTTGCAAACGTCAGAGGTGTGACAAAAGCTTGAGCCGCATCGGTGAGAATCACCCGCACCTCAATCTGCTCTTTGGCTAGGGCTGAAACCACATGACAGACTTTGTAGGCTGCAATTCCGCCACCGACACCGATTAGAACTCGCTTTGGTCTCTCACTCATTTTGTTTGTGCTGATTATGTCCAGTCATCATCGTCCCAAACATCTGAAGTGGAGGACTGCGATCGCTGAGGTTGAGGCGCTTTCACTTCTGGTTTTGTTTTAACTTCTGGCTTTTTGGGCGGTTCTACTTCCCAATCGTCCCAGGGATCAGGATCAGAAGAAGGTGCAGTATACGGCTCGGTTTCTTCCAAGGCAATTTCTTCGACAAATTCATAGGTCTGTTCGGCAACGGATAGCGCTTTTTCTTTTAATCGACGCGCTTTTTCGCGTGCCAGGTCAGCCAGAGATTTTACTTCTTGGCTGACTTGTTGAGTGACTTGCGATCGCTCTTCTTTTAGGCGATCTTTTACCTTCGAGAATTTCTCCTGAACGCCACCTCGATACACTGCAAACGATTCGACCGACTCTTGAGGCACAAGCACCCGCTGATTGCCAAATCGCAGAATATAGTTCGCTGGCAACAGATAAACGCTGCCGACAATGCCACCCCAACCATCTGACACATACAAATAATGTTGAATCTCGCCCGTTTCAAGATCGAATAAATAATCTACAATTCGACCGACCTGATCGCCTCGATCTGTCCAAACCTCGGAGCCAACCAGCGATTCGAGCTTCTTCACTTTCTCGGCATCAGTTTCAACAGGCGCAGAATTGACCAAAACGCCGTTACTGCCGATCGTGTCCAACTGATCGAGATTAAACGCCGTTTTCTTACTGCCAAGCCAACCCGACTTACAAATAAATCCAAGCACCCGATGCACTTTCGGATACATCCAAAGCACTTCGATCTGTCCTAGCTCTTGCATCGAACCGCGATCGAGGACAGTCTGATTCAGAACCTCACTTTGCCGAACGATCTCCGCCATATCTTGCCAAAACGCTGCTATTTCTTAGAGTTTATCTCGCAAATGCCAAAAATGTCGCTTGACATAAGCATGTTACATTTTGCATACTAGTTAACTGGCTATTAATTCATGCTCGGATCAGGTATTGGCAACTGCGATTCTCGACGATCGCGACCTGTACGGCGCTTATCAGGATAAACTCATGGCTCACGCAATTATCGAAATCGCAGGACAGCAAATTCGGGTTGAACCGAGTCGTTTTTATGATGTGAACCGTCTCGTCGGAGATGTAGACTCGCAGCTCGAAATCGATCGTGTCTTGTATGTGAATAACGCAGGCGAAGTTAGCATCGGTGCACCCGTTGTAGAAGGAGCAACCGTTCAGGCAACGATTTTGCGTCACATGCGCGGACGTAAAGTTCTCGTCTACAAGATGAAACCGAAAAAGAAAACCCGCAAAAAGCGCGGTCATCGTCAAGAACTCACCCGCATCATGATCGATTCGATCACGGTCGGTGGAACCGCGATTGATACCAAAGATCAGCCGCGCGGTTAGTCTAGTCAATACAAGCACGAATTTCAGAGGAAATCATGGCTCATAAGAAAGGTACAGGAAGTACAAGAAACGGACGCGATTCTAACGCTCAGCGTTTAGGCGTGAAGCGTTACGGTGGTCAGAAGGTTTTGGCTGGAAACATCTTGGTTCGTCAGCGCGGAACCAAAGTGCATCCAGGTAACAATGTCGGACGCGGTAGCGATGATACCCTGTTCGCATTGATCGAAGGTGAAGTGAAATTTGAGCGCTTGGGCAAGAGCCGCACGAAAGTGAGCGTTTACCCTGTTTCGGCATAGATCGAAATCTGAGGATATTGAAAAGCCGCCTAAATTTTAGGCGGCTTTTTTGGTGTTGATGCTGGCTAGATTCTAAACAGGTGCTGTGACTGCGGGGACAGCAATGATGGATAAATCTACTCGTTCGTTTGCGGGTTGAGTCACATCGACGCGGACATTTGGGCCGAAGAATGAAGTCATTTTTTCAATCTTTTTCTGCCACATTTCCAGGGTAATAAAGGGCGAATCGAATTCGAGAATCATGGCGTAGGCTCCGTCGATATTCTCTTCGCGGATGCCAATGATTGTGGGTCGATCGTCATCAGTCGGAGCAAGACCCAAAAATTTCAAAGCGCTGTCTAAATGTGCTTCTTGCCCATAGCGATACCGAGTCAGGTCATCAAAGATTTGCTTTTGGGTGTCGGTCGCTTGGGTCGCTTTGAGTGCTTCTACTTCGGAAGTTGTGGGAATCGTCAGAGGCACGGGGCGAAGTTCAGTAATTTTGAGCGCTACGCCGCCTAGGAGTAACGGAATTCCATAGAAGAAGCCAATCATGTTGAGCGCTGCATAATTGAGCGCGTAGGCGGTAAATCCGATGATTGTGATGATGGCTCCTCCACCGAGGCACAACGCAGCCAAAGGAGGCAATCGACGAAGTAGCGATGACATAAGACGAGTTTTTTGCAAAGTTTGTTAACTTTTATTATCACCGCTTTCGGGAACGTGCAGCAAAGCGGATTGATTCTCGATCGCAGATTTACACAGGTTTACGTTTCTGCCCTTCGGAACGCAGGATCTTTTACCCTAGAAATTGTATTCAAAATGATGATTTCAATATGACTCGTGCTGTAATTAAGTTCTCGTCTGAAGATTGCGGAATTTGCCACAAAATGTCGTTCTATGACCAGAAAGTGGTGGAAGAATTGGGCTTAAGCTTTGTGGATGTGAAAATGCAGGATACCGCGACTTATCGGATGTATCGCAAGATTTTGTTGGCGCAATATCCGGATAAGGCGGATATGGGATGGCCGACTTACATTATTTGTGATTCACCAGAAGCAGAATTTAAGATTTTGGGTGAAGTCAAAGGCGGACATCCCAAAGGCGAGTTCCGCAGTCGATTGCAAGCGATTTTGGCGGAATCAAATTAGTTAGGTGTCAACCCGCGCAGCATCTCAAGTTTTTTGGATGCTGCGCGAAGTCGAAACACAGTTCAAGCTGTGTTTTAGAGCAATTCAAACGTTTTCACTTCGAGAATCTGTCCGACCATTGCAAAACTCATCACATCATCGCGGATCTCGCCGTCAACTTTGACTTTCAGACCCGCTTTTTGCAAGTCTTTCGGCGGTTTATGCAATTCGTAGGTTTTCCCGTCTTCGGCATCGATCGCCCAAGTTCCGGTTCCAAATCCTTTTCGCTGAATCACACCTGTGACTGTCATACCCATCGATCCTTCGGTTTCAACGCTAAGCGAGCTAAGCCAAAACAGAGCAGTGCATTGATGCTCAAATAAGCACGTCCAATCCATCCGTCACCAAGCCACATGACTTGCGGATCGACGATTGCGCTAATTCCTAAGCAAGCCGCAACCCCGATCGTTGCTCCGATCGCGAACGGTTTCCCCCAGGAATGACCTAACAATAACGCAAGCAGCAGAAATGGAATCAGCACACTGGCAGAAATCGGGTTCAAGGCTGCACTACCTTGCACTGCACTGCCTAACTCTGGAAGCGAACTTCCCAAAATCCGGAACGGAAATTGCGGCAAGTCAAATAAATAAAGACCTTTGAGCAAGAACAAACCAGAGCTACCCGCGACTAAACCTGAACCCATTGCCCAACTCCAGTTGAAAGGGAAATAGACCCGCAGGAACCAGGCAAGTAGATAAGATCCAAGCACCATCGCAATTTTAGGCAACAGTGCAACTACGCCCCCATCAATCCAGAATCGCGGATTGAGATAGCCATTATCTCGCAACCATCGGAAGAAATCGTTAAAGGTAATTTTGCCGTGTAGTGCAAGCTTCACAGCCGCAGCCGCATCTAATTTTCCGGCTCCGTAATGATTGAGATCATCGGATTCTACTTTGCGTGCAGATTGCTTGAGAACTGCTAAGACTTCATCTGGATTGTCTACACCTGCTGCTTTGATCAAGGCTGCTACGCCTGCTGCATGAGGAGCGGCCATACTTGTGCCCTGGAAAGCTGCAAAGACGGATTCTCCTGTTTCTGGATTGAATGTATTTTGCAGAATGCCACCCGATTCTCCTTGCTCAGTTGAGCCACCTGGAGCCGCAATATCAACGCCTGCACCAAAGTTAGAATAGGGGGCTTTGGCTCCCGAAGCATCGAGAGCGGCAACTGCGATCGCATGGGGATATCGGGCTGGATAATCGGCTGCATTACGATTCGAGTTTCCGGCAGCAGCGATGACGACGACCCCTTTACTGTGGGCATAGTCGATCGCATCTCGCATCACTACGCTTTCACCGCCTCCACCTAAACTGAGGTTAATCACATCTGCTTTGTTATCTGCGGCAAATCGAATTGCTTCGGCAATGTCTGCAACCGTTCCGCCTCCAAAAGAACTGAGAACTTTGAGCGGCATAATATTGGCTTCGTAAGCAATTCCAGCCACGCCAAAATTGTTATTGGTCGATTGTGCGATCGTGCCTGCGACATGAGTTCCATGTCCATTATCATCTGCGGCATTTTCTTGATCGTTGACGAAATCGAAGCCTTTGACAAAATTTGTTTTTTCTAAATCAGGAACCTTTGACACTCCGGTATCAATCACGGCAACGGTTACACCCCGCCCTTTTGTCTCAGTCCAAGCTTGCTCAATTCCGATGTTATGCATATTCCACTGTTTGCTGTACATCGGATCGTTTGGAGCCTGACTCGCCCGTGGTTCTGAAGTTGAACCGACGAATTTTCGAGATTCGCCGTCTGGAATACGATAGATATAATCTGGCTCGATCGCTTCGGTATAGCGTTTCAGATCAGATTTTCTCAAAGCATCTAGCAGTGATTTATCACCTTTAACGATGTAGAGATGTTCTGGTTTAGAGAACTGGCTATTGAATTGAGGACGAACCTTATAAGTTTGTGCGATCGCGTTGAGTTGCTGCTGAATTTCTGTATCTGCAATATCTTCGCGAAAATCGAGAACAATCTGATCGTAAATTCCTTGAGTTGCCAAGCCGGGAAACTGTGCAATTGTCCACCCCAATCCAACCAGAAATAGGGCGATGATCAGGAGTTTTTTCATACTTAGAAATCGTGCTTGCGATCCAACGATAGCGAATCAACTCTGCCCTTGGGGAGACAAAATCGTAAAGAGTAGTAAAGCTGTGGCAGGATGAAGGGTGTCGATCGTGCGTTTACGTTATGATTCACGGACTGTTATGGTTTCCCTTACTCGCAGTATTCATCGGCTTGGCCTATGCCGGATGGAATGAATATCAAACTCTAGAAACGTATCGACGCTGGGCAGACCCGTTTCAACGGGCGAAGTATGATATCTATTCCGTTTTAGGACAGCAAAGCGAAACGCTGATTTTCGGCAAGGCTTCTCGGAAAGGGATTCAAGTCATCGAAACGTTCTCACTCAAAGCAGTCGAAAGCATTCAATTACAAGTAAACGGGCAAACGGTTGATATTGCAGCACCCCCTGAAAAAGGCAAGCAGATTGTATTGAAGTTTCAATTGGGCGATCGAGCGATCGAAGTACCGTTTACCAATGTCAAACTCGCAGCAAAATGGGGCGAAGTTTTGACAAAAGACTGGCAAGAATTGAACTCTTAAATCTTTACTCATGAGCTTTTATGAAAATGCCTGCACTCTCAAATTTCCGTGATCGTACTTGCTTGCGAACTGATTACACTGGATTGATATCTTGAAACAACAATCAGTATGACCGACACTACAATCAATCCTCTCACATACGATGTCGAGCAAGCAGTTTTAGAACGCTACGAAGCAGGAGCGCGACAGCCTCAGGCTGCACTCTGTTGTCCGACTGATGGCTATGAGAGTCGCTACTTAGAGATTTTGCCGCAAGAAATTATCGAGAAAGACTACGGCTGTGGCGATCCGACACGATACGTGAATGCAGGCGAAGTCGTGGTTGACTTGGGATCTGGGGCTGGAAAAAATTGCTACATTCTGGCGCAGAAAGTCGGTGAAAGTGGGCGAGTGATTGGCGTTGATTTTAATGATGAAATGCTAGGCTTGTCGCGCAAATATCTTGCACCGATGAGCGAGAAGCTTGGCTATCAGAATGTGGAATTCGTGAAAGGTAAAATTCAGGATCTAGCATTGAACTTAGACTTAGTTCAAGCTTGGCTGGAAAAGACCCCCATTACTTCGGTCGGGCAAATTGCAGCATTTGAAGCAGAATGCGATCGCTTACGCCAATCTCAACCGCTGATTTCAACCGATAGCGTTGATGTTGTCATTTCCAATTGTGTTTTAAATCTGGTGCGTCCTCAAGATAAAAAACAATTGTTTCAGGAGATCTTTCGGGTTCTCAAACGCGGGGGACGAGCTGTAATCTCTGACATTGTTTGTGATGAAGCTCCGACAGCCAAGATTCTAAATGATCCTGAATTGTGGAGCGGCTGTATTGCTGGAGCCTTTCGAGAGAATGAGTTTCTCCAAATGTTTGAGCAAACTGGATTCTATGGCATTGAGATTTTGGCAAGGCAGAGTGAGCCTTGGCAAGTGATTGATGGTGTGGAATTTCGATCGCTGACAGTTCAAGCTTTCAAAGGGAAAGAAGGTGAATGTTTAGACCGCAATCAAGCGGTAATCTATCGTGGCCCTTGGAAAGCGGTACAAGATGACGATGGACATACGCTACAGCGTGGAGAACGCATGGCAGTCTGTGATAAGACTTTCCATATCTATACCAATCCAAAAGGGGCTTATCATGCCGATATTATTGCGATCGCACCTTATGAAGAAGTCCCATTAGATTCAGCACCGCCCTTTCCTTGTACAAAAGACATGATTCGTGATCCAAAGCAAACGAAAGGATTGAACTATAACGTGACGACCGAAAGCGGTGATTGCTGTAGTCCACAAAGCTGTTGTTGAATGAAATCACCCTAAGCAACCTTAATCGTTCAAGTTGGCTAGCTCTGCTCAGTTTAGCTCTGCTCAACGGCTGTTGTGAGCAGAGCTAAACTATCGCTTAATCCTGCTCAAATACCTTCCCCAATGCAGCAGGTGGAGTACTCCGAATCAATTCCGAAGCTGTGTGATCGAGAGGCGAAGGTAGAGCTTTCAACACTCTTTCCACCCATTCGCTCGAAGTCAAAACCAACAGTACAATCATCAGCAAAAATGGCGCAACAGTGAACACTTGCGTCGGAACATCAGGAATTGTACTTTGAGCGACCCCAGCTAGAGATTGCAAAATGCCAAACAGGTAGCAGCTAATCGCCACTCTTAAAGGATTCCAACCACCAAAAATGACGATCGCCAAAGCAACCCAACCATATCCAGCAGTATGTAACTGGCTCCAACCCGCTTTGAAATTCAGCGAGAATGCTGCTCCTGCAATGCCCATGAATGCACCGCCCACCAAAGTATAGATGTAGCGCATCAAAACAACATTTGTACCTCTAGCAAAGGCAGCATTCGGCTGTTCTCCGATCGCTCTCAGCATCAATCCGGCACGAGTCCGATAGAAGTAGATCCAGGCAAACGCGATCGCGAAATAGCTCACATAAACGAGCCAATCACTCTGAAAGAAAAGCTGCCCAATCAAGGGAATATCTTGCAGCAATGGAATTCTAAAACTGGGAACAGTCGGCCCTGGAATTCGCACAAACGGATTCCCCAAAAATGACGATAAGCTCGCTCCTAACAGTGCCAACACAAACCCGATTGCAACTTGAGACTGTTTCAGCGTTAATGCTCCGAATGCAACAATGAACGCGATCGCGGCTCCAACCAATGCCGCACCTGTAAAGCCTGCGAGCAAGCTGGGAATAGTTCCGGTGGATTCGAGCGTTTTCGCGATCGCAAATCCGGTCATTGCACCCATTAAAATCGTGCCTTCAGCCGAGAGATTGATCACTCCCGCTCGTTCTCCGATCGTTTCTCCCAAGCAAGCAAAGACAAGCGGAGTAGAAGTCGCGATCGCAGTTGCAAAAATCGGAATCAGTTGAGCTGCATCCATGGATTTCAAACCTTTTTGCTCACTGTATCATCCTTTCAAAGTGTCACTTTGTCGTAAATTTCAGCGATCGACAAGGTGACATCGATTGATTTCAGTTTAATTTCAGTGTCTTGATCGTCAAACTGATCAATTTGCCAGTGTTTTGGTTGAGTTTTGTAGAAATGATCGATCGCGATCTGGCTTTGATCAATCAAGAGATATTCCTGAAAAGACGGAATCGATTGATAAAGTCTGAACTTATCTTCTCGATCAAATTCTTCTGTAGATTCCGATAAGACTTCAATAATAATCTGTGGATTTGTAACCGTTGTTTTGCGATTCTGATAGTATTCTGGTTCTCCAGCAGTCACCATAATGTCTGGATATCGAAACTTTTGGGAAGTTGGAACCCAAACTTTCAAATCTGAAATAAATACTTCAAACCTCTGTCCTCTTAACCCGATTGTTAAAGCAGTACAGAGATTCCGACAGATGCGATTGTGATTTGCAGTTCCACCTGTCGTTGGGGTAATCACTCCGTTATCGTATTCGCTTCTAAATTCAGCGTTTGTTTCTAGATCAAGATACTCTTCTGGTGTGTAAAGACGCTGTTCTTTTGCGGTAGCTCCGCTGTACGAAGTGGTCGCTTGAGTCATCAGAAATGCTCCAAATCCATGAATTGATTCTATCAATCACAAAGAGAATGCCTGCTAGATCGCTTGAACTTCTCCAAGCGATCTAGCAGGCATTAAATTTTGGTTCAAAATTCAATTTAGAACAAACCGAGCGTCAAACCTTGGCTGACGGGCATAATTGCACCAATTCCAAGCCACATGGTCACAAAGGTTCCAAACAAGAACACTGCCATCGCCACAGGACGACGGAAGGGGTTTTGGAATTTGTTGACGTTTTCGATGAACGGAACGGCAATCAAACCTAAAGGCACAGATCCCATCAAGACCACACCCAAGAGCTTGTTCGGCACGAGGCGCAGAATGTTGAAAACAGGATACAGATACCACTCAGGCAGAATTTCCAGCGGAGTTGCAAAGGGATTTGCAGGTTCACCATTCATTGAAGGGTCAAGCACTGCCAAACCGACACAAAGCGCGATCGTACCTAAAATTACGACCGGGAAAATGTAAAGCAAATCGTTGGGCCAAGCAGGTTCACCATAATAGTTGTGACCCATGCCTTTTGCCAACTTAGCGCGCAATTGAGGATCGCTAAGATCCGGCTTCTTAATCGTTGCCATTTAACAGAGGCTCTCCTAGTTCTAGAGATCAGCAGAGACAGAATTTAGACTTTGATTTCATCTTACGGTTGAATCCAAAATCCAAAATCTAAAATTCATTACAACGGACCGGAAATTCCTTGCTTCCGAATCATCAGGAAGTGCGCCAGCATAAAGACGGCGATCAACCAAGGTAAGACAAAGGTATGAGCACTGTAGTAGCGAGTCAGGGTCGATTGACCAACACTTGCACCACCGCGCAGCAAGTCTGCAATCAGGGTTCCCACAACTGGAATCGCTTCAGGCACACCGGATACGATTTTCACCGCCCAGTAGCCGACTTGATCCCAAGGCAAGGAATAGCCCGTCACACCGAAAGAAACGGTGATCACAGCCAAGATAACGCCCGTTACCCAGGTCAATTCGCGGGGCTTTTTGAAGCCACCAGTCAAATAAACGCGGAACACGTGAAGAATCATCATCAGCACCATCATGCTGGCAGACCAACGGTGGATGGAGCGAATCAGCCAACCGAAATTGACTTCGTTCATGATGTACTGAACAGAAGTGAATGCTTCGGCAACGGTGGGCTTGTAGTAAAAGGTCATTGCAAATCCAGTTGCGAACTGGATTAAAAAGCACACCAGAGTAATGCCGCCCAAGCAATAGAAGATGTTGACGTGGGGAGGCACGTACTTGCTGGTTACGTCTTCGGCGAGCGCACCGACTTCTAGGCGCTCATCGAACCAGTCATACACATTTGCCATAAAGCAAGCGTTCCTAAAAAATGATTGCTGTTCATAAAAAATGTAACATATGAGAACGCTTCATTTCATCGCGGAAAGAGTCAATTCGTCAGGGGTTTTACGGCTTTTTGGGATGTTAGGCTTTTATAAGTCTTCATGAAGAATAATTTCATTCTGAGAATTTTTTATCGGAACGTTCGATTTCTGGCAGAGTGAATCATGCTTGAATTGGGACACCGATTGACGCAATATTTGGCGCTACTATCACGATCGCTATGGAAAAACGATTCATTTGGGTTCGCTCTCTTACGATTGTTGGGTTGTCGATCGCGGCGGCGCTCCTGTTTCTTGCGGCTCCAGCACTGGCACTGACGGAAGAACAAAAGTTAATCAACGAGGTTTGGCGGATTATCGATCGCGGATATGTCGATCCGACTTTTAATCATAAAAATTGGTGGGCACTGAGAGAAAAATATCTCAAGCAATCTTTGCCGAATCGAGAGGCGACGTATGGAGTGATTAGCCAAATGTTGGCAGTGCTTGACGATCCGTTTACTCGATTACTCAAGCCCGATCAATATCGCAGTTTGCAAACGAGTACGTCAGGTGAATTGACAGGCGTGGGCTTGCAGATCGCGCTGGATATGGAGACGAAGCGCTTGAAGGTGATTTCGCCGATCGTCGGATCGCCTGCGGCAAAAGCGGGGATTTTGGCGGGAGATAGCATTCTTGAAATTGATGGCGTGACTACCGAAGGATTGAGTCTCGATGAAGCGGCAGAGAAAATGCGCGGGACGATCGGAAGTCATGTGATGCTGACAGTCAAGAGAGAAACCGAAGAACGCGAATTTGATTTGGTGCGCGCTCGTGTGGAGTTGAATCCGGTTGTGGCTGAATTGCGATCGCAGCCGAATGGATTGAAGGTTGGATATTTGCGGTTGAGCCAGTTTAATGCGAACGCAGCGATGGAACTGGGACATGCGATCGCGTCATTAGAGAAAAATGGAGCCGATCACTATATTCTCGATTTGCGGAATAATCCGGGCGGATTGTTGAATGCTGGAATTGAGATTGCGCGATTATGGCTGGATGAAGGCGCGATCGTTTACACGGTCAATCGCCAAGGGACATTAGGAAGTTTTGAAGCGACTGGGAAAGCCTTGACGCATGATCCGCTTGTTGTTTTGGTCAATCAAGGTACGGCAAGTGCCAGCGAGATTTTAGCAGGAGCACTGCAAGATAACGCACGAGCAACGATTATCGGAGAGAAAACATTCGGCAAAGGGTTGATTCAATCGTTGTTTGATTTGTCAGATGGATCGGGCTTAGCTGTCACCGTTGCCAAGTACGAAACGCCAAATCACACGGATATTAATCGGTTGGGGATTCAGCCCGATCGAGTTGTGCCGATCGACCAAACGTTTACGCTGGAGCAGATTGGAACAGAAGCGGATCGCCAATATCAAGCTGCGATCGCGGCGTTTTCGGATTCGCTCGTAGCTGGGGCGAAGTAGTGAGTGAATTAGTTTTCAATAGTCATGGTTGAGCGCGTTTATCACGATCCGTTACATGGCGCGATCGCGCTCGATCAAAGCGATCCGACTGAGGCATTGTTGATTCAATTGATCGATACGCCTGCATTCCAACGCTTGCGGCGGATTCGGCAGTTGGGTCCTGCGAGTTTGACGTTTCATGGCGCGGAAGGATCGCGATTTACGCATTCTTTGGGCGTGTTAGCAGTCGCGAGACGGGCATTTGATCGGATTGCACGAGATTATCCGCAATTGCTTCCGCATCGAACGATCGTACTCTGTGCGGCATTGCTGCATGATATTGGACATGCGGCGTTTAGCCATACGGCAGAAGAGATTTTTGGCAGTGATCATGAGCTTTGGACGCGGCGGATTTTGCGGGAGTCAGAGCCAATTCGGCAATTGCTCGATCGGTTCTCGCCAGATTTGATTGATCAACTTGAAGCCGTTTTCTTGAAGAAATATCCATTGCCATTGGTTTGGCAGTTGGTTTCAAGTCAGTTAGATTGCGATCGCTTAGATTATTTGATGCGAGATAGTTACTTTACGGGCGCATCTTATGGACATATTGATCTCGATCGCATTTTGATGGCGATGCGCTACGATCCGGTCACTCAGCAGTTAGTGGTGGCAAAAAAAGGAATGGCTGCGATCGAGCATTATTTGATCGTGCGCTATTTTATGTATTCTCAGGTTTATAACCATCGTAAAAATATTGCTGCGACTTGGGTTTTACTCAAAACATTTCAGCAAGCTCGATATCAGTTGAAGCTTGGCAATCTAGAAGCCGATCAAAATGTTCGAGCTTGGCTGAATCAAGACGGTAATCAAATCGAATTAGACCAGTATTTAGCCGGAGATGATGGAGCTTTTCTCTATCATTTTCAGCAGTGGCGATCGCATAGTGATCCTGTTTTGGCGGATTTATCGCGGCGATTTCTCGATCGAGATTTGCTGAAATCTTTGGATATTTCCCAGTTAGAAGAAAGCGATCGAGATTTACTGCTAGAAAAGGCTCGATATTGGACAACGCAAGCGGGATTTGATTCATCGACTTACTGCGGGCTGAGAATCGCGGTGAGTCGAGGGTATACGTTGTACGATCGTGGCATTCATATTCAAACAACAACCGGACTGCGAGAAATTGGAGAGCTTTCTGCTTTGGTACAAACGTTGACACAGCCAATTCAGAAAGTGTGGCTAATCTATTTGCGCGAGATTGATGACAAGATTAAAAGCTTTGTGGATAAAGCAGGCGAATTGCTGTGAAATTTGAGGATAACGCTTTGGATAGAGAGATCGACTGTTGAGAGATGTTCTAAGAGGATGCAAAAGACTCTTCGCTCACGTTTCCATCCCGCCCTGGAATTCTATTCTGGGGCGGGTGAATGCGTCTCAACGATTACTGTTCAAACATCCTCTAAACGACCAAATGATGTTCCATCGCAAATCGAACTAATTCGGCTCGATTACTCGTTTCAGTTTTTCTCAGCAAACTACTGACATGCTTCTCTACGGTTCGCGCACTCAGATGTAAATGATTGCCGATTTGAATATTCGATAGCCCATCACTCAAGAGCGCTAAAACCTGTTTCTCACGATCGGTTAAAGCAATATCGATATCTGCGATCGGTTTTTCTCCAATCTCACCGGATGCTTCAAAGCCTTGCCGCGATCGCCATTCTGTTTCGATCATCTGAGTGCGATCGAGTAAATTTCGCACGACCGCACCTAATTCAGACAATTCAAACGGTTTGGCAAGATAAACATCACAGCCAAGCTGATACCCTTTCACTCGCTCCGTTGTCTCAGTCCGTCCTGTGAGGAACACGATCGGCAAAAGCCGCAAAGCGGGACGGCGACGGACGTGGCGAACTAACTCGTAACCATCAATTAAAGGCATCGAAACATCGGTCACGATGAGATGGGGTTGATGCGTGTCAAGCAGTGCGATCGCATCAGCCCCATTCTCAGCCGAGACCACGGAATAACCAGAACATTCAAGGTAGTCGCTGATCGAGAGTCGGGTTCCGACATCATCCTCAGCAACGAGGATCGTCAGGGGCATGAAACACAGGTTAGCAAGAACTCCAGATGCCGGAAATTGCGGCATATCGGATATTAAAGCGATTTATTATGCGGCACTAGGACGCAAAAATTCTTGGAGTTGGTGAGCAATATCTATATCGTAGGGGATTGGTCGGCGCATTGGACGATAATCTTGCTCGATCGCGGGTCGGTGACGCAGCACAGCATTCACTAAAACACAGGGCGAATCACTCAAGTTAATGGCTCCATGTGGCACTCCTGGCGGAATCTTGACCACTTGTGGGTAAGACTCGCTTAATGGGATGTATTGATACTTACGATTCTGTAACACAACCAAGATAAAACTTCCCCGTACCACCAGCAATTGGTCGGTTTGAGTCCGGTGAACGAAAAGGTCATCGATCGTATTGGCGGGGACATTCACCAACATGGTTTCATGACTCGATTGCGGCGTGTAGAATTCTGCCATTCCGCCTTTAATCGATTGCAATTGAATGATCTCAATTTGCGTTGTGATACCCATACGAATCTCCTAGTGACGATCGCATTTTTTCTAATTTAATCGCTGCTCTGGGAAGCGGCTGTGCTTATTATTACAAAAGATAATAAGTACTTCTAAAGTGTGACACTTTATGGTAAAGCATCCCATTTTTACGTTTTTTGAACTTGCCTCTTGACTTCTGATGAATCGTACATTAATACTATTTATAGTACTTGCGTACTAAAGATTCATATGCCTTAGGAGCCGCGATGACAGAACTTAAAACAGAAAGTCAGTCTACTCGGATCGTTCAGACCCAACCGACTGCAAGACGACAATCTAAGAAATCAGCGATCGCGGCTGGCAAAGAATCCCCGTCTGAAGCGCCTGCTGAGTCTAACACTGAAGATATTGCGAAAAAAACTTCGCGCACAACGAAAACTAAAAAAACAACTCAAACCCGTCAAGCGGCAAGTAAGTCTACCAATCAATCCGCTTCTACCCGCGTGAAATTAACTTGGGAGCCGTCTCCTTCGATCGAAGCAAGCTTGCAACAATTCAATGAGCAATTAAATGCGACTTGGATGGCGATCGACGAACTCAAAGCTACCGTCGAACAGATGCAAATTCAAACGGCAAGACCCGCAAGCGTCCAACTGCCTTTAGAACCACCCAAGGCACAGATGAGCGATGTTGCGCCTCACCAACCTGCACAATCTGTTCCGGTCCCGCGAACACGGGCACGTGTACCAGAGACAGCGCCGCAGTCTGCGATCCCACCCTTTCGCCCGACTTCTGGTTTTCCGACTTCGGTGCGAGTCCGTCGCCGCAAGCCGTTTGATCTGCTGATGCAGAGTGTCTTACGGCTTCCGGTACAAAATTCTGGCATCGCGATCGATGCTGCCTTGTGGGTGATGGCGGCTGCCGGACTGAGAGTTGGCTTGAAATACGTCGTCATGGCATTTCCAATGTTGGAACTTCCCGTGATGATTCTTGTGTTTGTGCCAGCCTTGCTCGCTGCTTATGCTGCATTGTTTATTCCGAACGTCAATCGAATCGGGGTCTATCGACTGTTGCTTTTAGCCTTAGGACTGTTCGTTGGAGGACGGCTATGATTGATAAACTCAACTCGAATCAATTTTTAGCAAGCATCGCAGGTGTTCTCGCCATTGGGATCTTCATTCAAGCGATGGGCTTACCGTCTTTTGGAAGTAAAGAGGCGACTTTAGAGTGTCAGGGAACCGTGCGATCGGACTCTGCACTTGCGAAAGACAAAATCGCGAATCTGATCCAATTCAAAACAGGAGATACAAAAGATTCAGTTCGCAAGGTGCTTAAAGAGCCGTACTGTGTTCTGCCGAAAATTGCCATTCGCAGCGGGATGCAGACTGAGCGGGAAGCGTATCGGGTCGCATCCGATGCCCTAGAAAAATCAACTTCTCAAACGTTTATTGTGGTTTCCTATGAAGGTGATCAATATCTGGGGTATAAGTTCTGGATTCGTTAAGCTCGGAACTATTTTTTTGTTGCTGCTGCTGATTTCGGGTTGTACTTCTTCTCAACAGCCAAACCATAGCATTTCAGAACCGAAGTTGTACCAAAGTTGGCAACTGAAGCTCGGAGATCAAATTGCTGGATCAACTGTGATAGGAGGATTAGGAGATATTTCGATCGCATTGAACGGTAAGTCTGTCTACGCTCCATCGACAGGCAATGTTTATTTAGGTCAGCGAGGCTGTGTGTACTTTGCAGGGACAGATACTCCAGCCTATTTGTTTCGGCTCTGTGGATTAAAGTCTCCGAAGCTCGGAGCATTGAAAGCTGGAGACGCGATCGCGACTGGAGACATCTTGCAATTTGCAACGTTACTCAAGCAATCCGACGGAACTTGGGCACTCGTCGAGCCTGATAAAAGCCTATTGGAACGAACTCTGAAGCCACGATGAAGAAAATTGTTTCTCTGATGATGAGCGTGATTGTTCTCACCTTGAGCGGAGTACGATCGACGCAAGCTCAAGTGCTGGAATTCACCCCGAACCTACCAAAATCTGAAGTAAAAAAAGCTCCAAAGATTCAAGAAAGTCCCCCCTCTGAGATTCAAGAGAGTCCCTCGTCTAAGACTCAAGCAAGTTCGCCTGCAATTCTCACTCCTCTCAAACCATCGAGTCCACCAAAACCCCAACCGAAACCCCAAAACATTGATACTTCAACCGATGACACTCGCTTAGTTGCCGTTGCACCGGATGAACTCTTTGCAGGAGGATCGGATTCGCTCGTTGCAAGAGCAGTCGGAAGTGCTGAAGGAACTCGCACACCAGAAGGAGGAAAGACTTGGGCGTACTATGGACATGTTGATCCAGGTAATGGGGCTTGGAATATGGGAAGCTTTTCTTATCAGCATGGTGCTAGCTCTCCAGATGATGCCGATCGCCGACAGCTTGATCGCTTATGGCGGCAGTATCAGGTGATTCAAGAATCTGCGATCGCGGCTGGATTGCGATTAGGGTTAGAAGAACAACTCAATGGCATTGATTTAGCAAACCAAGCACCACTTGCAGCTTTGGATGAAGGAGGTTATGTCGATCGATTACGGCAAGCTTATGAGCGAGGTTTTCGCGGTTCTGAGGCAGTGTTGCAGGCTCGAACTTACTCTTACCTCAATCCTCGCACCAATCGATGGGAGGCTCCTGGATTGGGCAATACGCTAGAAGGGATTAGTCGAGATCAGGCGCGGCGGCAAGGAGCGATCGCAGAAGCAATGAGCTATCATCAGCAGAGCCAGGTTGCGCGATCGCGGACATCGGATGATGAGCGGGTTAGTGCGGTTCCGAAGTGAGAGTTTGTCTAGTCGTCGAACATTTTGTGGAGTAGGGAGTAGGGAGTGGGGAGTGGGGAGTGGGGAGCAACAACCATGATTTTAGATCTTCTACCTATCCCCCTATCAGATTGATTGTAGTGAACTACTGGGTCGAGACAAAATACATCGCATCTCGACCGGAAGTTTAACGATTCTACGATCGCAAATAATCAACAACCGCTTGAGCGATCGTAAGATTCCCATCTTTCGGCAATTTTTCAGATTTGCGTGGCGGATTCATTGGTTGACGAATGTTGCTCCAATCTCCGTTAAAAAATTCATCGAGTGACCAAATTTGATGTTCGGCATAGTCTTGAATGCCTTCTAGTAAAATCGGAGATTCTGCAAAGCCTTCACGAGTCACAGTCATCACCGGAATTTCATAACGGCAGGCTTCAGAGAAAGTACTATATCCAGGTTTTGACAGGAGACGACCACAGATGGGCATTAAATCGATCGGACGGTAAAATCGATCGTCTACTTTAATCAAATTGGGCAAGTCTGGAGCATTGTTATCAAAACAGAGAAACTGATAGTCAGACAGATGTGTGAGATTCTCGTACGGAACTCGATCAAGTCCTAGTCCACCAAACGTTACTAGGATGATTTTTTCTTTTGGAGTATCCGTGAGGTTGAACTTTGCTAAAACTTCTGCTGCCTCGAATCTTGGAGCAACGCCAGTTAAACCGACATCTGTGACAGTTGGAAACGCTTGCATCGATTCGTGAAATGGCATTCTGAATAAGCGATCGCACTGTGAAAAACAATCGCTGATCCAATCTGCCATTTCCAGAAACTCACCGCCCCAATCTCGATAGATAAAGTCCCACCCAAAGTTACTCATCATCCAACCGGGTACACCTGCTGCTTTAGCAATAGGAGCAGCTAAAGGTGGAATATCTCCAAGCACTAATCCGGCTTTGTTTTGCAAAATAAAATTCGCTTCTGATGCGATCGTTGCTTGTTGACGCGATCGAATTTCTCTTAATTTCTCTAGCGTTGCAGGCTTATCCATGATTAAACTGTCTTGCTGAATAATTCCCACGTCTAATGCTCTGGGGCGATGGATAAAATCGCCGGGAATGTAAGCTTCTAAGACCGAGCGTGGAGCCGTTGTCGCCAGGATTAAAACAATTTCGGGATCAAGGCGTTGAATTTCAGCCGCGATCGCTGCCGCGCGAGTTGCATGACCAAAGCCATGATTCGTAATTGCAAGATAGAGAATGGGTTGGGGCATAGGGAGTTTAGAGAAAGCAATCCGTAAACAAGCTTAAGCGATACCTATCAAAACGCAACAAGTTGTAGAATTTTACTCATTGAGCTTTTCAAGATTTTGTCTCAGGGCTTGTCTTAGTACCGAATTGATTGAGTGTGATGGCGCAAGTATAAGAGGATGTTTGACAAAGTATCGTTCATCGCATTTACCCGCCCCGGAATGAATTCGGGGCTAGTTGAACAAAGTCCCTTCAGGGACTAACAGCCAATCAGAATGAGATCTTCAGTCCTTTTCAAAGGACTTCGCACCGTTAGCCCCGAATTCATTCCGGGGCGAGATTGAACGGAGCGAGGAAACTGTTGATACTTTCAAAGCACCTTTTGAGAGATGAAAAGACATCATCTCGAACCTTCATAACTTGCGCCAATCATTCGCTTATCTCCTACCCAGTTCAAATTTTCACATACAAAATTTTGCTCAAAGAGGGTTCCCAGATGGCTCGAATTGGTCGGATAGTCGGCTTGTTTTCCGGCATCACACTCGCATTTAGTCAAGCTTCAATTACATTTGCAAAAGCAGTTCTTTCCCCGTCTGAAATTCGCCAAACGGCTCAACCGCTGACCGTTCAGATTTTAGGCTTTAGTTCAGGAGGCAGTCAGACTGGATCAGGTGTGATCATTGCAAAACAGGGAAATACTTATGCTGTGTTAACCAACCGACATGTGATTTGCAATTTGGATTTTGCGGGACAATGCGATCGCAATTTAAGACTTCAGATTCGGACTGCCAATGGTCAGCGCTATCCAGTCGCAAATACTCATACATTTGAGCAGTTAAAAGGCATTCCTGACGTTGCAGTGGTTTTATTTCAATCTCCACAAAGTTATCCAGTTGCAACATTCGGGGATTCAACCCAATTAGCTAAGCGGGATCTGATCTGGATTAATGGTTATCCAGGCAGTCCGCAGCAATCTCCTGGGACAGAGCCTATTGCATTTCACAAAGGCTTTTTCACCTCTCAGGTGAATGATCCTCATAGTGAAGGTTACTCATTGATGTTTACAACGATCGCGGCTCCTGGAATGAGCGGTAGCCCGATCTTTGATGCAAGCGGGCGAGTGATTGCCATTTTTGGGCAATCCGGCGATATGGGCGTTTTAGCAGGCATTCCCTCGAATTTTGTCTCGGATTTATTGCAAAAATCGTCGAAGTTAAATCAGATGACACTGACTGTCGATCGCTCTGCTCTCACCGGAACTCGACCACAGTTGAGCACACCTCAAACGGCTGAAGATTACTTTTTGCGAGGAGTCAGTCAAATTGATCAACCCCAATCTGCACTCGCTGATTTGACAAAAGCAATTGAGCTAAATCCCAAGTTGATGATGCCGTATCGAACGAGAGCTACAATTCGAGCCAGAATGGGCGATCGACAAGGTGCAATGCGCGATTTTGAAACAGTACTGAAGCTCAATCCAGATCGCAGTGATGCGTTGTCTGCACGGGCACAAATGCGCATTCAATGGAATGATCTCACAGGCGCGATCGCAGATTACACCGAAGCCCTACAACATGCTCCTCAAACCCCAAGTTTGCTCTTCAATCGAGGCATGACACACAGCCGACTGGGGAACTATCAAGCCTCAGTAGACGATTTTACAGCGGGAATTGTACTTCAGCCTAAAGATGCAGTTGCTTATCGAGAACGAGGACGTAGCTATCTCGGACTGCAACAATTACCGAGTGCATTGAAAGATCTCGATCGCTCGATTGCACTCGATCCTAGCTCAGCCGTTGCTTACGATCTGCGCTGCTTTATTCAAATGGGAATGGATCGTTATCAGGCAGCTTTGAATGATTGTAATCGCGCGATCAAGATCAATCCTACTTATGCGATCGCGTATGCCGATCGAGCATTTGCTTGGCTTGGCTTAAACAATCCTCAGAATGCGATTCAAGATGCGAAAACAGCGAGTCGGCTTGATCCGAAATTGAGCGAATCTTATACGGTGCAAGCGATGGCGTATGAGCGGATAGGAGATCTGCAAAATGCGATCGTTGCTTATGAGGCTGTGATGAACTTGTTGCGAGAGAATGGTCAGATCAATTCCAGAGCATATCAGGGAATTTCAGCGACGATCGCGCAACTAAGAAGCAAGGTAAAATCACAAGAATCTCGATAACGAGGTTTTTGTCGTGGGGATTTGATTTTGACTGCGTTTAAGAAGGCGTTTGTTAAGTATCAACCTTTCCTCGCTCCGTTCGATCTCGCCCCGGACTGAAAGTCCAGGGCTAACGGTGCGAAGTCCTTTGAAAAGGACTAAAGAGCTGATTCTGATTGGCTGTTAGTCCCTTGAGTGGACTTCGTTCAACTAGCCCGGAATTCCATTCCAGGGCGGGTGATTGCGATGAACGATACTTCTTTAAAATCCTCTAACCTCCGAGGACTCAGATTTGAATTTTTGAGCAAAGTCTCACCGCACCTTACCCCGTATTTCACTCAACTTTTCTTATGGCAAATCAGGGCTGGCAGTTTTGGATTGATCGAGGTGGCACATTCACTGATGTTGTTGCTCAACGTCCAGATGGCACGATCGTCGTTCACAAATTGCTGTCTGAAAATCCTGAATGCTATAAAGATGCTGCAATTCAAGGCATTCGAGATGTGTTAGGACTGACGAATGATCAACCGATTCCTTGCGACCAAATCGCAGTTGTGAAAATGGGAACGACTGTAGCAACCAATGCTTTGTTAGAGCGTCAAGGCGATCGCACTGTATTACTGATTACTCAAGGCTTTCGAGATGCGCTGAGAATTGGCTATCAAAACCGCCCCAACATCTTTGCTCAACAGATCGTGCGACCAGAAATGCTGTATGAGCGAGTGATCGAAGTAGAGGAACGCTTTAGCGCTCAAGGCGCAGAACTTTGTCCGGTTCAGATTACGGAGGAACTTATTCGATCGCTCACTGCTGCGTATGAAGACGGGATTCGAGCTTGTGCGATCGTTCTACTGCATGGATATCGCTATCCTCAGCACGAACAACAGCTCGCTGAGATAGCTCAAAAGATTGGATTTACTCAAATCTCTGTTTCGCATCAGGTGAGTCCGCTCATGAAGCTCGTCAGTCGAGGCGATACAACCGTCGTTGATGCTTATCTTTCTCCAATTTTGCGCCGTTATGTCGATCAAGTTTCAGCCGCGCTTAACAACACTGATTTGATGTTTATGCAGTCTAATGGGGGCTTAGTCAATGCTCAGCAATTTCAAGGTAAAGATAGTATTTTATCGGGACCTGCGGGTGGAATTGTCGGAGCGGTAAAAACCAGTGCATTAGCGGGGTTTGATAAAATCATTGGTTTTGATATGGGCGGGACTTCTACAGATGTTTCGCATTTTAATGGACAGTATGAACGCACCTTTGAAACTGAAGTTGCCGGAGTGAGATTGCGATCGCCAATGATGGCAATTCACACGGTTGCAGCAGGAGGTGGATCCATCCTTCGCTTTGATGGATCTCGGTATCGAGTAGGTCCGGAATCAGCCTTATCCAGTTCGCAATCCTCAGCAGAATATCGCTGATTTGCAAGCTCAGATCGCAGCGAATGAGAGAGGATCACAGCAGCTTTTACAAATGGTCGATCGCTATGGTTTAGCAACCGTTCAAGCTTACATGCAGCATATTCAAGACAATGCTGAAGAAGCTGTGCGTAAAGCGATTACAGTGCTACAAGATGGCAATTTTACTTACGAAATGGATGATGGCAATCAGATTCAAGTTAGTGTCAAAATTAAAGACCGAAGCGCGATCGTTGATTTTACTGGAACTTCTCCGCAACAGTCATCGAACTTAAATGCACCGCTCGCCATTTGTAAAGCAGTAGTTCTCTATGTCTTTCGTACCTTAGTTCAAGATGATATTCCACTGAATGCAGGGTGTTTGAAGCCTCTAGAAATTATTGTGCCTGAAGGGTGCTTATTGAATCCTCGATATCCGGCAGCAGTCGTGGCTGGCAATGTGGAAACATCACAAGCGATCGCGAATGCTCTCTATGGTGCATTAGGAGTTTTAGCGGCTTCTCAAGGCACAATGAACAATTTCACATTCGGCAATGAGCAGTATCAGTACTATGAGACGATTTGTGGCGGGTCTGGAGCAGGCGCGACATTCGATGGGACAGATGCAGTTCAAACTCATATGACCAATTCGCGATTGACTGACCCTGAAGTGTTGGAATGGCGCTTTCCTGTCTTAGTCGATATGTTTGCAATCCGGGCAGGAAGTGGCAGTCAGGGGAAGCATTCAGGCGGAAATGGGGTGATTCGTCGGATTCGGTTTCGCGAGGCAATGACTGCTGCAATCTTGTCAGGGCATCGGCGCATTCAGCCGTTTGGATTAGCCGGAGGTCAAGCCGGAAAGACAGGACGAAATTGGGTCGAACGAGCGAATGGAACGATCGTAGAAGTGTCGGGAAAAGCGGAAGTACAGATGTTGCCGGGAGATGTGTTTGTAATTGAAACTCCGGGCGGGGGTGGGTTTGGGGAAGGCTAGTAGTTTGCCGGAATTTAGATGATAGGGAGTGGGGATTTTTAAGAGCTATGATGCGATCGCGCTTTTTCGCTTCACGACAACCATTGAATCTCCTACGATCGGCGGTCGTGCTAGTAACACACCTCGCGGATCACGAACCTCTAATTTGGGAAGCTTGAACGTCTGAGATCGTGTCCATAATTCGTCTGCAAATCGGTCTTGCTGTTCAGCATTAAATCGATACCAGTCATTTGAAACCGTAACTTTCATCTGACCTCGTGTTTCGTTCTGCTCAACTGACACGACTAGACCATTGATGAAGCGATCGCTAATTTCTATCACTTGATCCTCGATCGCAGCGATGCGTTTCTCTTCAGGTGTCAATTCTGGTTGAGGAATAGCTGGTTCTGCAACAACTTCCGGCACTTCTACTTCTGGCGTTTCTACAATCGGTTCTGCTGCTTCAACTGGAATCTCTGCAACGACTTCTGGTTCGCTAACCGCTTCTGGTTCACCGACGACAATCGGTTCACTTACAACAATTGGCTCACCAACTACTTCTGGTTCACCGACGACAATCGGTTCGCTGACCACTTCTGGCTCACTGACGACAATCGGTTCACTCACTACTTCCGGCTCGCTCACCACAGGAGTCGTCACGGTTTGTGGTGCAGTGTCAGGAGTGGATAAATCAGAGGGAAAAGACGATTTTGTCTGATCTGGCAGAATCAGCGGGGGACGATTTGCGACTTGTGGCTGAGGGGGTTTCGAGGAAAAAAGCGATGTCGTGAACCAGAATAAAATCACGATCGCGCCTGCCAAAATCCCGCTTAAAGCGCGATCGCCTAATTTCTCATTCCATTCGGGCGAGAGTCGATCGCGTACCAGTTTTAACAACTGATTCCAAATCGGTAAAAACTTCTCCCACACGACAGAGAAGAACTTCAAAATCTTCGCAACCGTTGGATTCGGTTCTGACGAACCTTCTAGCGTATTGGCAGTTTTTTCGAGAAACTGAATCGTCGATCGTAAGAGCTTAATCGTGCCAGTTTTTAGCGAAGAAATAAAATCCGTTGTCTGAGACTGTGCCACACTAGACTGGGATTCTGGGGTTTGGTTTGAGTCTTGTGACATAGATGTGACCTCCTCGACAACAGAAATCTGTATGAATCCAGTAGAGTAAAGAGCGGTAAGATCTTCAATCTACCATCTGAGCGATCGCAACTGTTGTTAAGAACAAAGTCGTATGAGATTAAGTCGTCGTCAACTGCTGGTGTTAGGGGGAGTCGGTGCAGCCGGACTTGCCGTCGCCGGAAAGAGCTTTAGTCGGCAATTTGAGCCAATGCCACAAACGGTTTCTGAACCGCCTAAACCTGCAAGTCAAGAATTGATGCTGCGATTTGTTGCGGTCGCAGATTCAGGAGCAGGCGATCAAAATCAGTTTGATTCTGCGAATGCAATGGCAAACTATCACAAGAAGCATCCCTATTCACTCGTCACGCTCGCCGGAGATAATATTTACAACAGTGGCGAAATGGAGCGGATTGGCATTGCTTTCGAGCAGCCTTATGCACCTTTGTTGAAGCAAAATGTTCGCTTCCAAGCCTGCCTGGGCAATCATGACATTCGCACAGCAAACGGCGATCCACAAGTTCAATACAAGAACTTTCACATGAAAGGACGGTACTACACCTACCGCGAAAAAGATGTGCAGTTCTTCGTGCTGGATACTAATGGCAATGCTGACTGGAAAGATCAAATGGCTTGGCTGAATGCTGAGCTAGGACGGAGTAATGCTCCGTGGAAAATTGTCTATGGACATCATCCGATCTATTCCTCCGGGCATTACGGAACCGATCGAGAGATGATCCGAAAATTTGCGCCATTGTTCAAAAAACATCAAGTGCAGCTTTATATCAATGGGCACGAGCATCACTATGAGCGATCGACATCCATTGATGGCACGACTTACTTAGTCACTGGTATTGGAGGCGCAAGTCTCCGTCCCGTTGGAACTTCAAAGACAACTGAATACTCAGTTTCTCGCTTTGGATTTAGTGCGATCGAAGTCTATCCGGATCGACTCCAAATCGAAGGCATCGGCACAGATGGGCTAGTGTTCGATCGCGGTATCATTGCTCGGCAAGCTCAGGTAGCAGTATGACAGATGCATCTACTCGCACCGTTCAACTCGCAACTGACTTCATCGGCAAGGGCGACCCCTTGGGATGGTTTGAAGAACTCTATGCGACTGCAAACGGAGATCCCACCACAGTTCCTTGGGCAAGGTTAACCCCGCATCCGCTGTTTGTGGAATGGTTAAATCAACACTCGCTTGTCGGAAAAACGGCGATCGTCATCGGTTGCGGATTAGGAGACGATGCCGAAGAACTCGCAAAACGAGGCATGGAAGTGACAGCTTTTGATATTTCGGAAACCGCGATCGCTTGGTGCAAAAAACGATTTCCCGACTCATCTGTGAACTATCAAGTCGCTGATTTATTCCAGCTTGCATTGGGCAAATTCGACTTTGTTCTAGAGTCTTACACGATTCAAGCGATGCCGCCAGAATTGCGCGCTCAAGCGATTCCCAAAATCGCCGAACTTGTTGCAGAATCGGGACAACTGCTTGTGATTTGTCTCGGCAGAGAACCGGAACAGCCGTTAACGACCGTGCCATTTCCGCTGACTAAAATAGAGCTATCTGGTTTTACTCAAGCTGGACTGCATGAAGTCAAGTTTGAAGACCTGAACGAACCGGAAACGGTCAGACGTTGGCGAGTGCAGTATCGAGGTTAATCCAATGGCAAATATGATTTGGATGGAAGACATCACCAAGACCTATCGTTTAGGTGAAGTCGATGTTCCGGTTCTCAAAGGCATTGATCTCGCGATCGAAGAAGGCGAGTATGTTGCCATCATGGGCATGTCCGGATCGGGTAAGTCCACGTTGATGAATATCATTGGCTGTCTGGATCGCCCATCCGATGGCAATTATGTGCTCGAAGGTCGAAATTTGACCACCTTAGATAATGATGAACTTGCCTTTATTCGGAATCAGCGCATTGGGTTTGTCTTCCAGCAGTTCAATTTGCTCAGCCGGGCAACGGCTTTAGAAAATGTGATGTTGCCGATGGTCTATGCAGGCGTTGCCCGATCGCAAAGAAAACGCCGAGCCGAAGAAGCTCTCACACGAGTTGGACTTGCAGAACGTTTATCCAACCGTCCCAATCAACTGTCTGGCGGACAACAGCAACGAGTTGCGATCGCGCGAGCTTTAGTCAATCGTCCGGCGCTCGTCCTCGCTGATGAGCCAACAGGTGCTTTAGATACGCAAACTTCAGCCGAAGTGATGGCATTGTTGACGGAACTCAATCAGCAAGGAATTACGATCGTGATTGTGACGCATGAACCTGATATTGCCGCACAAACTCAGCGGACGATTCATGTGAAAGATGGGTTGGTCGTAGATGGGTGAGTACCCGAAGCATCGAGTTTCGAGGAAGTGATATGTAGCGATCCTGTCTGAGTTGCAAAGGCTAGAAAAAGTGGGGAGTAGGGGGTAGGGAGTAGAGAGCTACCAAACAAACAACTCCCCACTCCCTACCCTAGCAATTAAGCAAACTTGAATGAGCATCCTCAACTTGCAGGCTTGACTGTCCCCGCCGATTGATTAAACAACAGTTCTCGTGCTTGTTCTGGGCTAATCTGATCTGCCTTAAACGCCTCTGCTTTCTCATAAGCTCGTACCGTTGCTGGACGAGATTGAATCGTCTCAAACCAGCGCTTCAAATTGGGAAAATCTTCGAGCTTTTGCCCCTGACGCTCGTAAGGCACAATCCACGGGTAGCAAGCAATATCCGCGATCGAATACTCGCCTGCTAAAAATTCGCGATCGCTCAACTGTTTGTTCATCACCGCATAAAGCCTTCCCGTTTCATTCACGTAGCGATTGATCGCGTACGAAATTTTCTCAGGTGCATACTGGCTGAAATGGTGATTCTGTCCTGCCATCGGACCTAGCCCTCCCATCTGCCAAAACAACCATTGCAACGTATCTGACCGACCTCGAAGATCACTTGGAATCAATTTACCTGTCTTTTCAGCCAGGTAGAGCAAGATCGCACCCGATTCAAACAGAGAAATCGGCTCACCGCCGTCTGCTGGTTCATGATCTACGATCGCTGGAATCCGATTGTTTGGAGAAACCTTGAGAAATTCAGGTTGAAACTGATCGCCCTTGCCAATATTGATCGGCACAAGAGTATAAGGTAGCCCTACTTCCTCTAGAAAGATTGTAATTTTATGCCCATTGGGTGTTGTCCAGTAGTAGAGATCGAGCATGAGAGTTTGTGTTCCTGAGAATGTACTTCAATTGCACGATCGTAGCGAATCTCCGTCTCATCGATTTGCATTAAGATATCTAATTCTTATTCAAATCTGAATCAACTCTGCCGATGTCAAAAAGTTCCGGAGAGCAGGAATCCGTCACGTAATAGAGGAAATATTGGTATTTTTTATTACATTCTCTCTGGCTACGCAAGCGAATTAATACAAGAAAACAAACTAAAAAATTGTGATGGAAAACTTTCAATATAGGCATGTCTACAGTTCAGTCCCATGAAGATTGTTTGTTCTTGCTCAGCCCTCTAGCATAAGCAATTTATGTCGTTCTTATCTCAAGACACTTTTGCCCCTTTGAGTTCTCAAGATGACCTTGAGCTAGCATTACTTCTATGCTGTGCCAGAACTCATCGCGATGCTACAACAGTGGCTCAGATTCATCAACTAGTACACCAGCCGATTCGATGGGAAAACCTCATTCCCCTAGCCGAGTGGCACAGTGTCCTGCCGCTGGTCTATCAAACCTTAAACACAGTCTGTCCAGAAAAGATTCCTCCTGAAATTTCTAAGCGGCTCCGGCAGTCCTTCTATGCAATCTCACTCAACAATCAACTGTTGATACAAACGCTGCTTATCCTATTAAAACAATTTGAGGATGCAGAGATTCCCGTTCTCGCTTTCAAGGGTCCATTGTTGGCGATTTCGTACTACGGCGACTTGAATTTAAGGCAATTTAACGATCTCGATCTGCTTGTTGCTCGAAATGATTTTGAACGTGCTCAAACCTTATTGCGGGAAAAAAATTACCAGCCTTATCAAGTATTAGGGTGGCAAACGGCTTTCGCTCATTCATCAAGTGGAGTAGGAATTGATCTCCACCGTGCCCTAACTCCACCCTATTTCAAATTCGATTTGCAGTTTGAAGAACTGCGATCGCGCCTTCAATCTTGTTCGTTCGACAATCAGCAGATCGACTGTCTCTCCCCGATTGATATGTTGCTCATTCTCTGTGTGAGCTTTTGCCGCGATCGCCATGAACAAAAATCTCGGCTCATTCAACTGTGTGATATCGCTCAACTGATTCAAGCTTATCCCAATCTCGACTGGCATCAGGTTCTCAACCAATCTCGTCGATTCGGCATCCTGCATATGGTTCTAGTGACACTAGCACTTGGACAGCAGCTTTTGCAGATTCCCTTACCGAAAATGATGCAAACTCAGATTCAACACAATTCAGCGATCGAGTCGTTGCTGCATCCACTTGCAACCAATCTACTTAAAACCAATTTACAGCCTCAGCTTCTACAGTTTGATTCAGAAACATTCTGCTTGGATCACACTTTCTATTTGGCGCTCAGAGAACGCTGGTCGGATAAAATCCCTTACTTTCTCAATTATGCTGCTCTGCCCGTTGATCATCCGCAACGCATCCAGTTACCCAAAGCATTCGATCATCTATACTTAATTCGCCGAACAATTGGACCGAAGACTAATCTATTTCGGCTGAAAGTATTGCTACACAAAGTAAAGCTTTTCTTGCGCCTTTCTCCACAAGACAGCATTCGTTTCATCTGTGCCTTAGCATTGTTCCCTTGCATCGAGATCGCACTACAGCATTGGAATATTGCACAGATTCAAGGTGTTCTCACTCGCTTATGCCGACCACTCTCTCCTGCATCACCAGTTCAAGTAGAGCGAACAGCCAGATTAGTCGAAATTGCAGCACGGCAATACAGTTCTCGCTGGGCAAATTGCCTGAAGCGATCGCTAGTGCTCTGGTATCTGCTGCGCTGTCAAGGAATTGCGAGTGAACTCAGAATTGGGGTGCGCCGAGAGCAAGGGGAATTTCAAGCCCATGCTTGGGTGGAATGTCAGGGCAAAATCCTGAATGATATCCCCGATGTTCACCAATCGTTTGCTGCCTTTGACTCGACACTTATGCATAAGCTCTCATCTGACTAATCTCCGGATTGGAATAAATTGCTGTGGATACAGCAAAGCACTATTAACAACTATCACTTCTCAAACCAATGCTTGAACATCCTCAAATCACCCTAACAGATTCACTTCTTAATCAGCAGAAATACCAGATTGCGGATGATGTACTCTATCGCCAAGTTGATACTGAAGCAATCCTGCTCAGCATTTCTGGTGGCGCTTACTATAGTTTGAATGAAACCAGTATTTACATCTGGGACGCGCTCAAAAATCAGCAGCCGCTCGCCTCTGCGGTAGACCGCATTCTGGATGAATACGACGTTGAGCGGACTCAAGTTCTCACGGATTTGCAACAAGTACTCCAAGACCTATCAGCTTATGGTCTGATTTCTCCCGTTAACCTAGAGTGAGCTATGAGCGGAATTTTAGGAATCTGGAATAGCCAGCAGCCTAGCCCTTGGGAAACAATGCTGAGTGATTTAACCGTGTTGGGAAGAGATGGACAAGGCAGTTGGCATGATCCATCGATTGGACTCAGTTTAGGGCGATCGCAGTTATTTAATACACCAGAATCTTGCTTAGAAGCACCTGTTGTTGAGCAAGATGGCTGTGTACTCGTTTGGGATGGGCGACTTGACGATCGAGAGACGTTACTCGCAGGGCGTACTCAAGTCCCAGATGCTCAATTGATTATTGAAAGCTATCGACGCTGGGGAGTGGATAGTCTGCGCCATCTCGTGGGTGAGTTTGTATTTATCCTTTGGGATGCGAGCCAAGACCTATTATTCGTCGGCTGTGATCCTGTCGGCAATCGTACGATCGCTTATGTCTGGGATGGCAATACTTTATTGCTTTGCTCACGGGTTTTGACTTTATTGCTTCACCCGCAAGTGAGCCATGAATTTGATGAAGGTTACATGGCTCATACGATCTGCGATGCCTGGGCACATCCTGCCGAAATTACTCCATTTCAGGCAATTAAACGGCTCCGACCTGGATACGGCTTAATCCTCCAATCAGGACGACTTCAGCAGCGTCAACTTGCAAAATTAGCACCGACAAGCTACGACTTACGGGACTCACCGGAAACCTACTTCGAGAAATTTTGGTATCTTCTCAATCAATCCGTTCGCGATCGCTTACGCAACTACCGTCCGGTATGTACGACCTTGAGCGGTGGGTTAGATTCTACAACGGTAACAGTTGCTCTCCTCAATCATCTCTCCAATCTTGAAGCATTCTCAGTCACTACAGAGCGTTATGCTGCAATTGATGAAAGCGAACCCATTCAAGCATTTCTCGATCGATATTCCCAAGTCAAATGGCATTCCATTAACTGTGATGATGCTTGGGTATTGAGTGAACCGTGGGAACAGTTACCGCTGCCTGATGATCCGTTTACGAGTTGTGTTGTACCAATGCATTTACGGATGATGCAAGAGGCTCAAAAATTGGGCTTTGGTCTGATCTTTGATGGCGAGTGGGGCGATGAGTTTTGCTATATATTCTGGCGCGATCGCATTCAAGTGGGAGACTGGCAATTTCTGTGGCAACAGCTTAGAAGCCCAGGAAATCGTCGATCGTTTGTTTTGCAAGACCTCATTTTGCCCAATTGTCCAAAGCCCTGGCAAACTCAGTGGATGATGTCACGCCTGAAGCTCAAAAAACTTGCGCCGCAATGGATTCAATCCACCTATCTAGCACAGATACAACAGACTCAAGTTGCAGAACAGCTTGCGATGAAGTCTTTTGGATTAGATCGAGTTAAGGCTTTGAATCAAGAGATCGAAGATGCTAGTTTTGTTGGGACGATCCAAGTTCACCGATTGCTTCGATCTGCTCATCAATTAGAATATACTTCGCCACTACGCGATCAGCGCGTAGTTGAATTTGCAAATCGGTTACATCCTTCGCTACAACTGGATTCAAACTATCAAAAAGTCTTTTTGCGCCATGCAAACCGAACAACTTTACCAGATGCAGTTAGGTTACGTCCAAAAATCAACTACTTCGATCCATTGAAGTATGCTGGACTCGGTAGAGGAAGCCAAGCTCTTGAATTGCTAGAACAAGCAAAACAAAATTCCTATTTACAAGAAGCAATTGATTTCAAGCAACTAGAGAATTCGCTCTTGTCCTATCGGCAGTCATACGAGCAAGATTATCGACCAGACGAACCTTTCCACGATGGAATTGCGAATCAGTTGATCAGCACACTTGGATTAGCCAATTGGTTAACGCAGTTGGATAAAAAATATCTTGCTAGAAAGGTAATCTAATGATGATTAAAATTCATAAGCAATCCTATCGTTATTTTTATCAATTGATTGACTTGCTCACGGCTTGTTTTGTTGGCTTCTGGTTAGGAGTGCTCGATCGCAATTCGATGTATCAAATTGATCAACAGTTTTACGATAGCGAAGCCATCTATCGAGATGAAGAATATAATCAAAGTGGTTTTTGGGAGTGGGAATTCAAAGCGATTCAAACTCATTTTCAAACCTGTAAAACGATTCTGCTTGCAGGCGCAGGAGGAGGACGAGAGATTTTCGCCTTGCATGCCTTGGGATATGAAGTAGATGCGTTTGAATGTAATCCTAATTTTGTGAAATTTGCGAATGAATTTCTTCAAAAACATCAGATAAATTGCACAATTCAAATCGCGGCGAGAGATACCTGTCCCATTTACGAAAAAATATACGACGGATTGATTGTCGGTTGGACAGCTTATAGCTTAATTCAGGGACGACAAACTCGGATTGATTTTCTAAAACAAATGCGCGATCGTGTTAAGAGCGGATCGCCAATTCTCTTATCATTTCTGTACGCTTATAAGTCTGCGAAATATTACAAGATGATTAGTACGATCGCGAATCTTATTCGAGCAATACGATGGCAATCTAAAACCGAAATTGGAGACTTTATACTTCCAGAAAACTTTGTCCATTACTTCTCGAAAGAACAGATTTCCTCCGAATTAAAGGAAGCAGGATTTAGACTTGAGTTCTATTCAGAACTCGACTACGGACATGCAGTCGGAATCGCCGAATGATTGAAAAAGAATCAATCGATTACTCCTAATAATGTATGAATTGATGTTAGAAGAATTTTCTATCAGCTCCTTCAAAACTGATTCTCAAACTCCTCATTTTTTCTCATACATTTACTGAAACTTTATCTTTAAACTAATAGACTGAAACTAGTATATATACAGGGTGCGCTTCGTAATTTATAAGACCATAAGGAGGTCAATCACAATGAAGAAGACATACCTATCAATGCAGGTTTCGCAGCTAGGAAGTCTTGCAGAACTGACTCAACAAGCGCAAGGGAATCCTAAATCAGGTCGATTTCAAGATGGAATTAACATGAGAATCACTAATCCAGGTGGTTTTGATGGCAGCGAAAACATGCGCTAAACATCGATGTGAAGAGCATTGTTACAGTTTGCACACTGAGTAAGTAAAATTTGCTCAGTTCAGAAACTTAACAGGTGCTCAGATCATTCATCAAGGGAGCATTCCAGTTGACGGAATGCTCCTAGCAAGTTTATCAAGATTGACCCATGAAATTTCAGAGCATTCTGCAGGCTGCTACCGACGAACTCAGACATATCTCAAACACTCAACTAACCTTAGAGTTAGTTGCCGAACTTCCCTTAAACTCAGGAGCAGGCTCTATATATAAGAATAGCTCTGCACAAAATACTTCACAGCATTACTGGATTCCTTGGACAGAAGAGATGGGTGCATGGATTGATGCCAATGGTCATCATGCAATTCTCGTCGTGGTTGAATCAGCCCCAATCGAGAACATTCAAGGCTCTCCCGTATTGTGTTTTGCTGCTCATATTGCTGCTACTTGTTTAGGGTTACAGGGACAAATCGCACTTCATGCAAATGTTGTCGCTTTAGATGGAGTCGCGATCGCGTTTGCAGGATGTTCTGGAAAGGGGAAATCGACCTTAACTACATATTGTGTAAGCCGTGGTGCAAGCTTTGTCACCGATGATGTTTTAGTCGTCAATGACCAAGGGCAAGTGCGCCCTGGAAGTCCTCGGATTAAGCTGTTTCCTCATACTGGAGAAAGCTTTGGACTAGACGCTTCCGAAACAACAACCTACAAAATTCATTATGCAATAGAACAATTGGGGATAACTCCTCAGAACCAATCTTTCCCATTGGGTACCATTTACCTACTCGAAGAAAGCGATCGCATCTATATTGAGCAGCTTTCACCTAGTCAAGCCCTACTCGATCTGCTGATTCATAGCTATCACGTGACCGAAATTATGCCCGATCAGCCGAGCTTGTTTTATGCCTACACCAATTTAGTGGCACAAGTCTCCGTCAAAAAACTGTTCTACCCACGATCATTCGAGAGTCTACCCAAGCTCTACGACTTCTTGCAAACCGAAACGCATTCTTTTACTCCTCAACTTCTATGAGCTATCTTCTTCTACAGGGGCAGCAGGTGATGACCCTTGATGCTAGACGCAATGCAGCTTATCTTCAAGCGATGCAAGCAGTCATCACCCCAGACAGTGTGGTGCTAGATTTAGGAGCAGGTCTAGGAATTTTTGGACTGCTGGCAGCTCAACTGGGCGCAAAACGAGTTTACATGGTCGAGCCAGAAGACATTATCAGCTTGACACAGCAGATTGTGAAAGCGAATGGATACAGCGATCGCATTCAGTGTTTACAAGGCAAAATCGAAGAAGTGACGATCCCTGAGCCTGTTGATGTGATTATTTCAGTCTTTACAGGGAACTTTTTACTCTCAGAAGATCTCCTACCTTCGCTATTCTACGCCCGCGATCGCTACCTTAAGCCAGGTGGCGTGCTCATTCCCTCAGCGGCAGTCATGGAGACGGTTCCTGCCTCTGTCCCCGCTTTCTATGAACGAGAGATTGCAGTGTGGTCAAATCCACATCTGAATTTAGATCATAGTCCAGTTCGTTCCTATGTGAGCCAAGCTATGTTCTTTGCACGTCAAGACCTTGGACAGGCTCAATATCTGGCAGAACCCGAAAAAGTCATGGCATTAGATTTCTATCAAGCCACTGATACGAATTGTCGTGTAGAGATACACCATACCATCACTCAAGCAGGCATCTGTCACGGTTGGATCGGTTGGTTCAAAATGCTACTTGGAGATCAGTGGCTTTCGACTGCGCCGCACGAACCTCCGCTGCACTGGTCATCTGCATTCATGCCGATCGATCCACCTGTTGCTTTTGAAGTAGGCGAGACTGTTACTTTCAAATTACAACGCCCGCCTTATGGGGACTGGATTTGGCAATTTAAGAGCCAGCAGACACAGCAACAGCGATCGACATTCTTCTCTGTGCCCAACACCCTAAAAACCCTGCAAAAGATGGCTCCTGCTTATCAGCCTAATCTAAATACCAAAGGCAAAGCCGTGCATTATATTTTGGCTCATGCCGATGGAACTCACTCTGTACAAGAACTCGCACAGCAACTCGTTTCGCTGTTTCCAGATACATTTGCGACAGATCAGAAAGCCACAAAATTTATTCAAACGCTCGTCAGTTGGTTGGCATAACGAATGTTGTCTCTCCGTTATTTGATTCGCAAACTTCAGGGTGCAAGCCATTTGCTTCCTGCACTGCGCTTTGTTTGGAAAGGTTCGCCACGATGGACTTTAGCCCATGTGGCGCTAATTTTCATTCAAGGGCTTTTGCCGATCGCATTACTCTATCTAACCAAACTCATTATTGATATCGTTACAAGTAGTATTGCGCTGCCTGATAAAACATTGCTGTTTCAGCGTTTACTTGTCTTACTTGGATTGATGGGTGCTGTTACCGTCATCGCTGCGATTCTCGCTGCTTTAGCCGAACTAGTTAACAGTGCCCAGACTCAGCAAGTCACTGATTATATGCAAGGCATTGTTCATGCCAAGTCACTAGAAATCGACCTAGAATACTACGAAAATCCAGACTATCACAATAGCCTACAACGTGCTCAACAAGAAGCTTTTTACCGTCCTAATCAAATCTTGGAGCACTTGATCCAGCTTGGTCAAACAATGATCACGTTAGTGCTGATGGTCGGCTTACTCGTTGCGCTACATTGGGGAATTGCAGGCATTCTCTTTGCGGCTTCGGTTCCATCCATTCTCGTTCGTTTGAAGTACGCCTCTATCCTACATGCTTGGCAACGTCGTCGAACTGAGATGCAGCGACAAGGAGAATACTTAAGCTGGTTACTCACAGGGGATTGGTTTGCAAAAGAGCTACGCCTCTTCGATCTCGGCAACCTTTTTAGTCAACGCTTTCAGCGGATTCGCAAGCAATTGTATCAAGAAACTTTGCAGATTGGAACGCAGCGCGCGATCGCGAATGTTCTCGCCCAAAGCCTCTCTGCTCTGCTCCTTTTTTCTGCTTACAGTTTTGTGGTCTATCAAGCGTTTCAGGGTCAACTACAAATCGGAGATTTAGTCCTTTACCATGCTGCACTCCAACAAGGACAAGCTGCTTTGAAAGGGTTACTTGGAAGTTTGTCTGCACTCTACGAAGACAATCTCTTCCTGAGCAATCTTTATGAATTTCTAGAACTCCAGCCAAAAATCGCCGCACCCCTTCATCCTAAACCGCTCCCTCGACCGATGCGATCGGGGATTGTATTCGATCGCGTGAGCTTTCAATATAGCAATACGCCCCGTTGGGCATTGAAAGACGTTAGCCTGACAATTCGCCCTGGTGAGGTCATTGCTCTCGTCGGCGAAAATGGTTCTGGAAAAACAACTCTGATTAAACTGCTCTGTCGGCTATATGAACCTACACAAGGCAAGATTACCCTCGATGGCGTTGCCTTGGAGCAATATGATCTCGTAGACTTGCGCCGACAGATTAGTGTAGTTTTTCAGGACTATGTGAAGTACTATTTCACAGCTTGGGAAAACATTTGGTTCGGCAATATCGAACTTCCACCTGGGGCAGAAACGGTGATGCAAGCTGCTAAACAATCGGGAGCCGATGCGGTGATTCAAACATTACCCCAAGGCTATGACACGATGCTCGGAAAATTATTTGAACAAGGCGAAGAGTTAAGCATTGGACAATGGCAAAAAGTTGCGCTGGCGAGAGCGTTTTTGCGCCAGTCCCAGTTAGTTGTCTTAGATGAGCCGACCAGTGCAATGGATCCGAAAGCAGAATATGAAGTTTTTCAGCAGTTTCGGCAACTGATTCAGAATCAATCTGCCATTTTGATCAGCCATCGATTGTCTACGGTTAAGATGGCTGACCGAATTTATGTCGTCGATCGAGGAACGATCGTGGAACAAGGCACGCATACTGAATTAATGCAGTTAAACGGTAGATATGCTCATTTATTTGAAACTCAGGCTCAGAACTATCGCTAGAGATTCTTGAGCACTGTAGAGATATCAATGCTTTATCTCAGTCAGCAACATCTTTACCAACTCTGATTTTCTGGAAAACCCTAAAGTGACTGTTTTGTAGAACAAGTTGAATCTGGCGATCGCAGCAATCAAAATCTCCTCCAAAATTATGCAGATTCGCAAGTTTCTCTACAAGTTCGGATTAGATTGAGGAAATCTAATCCGAAGCCGTTTATCAAAGTGGAGGAGCGGCTCCTGAGAAAACTGCGTTCCAAGAATTCTTGTGAAGCGATCGCTGCTCCGGATCTTCTCGGCTTGGGAGAGCGATTCTTTAAACTGCATAAGCGAGCAGGCTTGAACATATTAATTAATATCAGCCACAATCTGCGGAAGATTGGGTGTTGCAGTTCACATCAGGTAGCAAAAAATGCGAACCAACCCCCTACGGTTGCTGTATCTATCGAGAGTACGTTGTAATCTTGATAGGGAGTATCGTCACATTTTCCGCGTTTTATGACAGAACGGACACATTCGTGTTGTTTCGCTTGAGGTCAAGAAATGCCCCCAGTCGGTGTTGGTGCGAGTCGATTTGCTTCCGCCTTAGAAACAGGTGAAGCAAAACTCTGGGTAATGATGCTTGGGATCAATGATTACCAAGATGCAACATTGCCAAAGTTACGCTATGCCGCTTTTGACTGTCAAGGGTTGAGCCAAGCACTCGCTGAAGCAACGCAAGCATTTCCGCAGAAAGAATTTTTTATTCATCACGATCTGACTCCAGACAAACCGACGCTACAAGCAATTCAGGCGAGCTTAGACCGCATTGTTGCCTCGGCAAAAACGCAAGATACAGTTTTATTCTATTTTTCTGGGCATGGTGTTCTAGAACCGGAGAGCCAGCAAACCGTGTTATGTCTTGCGGACACACAAAAACAGCATCTGCTCAAGACTGGGCTATGTTTTCAAAATCTATTAGCGACTTTGGGCAACTGCGCGGCTCATAGTCAACTGATTTGGCTCGACGCTTGTCACAGCGGCAATATTTCCCTATCTGGTGCGCGTGGACACTTCTCTGAACCTGCTCTGCTCAATCCAACGCCGCAACTTTTAGAAATGCTGCGCCAAAGAGCAGCAAAGAGTCGCGGATTTTATGCCTTGCTTTCGTGCGATCAAGGACAGCAATCTTGGGAGTTTCCCGATTTGGGTCATGGTGTATTTAGTTACTACTTAATGCGGGGATTGCGCGGGGAAGCGGCTGGAGCTTATGGCATTATCGATGCAGATGCGCTTTATCGCTATGTGTATCATCAAACACTTCAGTACATTGAGCAGACGAATCAGCAGTTGCGGTTAATCAATCAGCAGAAACGGAATAAAGGCGAAACAGATTTACATCCAGAGTATTCCTTGCAAACACCGAAGCGGATTGTTGAGGGGATCGGAGAGACAATTTTAGGACTTAAACCAACTCACACTGAAGTAGTGCAACAACGACAAGCTTTGATTGTGGACGGGCTGATTCATCATACAGTCAGTCCTGCCGTATCGGACGTTCTGCGTCAGGATGGTAATTTTGACCTAACTTACTTCCCCCAGCCCAGTGATGCTTGGTCGAATGTTCGATCTGAGATTGCAACATTTCTTCAGCAAGACATGACTGTGCCGGAACAGCGATCGTCCGGGTCGATTCAAACCGTGGCAACGCGATTATTGTATTTGCGAGGACGGATTGAATCTTCAGAGGATGGCGATTCCTGGTTATTTTTGGGAGATGGGGCTTGGCTGAGTCGAACTTGGCTGCGGCAAGAACTTCGGCGATCGCGCACGGCTCAGCAAATTGTCATTCTCGATTGTCCGGGCGCAACTTCTTTAGAAGATTGGGTCGAGGATCTCAAGTTTTCGTCGGATCATGGTCAGTGCATTCTTGCCTGTGCTTCGCCTCAAGATGAACCAGAATTGTTTGCTCAAGTCTTGCTCGAAGCATTGATTGCGGCTCCGGCTCAAACAGGGTTGTCGATGGCAGGATTGCTGGCAAAGCTGCAAACGAACTTAGATGGTTTGGGATTGACGTGCTACCTTTGGCTGTCTGGGACGCAGGGATTGATTGAAATGCTGCCTCCAGTCCTAGAGACGCAAACCGTTCAATCGGTTCAGTCAGACACTTCGCATGATTCGCAAGCGGCGAGTACTGAAATTCCGTTGGATGAATTCATCGCTCGGATTAAGCCCTTGTTGTTGAAATTAGTCGGGCCGATCGCGCCGAGTTTAATCGAGCAGGCAGCAGAACCGCTGCAAGAAAGCAGTCCTCAACTTTTGATTCGCGCCTTGTCTGCACTGATCCCCGCCAAGCATCGCACATATTTTGAACAAGAGGCAGGCTCGCTGATCCAAGTTCCTGCTCAGCCTGAAAATGTCAGTGAAGCAAGAGCGATCGCTTTACCGATCCCCGAGCAAATTCAGCCACAAACTCATCCATCTATCCAGCAAAGCGTACCCCCTCAGCAACGCGACCAATTTGTCGATCAAACGGCTCCCCGTCTCACCGCAGAGCAGCTTGCAAGCATTGAGCAATTTCTGATTGAACTTGTAGGACCGATCGCACCCATGCTCTTAGGGCAACTCTCTCCCGCAGCTTGTGATCCGATAGTCATGCAGGAAGAGTTAGCCGTGCATCTATCACCTGTGCAGCAGACAAAATTAGCGCAGCGCATTACTGCACTGATGCAGTTGCCTCCGAAACCACAGAGTCCTCGCTTGAGTACGGCAAAAGGGTATGGAGTTGCTGTCCGAGCGCCACAGCAGACTCAAGAAGCGCTGAGCGATCGCTTAGTCAACGCTCAACTGATTCAGGTCTGTGAGCAAGAACTGACCTGTTTGATTGGGCCGATCGCGAAGTTTATTGTGACAACGAAACGAGATTTAGAGAATCAGGTGTCTCTGACCACGTTTGTGGAGGAGTTGATCACAGAGATTCCTGATCGTCAGAAAGCAGACGAGTTTCGGCGGAAGATATTGAGAAATTAAGAGATTAGAATCGGCGCGAATTCGATTCGTCGATCGCTCAAATGTTAATTAAACATCTCGTCGAACTCAGGTTAATTGAGGCTGTATGAATTGGGTTTCGACTTCGCCCAACCCGCGAAAAATGCTCACTTTCAAGCGGTTCGCGAAGCGCATCTGAGCGGGTGAATGAAAAGTTTTCGCTGATACGCGTTCACCCGCCCTGACTTCTACAGGAACGGGTGAACGCGATAAACAACAGGATTTTATTGAATCGTAAATCCTTTACTTGCGCTTGTTCAGCAAGTTCATTGAAATCTCTAGGCTCGACTTCATCCGATTAAAAGCTGCCGCCAACGCGCCAATCTCATCTTGAGTATCTTGCTCAAACTCCATATCCATTTGCCCCATACTGACTGCTTCCGCAGCATTCGAGATCCGACGAATCGGACGAATCACCGATCGTCTGAGCAAGGTGTTAATTAACAGCGCGAGCGCAATGAAGACTGCCGTTAAAATTGCCATCACGGTTAAGAGCGATCGCCAAGCGTTATTAATCACTTCACCTGCTGGTACAGCAATAATCTGAGTTGCAACAATCTCATTGAGATTCCAGCCAAATCCACCCGCATCGCCATAGGTTGCAATTTGACTTTTCGGTGCTTTATCCGGGGTCGAATGGCACTCCAAACAGCTTTGCTTACTCACACTTAACGGACGAGCAATATAGTAAACCTGCCCACCCGGTAAATCGCGAAACCCAGAGATTTCCTTAGTGTTAGGTTCTTTTTGAAACCGCTCGACTAAAGAAGCCTCAAATACATCTGCCTTATCTCGCGGGTTAGTTGGATTCAAAGTGGCTTCTTTGTAAAAGAAATCTTTGTACTCGTTATTTTCACGAAACCGCTGAAAGACTTCATTTGCAGAGTAAGCAGGAACCGTTTCAGCAATAAAAGTCGGCTCTGTCTCTAAACGCGATTTGAGCAACGGCTGAATCTTAGTACTCGTATAATCGCGCACTGAGTTCATGGATTGAATCAGAATCAAAGCTTTCGTCGTCACTTCTCCCCTAGCTCGATTTTCGAGCACCTGCGATAGTGCCAAACTACTCAACAGCAATCCAATTAAAAATGCGGCTGCTAACAAGACATTAAATTTAGCGCCAAGCTTTAGTTTCTTTAAAATCATGACTCAGACAACCTCGCGGGGATCAAGAAACATCAACAAATAGATGCTCATTCAGGCAGGGAAAAGGAGATCGAATCAATCTGTATGCTCTTCTTAAAAGTAGCGAATTTTGGGTCTTTTCCTATCAAAGCGCTACAAACAGTTACGGTTCACAAAACGTTAGGTAGTATTCCGAGCAAAACAAGACGAGCATCCGGCAGTATGAAACAATAACTAGCATTCATAAATTCATTCAGCAATGGATAGCAGAACCTCCCGGCGCTCATTTCTAATTCTGTTATTTCTATCGGGATGTGGCATCGGTTCACGTTCAGTTCAAGCAATTCAACTCACCATTGGAACGGTTAGCTACGGAGCCGCCAATTCTGGCAATCAGTACGATCGCTTTAAACAATATCTGGCTGAGAAACTGCAAGCGGTCATCCAATTTGAGCCTGCTTTTAATGAACGCAAAGCCTTAGAGCGCATCAAAGCACAAGCTTGGTCAATCGTGTTTGCACCTCCTGGACTTGCCGCGATCGCGATGTCACAATATCAATACACGCCGCTGTTTCCCTTAGTCGGGGTGAACAATCTGCGCTCGGTTCTGGTCGTTCCCAAAGAGAGTCCTATTTCAGACTTGCAAGCCTTATCAGGTAAAAGGTTAGCAATCGGACAACCTGGATCAGCGACAGGCTATTACTTTCCCATTTTTAATCTCTATGGTTTGACGCTCAAAGAGCTTCTGGTGACATCCACTCCCAAAGCAGTCTTAGAAGCGATCGCACAAGGAACAGCAGATGCGGGAGCGCTGTCCCTTGAAGAATTCAATCTTTACAAATCGCAACTTAGCTCAGCAGAGTTTCGCATTTTGTACAACGACCCGCACAAAGTTCCAGCGGGAGTCGTGCTAGTTAGTCCGAGTGTCGATCGCACACTGCTAGAATCGATTCGCAAAGTTCTGGGAGATACGCCTTCAGTCGTTGCCCAGGAAGCAGGATTTGTTCCGACGGGAACTGTTCCGGACTACAAATATATGATTTCGGTCGTCGATCGTGTGCGTGCAATTTTTCCGGCAGATCGCGCTGAAGGTGCAGCTCTACTCGCCCAAAAACCTGTTCGACTGTTTACAGATGAACAGCCAGCAGCGCCTCAAGCTGCTTCACCTGCTCCTGCTTCGCCCACTGCTTCGCCTGCGTCAGAATCTCCTGCATCAACACCTGATGCTTCACCGACCGCAAGCTCTTCTCCTGCTCCTGGCTCACCTTGAGCGATCGCCAATCATTCATCACCCACCTCCAAAAATTGCTTCTAGTCATTCTTACGACGGGGTGAAGAAGAATATGCAGTTCTGGTGCTTTTTCTAGAAAATGGATATAGTTTGAAGACTAGCTCTCGCTCAATCTGAACTCATGCGATCGCGACAAAGTATTCTTGAAATCTTTTCCACGTTTCTACAGTTTGAGAGCGATTCAGCGACTCGATGGGTTTCAGATGCTCGCCTGCGTCGGAGTATGCAACGCTGTCTTGAAGAATCCGATGAACAAGACCTTTCCGAAATGGTTTGGTCGCTGTATTGGCATCGGCTCTGGCAAGCCGACAGTCATCCTCTCGCAGTCGCTCATTTATCTGCTTATTTGCAAGAAGTCTGCTTTTGGTCAGCTCGAAAGCTGGCATTGAATATCGGCAGCAGTCAGTCGCTTGCGGATTTCTTTCAAATCGCGATCGTCAAAATTCACCGTGTCCTGCAAGGGTTCAATCCTCAACACAGTTCAGGTCTGAAACGCTACGCAAGCCTAGCGTTTAGCAATGTGATTAAAGATACATTGCGCCTGCGCCAAGAAGTCGATATCTGCACCGATTGGGCACTGATGCACAAACTCAGCCACAAACGATTTGTCGAGTCGTTGCAGAATTTTGGGCTAGATGCTTCTGCGATCGCAGAACGAGTGTTCGCTTGGCAATGTTTCAAAATCATCTACGCACCTGCTCAAGGCAAAGGCTTACGAAAATTAGCAAAACCTGACCTTTCGACCCTGCAAGCGATCGTCGATCTCTATAATCGCGATCGCGTTGCCACGTTAGGCGCAACTGCCCAACCTTGCAATCCAGCTTTATTAGAGCAATGGCTGACCACTTGCGGCAAGGCAGCGAGATCGTATCTCTACCCGTCTTTGATTTCGGCAGACACGCCGCAGCCGGGAGCCGAGAATACGGAAATGTTAGACAATTTTGAATCGACCTTTCAGGAGTCGAATCTCAACCAAATTATTGAAGCAGAAGAGGAAGATCAGCGGAAACAAACGCGATCGCAGTTGAATGCGACTCTTTTGAAAGCCCTCGTCAAACTGGATTTACCCGCGCAACGGTTGCTGCAAATGTACTACGGTAAAGGCATGACGCAGCAAGAAATTGCGAAAGAATTAGACACAAAACAATACACAGTTTCGCGACGATTAACCAATCTCAAGCAAACCCTGTTACAAATTCTTGCAGAATGGAGTCAGACAACCCTGCATCAAACTCTCAACTCGAACGTAGTGTCTAATATGAGTACGATTTTGGAGGAATGGCTGAAACTGCACTACAGTCATCCAGACCTGCCCTCCTAAATATCGAGCGATATTTAGCGCGTTCTGAGGCAAGTTCTATGTCTTATCCTGGTACATCACCCATTATGATCGCTGACACCCCGCAACTTCAATTAGAAATTCCGAGCGATGCGTTGTCCCAGGTTTGGCAGCAACAAGCATTTACGACGGATGGAATTCATTGGCAAGCGGCACTCAATCAAGCGAGTCTCAAAACGCTCTTGCCCTGGGTACAAAGTTTTGCGCCGAATGCGCGAATTTGGGCAAATTCAGCCGCGCTTTCTAGTTTTTGGGAAGTGGTGAACGGCGGAGCGATCGAGTTTGAGAATCAGCGTTTAGTGGTGATTCCAACTGCTGCGATCGACGATCGCGAACTGCGAGTGCCCCAAGAATGGGTGGATCTTCCCAGTTGGGCAGGGGATTATTATCTATCGGTTGCCGTCAATTTAGAAGACGATGAAATTCAGGTTTTGGGATACACCACCCATCAAATGCTCAAGCAGCGCGCTCAGTATGATCCTCTTGATCGAACATATTCGCTCGATGAAGCCGATCTGATTCCTGATACGAATGTGCTGTGGATTACGCGACGGCTTTGTCCGGATGAAGTTTTGCGATCGCAGCTTGCGCCTTTACCTGCGCTTTCCCTTCAGCAAGCTGAAAATCTACTTGCTCGGTTGGGAACTACGGATGTGGTTGTGCCGCGTTTAGCGATACCCTTTCAGCAGTGGGGCGCATTACTGGAGCATGGCGGTTGGCGGCAACGTCTGTATCAACGACGCTTAGGTCTACCCGAACAATGGTCAGTACAACAATGGCTTCAGAGCGGCATTTCCACGCTAGCAGAACAATTCGGCTGGGGAGCAACAGAGATGCAGTCAAATCTGGCTTGGGCGCGTGGGTCTGAGATTAGCTCACAAAAGGCATTGTTACGCCATTTGTCGATCGCTGGAAAACCTTATGAGTTGAGAGTGTTTCAAAAGAGCGATGATGTCTGGCGTTTTGAGCTACAAAGTACTTCTGGAGCATTAATTCCAGGTGGCTTTAAGCTGCGATTGCTTCTAGAAGATTTGATGCCGTTTGAAAATAACGAAGATGTCGCCATGAATGCGATCGAGTGTCTTTATCTAGAAGTGCGGCTTAGCCCTGGCGATACTTTAGTCTGGGAAACAGAACCCTTGCCAGAGAACTACGATCGCGAAATTCTTTGCTTTTAGAGGGTCTTTGAAATGTATCAACAGTTGCTCGCTCCGTTCTAGCTCGCCCCGGAATGAATTCGGGGCTAACCGTGCGAAGTCCTTTGAAAAGGACTGAAGACCCCATTCTTATTAGCTTTTAGTCCCTTTAGTGGACTTTGTTCAACTAGCCCGGATTTTCAATCACGGGCGGGTGAAGGCGATGAACAATACCTTTTAAACATCCTCTTAGTCCTTATCCAGGCAGCGATCGCGCTTCTGCTAAAAACACCTGAATCCGATCCCAAACTCGATCGACTAAATTTCCTGCATCCGCATCAAACCATTCCAGTTCCGGGACGGCTCGGAACCAAGTTCTTTGCCGCTTTGCAAACTGCCGCGTGTGCAGCACCGTCAATCGTTCCGCCTCTTGCAGAGAAATTTCTCCTCTCAAGTACTGCCGCATCTCTGCATAACCCAATGTATTCAACAGTGGCAGATCCTCGCCATACTTCTGGCACAGTCGTTCTACTTCTTCGACAAATCCCATTTCAATCATTTGTCCTGCCCGTTTCGCAATCCGCTGCTCCAACTGATCCGACTCCAATCCAATCTGCAAAATCGGATAATTCGGCGGATTCTCCCCTTGCTGTTCAGAAATCGGACGACCCGTCACATAAAAAACTTCCAACGCTCTCAACGTCCGCACCTGATCATTTGCATGAATCCGCTCTGCTGCAGCCGAGTCTACTTGTTGCAGCATTTCATAAAGCGTCTTCTGCCCAAGCGTCTCCAACTGCGATCGCAATTCCAACTGAGGCGCAACTCGCGGAATCTTCATCCCACGCGCGATCGCTTTAATGTAGAGTCCAGTTCCACCAACCAGGAAAAGGTGGGGAGTGGATCTACTCCCCACTTTCTCAATCAACCCATTCGCCCGCTCCTGATAATCCGCCACCGTCAACGTCTCCGTCGGCTCGCAAATATCAATCAAAAAATGCGGCACTTGATTTAACTCTCGCTGGGTCGGTTTTGCCGTTCCGATGGTAAACTCTCGATACACTTGGCGCGAATCGGCACTCAAGATGATAGACTGCGAGCGTTTTGCAAGCTCGATCGCTAAACCCGATTTGCCACTTGCCGTCGCGCCAGCGATTATAATAAGTACAGGCGTATTGCTTAATCTTTTTTGATCGTTTTGCGATTTATAAGCCAAAATAGACCGATCCATCCTACTTTCAAAATTCATCAGAGACTGTCCTAAAACCGCTCATAAGCCATTTGTGCTATAATTTTGGTGAAATTTGTCTCTCTCTTACTGATTTCGCTCCTTATTGCCCTAAAAGAACGCTTCCTATGACGACAAACTACGATGCGCAGCAGATTCAAGTCCTTGAAGGTCTTGAAGCCGTAAGAAAACGCCCCGGCATGTATATCGGCAGTACTGGACCTCGCGGACTGCACCATCTTGTTTACGAGGTTGTCGATAACTCGGTCGATGAAGCACTTGCGGGCTACTGTAAAGCGATCGATATTTCAATTAACGCCGATGGTTCTGTCACCGTAACCGATGACGGACGCGGCATTCCCACTGGAATTCATCCTAAAACCGGGAAGTCAGCACTGGAAACCGTGATGACGATTCTACACGCTGGCGGTAAGTTTGGCGGCGGTGGATACAAAGTCTCAGGCGGTCTGCACGGGGTTGGGATTTCAGTTGTCAACGCACTCTCCGAATGGGTCGAAGTCACCGTCTGGCGCGAGAAGAAAGTTCACCTGCAACGATTTGAGCGGGGAATTGCGATGGGGGAATTGCAAGTCGAGCCTTATCCTCAAGCGAGAACCGGAACATCCGTCACCTTTCTGCCCGATGCTTCGATCTTCACGGAAACCACGAAGTTCGACTACACTACCCTCTCTGGACGATTGCGGGAGCTTGCTTATCTTAACGGTGGGGTTCGGATCAAATTCGCCGATCACCGAGAAGGCGCTGAACGAGAAGATGTCTACTTCTACGAAGGCGGAATTCGTGAGTACATCTCTTACATGAACCGCGAAAAGCAACCGCTGCATGAAGAAGTCATCTTTGTTAGTGGGGAACGCAACGGCATTCAAGTTGAAGTGGCGCTGCAATGGTGTTCCGATGCCTACAACGACAATATTATTGGCTTTGCGAATAACATTCGTACCGTCGATGGTGGAACGCATTTAGAAGGCTTGAAAGCAGTTCTGACTCGCACCCTGAATACGATCGCGCGCAAGCGGAACAAGATTAAAGAAAACGAATCGAATCTTGCCGGGGAAAACATCCGAGAAGGCTTAACGGCTGTGATTTCGGTGAAGGTTCCTGATCCTGAGTTTGAAGGTCAAACCAAAACGAAGTTAGGCAATACCGAAGTTCGTGGGATTGTTGATTCGCTGGTCGGTGAAGTGCTGACTGAGTATCTAGAATTCCGTCCGAACGTTTCGGATGCGATTATTGAGAAAGCAGTTCAGGCGTTCAAAGCAGCAGAAGCGGCTCGACATGCACGAGAAATGGTGCGCCGCAAGTCGGTTCTCGAATCTTCTACACTGCCTGGAAAACTCGCAGACTGTGCATCTCGCGATCCAAGCGAATCCGAGATTTACATTGTGGAAGGGGATTCTGCGGGCGGTTCTGCAAAACAAGGACGCGATCGCCGATTCCAAGCGATTCTGCCGTTGCGCGGTAAGATTCTCAACATCGAGAAAACCGATGACTCGAAGATCTACAAGAACACTGAAATTCAAGCTTTAATTACTGCATTGGGCTTGGGTATCAAAGGCGAAGAATTCGACGTATCTCAGCTTCGCTACCACCGCATCATCATCATGACGGACGCAGACGTAGATGGAGCGCACATCCGCACCTTGCTACTGACCTTCTTCTATCGCTATCAGCGCATGATGGTGGATCAAGGCTATGTGTATATTGCTTGTCCTCCATTGTTCAAGGTAGAGCGTGGACGCAATCACTACTACTGCTACAGTGAGCGAGAACTGCAAGAACGCTTAGCCACTTTCCCAGACAATGCGAGCTATAACATTCAGCGCTTCAAAGGGTTGGGTGAAATGATGCCGCAACAGCTCTGGGATACAACGATGAATCCTGAAACTCGGACGCTCAAACGAGTTGAAATCGAAGATGCAGCAGAAGCCGATCGCGTCTTTACGGTGTTGATGGGCGATCGCGTTGCCCCCCGTCGCGAATTCATCGAGACTTATGGCTCGAAGATGAATTTAGCAGACCTCGATATCTAATTGGTTTGCTATTTCAATTGTCTTGAAGCTCAGCTAGTTTAAAAGCACTAGCTGAGCTTTTTGTTGATGAGTGCAGCTTCTCCAAATCCGGATTGCATAAACTGTTGCCGCTGGCGTTCTGCCATCCAGCAGGTCACATCCCACACATCCGCGATCGGCATTTTCGTAAACGGCAAGGTCTGCATATAGCCATCCCATAGAAACTCTGGATTCATTGTGACTTGAGAGAATCCTCGTTGCTTTTGTGCCTTCCAAATGAGATCCCACCAGCGTTCATGCGCCGCCAAAGCTGCCGTATATTCTGGCGCTCGCGGATCAGGAACTTGAGCATGTTGAGCATAGCCGACTCGACAATGAATATGCATCGCTCGCTGAGCGCACTGCTCTAGAATTGCCCATTCACTATCGAGTAACCGTTCACAGACGACGCACCAATGGCTAAAATCACACGTCAATTTCATCTCTGGAAATTGTGCGAGTAAATCTCGCGTAATCCAAGGATTAAACAGCGATCGACTTCGATGCGTCTCAAAGCTAATTGTTACTCCTGACGTTTGCTCTAGTTCAAGCGCTTGTCCAAAAAAGTCCACATTCTGCTGCCATGACCAAGCATCATACCCACACATGGTCGAAACAAACATCGCTCCCATGTCGATCGCATGTTCGACAGTCCAGCGTAAATCATTGAGATGATCTTGGATTGTGCGATCGCGCTGAGGAATCCACCAATCTCCAGGTGCATCGGGATGGATTCCAGTGGTCGCTTCAGCAATGTAGACCAATTGATGATCAGCTAATTTTTGACGTAGCTTGTGGCGGTGTTCAATTTCTTCTGGAATCGGGCCTTCTAGCCCATCGAACCCGCCCTGAAGCGTCTGCTCAATCAATTCATCGAGATCGGATGAACCTGACCAGACTGAACGTAGCATCAATAGTTTCATTGTGAATTCGCGACTTGAATTTGCTGGGCTAGATATTTTTGAAATAACCAAATCGGCATTTCTAAATGTCCCAACGCTCCGGGTGAATAAACCGACGATCGCAATCCTCGCTGTACCGCAGTACAAACCTCAACATCTTCTAAGTGAAACTCTTTGAGTCCAGCAATCTCTCGTTCTAGGATCTGCGGGAACTCTGGCATATCTTTGCTTTCAGAAGTCACTAACAATGTTGTATGCAGCGTCATTTCACCTGCGCTCGTCGGCAGTAGCAAGTACCAATAAACGCGATCGGGTCCTGTAAACAATAAGAAATTCGGATTCCCAAGGTAGACTGCATATTCATAATGATCTTGAGGGAGCAGATTCACTGGCGTTTGAAACACTGTCGGAGACTGCCCTGCGTTAATCCGTTCTACGATCGATTTTGCTAACGGTAAATGACAGACAACTCCGTTTAAGACTTCTGGCTCTGTCCATGTTTTTGCCGCAGGCAGCATCGGTTCAAAGGTTTTAGCGTGAGTCCCTAAATGATGATAGGGTTCCATAAAATTCTCAACTAAGACCTTCCAATTAAATTGGCAATTCCACTCTAGGTTCGCAACCATCTGCATTTCTGCAATGTTCCAACGTTCTAGATAGGGAGAGAGTGCAGCATAGTGAGTGCTAACCGATTCAATCTCAGGGTCGAAGGTGATAAAAATAAAGCCGTGCCAAATCTCAGACCGAAACTTGGGTAAACAAACTTTGTCCGGCTCAAACTGCTGACTCTGGTGCATTTCTGGCGCGCCGACGAGCGTTCCGTCTAATCCATACACCCAATGATGATACGGGCAGAGAAAGCTCCGACGATTGCCTTGTGCTGCATGTCCAAATCCTTCTGGCATCATGTCCATCCCGCGATGAGCACAGACTCGCGACAGCACTCGAATCTGATTATCTTTGCCTCGGACAATTACAAGAGGTTCATCGATTAGATCAAGGTTAATATAATCGCCGGGCTGAGGCACTTGTGAGCAATGCCCGACACAGAGCCATTGTCGTTTGAAAATGTGTTGAACTTCCCATTGGTAGAAGTCTGGATCAGTGTAAGTTTCTGCGGGTAGTGCGATCGCAGTTTCTAAAGGTCTACTCGCAGCTTCTAAAATCTTCTGTTGTAGTTCAACAAGCTTTTGTGTGGTCATAAATACAGCTCCTTATTGATCTCTAAGCTGGAATCCCTTTCAGAAACGAGGTATTGACGACCGAATCAGCTTTAACAGTCTTCGTCATCAAACCTGCTTCTATCCAAACTTGTTGTGCTTTCGGAAAGCTGTCAAAGAATGGAGCCGTGCCATTTCCCTTTAAGCCAAAATAGGTGGCATTTTCTTGGAGATCCGAGTACTTACATCCTTTGACCATTTCGCTGACTTCTTGCTCGGACACGCCTAGACCTTTCGCAATCACAGCATTTGCTTGAGTCGGGTTCGCTTTCCAGTATTCAACCGCATCAAACCAGGCTTTAATCACTCCACTCACTGCATCTGGATTGGTTTTGGCGTACTCCTGATGAACAATCAACAAGTCGAGTAAGAGTCCTGGTTTTTCTCGGCTAGTGGTCAGGATATGAGCATTCGGGGCTTGTTTTGCAGAAGTGGATAGATATGGCTCCCAGGTTACAGCAGCTTTGGCACGCCCTGCGCTGAATGCGCTTGCCGCATCGCCTGCGGTTGGCATGTATATGGCTTGAACATCTTGAGCCGATAACTTGGCTTCTTTCATCAAAGAAAGGAGAAAGAAATGAGAGGGAGAGCCTTTTTCAACGGCGATCGATTGTCCTCGCAAGTCAGCAACTTTAGCAATTTCTTTACTAGAGACGATGCCATCTGCGCCGTAGGAATCGTCTAATTTAAGAATGCAGGATGCAGGGAGTCCCTGAGCGGCTTCGATCGCAAACCAGTCGAGTGTAGAAATCGAAAATTGCACTTCTTGCGAAGCTAAGGCACTGCGACGGGGGGCTGCATCTTCAATTTTGAGAATTTCTGCATCGAGTCCATACTTTTCAAAGAGTTTCTGGTCTTTCGCAACAAAGAAAGGACCATACCCAACCCAGGTCAAAATCGCAATTTTGATCGGTTTGAGAGAACTGGGTTTGTCTGATGATGAGGAGTTCGTTCGATTTTGACAGGCTGCGATCGCTGTTGTTGTTCCAGCCAGCAAACCATATTTCAGCAATTGACGACGCTGTATCACTCTAGTCACTCTCCAATCGTTTTAGATGGAACTGTGTAGTCACTCAAGTAGTCACTCAAAGGCACGACAAACAAGCGATAGGGATAAAATCATTGTCTAGGTTAGGAGGATATCTAGTAGAAAAATGTGTCTCAAGCAACAAAATTCGTACTTATGTGCCAAAATAATTGCGAATTTAGAGCCTCAAAGCTATTCAGATTTGTTTTAGCTACAAAATTCTGTCTATAACTGCGAATATCGAATTTAACTCTATCGAATGAGTTGCAGACATTCCGATGTATACTACGGGTTCCGTGCGATAAAGTTGGTGCTATGTCTGATGAACCCGCATCTCAAGGAGTCGAAGGCACTCAGTCAAACTTAGATGAGCTGGACATTGAAATTGTTCAACTCCTGCACAAAGATGGAAGGATGCCATTTACGGAAATTGCTAAAAAGCTAGGCGTGTCAGAAGCCACGATCCGCAATCGGGTTCAGCGCTTAACGAATTCTGGCGCAATTACAATTCAGGCTTACTTAAACCCGAATAAGCTAGGATTCCGCAGCATTGCGCTGATTGAATTGAAAACGGTTAATTTAGAGCGAGCACAAGCGATCGCCTCTGATTTAGTCGAGCAAGATTCAGTGAGCTATGTTGCGTTCGTTGCAGGAAGCTATGATCTATTTGTAGAAGTTACTTACGATACGAATGAAGGATTGCTTGACTTTCTAACCGCGTTAAGAGCAAAACCTGGCATCATTAATTGTGAAACAGCCACAGTTCTGAAGCTACTGAAAACTCAGTATTCATTTCAGATACGATCGACGAAGAGTTCTAGCTTTTCATCTTAATTTCGCCTCTAAGAGGGTGTTTGAAACGTATCAACAGTCTCCTCGCTCCGTTCTAGCTCGCCCCGGACTGGAAGTCCAGGGCTAACGGTGCAAAGTCCTTTGAAAAGGACTGAAGACCCGGTTCTAACTGACTGTTAGTCCCTTGAGTGGACTTTGTTCAACTAGCCCGGAATTCCATTCCAGGGCGGGTGAATGCGATGAACGATACTGTTCAAACATCCTCTAAGACTTGTAAAATCGCCTTCGGGAGCAATTGATCCTTAAACCAAACAATTCGAGCAGGTGTATCTGAGATTTTCACCCCTGCATTCTCTAAATTCAGTCGTTCTGAAACTGCCAAAATCAAATCATCCCGCCCTGATTGCCTAACTTGTGAAAACTTTTTCCGCAAATATTCAGGTCGCCAATAGCCCACAATTTCTACTAGAAACGATCGACCATCTGGATGCACGACTCGAAAATCTGGAATCATCACACTGCCGGGAATCGGAATTAAATCAACTTCTCGTTCTAATCGCCATTCCGTCTTCGCTTTATTCCAGCGATCGACAAATCCTGCTTCTAGTAGACTATCGTAGGTCTTCCCAGGCGGATAGTGGCTGACCAATCCACATTCAGAATCTAGAGCAAATCGCCCTTGTCGCTTTTGACCTGAATAGCTATCGTTGATCTGCAATTCTGCTGCAAGGCTCCAGCGAGTTACATGCAGTAAAGCAGGAAGTAACTTTGCGATCGCAAGTCCATACCGAGTTGAAGGCTTAAACAAACTGGTCGGACCATCGATCGTCAACGTAAATCCATGATCCGCATCGCCTTCGATATACGTCATCAACTGAAACAATTTCATGTACCGAAACAAGAGCTTATACTGTCCCGGATCATTGCGGTGAGCATTGATCACCAGATGACTTGCCCGATAAAACACACCTTGCACTTGCGATAAATTGTAGCGATGTAACAGTGCGTCTGGCGTTGGAGCTTCAAAGCTCGTTAGAATTTGATTCTCTGGTAAATCCGCATACAATCCAGCTTTTACTTGTTCTGGTAAGACTTCGCGATCGAGTTCTTGACCCAAATCATTGGCAACCTTCTCGATTGTCATCTGAGTTGCCTGAGCACTCGGAACACTTTGCGCGGACAATGCAAACACCCGCTCTCGTAACATCGGCGGGTCAAGCGGACTTACCGTTTCAAACGTACTAAATGAGCTATTGAGTAAATGCGCTAATCCTCGCTTCACTCGATAGTCCGTTTCTTCTCCTTCCAGTTCTTGCAACTGCCGATTCAGTTCGCCTCTCGTACCGTTCCGAGCTTCTTGAAATAAGGTGATGACATCTTCAGCGATCGCTAAAACTTTCGCATCAAACTCTAACCGTTTTGGTGCAATTTCTTCTCCATTGAATCGATGAATTAATAACTCAGTCGGTAACATGATTGCAATACATTTCTCTATTTCTTAGAAGTAGCGGGCACATCACTACTCTAGCGTTAAGATTGAACACTTTGCGTACTATGGAAGTCAAAAACCACTGCATAATGGTGTCCAAAAGATTAGTTTTCGTATGCTGAAACCTCGTTGGCAAATTTTCGCGATCGCGGCTCTGGTCATTGCCTTAATTGTAGGCGGCATTATTTTAATCAATCGCCCCAAGGAACCGACTGGAACTCAACCCTTTCTCCCTCCAGTTGTCGGAAATGTTCATCTGACGATGGGGATTCCGAGCAAAGCAACTCGCGACACTCAAAATGCCAATGATTATTTAATCGACGATAACCAGCGCCCCTATGCACTGTCATACAACAACAGCAAACGGATTCCCAACTGGGTGAGTTGGCAGCTCAATAAAAGCTGGTTAGGTACGGCTCCTCGTAGCAATGATTTTCGTGCCGATACCACTTTGCCCAAGGGTTGGTATCAAGTCAAATCAAGCGACTACAACGGTAGTGGATACGATCGTGGACATATGGCTCCTTCTGCCGATCGCGCGAAAGATATCGCGACGAATTCTGCAACTTTCTTGATGACCAACATTGTTCCCCAAACGCCAGATAACAATCGTGATGTTTGGGAGAGCTTAGAAAGCGAGTCTCGTCGATTGGCAAATCTGGGCAAAGAACTTTATATCATTGCAGGTGGAGTTGGGGAAAAAGGCACGATTGGGGCAGCAAAAATTTCGATTCCTGCTTCGACTTGGAAAGTAATTGTCGTTCTGGATAAGCCGGGGTTAAGGGCGGCGAATGTCACGAATAAAACGCGGGTGATTGCAGTCGATGTTCCCAATATTCAAGGCATTAAAGATAAGACTTGGCGAGACTTTCGAGTGAGTGTCGATCAGCTTGAAGCAAAAACAGGCTATAACTTTTTGACCAACGTACCGGAAGCCGTGCAAACCGCGATCGAGAGCCGAGTCGATCGCGGATAGCCAAAATTAGATTCTGAACAAACAATTCTCAGCGACAGCTTTTGTCTCGATCGCTCTGCCTCTGGTTAGACGAAGTTCGGATCCTGACTCTCTATCATCCGTCCAAGTGTTGTCTCTGCTTTCAGCCTGCCAACAAATGGCGAATGACATCGACTTCACGGTTCAGACAATAGAGGAACTTAGTGATGAAAGCTGTTGTGTTTCACGGAGTCGGTGATATTCGGTTAGATAATGTCCCTGAACCCAAGATAAAAGATCCCCTAGATGCGATCGTGCGATTGACTGCCAGTGCGATTTGTGGAACTGATCTTCATATGATTCGCGGAACGTTCGCAGGAATGAAGCCAGGAACCATTCTTGGACACGAAGGCGTGGGAATCGTTGAAGAAGTCGGCGCAAATGTGCGGAATCTGAACAAAGGAGATCGAGTGGTGATTCCGTCTACCATTGCGTGTGGCTACTGTTCATATTGTCGATCGGGCTACTATGCTCAATGCGACGTTGCCAATCCCAATGGTCCCGCTGCCGGAACCGCATTCTTTGGTGGACCCGAACCCACAGGACCGATCGATGGACTGCAAGCCGAGTATGCGCGGATTCCCTATGCCAGCACGGGTCTTGTCAAACTGCCTCAAGGTGTGACTGACGATGAAGCAATTCTACTATCCGATATTTTCCCAACCGCTTACTTCGGAGCAGAACTAGCAGAAATTACACCTGGAGATACAGTGGCAATCTTTGGCTGCGGTCCAGTTGGACAATTTGCTATTAAGAGCGCACAACTCTTGGGTGCAGGACGAATTTTTGCGATCGACACGATTCCGTCTCGTTTACAAATGGCAAAGGCACTCGGAGCCGAAATCATTGACTTTAATGTTGAAGATCCGGTCGAGACCCTGAAAAGTTTAACGGGAGGAGTGGGAGTCGATCGAGCGATCGATGCTGTCGGTGTCGATGCTGTTGCGCCGCATTCAGGTGCTGCTGCTCAAAAAGCTCAAGCACAAATGCAGCAGTTTCAGCAACAAGTCCATGAGATTGCGCCTCAAATCAATCCGCAGAATGGGAATTGGCATCCGGGAAATGCTCCTTCTCAAGCGTTGGAATGGGCAGTCCAAGCACTAGCAAAAGCAGGAACATTATCGATTATTGGGGTGTACCCCCTGACGCATAAGTTTTTCCCAATCGGGATGGCAATGAACAAAAATCTCACGATCAAGATGGGAAATTGCAATCACCGCAAATACATTCCGAAACTGATTGATATGGTACAAAGCGGAATGGTAACACCCACGCAAATTCTGTCACAAATCGAGCCGATGACTTCGGTGCTAGATGCTTATAAATCGTTTGATCAACGTAAACCAGGATGGGTCAAAGTAGAATTAGTACCCGGAGCCACAGCTTAAAACTATTTCTAACAAATTCAGAAACGTCTAAGAGCAGAGTTTAGAACATTTGGCAGAAGTCTTCCTAAAGGTCAAGGTACTTCCTAAAACCCTGACCTAATCTCTTAGATGTGTTTCATTCACCAAACGATAAAGCCTTCTAAGAAAGTATTTTCATAAGCTAGAACAAGGGGACAAAATGTTTTTTCACAAAAAAGAATCTATCCATACTGTCAATGTTGACGACGCAAATCCAAAATTTGCTCAATTACTATTAGAACAATTCGGGGGTGCCACGGGTGAGTTGACTGCTGCTCTACAGTACTGGGTACAGTCTTTTCACTGCGAAAATCCTGGCATTCGAGATATGCTCCAGGACATTGCGATCGAAGAGTTTGGGCACTTGGAAATGGTGGGCAAACTGATCGAATCCCATACCAAGAATGTAGACCAAACCGAAGCTTACAAGAGTTCTCTGTTTGCTGTGCGCGGGATGGGACCTCACTTCCTCGATAGCCAAGGCTCAGCTTGGACGGCTGCCTACATTAACGAAGGCGGTGATGTTGTCCGTGACTTACGCGCTAACATTGCCGCAGAAGCAGGAGCGCGACAAACTTATGAGGCGCTGATTAAACTCGCTCCAGACAAAGGAACTGAGAAAACGCTAGTCCATTTGCTAACTCGCGAAATTTCGCACACCCAAATGTTCATGAAAGCATTGGATTCTATGGGCAAACTGACTGATCCGATGTTTGGTAATATTCAACCGGATGAAACTGTGGATATCTACTACAACCTCTCTCAAAATGGTCAAGATCAGCGTGGTCCCTGGAATTCAGAACCCACGTTCAAGTATATTGCTGATCCGATGTCGCAAAAACCATAAACTGCGATCGACCCAGTTCTAAATAACCTTTCATGCTAGGAGCCTTGATCTTCAAGGCTCCGTTTTGCTATATAACCTCATGGGTCCTCGTTACTGTTCTGCCTGTGCGATCGCCATTCTCGTCTTCAATACAGAATCAGGATTCAAGCTAATCGAATCAATGCCCTGCTGAACTAGGAATTTGGCGAACTCTGGATAGTCACTGGGAGCCTGTCCACAGATGCCAATCTTACGTCCACAGCGTTTCACTTTCGCGATCGCCAGTCCGACCATTTGCTTGACCGCTTCATTACGTTCATCAAACAAATGAGCAACCAGTGAAGAATCGCGATCGAGTCCTAGTGTTAACTGAGTCAGATCATTCGACCCGATCGAGAAGCCATCAAACACCTCACAGAACTGAGTCGCTAACATGACGTTACTCGGCAACTCACACATAACATACACTTGCAGCCCATTTTCGCCACGAGTCAAACCGTATTTTGCCATCTCGGCTAGGACTCGTTTTCCTTCTTCGGGCGTTCGACAGAACGGAATCATCAGAATCACATTCGTCAATCCCATCTGATCTCGAACTCGCTTCATGGCTTGACATTCTAGGGCGAAGCCTTCTTGATACCGCTCATCATAGTAACGAGAAGCACCACGCCAGCCAATCATCGGGTTTTCTTCGCGGGGTTCAAACTGCCGTCCACCAAGTAAGTTCGCATACTCATTGCTCTTGAAGTCCGACATGCGAACAATCACAGGTTTCGGATAGAACGCAGCCGCGATCGTGCCAATTCCATAGGCTAACTTATCGACAAAGAACTGAGATTTGTCGTCGTATCCGGGAGTGAGTGCTGCAATTTGAGCTTGGGCAACGCGATCGTCTAGCTCATCAAAGTAAATCAATGCGAGTGGATGCGTTTGAATTTGATTGGCAATGATAAACTCCAAGCGTGCTAGCCCAACACCATCGTTTGGAATGGCAGCAAGACTAAATGCTTCCTGAGGATTGCCGACATTCATCAAAATGTCGGTTTTGGTCTGCGGTAAGGTTTCTAACTCAACTTCATTGATTTCAAACGGGATCATTCCCGCATAGACTCGCCCGGTTTCGCCTTCTGCACAACTTACGGTAATCGTTTGACCCGTATAGATTTGAGTCGTCGCATTGCCGCAGCCGACGATCGCTGGAATCCCCATTTCTCTTGCAATGATTGCCGCATGACAAGTTCGACCGCCTTGATTCGTCACGATCGCGCTTGCTTTTTTCATGATGGGTTCCCAGTCTGGATCAGTCCGATTCGTCACCAAAACATCCCCAGTTTGGAATTGATCAAGCTGATGCACATCAAGAATCACTCGTGCTTTACCTTGCCCGATCATTTCACCGACAGCCCGCCCCGTGATCATGGGTTCTGGAGGCGTAGCGACTAACCGATACGTGCGCAGAATTTGCTGAGTCTTTTGTGATTGCACCGTTTCGGGTCTAGCTTGCACAATAAACAGTTCGCCTGTGATGCCATCTTTTGCCCATTCAATGTCCATCGGCGTCGGAACGCCACGCACTTGTGAATAGTGGTCTTCAATGATGCAAGCCCAGTTTGCGAGTTGCAGAATCTCCTCATCTGCGATCGCAAATTGCTGCCGTTGTTCGAGTGAAACCGAGCGATTCTTCGTCGATTTAGTTCCACCGAGGTCATAGACCATTTTGATTTCTTTAGAACCGAGTCGCTTGTCCAGAATCGGACGATAGCCTTGTTTCAACGTCGGTTTGAAGACAACATACTCGTCAGGATTGACGGCTCCTTGCACCACGTTTTCGCCTAGACCGTAGGCTGCCGTGATCAACGCTGCATCTCTAAATCCCGTTTCAGTATCGATCGAGAACATCACGCCCGACGCAGCAAGGTCTGAACGCACCATTTTTTGCACCCCGACTGATAGTGCAATTTCTAAGTGATCAAAGCCGCGCAGTTGGCGGTAAGAAATTGCGCGATCGGTAAAGATCGAAGCAAAACATTTATGGCAGGACTCTAGTAAACTCGATAAGCCATGAATGTTCAAATAGGTTTCTTGTTGTCCTGCAAAACTGGCATCTGGCAAATCTTCTGCGGTCGCACTTGAGCGGACTGCTACATCGGTATCTGTTCCATATTCCTCACAAAGCGTTTGGTAAGCATTCGCGATCGCTTGTTCTAATTCGACCGGGAAAGGAGTTTGGAGAATCAGCGATCTTGCTTTTCTGCCCCGTTCTTGCAAATTTTGCACATCTTCGACATTCAAATCCGCGAACAGTTGACGCAGTTGTGTTTCTAATCCTGCACCTGCAATGAAAGAGCGGTAAGCAAATGCGGTCGTCGCAAATCCATTGGGAACATTCACGCCTTTGGATGTAAGTTGTTGAATCATTTCACCGAGTGAAGCATTCTTGCCGCCGACGATGGGAATATCTGCAATTCCAACTTGCTGAAAGGGCAACACCAGCGCTTGTGCTTTGGTGGATTCATTGATGAGGGAGTTCGATACTTGAGCTTCTAGCATAATTGCACTTCCCAACGGAATGTATCGGATAGGCTTCAAACCTGCTGAATTTATAGAAAAAAAGTTTGAGGAACTTGTGAGGAAAAAATCAGCAGCCCCTGTCCTACATACCTTGGGAATGAAAGACTTGCCACTGCACCTTATCTGGCTCGATTGTCATAGTGTGTTGATAATCCATAAAAGAGAACCCTTTTCCCAATAGATAGCTCATCACTAGACAAGTAACAGTTGTACTCAGAATCGATAGCAAATACGATACTGTAGAGTCAGAAATTAGAAGAATGGCAGGTTTTATGTCAACTACGTCTGAGATCGCATCCCCACAATTCGCGCTAGAGCACTTGCAATGGCGGTATGCTACGAAGCAATTTGATCCTGCTAAGAAGATTCCGACCGAAACCTGGAACGTCCTCGAACAGAGTCTAGTCCTCTCACCCTCTTCCTTTGGTTTACAGCCTTGGAAATTTCTAGTCATTCGCAATCTAGAACTTCGCCAACAACTGCTGGAGCATTCTTGGGGACAGAAGCAAGTTGTCGATGCCTCTCATCTCGTTGTATTCGCAATCCAGAAAAACATTGATGCCGCATACGTCGATCGCTATATTGCGCGGATGGCTGAAGTTCAACAAGTGCCTGTAGAGTCACTCCAAGGATTTGCTAATGTCGTCAAAGGCTTCCTTGACCAGCGCCCCTCTCCTTCAGATGTGCAGGCTTGGGCTACCCGCCAAGTCTATATTGCCCTGGGGCAGTTTATGACGACTGCTGCAATGTTGGAAATCGATACTTGCCCAATGGAAGGATTTGTTCCAGCCAAGTATGACGAGGTGTTGGGATTGAGTGAACAAGGATACGCTTCCGTTGTGCTTTGTCCTACGGGCTATCGGTCTGCTGAGGATAAGTATGCAGCCAAACCGAAAGTGCGGTTTGCAACTCAGGAGGTTGTTCAAAACCTCGACTAGGAGAGCTGTAGCAGAACTGAGAATGCAATTGTTGAGAACACAATTGTAGGGTAAGAGACTCTTCAAATTTCCACCTTCTTGTTGCTTAGACGATAAACGGGTTCCTTGAAAAATTCGTTTTTATAGAGAAGAGATGTAGAAACGCGGGACGATAAGCTTCATTCTTCTCAATAGCGTCTATTTTTCGAGGTGCCCTTTCGTTTTCCAAGGCGGATTATGGCTGCACAATAAGAAGCAGTCCTAAACTTCGATCGAGTCCTGTGCAGTTAAAACAAGTTCTGATTATTCATAAATCCGGTGATGCGCTCAGCCAACGATGGGCGAAAAAGTGTGCCGAAGCGTTAGAAAAGCGGGGTTGCAACGTCCTCATGGGACCAAGTGGTCCGAAAGACAATCCCTATCCTGTATTTCTAGCCTCCGTGTCTCTGCCGATCAATCTCGCTGTCGTACTTGGGGGAGATGGAACCGCATTGTCTGCTGCTCGGAATTTAGCCTCTGATGGCATTCCGATTTTAGCGGTGAATGTTGGGGGACATTTAGGCTTTCTGACCGAATCACCCGATGATTTTGACAGTGAGACGATTTGGGATCGATTAGAAGCCGATCGCTATGCCGTGCAGACCCGAATGATGCTTCAAGCAACCGTACATGAAGGAAATCGCACAAATTTAGAGCCTGTCAGCGATCGCTTTCTCGCCTTAAATGAGATGTGTATTAAGCCTGCATCTGCCGATCGTATGATCACCTCAATTTTAGAAATGGAAATTGATGGAGAAGTCGTCGATCAGTATCAAGGCGATGGACTGATTATTTCAACGCCGACCGGATCAACGTGTTATACGGTTGCAGCGAATGGTCCAATCATTCATCCCGGTATGGCAGCGATCTCCGTTACGCCGATTTGTCCCCTGAGTTTATCTAGTCGCCCGATTTTGATTCCGTCTGGATCAGTCGTGAGTATTTGGCCTTTGGCAGATTATGACTTGAGTACAAAACTTTGGATGGACGGAGTGCTGGCAACTTCGATTTGGCCTGGACAGCGGGTGGATATTCGGATGGCAGCAGAAGAAGCAAGATTTATCGTGCTGCGCGAAAATTACTCTTACTACCAGACGTTACGCGAGAAATTACAATGGGCAGGCGCTAGAATTCACTATCACAATAATCATCGCAATTAGATTACTTCTAGATAGCGATCAACCGCTTGTTCAATACTGAAATCATCGGCGCGAAATTTTAGCAGTCTCGGTGAGATGGGATGTTGAATTGAATTTTTCATCGCAGCAGCCATTGCTACTGGATCTGCGATCGGAACAATTTGCCCAAACTCGCCGCCAGATAAAATCTCATCTACGCCTGATCGGCACTGAGTTGCAATCACTTGGCACCCACATGCCATCGCTTCGATCAAGACCGTCGGCAGAGCTTCCCAGCGCGAGGATAAAACAAAAGCAGTGGCGCGACTCATGTATTGGTAGGGATTATAAACAAAGCCTGGAAGCTCGACATCGGCTTGTAACCCTAAGGATTGGATTTGAGCTTCTAACTGAGATCTCAAAGCTCCATCTCCTAAAATCACCAATCGAGCTGGCATCTCTTGTCGCAAAATTGAGAACGCTTGAATCAGCGTCGTAAAATCCTTTTGCGCCGCGAATCTTCCGGCTCCCAGAAAGACCGGAATCTCATCGGATGCAAACCAGGGATGATCTAGGTCTGATTGCGCTTGTTCAGTGAGACGAGAATTGACGACCGCATTTGCGATCGCCAGCACATTCGTGAGATTGTACTTACTTCTCAATTCTGCACCAATTTGCTGAGACACAGAAATCACAGCATCCGCATGTGGATAGAGCACTCGAATCAGCAGTGGGAGAAGTTTACTGTGAGGTTCACCGTCATGTTCATCGGTAGAGAGGGCAAGATGCTCCACCAGAACCAGTTTTGGGGCTGGAAACGTGAGAAATTTGCTGAGGGTCATGATCGCATTTGCAAAACACAAATTCGAGATCAAGGTTTTGGGTTGAACACGCCGAAGGTAATGAAGCAACGGAAACAACAGCTTGATCATACTAGACGTGCGGGCGGTGACAGGAGTTTGCAGATCAATCACATTCACCTGCTTTGACAAATCTGATAAAACAAATTGCGCAGAAGATGCGAGCAGTAAATCAATTTCAAACCCTCTAGCAATCAGTCCTTCGACTAAATTAAAGATAACTCTCGTGTCGCCAGTCATCTTATTACCGGCTAGCAAAATTGCAATTCGATCGCTCATGTCTTTCCCTCATTTCTCAGTCTAGAGAGTGCCCGAACGATCTCAGTATCTAAAACGTTCATGCTAAAAATCATGAATTGCAGAGCAGAACACTTGATTTATCTGATCAGAGCATTTGAGAATTAATGGACTGCAAGTTTAAGACAGAGATCTGCTGTGAGTGTTTTAATTCGATTAATTTTGGGGCTGATCTTCGCGATCGGGGGATTGTTTAGCTACTACGGCAATACCAGCCAAAACCCAGTCACAGGCGAAAATCAGCGAGTCCAACTGACTCCTCGACAAGAAATTGTGCTCGGACTACAAAGCCGTCAGCAAATGGCAGCCAGGCACGGTGGATTGTTTCCCGACCAAGGCTTGCAAACTTATATGGATGAGGTAGGACAGCGGATTGTGCAGCGCTCTAATGCGTCAAAATCGCCTTATACCTATGAGTTTCACCTCTTACGCGATCCGAAAATCGTGAATGCTTTCGCTTTACCGGGTGGGCAAGTTTTTATCACAGCAGCATTGCTTGGACAAATGAAGTCAGAAGCACAGTTAGCAGCCGTATTTGGACATGAGATCGGGCATGTCGTGGGTCGGCATGGAGCAGAACATTTAGCAAAACAGCAGTTAGGAAGCGCGCTAGTCACAGCAGTCGGGGTGGCAGCCAGTGGGGCGCAAGATGGCGGACAGGGTGCAGCCGCGATCGCACAAGCCACGAACCAGTTAGTGAATCTGCGCTACGGTCGCAATGATGAATCCGAAAGCGATCGCTTAGGACTCAAGTTTATGCTGGACGCAGGTTACGATCCCCGTGGCATTTTAGAAGTGATGCAGATTTTGGCAAAGAGTGCAGGGAGTGGACGACAGCCGGAGTTTCTCAGTTCTCATCCCGATCCCGGCAATCGGTTGCAGGCATTAAAAGCAGCAATTCAGAAACAATTTCCACAAGGATTGCCGAGAGATCTAGAAGATGGGCGCGATCGATTTGCTCAGGCAGTCTTGCGTAGATAGGGCGAGTTTGGATAGGTCAGACGGAGTAAAACTATGGAATTGACAGTGCTCTATTGGATATTGGTGGCAGTGATGGTGGTGGGAGTCGTAGGAGCAGTAGTTCCAGGGATTCCGGGGCCGAGTTTAATTTTAGTGGCAATTTTGCTGTGGTGCATTGTCACGAAATTTGCGATTCCGCTGCTGCCGCTCGGATTGATTTTTGTCGCCTTGCTGCTCAGTTCGGTTGTGGAATGGCTGGGATCTTACTGGGGTGCAAAACAGATCGGCGCAAGTCGGTGGAGCCAGATGGGGATGTTTATCGGGATGGCGATCGGCTTTTTTGGATTGCTGCCTGCACTGCCGCTCGGTGGACCGATCGCTGGAATTTTAGTCGGCGGATTGCTCGGGGGATTTATCGGTGAGTTTCTGTATCGCAGCGATTTGCCGACTTCAGAGCGGCTGAGAACGGCTGGACGAGTCACATTGGGAATTGGCTTTGGCGCACTGATTGGAAATCTTATTGAATTGGTTCTGGCGATCGCTGCGGTGGCAGTTTTTGTTTGGGTAACTTTGCCGTCGGTAATGTGGACATGATCCTGGGTTTGCCGTCTGCTACTCCAAAAGCATCACGCGGAGGTTTGAAAAAACTACAGACGGCTTCAGCAGTTCCGTCTTGCTCAAACAGTTCTAAAACTTTGTTGTCTTGAATCGTTGTTTTCGATCGACAATCGTAAATCTGTAAGGGTTTGACTGCGCCATCGACTTTGACGATCGCTCGGTATTCCCAATAGTTTTTAGCACTGCGCCGAATTGAAACAATGCAGACTTCCTGATCGTTGACTGGGCGACAGCGTTCAGCAGCGTAGGCGGGAAATGCAATGCTCAACCATAAAAGCAACGCAATCAGAAATCTTTTCACGGTTCTCAGCGACAAGTTGGAATTTGCTCGATCGTACAGGGTGCGCCGCCATCAATTCAAGCTTGCCGGTCGGGATATCTTTCGTGATCGAGCGATCACCCACTGGCTAACTTATGAGCATGTCGGGTGGTTTCTGGCAATCGATATTTTGTTGTACAACCCATTACATACGCGATCGCACTTTCTAAACGAATGCGATGTCCAGATGAAATATAAAGCGGTTTCGTCCCTGGACGAGTTCTGAGAACGGCTCCGATCGTGTTGCTTTTATAAATCAAAGGAACCCAAGCCCCGCGCTGATCCGGCGGTTCTTCGTGCTTGCCCACCAATCGAGACTTGCCGACTCCGATCGCAGGAAGATTCGTCAAGATCCCCAAATGACAGGCAATCCCAAACCGTCTCGGATGAGCTAACCCTTGACCATCACACAGCAACAAATCCGGGCTTGTCTTGACTTGCTCCAACGCATCTAGCACGGCTGGAACTTCACGAAATGAGAGAAAACCGGGAATGTAAGGAAAAGTAGTAGGGCGACGCGCGATCGCATGGTCACAGAACTCTAATTCGGGATACTTTAAGATCGCGACAGCAGCACGGGTAATCGTTCCCTCTGCTTCAAATCCGACATCGATCCCCGCCACATAGTTCACTGTCCCAAACTGATCGTCTGTGATCACTTCTTGGGATAGTTCTTGTTGAATGACGATCGCGGCTTCTGCGGTCAACACCCATTCGTGACGCTGTTCAATTTTCATGACTGGATGTGCCTGAACTTGTCGATCGACCTACAATGCCATTATCGCTTTTCAGGGCTGCAATGCTAGGACGTATACTCGACGCACGGTACAAAATTCTTCAACCCCTTGGCTCTGGTGGCTTTGGGCAAACGTACATCGCCGAAGACACTAAACGCCCCGGAAATCCTCGCTGTGTCCTCAAACATTTGAGTTTTTCGAGTCAAGATGAAGCCATTCTACGTCAAGTGCGGCGCATGTTCTTTGCAGAAGCAGAAACCCTGGAACGCTTGGGCAGACACGATCAGATTCCACGGCTTCTCGCTTATTTTGAAGAAGATCAAGAGTTTTATCTCGTTCAGGAATTCATTCAAGGGCATCCGTTGAGCGAAGAAATCGGCGGAGATCGCAGGCTTGCAGAAGCACAAGTCGTTGATTTGGTCGAAGATGTGACTCAAGTTCTAGGATATGTGCATGAGCAGGGCGTGATTCATCGCGATTTGAAACCCGAGAATTTAATCCGGCGCGATCGCGATCAGAAACTCGTACTGATCGACTTTGGAGCCGTCAAAACGATCTTAGAATCGTCGATCGCAACTGAACCCGTTGATCTCAGTGTTCCAATCTATACGTCTGGCTATGCCGCCAGTGAGCAATGTTTAGGTCAGCCCCGATATAACAGTGATTTCTATTCGTTGGGCATGATTGCCATTCAGGCTTTGACTGGAGTACGCCCGTCTCAACTGGCTTACGATCCTAATACTCATAACTTGCTTTGGCGAGATCGCGTCACGGTCAGCCATGATTTTGCCGCCGTTTTAGAGAAGATGACGCAGTTTCACTTCAACGATCGCTATCAAACTGCGGCAGAAATCTTAGAGGCACTCAATCAGGTCAAGTCCTCGATTTTTACGCAGATGCCAATTTCCGAGGCAAAAAATCGACTGCGATCGCCAAAACCTGTCTTGAACAAGCCGTTGAAAATGAGCGCGATCGCGGCCGGACTCACTGCGATCATTGGCGCTTCAGCTTGGACACTGACCCGCAACACTCCAACCCCGACCGACCCACCCGGACAACGCGGGCAATTTCTCAGCGTTGGACAAACGTTACTCAGTCCAAACACACCGCCACAACCCTTGAAACAAGCGGCAATCGACAAAATGAAAAGCGGCGAGTTTGCAGAAGCCGTCAGTTTGTTTGAACAAGCCCACAAAATCGATCAGAGCGATCCTGAAACGCTGATCTATCTCAACAATGCGCGAATTGGTTCCGAGCAGGCAAATACGATCGCTGTCGTTCTGCCGATTCGGACAAATCCAACAGCTTCGGCTGAAGTCTTGCGAGGAATTGCTCAGGCACAAGATCGGATCAATCAAACGAAAGCAATGAAATTGAAAATCGCGATCGCGTCTGATGATGCGAATCCGGATCTCGCTCGCCAAATTGCGACCCAACTGGTTCGCGATCCGACCGTCTTGGGCGTGATTGGACATGGAACGAGCGATACGACGCTGGCAGCAGGCAAGATTTACCAAGAAGGAGAACTGGTTGCAATATCTCCGGTGAGTTCAGCCAAGAATTTATCCGGATTTAGTCGCTATGTGTTCCGCACAATGCCAAGCGATGAACTGCCCGCCAAGCGGCTCGTAAGTTATATGACCAAACAATTGAAGAAGCGAAAAGCTGCCGTCTTTTTCAATTCCAAAAATCTCTATAGCAAATCGCTGACAGAAGCATTCAAAGATGCACTCTACTATGCGGATAAAGGTAAGGTCGTGCATGAAGTGGATTTGAGTAATCCTGCGATCGAAGTTGCAGAAAACGTTGCCCAAGCGATGAAAAAAGGCGCAGAAGTGATTTTCTTGGCTCCGAATGCAGAATTGCTCGATCGCACTCTACTTATCATTAATGCCAATCAGAAACGTCTGCCTATTCTCGCAGGAGATGCGTTGTACAATTCTCGAATTTTGACTGAGTTAGGAAGCGCAGCGAGTGGAATGGTTGTGGCGATTCCTTCGGCACAGACTCAGCTTCAGAATTCGCCCTTTGAACAGCAAGCGAAATCCGTCTGGGGGCGTGCCCCAGGCTGGCGATCGGCGTTAGGCTACGATGCGACGCAAGCCATGATCGCTGCACTGCAAAAAGCCCCAACGCGAAATGGTATTCGAGCGACACTTTCAACCCCAAGCTTTACCACAATTGGGGCAGTTCAGTCCGTCAGTTTTACCCCAGAAGGCGATCGTGAAACAGAAATTACGCTCGTGCGAGTCACAGGTGCGAAATCTGGCAAATTTATCTTTCAACCGATTCCGAAATAGCAGAGGGTTCGAGACTGCGTTCCTGTCCTGCACCGGATTCAAAACCCGGTGCTAACTGTGCGAACTCCCTCAAGGGACTCCCGAACCTAGCTAATGGCTTAGAGATACAGTCTCTTCAGAGACTCCGTTCGATGAGCACGGGGTTTCTAACCTCGCGCGGGGTTATTTCAATGGCTGAACTAATTCAATGGCTGTACCACAGGCGCAGGTGCGGCTTGAGGCTGAGTTTGCAGCATTTGGCGACGTTTATTGAGAAACTCTGCTGTTGCAGCGTCTAGGCTTTCTCGTTGCTGTTGACGAAAAGCTTCGGGATCAACGCTGCCTTGCGAAACTCGTTGAATCAAGTCCATCAGACTGCTCGTTGCGTTATCGCCTCGGTTGTTGAATAAGTTGCTGAGCGAATCTTGAGATTGGGGATCTCTAAGCAGATCAGCACTGCTCGGAGCTTGTTGGGCATGTGAGGGAGCAGCGATCATTGCTATTCCAAACCCTGCAATCAAACCGAGCGCGCATTTTTTCTTAGACATGACACTGAACTCCACAGGATGGTTTTTGTAAGTTGCCCTATCGATATTTTACAAACGACGAAATCTTTTGAAAATTTCTCCTGAAAAATTGTTGAAACAGCGATCGACTTAATTTAGCGCTTCTCTATCAGTCCTGAATCAATTGTGAAGTGGGGAGTGGTTGCGGATCGCTATCTTTAGAATTTCTCCCCGAATCCAAATTGGAAACGCCCTTCGCCTTGATCGTTAATTCCATAGCCTGCTCGAATTGTTCCCAGAGGCGACTTTAAGCGAATCCCTAAGCCAAACCCAAAACCAGTTCCGGGACGATTCCGAACAATGCCAGGTTCACCTAACACTGTATCTGCAGATCCGAGATCAGACGCAAAGTCGGCAAACACGGCTCCGCCAATGATGCTGTAAATCGGGAAGCGATACTCTGCCGAAGCTAAAACAAAACTCCGTCCGACTCCAACTTCTCCGACTCCATACCCTCGAACTGAATTGGGGCCGCCGAGCGTATAGGCATTGTAGGGCGGCAAATCTCCGATCGTGGTTCCTGCCTGCACATTAAATGCCAACACTTCTGGCTGCTGCTGCGTTTTTTCTAAATTAAAGAAATTCACTGGCATATACTGCGAGTAGTTCGCTTGCAGACGATTCGAGAGAATGTTCCCTCGACCGATCGGAATCGATTGCTCGGTACTGAGCGTCAAAATCGAACCACTCGACGGATCGATCGCGCTATTGCGCTGATCTCGAACGGCTGTAAAACTGAGCGTCGTCAGATCATCAATCCCAGTACCACTCCAGGAAAGCGGTGCGCCATTTGCATCGCGTCGCGCGACATCACCATCGCGATCGCGAATACTCACTCGCGTATAGTTCAAGCCCAACGTTCCATCCCAACCATTCCCAATTGGACGATTGACCGCAACGGTTCCCCCAAATCGACCTTCTCTTGGGCGATCGCCATTTGCTAATTCGCTCTGCTCGTCATCAAACACCCGCGACACCCCACGTCGCCGGAATCCGCTGATACTGTAGCCAAGCTTATCGGGTTCTGTCGCGCGATAAGGACTGACAAATCTGCCATCAAACTGTGCATCTTTTGTCCCGATCGAGGCATTCCCACTCAACTGTTGCCCAACTCCATTGAAGTTGTTATCGCTGTAGTTGAAGTTGCCAAAGATGCCTAAATCATCATTAAAGCCACCACTGACATTTAAGGCACGACTGCGCGCCTCAGTCAGGTTATACACAACCGTGGTTTGACGGGCATCGCCTTCGAGTGAAACCCGCCCATTTGTAAACAGTCCTGTTTGCAAAATGCGCTGAAGATCTTGACGAGCCGCAGATTCTTGAAAGATCTGACCGGGCTTTAGTTGGATCTGATTGCGTAGAAAACTTTCGCGGGTTCTGCCGCGCACAGGTTCACCTTGATCATTCACCAGTCTGCCTTGCTCATCCGTAAAGCGAATTTGAATATCGCTCACTGCCCCTTCTGCAACTTCCAGCGTTAAGACTCCATCCCGACTCGGAACGACCCCAATCACACGCGCTAAAGTGAATCCATTCTGGCGATACCAAGCATTGATTTGACGAATGCTTTCATTAATTGCTGTTGGGCTGACGGGCGCGCCAAGTTGTGATTGGAAAAATTGATTGGCGATCGCAGGTGTCAACGCCTGAGCATTCACCAAATTCACTGTGCGTACTGTCGTCGGTTGCACTTGAAACGTCACACTCAATCCATTCGGATTCGCTTGAGTCGTAAAGTTTGCCGTACTAAACAGCCCCGTTTCTAAAATGGCGGCGATATCGCTCTGAAGCTGAGGAGTACTAACATTTCCGCCCGCTTGAGTGCGGATCTTAGAGCGAATGATCGATTGCAGCTCCGAGTCTGCACCCACAATTTGCACATCGGTTGCTGTGAGAACGAGATTAGCAGGAACCGGAGCCGGGGTTGCAGGAGTCGGGGTTGGACGAGGGCTAGTTTGAGCGGTTGAGGCAGGCGAACGACTCGGAACGATCCACTCTTGCGTCGGAGAAACGGGTTGATAGGTCTGCTCAAATTGGGCTTGAGCAAGTTGGGAAGGGCGCGAAAATTCTGGAGCCGCGACAGGAGTTGCGATCGCGGGAACGAGTTGAGCGGAGCGCGAAAATTCTGGAGCCGCGATCGCTTGCTTAACGGCAGCACTCTTCGGACTCGGAGCGTCTGAAACGCTCTGCGTCTGAGTAGACTCAGCTTCAATCGGAACAATTTCATCGAGATTCGTCGCGCTCGTTGCTGCTGCTGTTTGCGCGAGATCTGATATGGAAATTAATCCGATCGTACAAGCCGTTAATGTAGAAATTCGCATTGCTAAACTCACAGAATTAGAGCACTCAATTCAACAATCAGAAGCCAAGATTTAAGAGTAGTTGTATCAGAAAATTGAGCTGATCTCACGGATGAATTCGTGATCCCTCGAACAGCTTTGTGATCAAAAGTTGTAGTACCTATTGAAGAAGAATTGAAACCTAGAGTTCCCCAAATATGAATGAGCCGATGTATCCACTCGGTCTTCCACCGAATGCCTGGTATGTGAATTCCACGATCGCAGATCTAACTCGATCTCCTATTCCTCCTCAAATCATTACGGTCGAAACCGCAACAAAAAAAATACGATTAGACCTAAACAAATCTGCATTGATTGTCATCGATATGCAGAATGATTTTTGTCACCCGGATGGATGGTTAGCCCATATCGGAGTGGATGTTACCCCTGCACGATCGCCAATTGTGCCGATTCAACAATTTCTACCGATCGCGCGACAAGTTGGTCTATCGATCGTTTGGGTCAATTGGGGAAACCGTCCTGACTTACTGAATATTAGCCCCGCAACACGATATGTCTACAATTCAGACGGACAAAGTGTAGGACTCGGCGATCCGCTCCCGAAAAATCAGGCTCCCGTTTTAGAAAAAGGCAGTTGGGCGGCAGCGATCGTCGATGAACTTCAACCGATAGAAGGTGATATTCAAATCGATAAATATCGAATGAGTGGATTTTGGGATACACCGCTGGATAGTATTCTGCGAAATTTAGGAAAAACGACGCTATTTTTTGCAGGCGTAAATGCAGATCAGTGTGTGATGGCAACTCTACAAGATGCAAATTTCTTAGGATACGATTGCATTTTGTTAGAAGATTGCACGGCAACAACTTCGCCGGATTTTTGTTGGCAAGCCACTCTGTATAATGTCAAACAATGCTTTGGATTTGTATCCAGTTCCATCTCTGTTTTGAATGGGATAAAATCCAGGGTTAAAGATAAAAATTAACTGATTAGCTCTCATCACTTTACATCTGCCTGCTGAATTCATGATTGAGTTCATCACGGAGTCCATCACTCTGATACTCAAGCAACGGAATTCCAGCGTGGCATCTTGTTGCTGAGTTCCTATGTGAGGAGAAGTATGACATTTTTTGATAGTTTGAATTCGTTCAAAGCACCTGATTTTAATGGAGATGGGCGGACTGATTTATTCAGTTTTGATCTCACGACACGCATTCCAGAAATTAATTTATCAGCCAATATCAGAACGAGTGCATCAAGTCCGATCTTCTTCATTCCAGAAGGTTGGCAGACTCCAAAATATGGCGACTTTAATCAAGACGGTAAAACGGATCTCGTTTGGCGAAATCCCAAAACTGGAGAAAATGCAATTTGGCTGATGGATGGAACTTCATCCTTGGATGCCCAATGGCTTGATTCTCTGCAAGGGACATGGACAGAAGTGGTCGGCGATTTTGACGGCAACGGAACCAGCGATTTGTTTTGGTATAACTCTACGACTGGGGAGTTCCAGATCTGGGCAATGAATGGGGCGCAGCGTGTGAAACGCTCGATCGCTCAGATTGAACCGGGTTGGGAACCTGCTGCTGCAAATTTTATAAGTGATCATCGCCATGAATTATTCTGGCGCAATCCGTTGACAGGACAGAATGCCGTCTGGACAATCGATCCGCAGACACTGGGTATCTCCGGAGAATGGCTTGAGGCGAAGTCTCCAACTTGGAACTATGAAATGATTGACTACAACGGCGATGGGCGCAGTGATTTGTTTTGGCGCGATCGCTTAACCGGACAAAACCAAATTTGGCTTTGGACAAGCGACAGTCTGCAACCTGATCCAATCGCGATCGATTTACCCAGCACAAGCAGCGATTTTGTGATCAAAACGGGCGATTTTGATGGCAATCACAAAACAGATTTTCTCGTTCGCAATCCAAGTACAGGCGAGAATCAAATCTGGCGCGCCGGAGACATCGAAGTGCAAATTTCCGATATTCCAGCGCAGTCTGCTACATTCTTTCCCGAAATTGGAGATTACAACGGCGATCGGTTTTCAGATATTCGTTGGGTCAGTGTGACGGGTCAGGAAAATGTGATTTGGTTCAGCGATGGGAAACTACCTCAGTCAATAGCAACCGAGTAAATCTGATGGGAGATAGGGCAAAACTCTAAAATCATGGCTGTTTCTCCCCGTCTCCCCATCCCACAAGATGGATGCAACCGATCGCTTAATACTTAAACAATCCAACCCCTTGAACTTTATAGCCCGTCGGTTCCAGAATTTTCTGAGCCGCCTGCTTGCCTGAAATCGTTGCACCTTCCATGCTATCGATATAGTCCTGTTGAGTATAACTGCCTGCTAAGAAGAAATTCTCGATCGGCGTTTTTTGCGAAGGACGATACGGATCCTTTCCGGGTTCTTCCCGATACAGCGACTGTGCTAGCTTCACCACGTTAAACCAGGTCATATTCAGTTCGCGCGAGGAAGGAAACAGATCATGAATTTGCTTGAGAGCATGTTGAGCAATGTCTTCATTACTCATTGGCACAAACGGATCACCCGGCGTGAGCACGACTTGCATCAAAGAGCCTTGACCTTCTCGGTAGTAATCTTTCGGACTTGTCAGTGCTAGATCTGCAAAACAAGAAAAATCTGCGTCCGAACTGTAGAGCAAGTTATCAATTCCGGCTGCATGGTCAACTTGCTTTCTCGCGGCTGGATCATTCATTTCTGTCACCCAGCCGTCAAATCTCATTTGCACTGTTGCGACTGGAACTGCTTCGAGTTTGTAGATATTGTCAAACTCCTTGATACTGCGCCATTCCTGGGGAAGCAGTCTCTGAATTCCAGGAACATCACAGGCTGCAAGATAGGCATCAGCAGTAATAATCTCTTCGGTTTCACCATTCGCGATCGCAAGTCCAGTCACGATCGTATTCGTTCCCTCACCTTCAAACAAAATCCGTCGGGTTTGTCTGCGGGTGTGAATCTTTGCACCTCTCGCTTCTAGATAATCCACGATCGGTTTGTGCAAATATTCCGCAGGTGAGCCAGATAGCATGTTCAATTGCGACGCTTCTGTTTTCGCGGCGAACATCATAAAGATGGTTAACATGCAGCGTGCAGAAATATTTTCGGTATCGATGAAGCCGAGAGCGAGAGCGATCGGATCCCACATTTTCTTCAAGCTATTTTGAGATCCGCCATGACTGCGGAACCAATCAGCAAAGCTAACTCCATCCAACGCGCGAATCATTTTCATCGCGGCATCGAAATTAATCAGCCCCGGAACAATCGGACTTGTCCCCAGCGCGATCGCGTTTTGCAATTTATCTTGAATCGTGAGTTGTCCGGTTGTAAAGAACGCCTTCAATCCGTGAAATGGCGCACCGACTAAGAAGCGAAAATCTAGCTTGCCAAGTTCACCGCCACGATTCACAAACGTGTGAACATGTTCTTTCGGCAGCAATTCTTGATATACGCCGACCTTTTTCATTAAGGCGAATAGATTCGCGTAATTGTTGAAAAACACATGCAATCCCATCTCAATGTGATTGCCATCCGCATCGATCCAACTGCCCACTTTCCCGCCGACAAACGATCGTGCTTCAAAGATTTCAACTTCGTGACCCGCATCGACTAATTCTACGGCTGCGGCTAATCCCGCTAATCCTGCCCCAACGATCGCAACACGCATTCGCTCATCTCACTGACATGACTTCATTAAGAAATTTTAACGCTGTTGTGTGATCAAATGTGGAAATTGAGGCATTCTAACGGGGTCGAATTTGTTCTCTGCTCATGGTTAAGGTTTTGTCACTCGTCGCAATGCTAGGATTTCTCACAAGCTGTACTCCTTTACCCACAAAGATCAGAGCCTACGTCGAGTCTCGTCCCGTTGATCCAACGCCCTACGAGAAACAAGGTTTGGTTGCAGTACAACCTGATGCACCCAAGCCTTCTGGATCTGAGATAAAGCTCCCGCCAACGGTCACAGTAAAACCGGGTCAGAAACTTTCTGAGGAAGAAATCAAGACTTTACTGACTCAAGCCGATGATAAAGCGGCGAGTGCGACTAACCTTTCAAGAGTGGCGCAGTCGAAGGATGATTGGAGACTGGTGATCGATCGCTGGAAATTAGCGATCGATATTCTCAAACCTGCGGCGCAAATTCCTCGAATTCGCAAGCAATTGTCCGAGTATCAAACCAATTTGACAGCAGCACAGGTACAAGCCAGCACGAATCCAAGACAAATAGAAGCAACCGAGCGATCGACCAGTGATGGGATTCCCCTAACAATTCAAGCGCCTTCACCGTCTCCGTCGCCGTCTGCATCGCCATCTCCGACAGCATCTCCTTCATCGACAGCATCTCCGTCCCCATCTCCATCTCCCTAGAGTTGGTCAAGATTCTCACACTGTCAAACCTGCTCAAGCCGCAGCACATCAGTCTGAATTCAACAACAATTCAATCAACGCTTGCGTGATTGGAAATCCAGTCTGTTGTTCAAAGGCTAAGAAGGATGGATTGGGATTCGCTTCGAGAAAGAGATACTCGCCGCTCGGTGTTAATCTCCAATCAATCATCAGCCATTCCGCATCCAAGGCTTGAGCGATCGCAATTGCCTGCTGGCACATCGCTTTCGGAAAGATGATCGGAATGACTTTAACATCGTCATCCTCATGAAAATCCAATGCAGCACTGCAAATCTCGGCTGCATAAACAGTGTCACCAATGACATACGATCGAATATTTGCTCCCGCAATGTATTCGCACAGCGTCACAGGCGCAATTTTTAGACTCAATTTCAAGCGTTCAGGATTCAAGTGTTCTGCTGAAATGAGTTGGGTTCTAGCTCCGCCATAAATTGGTTTGAAGGTCGTTTTGGAATGTCGATAGACGAACTCTCGCACTGAAGTTGGATCATTCGTGACGATCGTATCGGGAAGGTTGACTCCTAATTGATGAAGTTTGCTGAGTTGCAGCGGTTTCTCGCGATGCAGTTGATACGCCTGTATGGGATTCACCCAGTGGATTGAAGGAATTTGAATCAGAGAGCGAACGAGCGCGATCGCATCTTGATACGCGGCTTTTTGCACCGATGCATGAGGTAATCTGGGCACTCGTACCCCGGCAAAATGTCGCCAGAACACACTGCGAATCTGGCTGACTGCTAAGTGCCGCCCATCTGCCAGACGCAATAAGCCTTCTTGAGATACGGGCGACCAAGTAATTTGTGCTTGGGTCGGAAACGTTGCCACATCCCAGTAGTGACAGACAATTCCCAATCGTTCTAAGGTTTGATACAGATGTGATGCATGAAGATCCGCGGCATGTCCCAAAATCAGCACGGTCATATAGATGTAAGTCAGAAGTTTGCCAGATTGAGAAGCAATCGACGGACAATTGATAGTTTCTATCTACGATCTTGTGACCCGAAATCAGGGTAATTTGGTACGTTAAGGATAACGTTGCACAGGAATGATCATGACGGCAGTAGTGACCCAACCCAATTGGCAAGCGATCGCACGCGAATTTGAAGCAGTTGTGGGAAAATCGGGGGTTGTGCAACGCCGCGAAGAACTTTTGGTTTATGAGTGTGATGGCTTGACGAGCTATCGAGAACGTCCCGCGATCGCAGTGTTACCGCGCACGACAGAAGAAGTCGCAGAAGTCGTGAAGATTTGCGCGCGCGCTTCGGTTCCCTTTGTGGCGAGAGGTTCGGGCACAGGACTGTCAGGTGGCGCTTTACCGATCGAGAATTGTGTCTTGATTGTTACCTCTTTGATGCGGAAAATTCTTCAGGTGGATTTGGAAAATCAGCGCGTGATTGTTCAACCGGGCGTGATCAATAGTTGGGTGACTCAGACGGTGAGTGGAGCCGGATTTTACTATGCGCCCGATCCATCGAGTCAGATTATTTGTTCGATCGGCGGTAATGTAGCTGAGAATTCCGGCGGGGTGCATTGTCTGAAATATGGAGTGACGACGAATCATGTGTTGGGGGTGAAGATTGTCACTCCCGAAGGCACGATCGTGGATTTGGGCAGTGAGATTCCCGAATCGCCAGGATACGATCTGACCGGAGTGTTCGTTGGGTCAGAAGGAACGCTCGGAATCGCGACTGAAATCACGTTGAAAATTTTGAAAACACCAGAGTCGATTCGGGTGCTTTTAGCAGATTTTATGAGTGTTGAAGCGGCGGGAGCCACGGTATCTGACATTATTGGTGCTGGCATCATTCCAGGCGGGATGGAAATGATGGATAACATGAGTATCAATGCAGTCGAAGATGTCGTCGCGACTGGGTGTTATCCACGTGATGCGACTGCGATTTTGCTGGTGGAAGTAGATGGCTTAGAAGTTGAAGCAGACTTGAACAGTCAGCGAGTCGCGGAGATTTGTAAAAAAAATGGAGCGCGAAATGTCACGGTAGCAACCGAAGCGGACGAGCGACTAACAATTTGGAAGGGACGAAAAGCAGCATTTGCGGCAATGGGGAAGATGAGTCCCGATTACTATGTGCAAGATGGGGTGATTCCGCGCACGAAGTTGGAATATGTGCTGCGTGAAATTGAAGCCTTGGGACAAAAGTTTGGCTACAACGTGGCGAATGTGTTTCATGCAGGCGATGGGAATTTGCACCCGTTGATTTTGTATAACAATGCGATTCCAGGTGCGTTAGAAGAAGTCGAAGCGTTGGGGGGAGAGATTCTGAAGCTCTGTGTGAAAGTGGGGGGAAGTATTTCTGGGGAGCATGGCATTGGAGCGGATAAGCGGTGCTATATGCCAGAGATGTTTTCGCCTGCGGATTTGGAGTCGATGCAGTGGGTGAGGTTGGCGTTTGATCCACAGGGAATTGCCAATCCGACAAAGTTATTCCCGACTCCTCGGACTTGTGGAGAAGCGGCACAAGCGCATGGACAGAAGGTTTTTGAGGGCGTTGAGCGGTTTTAGGTGAAGGTGCGATCGCTTATTCAAAACTGCGATCGCTTCGGTTTATGCAGTGTTCGTTAGATGTGTGAGATAAAACGAATAATATGCTGCGATCGCAGCACCCTTATACTAGAGATACCTTGGCATTCAGCAGATTGAGGCAGCGGGCGTATGGTTCAAGTTGTGATCAATCCAGCATCATTGTTGGAAACTGGGATTCGAGTGGAGAAGGTCGATCAACTGAATCTGTTCAAATTTACTGATGCGCTGCAAGATCGGTTAGAGGAATTGCTGGAAAAAAATGAAACGGGGGATCTGACCCCGGAAGAACAAGAGGAATTAACCGGAATTCAGGAGCTTGATCGCATTTTCACCTATCTCAACTCGCGGCTGATTGCTCAACAATGACTCTTAGTAAATTAACGAGACGCATTGTGCGCGAGCGAGGAAGGGATCGCTGCGAATATTGTCACTCTCCTGAACGAATTAGTACGTCTCGTTTCACGATCGATCATATTCAACCAAGATCGCTAGAGGGTTCTGACGATCTAGAGAATCTCGCGCTTGCTTGTAGTCGTTGTAATCAACGCCGATATAACTTCATTGTGGGTCACGATATAGAATCTGCTGAGACTGTATCTTTGTTCAATCCTCGACAACAGATTTGGGCAGATCATTTTATCTGGAGTGCGGATGGCACTCGAATTCTTGGAACAACACCAATCGGACGAGCAACTTGCTATCGCTTGGACATGAATGACGATCGCTACCAAGGAGAACGCTCAATTACGGAGGCGAGATCGCTGTGGGTCGAAGCAGGTTGGCATCCACCCAGTGATGATCCTCGGCAAGCTGATTGATGATGGGCTACGCTCTCTTAGAAATTCTGCGATCGCTGTCTACGATTTCTCATTTTGCAAGGGTTGGAGGGATTTTCAAAATTTCTCCAGGCTCTCAGCAAGCTCAATCTACTGTAATTCTCTGATGCAGTTCTCTGGCTCTCTGCCCCTGAGACATCCCCTAAGTTTTACAATTGAATCTGTGATGTATTGCGGATTGTCTCATGCAGGTCGCTTCTTCGATCGATACGGTTCCAGGACAGTATTGGAACTGGCGAAACGAGCCAGTTTACTATGTAAAGATGGGCGAACGAACCAATCGCCCCCCGCTGTTATTGATTCATGGGTTTGGAGCTTCGACCGATCACTGGCGCAAAAACGTGATCGGATTGAGTCAAGAATTTGAAGTTTGGGCGATCGACTTACTCGGATTTGGGCGATCGGCAAAACCAGACTGGAAATACAGCGGTGAACTATGGCGCGACCAGATTCATGAATTCGTCACTGAAGTCATCGGTGCGCCTGCCGTCGTTGCTGGAAATTCGCTCGGTGGCTATGTTGGACTTTGTGCCGCTTCCCAACGTCCCGAATCGTCAGCAGGATTAATTTTGATCAATAGTGCAGGTCCCTTTACCGATATTCAAGGCACAACCAAGCCTGATCCGATTCGCCAAGTCATGGGAAGCTTTGTGATGAGCTTATTTCACCAGGACTGGGCAAGTTGGTTGCTCTTTCAGTATGTGCGGCAGAAATCAACGATCCGAAAAACCTTAGAAAAGGTCTACTTAGATCAAACGGCAGTCACCGATCGCTTAATCGAGGAAATCCAACGCCCTGCCTTTGATCAAGGCGCAGATAAAGTCTTTGCATCAGTCTTCCGCACTCCACAAGGAGAAAAAGTCGATGTGTTGCTCGGACAACTAACGCGACCCTTGTTAATGTTGTGGGGAGAAGCTGACCCCTGGATTAACGCGCGCGATCGCGGTGCAAAATTCCGCAGCTATCATCCCCAACTGACCGAGCATTATTTGAATGCAGGACATTGTCCGCATGACGAAATTCCTGACCAAGTGAACGCACTGATTCGGACTTGGGTCACATCGGCAGTCAATTAAGCGATCGCAGCATCAATTCCAAAATCCCCAGAAAATCACCGTTCCGTTAATCAAGGATAACAGTGATTTTCTGGGAATTCTTTGTGATAATCAGCCTCACGCTAGCGCTCTACAACCATCACAACTTCCGACTTAAATCTCAATCACATTCACCCAGTCGCGATACGTCTCATTCCGATTTTCCGTTACCGCCGTCACCGCTTCACGCAGCTTATCCGTCACTGGACGATGCTTACTAAACTCAAACGTCTCAATGCGTTTCACAGGCGTTACCTTCGCTGCCGTTCCGCTTAAGAACACCTCATCCGCGATGAATAACTCTGACTTATCCACCGGACGTTCGATCGTTTTAATCCCCAAATCGCGCGCGATCGTCAACACACTATCCCGCGTAATCCCTTCCAAAATATCCTGGTCATATCCTGGCGTAATCAATTCCCCATTGCGCACCAAGAAAATATTCATTCCCGACGCTTCACTGACTTTGCCTTGCGAATTCAGCAAAATCGCCTCATCAAACCCACAAGACACCGCCTCTGTCTTCGCCAATGAAGACGTAATATAGGCTCCACTAATCTTGCCGCGCAACGGCAGACTGCGATCCTCCTGCCGATACCAAGAACTAATGCGGCAACTCACCCCATCCGGCGACAAATAATCCCCTAACTCCAGCCCATACACAAAGAAATCATGTTCAATATTGTGTAATCGCGGTGCGATCCCCAGATCCGAGGTATAGACAAACGGACGAATATAAAACGATGTTTTTGGCTGATTTTTCTTAACAAAATCCGTAATAATCGATTGGATCTTATCCGCAGGCAGCTCAAAATTCAGCAATCTTGCACTATTACTCAAGCGTTGACAATGGCGATCGAGGCGAAACAGCAAAATCTGATTTGGATTCTCTGGATTCGGAATCCCGCGTAATCCGCCGAACGCACCCGTTCCGTAATGCAGCGCATGGGTTGCGATCGACAAATTGGCATTCTCAAAAGGGAGAAATTGATTTTTGAAATAGGCGATGGGGAGGAAATTGTGCATGGGAGTGAGGATCAAAAACTAGAAAACGCGTCCCGATAAGACAGATTTCAAGATTACCTTGAAATTCGCGTTCTGGTTTGATTCACCTCCTGCTGAATCCTTTTCATCGAGGAGAAATTTTTATTTTGCCGCGTTCATCTCCTGACCTAACTATGGTTTAAATAAAACGTGGGCGATAATTCTCCACGATGAAAAATACATATGGCTTCTCACTCGCGATTTCAAATTCTGCTCCTGTCGCTACTTCCTCTTGTTCATCCGTCGCCTGCTCTCGCTCAGCGCGTTTTGCCAATTCCCCCACCTCAAGATTTACCCAGACCGCTACCGCCGCAGCCTTCTCCACCAGAACCCACTTCAACTCCACTTCCCCCACCTGATCAACTACTCCCGGGTCTAACTCCCCCCACTCCTGAACCTCCGGAGAATGTCTCAGACACGATTCAAATTAAACAAATTGAAATTGTCGGCAGTACTGTTTTTCGCCCGCAAGACTTCGCGGAGATTACTCGCAAATATGTCGATCGCAGGATCTCGTTTGCAGAATTGTTGCAAATTAGAACTGAAATTACTGAACTGTATATCAAACAAGGCTATGTCACCTCTGCCGCAGTTCTCCCACCTCAGGTTTTAACGGGTGGCACCGTCAAAATTCAAATCATTGAAGGTGCGATCGCGAGCATTGATGTCATCGGAACCCGTCGCCTTAATCCTGCTTATATCCGCAGCCGAATTGGGCTTGTGGCTCAAAAACCTTTGAATGTAAATCGGTTGCTAGAAGGCTTGCGGCTGTTACAGCTTGACCCCTTGATTGCTTCGATTTCAGCCGACTTGCAAGCAGGTACACGCCCAGGCACGAGTGTTTTACAAATTACGATCGCAGAAGCGAAAACGTTGACCCTCTCGCCTTTGCTCGATAATTCCCGTTCTCCGAGTGTCGGCTCGTTCCGCAGACAACTCGAAGTCTCGCAGGCAAATTTACTCGGCTTAGGCGATGGTCTTAGAGCTAGCTACACCAACACAGACGGAAGTAATGGCATTGATTTGAGCTATATTGTTCCATTCAATGCGCGCAACGGGACACTCCGACTAGCTTATGGCAGCAATCGCAGCCGAGTGATTGAGGAGCCGTTTGATATTTTGGAGATTCAAGCGCGATCGCGTTACTACGAATTGACGCTGAGACAGCCCATCGTTCAGCGCCCAACCAATGAGTTTGCGATCGGTTGGACGTTCTCGCGCCAAGAAAGCCAGACCGAGCTTGGTCTAGATAATATTGGACCTTTTCCCCTTTCTCCTGGCGCAGATGAACAGGGACGCACTCAAATTTCAGCCTTGCGCTTCTTTCAGGAATATGTACAACGCAGCGATCGCCAAGTTTTTGCCGCGCGATCGCAATTTAGCCTGGGCTTGAATTTCTTGAATTCAACCATCAACGAGCAAGCACCAGACAGCCGTTTTTTTGCTTGGCGAGGTCAAGCACAGTGGACAAGACTTTTAGCAAGAGACTCATTATTCCTAGTGCGAGGAGATATGCAACTTGCCGATCGTACACTCGTCCCTTTAGAACAAATTGGCGTGGGAGGACAAGAAACAGTTCGAGGATATCGACAAGATGCCCTGCTCACCGATAACGGTTTTTTGTTCTCGACCGAATTACGATTGCCGATTTTCAGACCGAGAAACGGACTGGTACAACTCACACCGTTTGTTGACCTAGGAACAGGCTGGAATCGCAGCGGAGACAATCCTGAAAAGAATACGCTCGTCGGAGCGGGTCTAGGGCTTTTGTGGCGGCAAGGAGAAAACTTTTCAGCGCGGATCGATTTTGGCTTTCCGCTCGTGTCGATCGAAAATGAGAAACGCACCTTACAAGAGAATGGAATTTATTTCTCGATTCGGTATAGCCCATCGTTTTAAGATGAAGAAAGATTTGAGAAAGGATGCAATCGGTGCAAGACATTTCAACAGATTCGAGAGAGCGATCGTGGTTCTATTGGTTTCTCCTCCCCATTTATCCCTATCGTCAGCGTCGAACCCTTAGAACTGAAGTTGTGAAAGATGCCGTTTGGACATTTGACCAGCTTCAAGGCATCTTTTATGTGGTCACACCGATTCGCATGACTGTGATTAAGCTCGATGAGGGTGGACTGTTAATCTATGCTCCGGTTGCCCTAACCCGCGAATGTTCAAGATTACTCGATGAGCTAGTCGCCCTACACGGCGAGGTAAAATACATTGTTCTGCCAACGATATCGGGACTAGAGCATAAAGTCTGTGTTCCGCCTTTTGCGCGTCGGTTTCCTAAAGCTCAAATCTATGTTCCACCGAGCCAATGGAGCTATCCAGCCAATTTACCTCTGACCTGGTTGGGATTTCCAAAGCAACGCACTCATGTGCTAGATGGGCAGAATGTTTCTTTTAGTAACCAATTTGAGTCTGCAACTCTCGGCCCGATTGGATTGGGACTCGGCCCCTTTGGAGAGATTGCATTGTTGGATAAAAGCTCACGCACCTTACTGGTGACAGATTCTGTTGTCTCAGTGCCAGAAGTTGCTCCAGAGATTATTCAGCTTGATCCTTATCCGTTGTTGTTTCATGCGCGTGAGACTGCTGTCGATCGCATCGAAGATACAGAAGCCAATCGTCTCAAAGGCTGGCAGCGCGTGGCATTATTTACATTTTACTTTCGCCCTAGTGCGCTGGATATCGCAGACTTAGCTCCTTCGGTTCGAGAAGCAATGAAAGCTCCCGATCGCTCAAAGAAAGCTCTATTCGGCTGGTATCCGTTTCATTGGAAAGCGGGCTGGCAGCGATCGTTTGAAGCATTACGCAAGCATCGCTTGGTCGTTGCTCCGATTTTGCAGCAATTGATCCTCAATCGTGAACCGCAAAAGGTGATGGATTGGGCAAATCAAGTTGCAAGCTGGAACTTTGAGCGGATTATTCCCTGCCACTTCGATGCTCCTATTCCAGCAGATGCACAAGAGTTTCGATCGGCATTTAGCTTTTTGGAAAAAGAGAGCGATCGAGTTTTACCAGATGAGGACTTTGAATTGCTCAGAGAAATCGAGCAGGGCTTAGTTCAAACGGGAGTAACACCGCCTGCGCAAGAGAAACTTTAGTTGCTATCGTAGCCCTAAGTTGGGTGAGGAGTGGGGAGTTATTTCCTTACTAGCTCCCTACGCCCTACTCCCCACTCTTTGAGCATCTCCATCTCAAACAGACTCGTCTCAACTCGTTCGACGCTGCGAATTGAGAACCGAATCCATCGACTTCGGACTACTGGGCTGATATTCTGGAACCAAAGTTTTGAGCAGCGATCGTAGTTTAGTAGCATTTTTCTGATACGCCGCTAAGAAAAGCTGATCCAACAATGGCTCTAGCTGCTCCCACGGTATCATTGCCTCTCGTGCTGCAAAAATCTTAGGATGACTCGTCGCCATTGAATTTCCGCTGATGAGTAGCTCCTCATATAACTTCTCGCCCGGTCGTAATCCCGTAATTTCAATATCAATATCTGCTCCGGGTACTAATCCACTCAGTTCAATCATCTGCACCGCCAGATCATAAATCCGCACAGGTTCACCCATATCGAGCAGAAAAACTTCACCACCCTGAGCCATTGCACCTGCTTGAATCACCAGCCGTGACGCTTCTGGAATCGACATGAAATAGCGCGTCATTTCTGGATGTGTCAGTGTAATCGGCTGACCTGCTGCAATCTGCTGTCGAAATCGGGGGACAACTGACCCGTTACTATTCAGCACATTACCAAATCGCACCATCACAAAGCGGGTTCGTGTTTTCGCCCGTGCCGCTAATGCTTGCAGTACTAATTCTGCAATCCGCTTCGTCGCACCCATCACATTGGTTGGACGCACAGCTTTATCCGTTGAGATCAAGACAAAAGTCTCAACTCTGCATTTTTCTGCGGTCTGTGCAGTCACCATTGTGCCATAGGCATTGTTGATGATTCCTTGCGCTGCATTGCTTTCAACCAAAGGAACATGCTTGTATGCCGCTGCATGATAGACCGTCTCAACTTGATGCTTCTCCAATACTTCCGATAAGCGATCGCCATCAGTGACCGAGCCTAAATAAGCAAAACGAGGCACATTGGGATACGTTTCTGCTAGCTCTGTTTCAATCGAATACAAAGCAAACTCATTCAGCTCATAGAGCACCAGAAGTCGAGGATTTTGCTGGGCAATTTGGCGGCAGAGTTCTGACCCGATCGAGCCGCCTGCTCCTGTCACCAGCACTGACTTATCAGTGATGTTAACTCGAAGTAGACTCGGATCGGGCAGAACTTCGGCGCGCCCGAGCAGATCAGAAATATCAACATTCCGAATTTTACCGATCGGCACATGACCTGCAACAATTTCACGCACCGAAGGAACTGTTTTGACCTTGACAGGCAATCCCTTCAAACTCTGAAGAATGCGACGCTTGTCTTGGGGACTCGCAGAAGGCACTGCCAGTAAAACCATCGTAATCTGGTACTGAGCAATCAGCGTTCTCAACAGAGTTGGACTGTAAATATGAGCGCGATCGAGCGATCTGCCATGAATTTCAGGATTGTCATCCACAAAAGCAATGACTTGGTATTCTGTTTCACGCAGCAGTGCCTGCGAAAGCTGAAATCCAGCCGACCCTGCGCCATAGATGATAATTCGCTGTGACGTTGAATAGGGCAGCGACTTATGGCGCTGACGAGATCGCACAGCAGCCGCATGAGTTGCCTGAGGTGCAGTATCGATCAGGACCAAAAAGCGCCGGATTGAGAACCGAATTCCGACTACTCCAATCCAAGTGATCAGCGCAGAAATAATTTGAACCGATCGAGGTAAAACCTGCACATGTAACAGGGTACTGAATGCAACCAGTCCCGCTTCGCTCAAAATGACTGCCTTTAGTGCCAACCATAAGATTTCTGCCCCTGTATGCCGTAACAGAGGTCGATACATGCCTAATAAATAAAATATGCAGAATTTAACCGGAACAGTTAGCGCAAGAGATGCTTGGTAATACCAGAATTGGTCAATCAAAGGGGAATCTTCAAACCGCAGATTGAGCGCAATACAGGCAGCAATTAGAAAGATGATACTGTCGCCTGCGAACAAAATATAGCGTCGCAAGCGGCGGGGCAATTTAAGCAAGCCTGTGATGAATTGAAGGAGTAATCCAGTTTGAAAGAGCCGAAGGAAAGCCGCCGAAACAGAAAGCTTTTCACGCATAAGGAATCTCGTTCTTTACTCAGTCGCGTAATGCAGGACGAAATCAACTCAAAGTTCGGTAGATGTGAGTCTTGATTTCAAAAACAACCCTGTCCGTTCGATCAACCTGGTAGAAAACGCCTTGATTAAACGTGAAAAATGTCGCTCTAATTCACTTTCTCAAATTCACATGCGTGCCATTAGGTACACCCATGCAAATTTTTAGTCTGTCTCCACATAATGCAAAGTATTACGTACACCCTTAGTGAAAATACTACCTTCTTGAAGTCTCGTACTTAAAGAAATGAGCAAGGAATCAAATCGTTTATAAACTAGAGATAAATTTCAAAATCTGATGGATGCACTCAAGTTTTCAAGTTTAGTTTGTCTAGCTTTTGATTTAGTGTAAACAAACTGATGATTCTCAGAAAAAGCGAAGTTAAAGCTTCATGAATCCTATTTAGATTAAACGAGCCTGAACGCGATCGCTAAGCGTTCAAACACGCAAATCTCAGACAGATTTTCTGGTAAATTACACGGCTATGACTTGCGCAAAATTTCAGGGTTATTACGGTAAAACTTGCGTCTAGACGTTCAAAACCGTTCAAGTTGCAGCAAGACCGCATATTTTCCAAGTACTTGTACGGATTAAGATCGAGATCGCTCCTGCGTATTCTCAAGGTGAAAATCGTAAAATCGTAGAGAGCGAGCGTCAGTATGTATCAATTTTTTTCCACTTCTGCGTGAACACTGAATCGTTCACCTTGCTCAGCGCGATCGCTGAATTGTTTTCAATAATACAGGTCAATAATATAAAGAAACAATAAAGATGCCCGAAATTGTACGGATGATCCACAGAGATCGGGGAAATTAGCTAATAGAAATCACTGAGGCGCAACATCAGCGTGTCGCAGTCGGTTCCCTGGATGTGATTAAGCAAAGCAAGCTGCCATGAAGTCAACGCATCAGGCTGTTAAAGTGTGTTTTACCCCAACCCTCAATCATGCTTCTCGCTTTCAAGCGTCTCGAAAGCCAGAGGTTGAAAGCAGGTGTCCCTCAAAGGTTTGGAGCGAGTTAAGTTGGTTCGGCGCGATCGCTCAGCAGAGTCAAGATTTAATCGGAGTCGTGTCCCTCGATCACGAGTGGATTTGTCTGAATCCGAGTGGAAAGACTTTACTTAAATTATTTGAGTTCAAGTTAGACGAAGCCCGGCAACAGGTTTGGAATGACACGATCTTGCCGAGACTTTATGAAGTTGGAGAGTGGCGAGGCAAGTTTGCACTCTTAAGATCGTCTGAACTGGTTTGGTTTGAAAGTCAGTGGTTTTTGATTCGCGATCGCGAAACCGATCAACCGATCGGATTTGCCACGATTAGTCACCCGATTGAAGCGCCGGAATCGACCCAAGAATCTCCGCAGCAGCAAACTCAATTTTTAGCAGATACCGCTCACGAATTGCGATCTCCCTTAACGGTGATTTCGACCTCGATCGATTTATTGCAAACGGCGACGGCTCCGCAGAGCGATCGTGCTCGCAAGCATTTTCAGCGAATTCGATCGAAGATCAAGCAGATGGCTCAGATGTTAGAAGATGTCCTAGTGCTGAGTCGGACAGAGCAGCCTGAATTTAAGGTCAGTCCGACCGAGGTGAACCCTGTACAAGTGTGTGCAGAACTGATCGAAGAAGCCCAGGCGAATACGTCTTGCCATGAGATTGTGTTTTCATCTGAAACGACGATGCCCGTGACCCAAATTGATGCCACTCTATTCCAGCGCATTGTCGTGAATTTGCTGTCGAATGGCATCAAGTATTCACCGAAAGGCGGCAAGATCGAATGCAATTTGCAAGTTCATTCCAGCCATCTGACCCTACAAGTTGCCGATCAAGGGATTGGCATTCCCGCATCTGAGCAATCGAAATTGTTTCAGTCGTTTTATCGCGCTCAGAATGCAAGCGCCATTCCCGGCACAGGTTTGGGACTCGCGATCGTCAAACGCTGCGTTGATCTCTTAGGAGGACAGATTGCGATTCAGAGCGCGGTTGGAGTGGGCACTTGCTTTACGGTGCAGGTTCCGATTTAAGGGTTTTGATCGTCAGCACTTGTGGTGGCGTAGCATCCGGGGGATAGAGAAAATCGAACTGTACGAGTCGTCGTTCTTGAGGTTGCATCTGCAAGGTGACAAGCGGCGCACCTTGTTGACCGCGACGTTGAACGAGGTGAACGTAATGAGTTTGGGGTAATCCTTGATCGTCGTTGAATCTCCAACGGACGGTGCCGCGAAAGTTCATCTGCGGTCCCGCAGGCTCAAGAAAGCGCAGTCCTTTGTCGGTGTCTTCTCGCTTCAGCGGGGTTTCGACCGTGAGAACAACGGTTTGAGGCTGGTCGCTGGTATTTTCCAGCGGCATCGTCAGACTATATTGAATGGCATAGTTCCCGTGGGCTTGATAGGCTGTATCAGGATAGCGGCGAATCATTTTAGCGCTTTGGTTTTGATTCGTGCCCAATGTGCCGCGATGCAGCGTGGCTAATCCATAAGAGAAGCCTGCCCCTGGTGCAGGAATGCTGAGAGAATCTCGGTTTGCATCTAAAATTCGTCCGTTCCATTGCGAGCCAACGGCGACCCCTGCAACTCGTCCGTAGATTAAAGTGCCTGTGGTTTCTTCGATCGGGGTTGGCGTTTTATCGCGTGGTCCTGACAGATCTGCTGTATTGAGCAATGCTTCCCATTCTTCGACCGTGGGTTCGCGTTCTGTGCTGTCGGGATTTTGTTTGGCAAACATGCCTAGGCTTGCAAGATACACTTCTCCAGTGCTGCGCAGTCTCATCAAGGACGATCGACCATTGAGCGGTGGGGTGAGCGGCTTCACAGGAATCGGCAAGTTCATTAACATCCGGCTTTCCCCGGGTGGGATCACAACTTGAGCCGGAAAGATATCTTGGCGTAATCCGCGCAGGACTTCCCCGACAGCGCGACTGCCGGGACCTGCGAAAGTTTTGCCATCGTCATTGGCGATCGCGGGATCGAGTGAAATAAACGGCGCATCAGGTTGGCTCAGATAGCTCGCAGCTTGGAGAATGTCGATCGTTACCGCGGTCTTGCCAGGATTGTGAGCAATCACACCGAGATAAAGCGTTCTCAAATCTTCTGGGGTGAGGGCTTTGGCAATGTGATGCGTGAAGATGTCAAATCTGCCGGAAAAGCTTTGATTGAGGTGCGCTGATGGAAATTGTTTGCCTGCTGCGGGAAATGTGGACAGTAAAATTCCTTCTTTTTGCACCACTTCTGGGCTGTTGCTGTTGAAGACGGGCACTGAATCTAATTCTCCCGGTAAAACGCGCATTTCTTGCGGTTCTACGATCGTTTGCTGTGGGGGAGGAGTGGGAGTCGGTGTCGGTGTCGGTGTAGGAGCGGGCGTTGCTTGTGACAAGATCAAACTGGAGAGAAGCGACAACATAAAGGAATTCAAGATCGAGAGCGGGATTGATCATACCGAAAAAGCGCGATCGCAGTTTGCTATTTGTCTCGTTGAATTCTTGACGATTTAGCGAAAAATGCGACTGAGATCGAGTACAAATCCGGGTAAAACGGTTTCGCCGGAGAGTGTGAGAGGGGATTGTAGCGTTTCAACAAGCTGACCTTGCCGATAAATTTTGACTTGTTCCGCTTGGGGGTCAATCAGCCAACCGAGGCGCACTCCATTGTCCATGTATTCCTGCATTTTGGCTTCTAAGTCTTCGATGTCGTCAGTGCGCGATCGTAGTTCAATCACAAAGTCAGGTGCGATCGGCGGAAAGCGTTCTTGCTGTTCTGAGGTTAGAGCATTCCAGCGATCGTGACTGACCCAAGCAACATCAGGCGATTTATTGGCTCCATTTGGCAACTTAAAGATCGTCGAAGAATCAAACACAACTCCTAAATCAGCCTGACGATTCCAAAGCCCAACATCAGTTGTTAGATCAGCATTCCGTTTTCCAGTTCTTCCTCCCACGGGTGGCGTAACAATTAGCGCTCCGGTAGCTGTGGTTTCAATTCGGAGGTTTGGATTCTGCTGACAGAACTTGTAAAACTCGTCGTCGGTCAGTTCGATCGTGGGACGGAGATTGATGACGATTGCAGTCATGGTATGCCTCGCTGAATCGATATTTTTAGAATGAGATTTCTGTGGGCAATTGTTATTGTCAGTTTTGCACAGGCAAGCTTTATATCAATCCATCGCACTGCGATCGAATGCGATCGAGAATGCTCAGAAAATCTTCAACGATTGCAGTGTGATTTGCTGAAGTCAAAATTGGAACGTGAATAAACACACAGGGTTGATTTAGTTGGCAATGCTCTAGATATTTCAAAACGGAATAGTAGAGATAGTTACAAACGTAATCTCCTGCATCATGACTAATTTCGGTGGTGGTCGTTCCTTCGAGCAGAGTTTCTAGATTCAAGCGCGATCGCAGAATTTCGCTCTGAAATCTGCCATTAGATTCGATCGATAACTTTTGGCGCGATTCTGCCATTCCACAGCAAATAATGCCAGCAGGATTAAGCGTTTGAATTTGGGCGATCGTGACTTTCGGTGCGAGTTCAAAATCGACTGGAATACTGCGTAGAAAATGACAGTCTTGGTGATCAGCGATCGCTTGAAGTAAATCATCCGATGAATTGGAGAGCTGGTGAGGCATCCAAGTCGAAAATGAGGTGAGGAGAATTTTCATCGTTCCAGATTGCTACTAGAATCTAAATATTAGATTGGAGGAATGAGCAATGCCCACGATCGCGGTCATCGATTACGATATGGGAAACTTGCACTCGGCTTGTAAAGGGCTAGATAACGCAGGTGCAACTACGATCGTGACGGACTCTGCCAAAGAAATCGAATCCGCAGATGCGGTCGTGCTTCCAGGGGTGGGATCGTTTGATCCGGCGATGCAGCATTTGCGATCGCGCGATCTCGTTCAGCCGATTAAAGATGTGATTGCGAGTGGTAAGCCTTTTTTAGGAATTTGTTTAGGCTTGCAAATCTTGTTTGAGTCGAGCGAAGAAGGCAAAGAAGCTGGATTGGGAATTGTGCCAGGAGTTGTTAAGCGATTTCATCATGAGCCTGATATCACGATTCCGCACATGGGCTGGAATCAATTAGAGTTCACTCAGCCAGATTGTGCCCTCTGGCAGCGCTTGGGTGAGAAGCCTTGGGTCTATTTTGTACATTCCTACTATGTTGAGCCGACTGATCCGAGCATTCGGGCAGCAACGATTACGCATGGAACGCAAACTGTGACGGCTGCGATCGCGAGAGATAATCTGATGGCAGTGCAGTTTCATCCAGAAAAATCCTCTACGGCTGGCTTGCAGTTGCTCTCGAACTTTGTTGAGCTAGTGAATCAACGTCAGCTATTGCAGGTATGAGTTTGCGAATTTACGGCAATCGATCTCTGAAAACGCTTCCAGGACAGGCGACTCGTCCAACGGTAGCGCGGGTGCGCGAGGCAGTGTTTAACATTTGGCAAGGTACGATCGATCAGTGTCGTTGGCTCGATCTGTGTGCTGGAAGTGGTTCGATGGGGGCGGAAGCTCTATGTCGAGGAGCTTCGATCGTAGTTGGGATTGAACAATCTCCCAAAGCTTGTGCTGTGATTGAGCAAAATTGGAAACAAGTTGCTAAGCCAGATCAGTCTTTTCAATTGTTACGAGGGGATGTCGTCAAACAACTCAATCGCTTACAAGGGCAACAGTTCGATCGAATTTATTTTGATCCGCCTTATGCGAGCGATTTGTATGTTCCGGTCTTACAGTTGGTCGAGCAACTGAATCTACTTGCTCCCCACGGTGAGTTTGCGATCGAGCATAGTCCTGAGTATGAGTTACCAGATTCGGGATTTTCGATCGTTCGCCAGAAACGCTACGGTAACACTGCACTAACGTTTTATCAGCTATGAATTGGAAGCTTGTGACGTTGTTTGTTCTGACTGCTGCGCTGCCTGCCACGGCACTTCCCCCGCCAGAAGATTTGCCTGAGGAAGTGGCGCGAACTGAGATTATTACAGAAGCGCGATCGCCGATTGATAACAAACGACTGACGGCTGCTGAATATGCTGATCTTCAGGCTCAACTTCAACAACGTCCGCCTGAAAATCCGCGCAATCAGGTTTCTCCGGGACTGAGAAAAACGATCGGGCTTTTGCGGTTACGGAAGTTTATTAGAACGGTTTTTCCGTTTATCCCAATTCGCTAACCATCCGGAAACTGCCAGCAAGCGATATGTTCGACCTGCTTGCTTCCACATTGACAAGGTTCGGGCTTGGATGCAACCCATTCATAGTCACAGTCTCGACAATGACAGAGAATGTTATGTCGATCGGCTTCTGCAATTGCTATCTGCCATTGATGCAATTCATCGGGTTTCAGTTGCCGTGGAATCTCTGGCATTGCGCTCTCCTGTTGCAAAAGCAGAAGCAGTTTCAAGACTATACTCCTACTTTTTCGCCAAATTTCAAAGTTCTCGATCGTAAGGTCATCTCAAAGGTGAGCGATCGCTTGTGTTTTATCCCCGTTGTAGAGACTCAAGCGCCTGAGCAACATCAAACTCTATGTCTGCGATAGAGCCTTGATGCTACCGTCCGAGTATTAATGTCCACCCTAATCTTGTCCTTTACTGAACCAATCATGAAACGGATTCTTTCTCTCACTCTGATCTTTACTCTTGTGCTTCCACTCATTGCCTGTAGTGGAGAGCAGAAATATTATCGCTCTCGGAGTGGGACTAAGCCCATGCCGGAACGCTCAAAGTAACCTTGAGTTGAATGGTCTAAGCCATGACTTCGAGAACTGTACATAGGAAACCCTGACATCCTCCCTGTATCGCCATCGGAATCTAGCGTTTTCCCGTTGCCAGAATTCAGCAGAAATCCCCTCTACTGTTCAGACAATAAAGGGGATTTCTCTCCATCTGTTTGGGCAAGCCCTTTCCAGGAGTAGTTATGTAGAAGTTGACTTTCTGCTCTAAATATACCCTCAAGTCCCAAACCTCTTAACATTCCACGCTCAATAAGACTTTCATATTTAGGATCAACTTCTATTGTCTTTCTTTGATCAGTGCTGCTTTCTAAAATTGGAACAGGACGAACTGACCATCGGTTTCAGACCCGTTATCAGGAGTAAACTGCGTGATTAGTGAGAGAGCAGTCTCTTGCTCGTTTTATAGTCTCTATCTATACCGATGACAAATCTTTCAATTCTCAAAACGATCGACTTGTCTTGGCTCTAACCTTTTGGCAAACCTCTCAGGTGTTTCGCTCCTGCTTCGGTTTGCCAAAGAAAATTACGCCTGATGCTAAACCGCTAAGAACCGCTGTACCACCTCATTACTCAACTCACTCGTCGATCCAGAAGCCACAATCCCACCCTTCTGCATCGCATAGTACCAATCCGCCTGACGCACAAAATGCAAATGCTGCTCAACCAGCAACACCGAAATCCCAGTCGTCTCAATAATCCGCCGCACCGCAGCTTCAATCTCCAGAATAATCGACGGCTGAATCCCCTCCGTCGGCTCATCTAGCACCAGCAACCGCGGTTGACCCATCAAAGCCCGCGCGATCGCTAACTGCTGCTGTTGCCCACCGCTGAGATCCCCGCCCATCCGAGCCAGCATCGTCTTCAACACTGGGAACAACTCAAAAATCTCATCCGGAATGTCAGCCGTACGCTTCTTCGGTGGCAACGCCTCCATCCCCAACATCAAATTCTCCTTCACCGTCAGCCGAGGAATCACCTCCCGACCCTGCGGCACATAGCCAATCCCCAACCGGGCACGCTGATCCGGAGTCTTCATCGTAATCGCCTCACCACCCAGATCGATCGTTCCTCGGCGCGGCTTCAGCAACCCCATAATCGACTTCAAAAGCGTCGTCTTTCCCACCCCATTGCGCCCAATCAGACAGACCATCTTGCCCGGATGCACCGTCATATCCACATCCCGCAAAATATGACTCTCGCCATAGTACACATTCAATCCCGACACCTGAAGCATCGGAACCGCAATGTCCATTCCCATTGGTTCTAACGTTGTATTCGTCATAGTAAATTACGCAGCGTGATCTTCTTGTTGCCCTAGATATACTTCAATGACTCGCGGATCGTTTTGTACCTCATCCATCGAACCCTCACACAGCACACTGCCTTGATGCAGCACTGTGACTTTACGAGCAATCTGTCTGACAAACTCCATATCGTGTTCGATCACAATAATCGAATGACTCTCTGCCAGCGCTAGTAACAGATCCCCCACCTTCTCGGTTTCTTCATCCGTCAACCCGGCAACTGGCTCATCAACTAACAGCAAATCTGGAGACTGAGCCACTAACATGCCAATCTCTAACCGCTGCTTCTCGCCATGAGACAGCAACGCTGCCTTAATATCCGCTTTGAGATCTAGCCCGATCGTTTCCAGCAGCCCAGACACCGTTCGCCGTTCCGCAGCCGGAGTTTTTCCAACGATCGCATTCCAGATATTCTTATCGCGCGTACAAGAAAGCTCCAAATTCTCACGCGGAGTCAAATTTAGATACACCCTCGGCGTTTGAAACTTTCGCCCCACACCTAACCGCGCAATCTGGTGTTCTTTGAGACCTTTTGTGTTTCGACCTTGAAAGTAGACCGTTCCAACCGTCGGCTGCACCTTCCCAGTAATCGTATCCAAAAAGGTCGTTTTTCCGGCTCCATTCGGTCCAATCACCACCCGCAACTCGCCCGTATCCAGGTCAAAATTCAGGTCATTGATCGCCTTAAAGCCATCAAAACTAACGGTCAGATTTTCGATTTGCAAGATTTTCTCGCTCATATTGCACTTCCGGATCTTCTTCTAAACTTGGGTAGGTCATCAGGTAGCGTTTGCCAAGAATTCGCGATCGCACAAGCTCTAAGCCTTCATTGCGAATCCAGCCCACCAATCCACCCGGCAGCACCGTCACAACTGTGAGGAACAATGCACCTTGGAAAAAATACCAAACCTGGGGAAACTGTTCACTCAGCACGCTCTTAGCAAAGTTCACAATCAAAGCACCCAAAATCGCGCCGACTAAACTCGCCCGACCGCCGACTGCCACCCAGATCACCATCTCGATCGAGAAAGCAATGTCCATCGACTTGGGCGAAATGATCCCAGACTGCACCGTGAACAATGCACCTGCGACCCCCGCAAGTCCCGCAGAAATCGCAAACACCAATACCTTAAATGCCGTCGGGTCATACCCAGAAAATCGCAAGCGCGGTTCATCATCCCGAACTGCAACCAGTAACCGTCCCAATCGACCACTCGTGAGCCATCGACACAGTGCATAAGCGCCCACCAGCAACCAGACCGTCAGCATGTAGAACACCCACTGCACCTCGGGCGAACCTACCGCTTGTCCAAAAATAGTCGCCGTATCCGTCTTCAATCCATTCGTTCCATTGATCAACTTTTGCTGACCATTGAAGAAGTTGAAAAATACGATCAAAGCCGCTTGCGTCAAAATCGAAAAGTAAACGCCCCGAATCCGATTTCGGAACACCAGATAGCCTAGCACTGCCGCCACGACCGTCGGCAACAAGACGATCGCAAAGACCGTAAACGGCAGCGAGTAAAACGGCAACCAAAAAGCTGGCAGTTCAGTGACGCCATAGAGACTGAAAAATTCAGGAAGTTGTCCGGCGGGAATTTGCAACTGCAAATACATTGCCAAACTATAGCCACCGAGCGCAAAAAACAATCCGTGACCCAAGCTCAAAATGCCAGTGTAGCCCCAGATTAAATCAATCCCTAACGCCACAATTGCTAACGCTAAAAACCGCCCGAGCAAATTCACGCGAAAGGCTTGACCCACGCCGACTAACAAAGGCGGAATCACAAAGATCAGCAAGAGCGCGATCGCAATCACAAGTCCAACTTCAATTGCAAACGATTTCGTTTTCCACCAAGGAATTTCCCTTTTCACAACGTCATCCTCTTTTTAAGCATCCACCGTTCGACCCTTTTGCGGGAACAGTCCAGCCGGGCGGAACTGTAGAAACACAATAATTAATGCAAAGACCATCACCTTTGCCATGCTGATCGTTGAGAAGAACCGAAAGAATTCAGCCAACGGCGGAAAGAAACTAAACGCATCGACTAACAAGTTCGAGCCAATAATATAGTTCGCGGTTCCGATCGCCAGTGCTGCGATAATGCTACCGACTAACTTACCAACCCCACCCACGACGACCACCATAAAGGTATCGACGATGTAGTTCTGTCCCGTATTAGGACCAACTGATCCGAGCAAACTCACCGCACATCCTGCGACTCCAGCTAGCCCAGACCCGATCGCAAATGCCAAAGCATCCACTTTCTGCGTCGGAATTCCGAGACAAGCACTCATGCTGCGATTCTGCGTGACCGCACGAATTCGCAAGCCCCAGGACGTTTGATTTAAAAACCAATACACGCCAAACAAACACGCGATCGTCAAGACAATAATAAAAATCCGAGCATAGGAAAGCTGTGTGTCCGCGATCGACAATCCACCCCGCAACCATCGCGGAGCCGTCACATCCACGTTTTGCGCGCCAAACCACGGTTTGGTCATCAGCAGCCCATACGCTTGACCTAAATAATTTCCGAGCGAGAGCGCGATCCCAGCCGAGATCGGCAGTAAAAGCGCGATCGCCCACCCTCGAAATTGCTCAAAATTCGGGCGTTTTGCTAAAAACCACAGTCCCCCGAAGAAGAACGCACAGAAGACAATCAGCCCAACTACAAATTGCCAACTCACACTGCGAACCAACTGCTGCAAGATCAAGCTCACACCCCACGTTGCCAGCAGCGTTTCCAGCGGTCGCCCATACAAATATCGAATCACCCCACGCTCTAGCACCACGCCAAATATGGCAGTCACAATAAACGCTGCGATCAAAGCAACAAAAATATAGGCATCAAACCAAATGCCACCCAACGGCTTCAGGGCATTTTGCACCACAAAAGTTGTGTAAGCGCCGAGCATCATTAACTCACCGTGCGCCATGTTGATCACACCCATGAGTCCAAAGACGATCGCCAGTCCCAATGCTGCAAGTAACAGTACTGAACCTAGGCTTAGCCCACTGAACAATCCATTCAAAAGTCCTGATAGCAAAATCTCCTCCAAGTCGGTATGACAGAAATGAGGAAGTAGGGAGTGAGGAGTGGGGAGTGGGAAACGGAATCGTACAATTCTTTCCCTACTCCCTACTCCCCACTCCCTACCTCTGTGACATGAGACAGAGCCATCAATCCCTAGGTTGTCAGCTTGAACTTCCCACCTTTCGCCGGATCAGACCAATCACAGGAGAAGCCTTTCGTTTCTGCAACAAACTGATTCCAAGGCAACGGTTTCACCGCTTCCTTGCCTTCGGAAACAATCTTGAACAGCGCATCATCTCCAACTTCACCAATCCGGACAAACTTCGACAAGTGGTGGTTCGAGTTCATGGTGACTTTTCCTTCGGGTGCATCGAAGGTCTGACCATACGCGGCTGCTTTCACTTTATCGAGATCATCAGCGGTTCCTGCTTTCTCAACGGATTGCTTCCACAGATAAACCATGATGTAAGCAGCTTCCATCGGGTCGTTCACGACTCGATCGTTGCCATACTTCGCCTTGAATGCTTGCACAAACTTTTGGCTAGCAGGTGTATTCACCGTTTGGAAGTAGTTCCATGCTGCATAGTGACCTTTGAGGTATTCAACCCCGATCGCTTTAACTTCTTCTTCTGCAATACTCACCGACATCGAAGGATACTTGTCAGGTGTCAAGCCAGATGCTTGCAGCTCTTTGAAGAATGCAACGTTCGTGTCGCCGTTCAAGCTGTTGTAGATCACGCCGCCATTCGGAAGCGCTTGCTTGATTTTGTCTACAACCGATTTGACTTCGGTGTTGCCTAAGGGAATGTAGTCTTCCCCTTTCACCGTTCCGCCTTGAGCTGCTAACTGAGCTTTGATGATCGTATTTGCAGTTCTGGGGAAGACATAGTCTGAACCCACCAAGAAGAACTCTTTGCCCTTGTTCTGCAACAACCATTCGACCGAAGGTTCGATCTGTTGGTTGGGAGCAGCACCCGTATAGAACACATTGTTAGAGCATTCTTGCCCTTCATACTGCACGGGATACCAGAGCAAGTGTTTTTTCGATTCAAACACAGGCAGTACCGCTTTCCGGCTTGCTGAAGTCCAGCAACCAAAGACCGTTGCCACCTTGTCTTGATCGATCAATTTCTTCGCTTTCTCAGCAAAGGTTGGCCAATCCGAGTTGCCATCTTCAACGACCGCTTCGATCTGCTTGCCTAACACACCGCCCGCTTTGTTGATCTCCTCGATCGCTAATTGCTCAGCATCGACGACACTCTTTTCAGAGATCGCCATCGTGCCAGAGAGCGAGTGCAAGATTCCCACCTTGATCGTGTTGCCCGATGCTGCGGTATTGGCAGCAGGAGAAGCAGCAGGAGAAGAACCTGAACTTGAACCCGTTGAAGCTGTGGGCGCTCCGCACGATTTCAACAAAATACTCCCTGCAAGAGTGGAGCCAAAAACAATAAATTCACGCCGTCCGAATGAGTTTGTCATAGTCCAAAGTAGTGACGTATTGAACCAAGCAAGAGCGATCGAACAATCCAAAAAAGATTGGCTCTGCGAAGGAGCGAGTCGCAGAGATGTCGCGATTTCAAGCTTCAGTAATATCTCTGAAATACTAGGGCTTGTGTTCTGGCAAGAATTGTATTGAGGACTACAATTTAAGGGTTATTTTGTTATTTTTGCGTCAGGTTCAGCCCTGCGTAAGTGGTCACAAAATCAACAATGGTGCCTAATCCAGCTTGTGTTTTTAAGTTTGTGAAGACAAAAGGTTTATCCCCTCTCATCAACTTTGCATCTCGCTCCATAACTTGCAGATCGGCACCGACATAGGGCGCTAAATCAATCTTATTAATGACCAATAGATCAGATTTTGTGATGCCGGGACCACCTTTGCGCGGGATCTTATCCCCGCCTGCAACATCAATTACATAGAGATTCAGATCAACCAATTCAGGACTAAAGGTTGCAGCTAAATTATCGCCACCACTCTCGACGAAAATCAGCTCTAAATCCTGAAATCGCTGCTCAAGTTGCTCGATCGCAGCAAGATTCATCGATGCATCTTCCCGAATTGCTGTATGAGGACAGCCTCCCGTTTCGACTCCCAAAATTCGATTCGGGTCTAAAGCTTGCGATCGCACTAAAAATTTCGCATCTTCTTGCGTGTAAATATCATTCGTCACAACTGCGATCGCAAACCGATCGCGCAGCGTTTTACAAAGGGCATCAACTAACGCTGTTTTCCCTGATCCCACTGGACCTGCAATTCCGACTCGGAATGCGGTTGAAACTAATGTTTGTGTCATCGTGTACTTGCTGGCATTAATCCTAAAGCGGACAATAAGCGATCGCTGTCGAAATGAGCTTCAATCATTTGACAAATACATTGAAACTTAATTGGCTCCTGCAATCGCACTTCTCCAAAGGCTCGTTCAATAATTTCAACAGTTGTTAATGTATCTAAATCGACTGCAAGAATCGGCACTTCCAAATCCTCTGCGCGTGCCACAATCTCTTTCGTCGGCGCAATGTGCCCGGTCAAGATCAAACACTGTGTGGAAGTTTCCAGCGCTGCTAGCTGTAAATCCGTGCGATCGCCGCCTGTGACCACCGCCATATTGTGTCTCGCTCGAAAATACTTCAAAGCAGAATTGACATTCATCGCGCCGATCGTCAAACTTTCGACCATGAGATCTAAGCGATCAGGGCGACAGAGCACTTCTGCATTTAATTGATGCACTAATTCTGCAACACTAACGCTTCTTAACAACGTACTACTCGGCAACACGCCTAGCACGGGAATATTTTGCTGTTCTAAATAAGGACGGAGTGACTGATTGATGGAATTGATCTGATCCGCCGGAACATCATTAATCAAAACTCCTAACAAGCGATCGCCTAATTGCTCTTTTGCACTCAAAATCTGGTCGAGCAAGAGTACAGAATGAAACCGTGTGACGAGCATTACCTGGGCTTGAATGGTTTCTGCGACTTGCAGCAATGAGAGATCGAACAATTTACCCTCACTGAGATTTCCAGGTCCTTCTAGAATGACTAAATCGCCTTTTTGCGCTTGCGATCGCTGCGCCAACAATTGTGGATAGTCCTGCTGATCAGTTCCACTAATCCGTCTTTCAACCGTATCCGTATCGAGGTTGAGGACGGGAGCCTGGAGCCGTTCTTGTGGCAGTTGTATCGCCTCTGCCACAAATTGAATATCACCATCATTATCTGCCATCTGAGTTTGACCCCAGCCGCCGCCTAGCGCTTTGCCGTAGGCAAGATCAATCCCTTTCGCTTTGAGTTGATGAGCAATTCCTAAAATGGCAGCCGATTTGCCACTGTAAGCTTCTAGCGAACCGATGACTAAATACTTGGCGGACTTTGGCACGCGCTTACTCCGGATAATGATGACTCAATGAACAGCCTTGTAGCTTTATGAATTTTATCGCAATCTTGGATACACTCAGTTCGGAACTACGGCAAAAGTCAGGGCGATCGTAGAATTCTACGATCGCCCTGACTTGATCAGAATCAGATGGAATTGAACCCTCTATTCGTCGATGCGCAACAGCTTGCGATAAAACGACTGGGAAAAATCAGAAAGCCGACTCCGCTTAAAATTAAGAATGACATCAATTAAGAAGTCAACAAACTCGAAGTTCGCCATCATGATCTCATAACTGAGTTCAGCATTGCCTTCAAATTGAATCCGACAACGGCACAAATCCGCAGGTAGGGTTGAAACATTCCAAGTCGCAATAAACGGAATACTTTCAGCTCCCTCAATTCTACGTTCTCCTTCAAGCGCCCCTTTTTGATAGAGGCTAATCGCAAATGGAAGAAGTTGTTTTTTGGTTTGTTGAGGATAATATGGCGTGTAGACCCCGACTTGCTGCGTAGGTGCAGGTTGAAGTTTCTCAATGGACATGCTGGCTTCCTGTTTCGTCAATCCAAAGGGTGAATGTATCAGACAGAACCGTGAGTATCTTGGTGGGCGGATTCATTATGCCCAGGATGAGTAGAAAGCGCACAGGTCAGATTTTGCTAGGCTTTCGCGCGATGCTAAATCTAAATTCGTCATGAAGTTGAACCGTTTATTGCAATTTGTAAAACAACACTAAGAAATTGATTCTGAGCCTGACTCATCGGAGAGTTTTAGCCTAGTCTTGATAATTAAGATGCTCGACGCGATGCGCAATCGATGCACCGCGAGTCCGATTGATTCGATGACTTTTCAATTGCAGCATGTCATGCAATGCTTCATTCAATTTCCCTCAATCCGGGGAAGAATGAACCGTTACCCTTCACTGCACTTTTAGAAAAACGATGCGATACAAACTACTAGGACAGAGCGGTCTCAGAGTCTCGGAATTGTGTCTCGGCACAATGACCTTCGGAGAGGATTGGGGCTGGGGCGGAGCGTATGAAGAGAGCCGCAAAATGTTTGATGCCTTTGCAGAAGCAGGCGGAAATTTCATTGATACCGCAAACCTCTATACCAATGGAACCAGCGAGAAGTTTGTTGGAGAATTTATTAAACGCGATCGCGAAAAGTGGGTACTCGCTACAAAGTACTCACTCAACATGGGCAACGGCGGGGTGAATGCTGCTGGCAATCATCGGAAAAACATGGTGCAAGCAGTTGAAGCAAGTTTGAAGCGCCTAGAAACAGACTACATCGATCTACTTTGGCTCCATGCTTGGGACTTTACAACACCTGTCGAAGAAGTCATGAGAGCATTTGATGACTTAGTTCGACAAGGCAAGATTCTCTATATTGGCATCTCAGATACACCTGCCTGGATTATTTCTCAGGCAAATACGATCGCGCAATTTCGCGGCTGGACTTCGTTTATCGGACTACAGATTGAGTACTCTCTGATTGAACGTACTCCCGAGCGAGATCTCCTGCCTATGGCACGAGCATTTGAGATTGGAGTAACGGCTTGGAGTCCGCTTGGAGCAGGAGTTTTAACGGGTAAATATAACAAGCCGGAACCTGTGGAAGGACGATTGAGTAATCCTGATACTTCGCGCCCGGTCACTGAAAAGCAACTCGCGATCGCTCAAACTGTGCTCGATATTGCTGCTGAAATAGGTAAGCTCCCGGCGCAAGTCGCACTGAATTGGATTCGTCAACAACCGGGTAGCATCATTCCAATCATTGGTTCGCGCAAGCTCGATCAACTCAAGGAGAACATGGATTGCTTAGGATTTGAACTCAGTTCAGAACAGCTTCAGAGATTGAATGATGTGAGTACGATCGAGCTTGGCTTTCCGCATGACTTTCTGGCAAGCGAGATGGTGCAAAATTTTGCATTTGGCGGAGTCGTTTCTAAACTCGATCGCACTCGTCAATAGCTTCTGCATTGAGCTTTCATCAATCAACTTCAGAAGTGCTAGCTATAGCAGTCCTAAATTGATCGTGAAAAGCATAGTCTGTCGTGACCCCTAAGTCCCCCAAATTTCACAACTCAAATCGGATTGCTATAGCTGCATAAGGACTCACTTAACTGATTGAGATGTATCGTTCGCTAAAGTTTAATTTCAGCTAGCACATTTCCTTACTATCTCATCCATGTAGAACAATCATACAAATAGGCTGTGCTTGGCTACAAAATTACTTCGTAGCTAGTAAAGCGAGTGATGATAGTTTCTCTTCTCCGCAAATTCGAGAATTCTGCCAACAAGCACTCGATTCATCGTTGATCATTCAGTGAAGTCATATCGGCTCAAAGTGAATATGAGTCACAAATTTTAGTGACTTCTTCGATGAAAGCTTCACGCCAGCTAAGATTGATCAGTTGGGAAAATCAATCTTGTGCTCTAACAGATCTCGAAGGCAAGAGATAGCACGATTTTATAGTCGGTGTTCGAGCTAGTAGTCTAAGTGCGATCGCGCTGACCTGGTTGTGGAGATAGGTTCGATGGTTCTACCAAAGTACACGCTGATCATTCCGATTTATGACGAGGAAGAGACGATCGCCGCGCTGTATGGTCGTGTGAGTGCGCTAATGGACAGGCTCGATGCCCCATCTGAATTGATTTTGGTCAATGATGGGAGCCGAGATCGGTCTTTGCAGTTAATTCGAGAATTACACGATCGCGATCCGCGCGTTTGTTATCTCAGCTTAGCTCGCAATTTCGGACATCAAATTGCTGTCACGGCTGGCTTGAACTATGTTCGAGGTCGCGTGATTGTCATCTTAGACGCAGACTTACAAGATCCGCCCGAACTGATTCCCGCGATGATTGAGAAGTGGCGGCAAGGCTATCAAGTGGTGTATGCTCAGCGGACTCAGCGGCGCAAGGAAGGATGGTTTAAGCGCTTGACAGCTTTTGTGTTTTATCGATTGCTCAAACAGCTTGCGGATGTCGATATTCCAACGGATACAGGCGATTTTTGCTTGATGGATCGTCAAGTCGTGGATTTACTCAATGCAATGCCTGAGCGCAATCGTTACATTCGGGGCTTGCGATCGTGGGTTGGATTTTCTCAGACTGCAATCCAATTCGAGCGCGATCCTCGAATTGCTGGCGATGTGAAATACACATTTCACAAATCACTTGGGTTAGCCATCAATGGCTTAGTTTCCTTCTCGAAAGTGCCGCTGCGGATTTCAACCTATGTAGGATTATTTGCTGCTTTAGTTGCGATCGTGATGATGCTGCTGACGTTTTACTGGAGAATTGCTTATCCAGCTTCACCCTTGACTGGATTAACTATCATCGTAGTCGCGATTTTCTTCCTAGGTGCGGTACAACTGCTCAGCATTGGAATTTTGGGAGAATACATTGGGCGCATCTATGAAGAAGTAAAAAACCGCCCACTCTATACACTGTCTGAGGTGGCGGGATTTGAGCAACAAAAATTTTCTGTGCCCCAAGAACACTTCGATCGAGGTCACGATTGAAATCAGCAATTATCGAACACTAACAAACCGCTCTTGAGCGATCGCTCTAAGTCGCTGCACATCTTCACGCCGCGTAATCGACAGTGGAACCGTCGATTTAATCACCTCTAACAATAGTGCAGTCTCTAACGGTTTATTCAAATACAACGCTTTATACAACGCTGTAATGACTGCTTGTTCAATCTCTGCACCACTAAATCCATCCGTTGCAGCAACCAAAGCCGATAAATCTAACGTCTCTGGATTTTGGCGGCGGCGGGTGAGATGAATTTGTAGAATTGTCAGGCGTTCGCGATCGTCCGGTAGATCAACAAAAAAGATTTCATCAAATCGCCCTTTGCGTAACAGTTCTGGCGGGACTTGGGAGAGATCATTTGCGGTAGCAATCACGAAGACTTCGCCTGTTTTTTCTTGCATCCAGGTGAGAAATGATCCAAACATTCGCCGACTCAAACCGCCGTCCGCATCTCCACCATTGTTGCCTAAGCTTTTTTCGATTTCATCAATCCACAACACGGCGGGAGCCATCGATTCAGCAAGTGCGATCGCATGTCTGAAATTCTTCTCCGATTCGCCGACATACTTGTCGTACAGCCGACCTGCATCGAGCTTTAACAGGGGCATCTTCCAGGCGCGCGCGATTGCTTTTGCTGCCAGAGATTTTCCGCAGCCTTGAATCCCGACAATTAAAATTCCTTTGGGTGGTTTCAAATTCACGGCTTGAGCTTGCGGACTAAATCCAACCTTGGCATAAGCAAGCCATTGTTTGAGTCCGGTAAAACCGCCCAAATCAAGCGGCGTATCATCCATCGGGAAATACTCTAAAACGCCGCCTTCTTGAATAATCTGCGCTTTGCGTTGCAGAATTCGCTGCACATCTTGCGCCGTCAGTTTGCCATCTTCTAAAGCGGCATAAGCCACAACTTGACGGGCTTGTTTTAAGGTCATCCCGGTGAGCGATTTCACGAGCAGATGCAAGTCTTGATCTTGGACTTCGACTTGCACCCGATTTTTGACCCGCAGCGATCGCACAATGTCTTGAACAGCTTGCAGCAATTCATCTCGTCCTGGAAGTTTGAGATCATAAAAGCAAGCATCATGTGCAAGTTCGACGGGCAATGCAATCTCAGCCCCCACTAGAACAATCACCGATCGCGTTTGCCCAAACAATTGCACCAGTTCTCGAAACTGCCGGGCTGTCTTTGCATCTTCGAGGTGTGACGCAAAATCTTTGAGTAAAAAGACTCCTCGGATGTTTAAAGATTGAATTGTTTCGAGCAGCTTTAGCGGATCGCCTGAGTTTTCGTACCCAGAAGTAGTTTGTCCGGGCGGAGCATACTCATTTGTCCAGCGATCGCTCTGAGAGACACGAACTAATCCCTGAGTCATGCTCCACTCAAACAACGATAAGCCCATTTCTTGCGTTGCTGTTCTGAGCAAGTCTTGTACCCGCTCTTCTTCGACGGTTTCGATCGCGATGACCGGATGAAAAGACAGAATTAAAGTCTGAAGGTCTTGGAGATTTGACGCGATCGAAACGGAACGACTCATAGGGGGGTTCTGAAAAGTAACACTTTCCCAGAATTCCCTTTGAATACAGAATTAGCGCGAGTGACATCTTGAGGATTGGGTTTCGGCTGCGATCAATCCGCAAAGGCACTGGAACCTAAAGATCTTCAGCACTGAACGGTGAGCGTAGCCGAAACGCGGCAGTTCAATTAGGAATTCGAGATAACCTTCGCCGCTGCTGCAATTCCTGCCCCAGGCGTAAAGCTGTCATAGCCCAACTCTTGCAAGGTCGCTTCTAGCGCCGCGATCGCGGTTAATAAATCTCGATCGCTGACAAATCCCAAGTGCCCAATTCGGAAGATTTTGCCTTTGAGATGGTCTTGTCCACCTGCCAGCGCAATATCAAATCGTTTCCGCATCACAGAGCGAATTTGTTCTGCATCGACTCCGTTTGGCATCACCGCAGTAATCGCTGGACTGCCACACTCATCTGCTGCGTACAAAGGCATATTCAACGCTTTTACAGCAGCCCGTGCAGCTTGGCGCAGGCGTTCATGACGCGCAAAAATATTCTCCAAGCCTTCAGCTTTCATCATTCTCAGCGCGGCTTGCATCGCGTAGAACAAATTAATCGCAGGCGTAAACGGCGTGGTATCTTTTGCGCTCGACTTGCGATACTTGCCTAAATCCAAATAGTACCGAGGCAGTTTTGCCGTCTTGTAGGCTTCCCAAGCTTTTGCGCTGACTGCAACAAATCCCAATCCAGGCGGGATCATGTAGCCTTTTTGTGAACCTGATGCCACCACATCCAAGCTCCACTCATCCACGGGCACGCTGGTTGCACCGAGGCTGGTCACGGTGTCTGCCATCATCAGCGCTCCATGTGCTTTGACATAGCTGCTGATCGTTTTGAGATCGTTGATCACACCCGTTGAAGTTTCACTATGGGTAACAATGACCGCTTTGATCTGCTTGTCAGTGTCACTTTCCAAGCGTTGTCGGAATGCTTCTGGATCAAGCGGTTTCCCCCAATCTACTGAGAGGCGTTCGGTTTGCAAACCATAGGCATCCGTCACTTCTGCCCATCGTTCGCCAAATTTTCCATTCGTCCCGACTAAAACGCGATCGCCTGGGCTAAGAAAATTAATAATCCCGGCTTCCATCGCGCCTGTGCCACTTGCTGCGAGGATTAAGACATCATTTTGCGTTTGGTGGAGCCATTTGAGATTTTGCGTGACTTCTGCCACAATTTTGCCAAAATCGCCGCTCCGGTGTCCGATCGGATGCTTTGCCATTGCCGATAAGACCTGTTCAGGGACAGGAGTTGGTCCCGGAATCATTAACATTAACTTGTCGTCCATGATGGGTTCCTTAGAAAGCTAGAAATTTACGCATTGATCCAGGATTACACAGATGGTTGAAAATTCGGGTTTCAGCGTTCAGAATTTAATCATGTATCGAGATTGATCATGATGAGATTTGTTTCGGAACCCTCTACTGCACTCAAAATTCAAAAAATGCGGGAGCGGGTGCAGTGGAAAGCCCCTAGTTTGCGCGATCGCGGAATTGATCAAACCCGTTTTGTCATTGATGATCCGCGCGAACAAAATGCTTTTTCTTTCTTGGTGATTGGTGATAGTGGATCGGGACGACACCCTGGGCATTTTCCCCAACGCCAAATTGCTGAGCAGATGTTGCTTCATAAGGACGAATGTCGGTTTGTTTTACATACTGGAGATGTCGTTTATCTTGTTGGCTCTAGTGAATTTTATCCCCAAAATTTTATTGAGCCTTACCGAGAATTTTTAGTTGGGGGAGAAACACCGACCAAGATTAAGTTTGATCAAATGGTGTTTAACTTCCCATTCTTACCTGTGTTGGGAAATCATGATTATTATGATTTAACCCTATTTTATGGTGTATTAGCTCAGGTTTCTTATCCATTGAGACTGTTATTACGAAAAAAGATTGATCTCGATATTCGTTTTCATGGATCTTATCAAGGAAAAGCATTTGCCCAAGCGTTCATGGATACGTTGTGGCTGAAAGACCCAATGCATTTAGCCGAACATCTCGATCGACATTACACGGCTGAAACTTCAACAGGACGGTGCTTAAAATACGAGCCTGGGTTATTTACTCGTTTGCCAAACCGCTACTATACGTTCCGTTACGGCGGGATTGATTTCTTTGCCCTCGACTCCAATACATTTAATGAGCCGATTGTGCCTTCGAGTACTCAAGAAGACCGTGGGAAATTACTCGATCGTCGTAACGAGATCGAGCAAGAAATGCAGCAATTGCTACAAGAACTCTCTCGCTTAAATGTCAATCAACCCGAACAGTCAGACGCAGCAGATGATATTCGCGTCAAACTTCAACAACTTGAAGAGATTCAGCTTGACATTGATAAGCAATTGAATACAGAAGCATCGGTGACAGATTATGAGCAGTTAGACTGGTTACGCGATCGCTTAATTGCATCCCTCAATTCTCCTGACGTGCGAGGCAGAATTATCTATTTTCATCATCCCCCCTATGTGACCGAGGCGACGAAATGGTATCAAGCACAAACTCATGCGGTGCGCTATCGATTGCGGCAGGTTTTTGATGATGTAGCGAAAGCGGTTGATATCAAGGAGCGCTCTATTGTTGATCTTGTGCTTACGGGTCACGCTCATTGTTTTGAGTACCTTCGGACGGTTGAGACTGGACATGCAGATTCCAATATTAATTGGGTGATCTGTGGTGGGAGTGGCTATAGTTTGCGACGACAACGAGAGGAGGGAACCGAGATTGAAGAAGACGATCGCATTGTGGCGAAGTCTCAACTTTTTGTCGGACGAACTGGGCAAGGAAAGGACAAACAGCGTCCTTATTCTTTTCTACGAATTGACGTGATGGATGGTGAACCTGTGAAATTTGTTCTGCGTCCTTATGTTTCGGAATGGTCGCAGCGGCAATGGCACGATCGAGCATTAGACCCGATTGTAATCGGCTGATGTTTGATGTGAATCAGATCATTCTTTGGATCAGCTTGATGCGGATCATTTGAATCTTTTGGCAGAAGTCATCTTAGATCATCAGTTCTACAACAGTCATAGTAGATCAATTTATTGAGAAGTCTATGTCTGTCGAAGATTTGAGAAAAAGTGACATGATGGCGCATTTACTGGATGCGTTAGATGCAGGTGAAAATATCGAGCATTATGGGCGTTTAGTTTTCGCAATGGTGGCTCGACATTTTCTTTCGCAAGAAGAGGTGATTGAGTACCTTCTGAAAGATGAAGAATGCAGTGAAGCGGAAGCAAAATCGCTTTATCAGCAGGTTCAAGGCAAAGATTACAATCCACCGAAACGAGATCGTGTTTTAGATTGGCAGCAGCATCAAAACTTTCCAATTTGTCCAAATCCTGATGATCTCGATGCTTGTAATGTCTATCGAGATCTAGAGTTTCCGCAACATGTTTACGAGCATATTTCTAGCTACTACGAGCAAAAAGCTTAATTGATCTCGTCGGAAGCTCACAGGCTGTTTGTATGATTGTCTTTGGCTTCCGATGAAGGATACAAGTATTCCTCATAGTCAGGATTCTTGCCCGGAGACATCAAGTAGAAGCCAAAAGACCAAAGCGCCGCAAGCAGAAATGAGATACTCGCGAAGATATAAATCCAACCTGCTACCCAGAATGGTAAGGGTATAGGAATACTGTACCCATTCGTGCTGAAAAAGAAGGTCGCAAACTCCAGTCCTTGAAGCGTGGGGGTGAAACAGCAGTATGCCAATAATCCCATTAAGAGGCTGACGACTGTAAACGCAATCATTCCAATCTTGCCGATCTCTCTGTCGTCATCTAGCATAAAGACCCTTATAGATTCTCGATAAATTCATCGGTTGTGACTTGTGCTTGATTGAGAATTCCGCTGAGTGTTCCAACCTTCAATTCCCGATGCAGGGGAACAACACATCCTACAGTGCCCTTGTCCGTCTTTTTTTGCATCACAACATGACTACCCGTTTGACGAATCTGCTCAAACCTAAGTGCTCTAATGCCCGAATTGCTTCTTTGCTTGAAATTCGTGGCAGTTTAGGCATAACTCACTTCAATGCTAGTGATGTATTTGGGCGATCCGTCAGGTATTGGAAATTCTTCAAGATACAGACGGGTTGCCTCTTTCAGTCCGGCAACAGCTTGTTCGATCGTTTCACCTTGATCAACTGTGCCAACTTCTGGGCATTCGGCAATATACATGTCGTCTTCTTTAGAGATAATGACTGTAAAGCTACGAGTTTTCATCGCATTCCCAAAACTCTACCTACATTAGTCAGCATAGCAAAGCCTCGGAATTAATCTAAATTCCGAGGCTTTGCTTCATTAAAAGCTAGACTAACCGCCCATTCCAGGGATCAATCCACCGCCTAAACGCTTCAATGCACGGGTGGCTACATCTGCATAACGCAACTCACCGCACATAATTTTGCCCAAACGATCGGTTGCAGTCGGACGTTTCACACCCACCTTGTACCCGATCCCCGGAACTCGATAAAACAGATTTGCTAATCGTTGTGCCCAAACCATATCGCTGCCCCACTCTTGCTGAATCACGTTGGTATATTCAGCAAGCGCGTTTGCATTGCCGTTGAGTGCTTGATCAATCGCTTCTGCCGCTTTCATGCCGCTAAACATCGAAGGACGAATGCCTTCTGCGGTCATTGGATCAACGATCGCTGCCGTTTCTCCAGCAAGGACTGCATTCTGAGTATGTAAGACTTGATCCCCGTCCCAAAATACGATCGGATGGGTATAAATCTGTGCGCCGCTCGTATTGAATCCAGCCTCTTTTGCATAATTCGACAAGGCTTTATCAAAGTCGGTCTTATCGTTGCCTCTAAATGATGCAGTTCCGGCACTGAACCCTTCGGATTTCGGTAAATTCCAGATAAATCCGTTCTTCAACATGCCGAAATCAAATTGAGCCGTTTGCCCGATCGCATGAGGTGCTTCCATGACTGCACCCATTTGCGTCTTGCGCTCTTTGAATCCGAGCCATTTCGCCATCAGACCCTTTGCACCATCTGCTGCAATTAGATACTTTGCTTCTAGAGATCCGGCGGTGGTCTGGACGAGCCAGAGATCGCCTTTAAATTCGATCCCCGTTACCGCCGTTCCGTCTCGAACTTCTGCACCGACTTGCTGAGCTTGTTTGATCACAAATTGATCAAACTCATCACGGCGTACCATCCACATCGGTTCAGGCGTTTCCAGTGTCGCATCGACCGGATCACCGAGCTTCCAGGTATAGCGGATTGTATTGACTTTGCGAGAAATGACGGGGCTGAAATCAAACTCGAACCATTGCGCGATCGCAGGTGAAACTCCGCCGCTACAGGGTTTGTAACGAGGCAGAGCGTCTTTCTCTAACACTAAAACTGAACGTCCGCGTTTTGCGAGATGGTAAGCAGCAGTTCCGCCGGCGGGACCTGCTCCAACAACAATACAGTCAAACATAAAGCTGGAAGTTCACTCCTACGTCAACGCTATCTAGGTCATTCAAACTTTCTCACCGCGATCCGAACTGTTTTAAGAATCCTCATAAGTGTGCGAGGTGAGGAATGTCATATCACTTAGAGCAATGTAACCTGTTTTGGCAGATTTTACCCTATAGATTTTCTTAGCCCACATTATTCAGAAGAACTTTTTGTATCTAACAATTACATTAAGTTTGACGAAAGCTTTGCGAATTCGCTATTTCAGGTAATCAAAAAAGTGTTTTGCTTCTATATAATTCAGGTTTTAATTATTTAGTTTTATCCCTTTTGATTCATCAAATCTATGAGTTTTCTTGCGAAATAAAGCCATTAAGTTTGTCAAAACTTCATCCTTGAGCGGGAATAATCATGAAGTATTTAAAAACTTACCGGGAGTCTCTGTAGTCTCCTGTAAGGGTGAAATGAAGGCTCATCAATCATTAGTTATCAAATCTGTTTGAGTGGAGACGGATGTGTTCTTAGGTTTCTATTGGCTGCGCAATTTTTACCATGATGCGTATGACTACGGCTACGAGTTGTTTCGAGGGATCACTAAAAATCCAAATTGGCTACTGATGCGGAAGTTAGGACGGTTTGGTGCAGTGCGATCGCTGATCCATCGGTTCAGATCCCGTGCAAGCGTGATCGCTCGATTTTCAGGCGAGTCTGCGTTTCCCGAAACTGCTCCTGAGACAGTCGTGCAGTCTTTAGTCAAGGACGGAATTTACTTAGGTTTGAATTTGCCGCCGGATCTGCGCGAAGACATCATTACTTATGCAAAGCAGTACCCTTGTTATGGCGATCGTAAACCGGAATATGGCTTTCACTACACCCGCAAGCGAGAAGCGCAACAATGGTATCACCGGGCATTTGTCACGGCGCACTATTTCAATACGGTGGAGAATTGTCCTGCGATCGAGCGGTTGACTCAAGATCCCACATTGTTGTCGATCGCAGCAGAGTATTTAGGAACCGAGCCAATTTTGATTAGTAGTCAGCTTTGGTGGAGCTTTGCAACAGAAGCCTCTTTACACGCTCGTCGTAAAGCAGCGCAACTGTTTCATTACGATCTTGATGATTACCGCTTTATCAAATTCTTTTTCTATCTCACGAATGTCGATTCACTCACGGGTGCTCATGCCTGTATTCAAGGCACGCATCGTCGAAAACGATTTGCTCACGAATGGGTGAGAAAGCGATTTAGAGATTCTGAGATTGTTGAGACTTACGGAATCGATAAATTAGTGACAGTATGTGGCAATGCAGGGTTTGGGTTTGCCGAAGATACCTTGTGCTTCCACAAAGGAATGCCCCCGATTCGCCACGATCGCTTAATGCTACAAATCGAATTTGCCACGCACGATTACAAGATGCAGTCGGATCAAGTCGATCCGCAATCGCTCTACGTTTACTCAGCTTATTTAAAGAGCGATCGGGCTTTGGATCGAATTGTAGATTAGTACAGCACGATCAATCTGATGGGAGATAGGGAGAGGGTCTGAAATTAAGGTTATTGCCCCGCATCTCCCTACTTTGCACAATGAATGCAGGTGACGAAGTCACCCTTTGATTAATCGTTGATCCTGCCCGTTAACGGCGAACTCGCACTTGCATACGCCTTGACCGGAATTCGACCTGCTTGATATGCCAAACGACCGGCTTCAGCAGCTAATCCCATTGCCCGCGCCATTGCTGCCGGATTCGCTGCTTGAGCGATCGCGGTATTGATCAACAATGCGTCCGCACCAAATTCCATCGCTTGCGCTGCCTCACTGGGAGTCCCAATCCCTGCATCTACTACGACCGGAACCTTGGCATTCTCGATAATGATCTGAATGTTTGCCGCATTCCGAATCCCTTGACCTGAACCAATTGGAGACCCCAATGGCATCACGGTTGCGCATCCTACCTCTTCTAATCGCTTGGCCAGCAGTGGATCTGCATTGATGTAAGGCAGGACGGCAAAACCTTCTTTCACCAATTGTTCAGCCGCTTCTAGTGTGCCAATGGGATCAGGGAGAAGGTACTTCGCATCAGGAATCACTTCGAGTTTGACGAAATTATTGTCTTCTTGTCCCAACAGTTTCGCCATCTCACGCCCCAAGCGTGCCACTCGAATCGCATCTTCGGCGGTTTGGCAACCTGCGGTATTCGGGAGCATCCAAATCTTGTTCCAATCGATCGCTTCCGCGAGTCCTTCATGTCCAGGAGCCTGCGTTTGTACGCGCCGCACAGCGACTGTGACAATTTCACAGCCACTCGCATCAATACTTTGACGCATCTCATCGAAATTGCGATATTTTCCAGTTCCAGTCATCAAGCGGGAGCGAAATTTGCGTCCTGCGATGATTAAACTGTCCTCTAAATTCTTGTCTAGGGGTTTTTCTAAAGTTTGCATAATGCTGCCTCGATCGCGGATTGCGGATATCCATTATGCCGAAAATTGCCCCCTCCCAAACCTAGAGAATCTATGAAAACCGCGAATAATGGAAAGCTTCTAGGCGAGAGTCAGACTTTTGCGTGAGGACAAATTGCGCGATCGCACTACCCGTAATCGGAGCCAGTAAAATGCCATTCCGGTAATGCCCAGTTGCCAGCGTCAAATTTGTATAGGGACTTTCGCCCAAAATCGGAAGTTCATCCGGCGTTGCAGGTCGGAACCCTGACCAAATCTCTTGCAATGCAAAGTTCTGGATCGGGGGGTAAAGTCGTATGGCCTTTGCTAACAACGTGTGAATGCCGATCGCAGTATTGCCTCTCTGAAATCCAACATTCTCGCTAGTTGCGCCGATAATAATGCGCCCATTCTGACGCGGCACAATGTAAGCGTCTCCAAACAACACATGTTGCAAGGGCAGCCTTGCAGGGTCGGGAACTTGCACCGCAAGCATTTGACCTTTTCTGGGAAAAACGGGAATCGGCAGCAGTTCTTGTGCCCAAGCTCCGGTTGCCAGAACGTAATGATCGGCTTTCCAAGTTCCCTGATTTGTCTCTAGATAATTAATGTTGGTATCAAATGCAAATCGCTCAACATTGATTCCGGTTTGAATTTCGACTCCTAGCTCTTTTGCTGCTATCCACAGCACTTTTGCTAGCGCGCGATTATCCACTTGCGCGTCGTGCGGGAACCAGTAGCCTCCAACGACTTCTTCACCAAGGTCTGCTTGATGCGCGAGTAGGCTGGCTCGATCGAGCCATTGATCATGGGCACTGAGTTGATACCGTGGTGCAAGAATGCCACAAGCCCAATATCCAGCATTCATTCCGGTTAAAGATTCGAGCTTATGAATCCAATCGGGGTAGCGCGCCCGACTCTCTAGACAAAAATCGAGCATCGGACTGGGCGGAAGTTCTTCTGCTTGAGGCGCGAGCATTCCTGCTGCTGCATGAGTTGCCCCTTCAGCAAAATCGCGGCAGAGAATGGTCACTGCCGCGCCTTGAGATTTAAGTTCGATCGCGATCGCGAGTCCGATAATACCGCCACCGATGATCAACACCTCACGTTGCATCGATTACCAAGCTCCTCGAATTGCGGGTCGTGTTGTGGCTCCGCTCGGTCTGGTTGTGCTGCCTGTCGAAGTGCCTGAGTTAGCAGTACTCGTTCCCGGAGCATTTGCCAAGTCTCCAATCGTGGAAGAACCATTCCCCGATGTTGTTCCATTCGGATTTAACGGCTGAGTTGTTGTCGGAGGGTTGAAGTTCGCGATCGTGGTGCGCGAGGCATCCAGATCTGAGATGGGAGGACGATCTTGGGGAACTTGTGCTGCCACTTGATTGATTGAGCGATCGCTAAAAGGTAAGGCTCCTGCAATTCGCAAAATCCATAACAATGCGATTAAGACCAATCCCCCACCCACAATTCTTCCAGTCGGATTCATAACACTTGCCTGACGTAATGTTTCTTTTCTAGAAAGCCCGATCGCGGGCAAAAAACGCTCTTTGTGTAAAGTATAGCGCTAGGGTTTGCGCCCCAATAATTGTACTGTTCTATGATTTTATCGCTCTAGCCAAATGGAGCGACTCTTCTAATCTTTTGAAAAGTCCAGGATAATGAGAAACCCGCCAGTTTGAGGATGCACTCATGCGCATAGCCTTGGCGGGTTTTGTTACTTCTACTGTGCTATTCAGCGATCATGATGTCAATCTATCGTTAACGCTGAAGCAGGCATTATTCCCATTGAATCGCGTCATCTTGTCCCCAAAATCCACTGTGTTTTGTAACCCGAATATCACCTAACACGCGAACTTGGCAGGCTAAACGGCGAGATTTTTCAGGATTGTGGGGTGGCAGAGAAAGGCGAGTTTTTTCGCGCCATTCCATCGGCGAAACTTCTCCTTCAATTTCAACTGAACAGGTTCCGCAAGTTCCGAGGCCGTGACAGTTAATCACAGTAGAACCGCCATTGTAGAGATCAATCCCGTTTTTGAGCAAAACTTGACGTAAATTTGCACCGGATTCACATTCAATCGTCTTTCCCTGGGCTGTAATTTGCGGCATTTCGCACCTCGTTGAATTAAGTTTTGCAAATGGTCACTCTGGAAGGTTTCTCAGTCTTTCAGAATAGGAAGCTGTCTTAATTTTTTTAGAGTCAAACGTATGACTCCAATCTCTTTATCGATTTACGATACAACATTGCGCGATGGTGCTCAGCGAGAAGGGATTTCATTTTCAGTCGAAGACAAGATCCGCATTGCGCGAGAACTCGATCGACTCGGGATTCCATTTATCGAAGGCGGATGGCCCGGAGCAAATCCCAAAGATGTGCAATTCTTCTGGCACCTCAAAGAGCAACCGCTGAGTCAGGCTGAAATCGTTGCGTTCTGCTTCACTCGCCGTCCTGGAAAGACGGCTGCAACTGATCCAATGTTGCAGCCGATTTTAGCAGCCGGAACAAAGTGGATCACGATTGTTGGCAAGTCCTGGGATTTGCATGTCACCGAAGGCTTACAAACTACGCTCGACGAAAATCTCGCGATGATTCAAGACACGATCGCGTATCTCAGAAGCCACGATCGCCAAGTGATTTATGATGCAGAGCATTGGTTTGATGGTTATAAGCACAATCGAGAATATGCACTTGCAACCTTGAAAAGCGCGATCGCAGCAGGAGCAGAATGGATAACTCTCTGCGATACCAATGGCGGAACATTACCGCATGAGATTGAGCAGATTGTGAGAGATGTGAGAAATGCATTTGGAGATGTGAAAATCGGCATCCATCCGCATAATGACTGTGATTTGGCGGTTGCAAATGCGATCGCGGCGGTCAATGCTGGCGCAACCATGGTTCAAGGCACGATCAACGGCTATGGTGAACGCTGCGGCAATGCCAATCTTTGCTCGGTGATTCCGAACTTGCAGTTGAAATTAGGCTATGACTGTTTACCCGCTGAGCAGCTCGCGACGCTGGCTCAAGTCAGTCGCATTGTCAGTGAGGTCGCAAATCTTGCGCCAGATGATCATGCAGCATTTGTCGGATTGTCTGCATTTGCCCACAAAGGCGGATTGCATGTCAGCGCAGTGCAGCGTAATCCAATTACTTACGAGCATTTGCAGCCAGAACTGGTAGGGAACGGTCGGCGAATTGTGATTTCAGAGCAAGCCGGAATTAGTAACATCCTGGCAAAAGCAAAATCTTTGGGATTCAATCTCGATCGTCAAGATCCCACCTGTCGGGAGATTCTTGAATCGTTGAAGCATCTAGAGCAAGATGGCTATCAGTTTGAAGCCGCAGAAGCGAGCTTTGAATTGCTGATTCGGCAGGCTTTGGGAGAGAGAAATGCACCCTTTGAAGTTCGAGGATTTCAGGTGCATTACGACATGATGGCAGAGGCAGCCCCAACGCATAGTTATTGTGGACGCGCGCGATCGCTAGCAACGGTGAAAGTTGCGATCGCAGGCAAAGAAATTCTGGAAGCCGCAGAAGGGAATGGACCTGTTTCTGCTTTAGACGCAGCCTTACGCAAAGCCTTGATCACGGTCTATCCTGAGATTGAAACCTTTTACCTCACAGACTACAAAGTTAGAATTCTCGATGGTGCAGCGGGAACTTCCGCCAAAACGCGTGTGCTCGTTGAGTCAAGTAACGGTGTTCAACGTTGGGCAACGGTAGGAGTCTCAGGAAATATCCTGGAAGCGTCCTATCAAGCTGTCGTTGAAAGTTTAGAGTATGGGCTATTGTTGCAACAACGTGCTCAATCACCATTGCCTAGTAGACTTCTTGCATAGTTTGCTTTGGCGGATTTCATCCGCAGGGTCTAGATGCGAGGCTTTAGAACTTGCATAGACATATCCCTGTCAAGGGATTGCAACACGATCGATGCACCCTACGATCGACTATCTTGCTAAAATTGGAGGGCATCCAATTCTGGTTTCATAAGCAGTACAACTGCTTAGAAAATACGGGGCGCATCTTAATCTAGAAATAGATTCAGGGTAGATTTACGGATCGGGAAATCAAGAAACAATAAATTTCAATGCTTCCCGGTGTATGTACGGCAATCCGAAAGCGAATTGTTGAAACGACTTGTCAAAAACTCAAAAAAGTAAGCTAATATTAGTAGCTGGAATGGCAATGCGCCGTAAGAAACAGACACCTCCTCAGTGATATGTCTTCTGGCTGTAGCCCGTATGCAACATTTGTACAACTCAATTGAATTTTGGTAAATCAAAGGTATGAACCTACAGGTTGCTCATCCGATGGAGAAGTTGCAGCGTCAAGTTCAAAAATTAGTGGACTCGAAGCTGCTGAAGCCAAATGATAGTCTTTGGAAAATCGCACTGCTTTATGGGGATGATTGGAGCTTTTGGAAACAAGAATTAGAAGCATTCGAGTTTTCAATGAAAGATCCGGTCAGTGAACTATTAGCGGTTGAGAGTTGGGAAGAAGACTAATTTGTTTGAAACGGGCGATCCATTTGAGTTTCGCCCGTTTTGCTATAGATATGATTTTGCAGATTGCAGATCAAATTCGATCGCGGTTTCAGTCTCCACCTTTTCTAATTGGCATCTCTGGCTTTGGCGGCTCTGGAAAAAGTACGCTTGCTAGAGAACTCGCTCAACAATTAGAAAGCGTTGAGACTGTTTCGATCGACGAATTCTGGCTTCCCGATTGCAATGTTCTATCCGAAGATTGGATTGTGTTCGATCGAGATCGACTCAGACAGCAAGTCATTATTCCAGCCCATCAAAATCAGCCCATTACCTATCAAGTCTTCGATTGGGAACAAGGCAAGTTAGGAAACTTAAAACAGCTTCCTAACTCAAATTATTTGATCATTGAAGGCATCAGCGTACTCCATCCAGATTTATGCTCCTATTATGGGTTCACAATCTGGGTTGATTGTCCTTTGGAACTCGCTCAGGCTCGCGGTCTAAACCGGGGAAAGACAGAATACAACATTGATGAATCCGAAATTTGGATCAATTGTTGGACACCCAACGATCGTGCTTATTTCGAGAAATATCGTCCTGACTTAAAAGCAGATTATCTCTACCGCAACTGATCCAAATTGGGGCGAACCTTAGCTCGAACTGCGATCGCGGTAATATTGTCGTGCCCATTGTATTGATTTGCCAACTCAATCAAATTCGCGACACTCTGATCCAGATTGGTCTGCGAACTCAACATTGGGTCAATATGACTTTGCCAATACGTTTCCAGCAGATCATTATCAGTTAAGCCATCCGATGCCAGAATGAGCACCATATCTTCGTTAATTTCAAAGAACTGCACATCTGGATTCACAAAATACTCGTCCCGTGGTCCTAATGCCTGAGTCAGTTGGTAGGCATCTGGGCGACCGTATGCGATTTCAGGCTCAACGCCTCGTAGAATTTCGCGTTGTCCCACTTCATGATCGAGCGTCACTTGTTGCAAGCCGAGCTTGCGGGTATAGCGATACATGCGACTATCTCCGACATGCGCGACTGCGGCTTCCGTATCTTGAACCAGCAGCATGACTAGAGTCGTCCCCATTCTGCCACTGCCTGATTTTAGTCCTTCCTGATTGACGTTATAAATCGCCTTATTCGCCTGCTGAATCGCATCCCGAATGACATCTGCCGCAGGCAACTTGGCAGGAATTTTGCCTGCATCAATCTCGCGCCAATATTGCCGGAAGAATGCTCTGAGAGAATCCAGTGCCATTTGGCTTGCCACTTCTCCACTGGCATGTCCGCCCATGCCATCGCACAGGATGTACAGCCCACGTGCTTTCACTAATCTGCCTGTAGGAGACTGTACCTTATCAATGATTGCATCGATCCCGAAGCAATCCTCGTTGTGAGTTCGCTGCCGTCCAATATCGGTTCGACCTGCATCGTCAAGGCTAAACAATAGCATCGGCAGCACGATCGTGGGCATATCATCGCCTTCTGAATCTGGCTCCGAATCGGCAAATACCGTGACGATCTCTTCAGGTGGAACTTCGGAGTTGGGAATCGGAGCTTGGGGAAAATCGGGCACTTGTGGGTCAGACATGATCTCAATCTCAGAGTCAATTAAATCAGCTTGGGTTTCTTGGGCGATCGCTTTTAGCCGTGATCTTAATTGGTCAGGTGTGGAAACAGATTCGGTACAGAGATCAGCAATCAGGAAATGCAAAGACGCAGATTGAGTCTGAGTCAATTGAGCAAGCAGTGTTTGCCAGATTGTACCCAAGTTTCGCAGGGTCGGCGCAGTTGCGCTGTTGGGTAGCAGTTGTTCGAGACACAGCAGGTGATCTTCATCGAGTCGAAGATTGGGCAAACTCAGCAAGCTCTGAGTCAGGTGATGGGGTTCGAGAACTTCCCAGAGATCCACCATTTCATAAAACCAATGCAGAATTTGCAGCATCGGAATTTGCTTATTGTGCTTGAGAAAGGTAGCGAGTTGAGTGAACTGAGATCGCGCTTCTAACACCAGAAAGTCTCGCTCTTCCTCATGCCAGGCGTTGTAAAGCAAGGGCAGAATTTGATGTAAGTAGGGTTCTAATTCGAGATAAGGTACGGCACTCGTTGGCGGGACATCAATCATCGCAGGTTTGAGCGGTTCGCGATCGAGAACTTGAATCAGCGATTGGGTCGCGTCGAGAATTTGATAGCGTGACTCAAGTTGCCAAGTCCCTCCTGGAGGAATGACTGCTAGCGATCGCACGGTTCCCGTAATCGCGCCGCATTTTGGGCATTCATAAGTACTCCAATCGACCAGTGCATCACAATTGGGGCAGGGTTTTTCAACTAATGAAGTTCCGCACGCCTGACAAAAGTTATGCTCTTCTGGGTTCTCAAATTGGCATTGAGGGCAAACCAGCATTCCAAATTCCTCGGTTCCCGATCGGGAAGTTTTCTCAATCTTACTCAGTCTTTTTCAGGGTGTAGCAATTTTAGCCTACGTTGTCTCGGTTCGGGTGGGGGGAGTGGGAGTGGGGAAGTAGGGGATAAATTCTTTTTCCTACTCCCCACTCCCTACTCCCTACCTCTTCTAAATCAACCTTCATCATTTAAAATGAATAAACCTTTTTACAGGCGTATGATTTGCCATGACTACTGCTGCTCCCGCTAAAACTCAGTATGAAGCGATTATCGGTCTTGAAACTCATTGCCAGTTAAACACTGAGACCAAGATTTTTTCCGATAGCTCAACCAAGTTCACCACTGATCCGAACGTCAATATCGATCCTGTGTGCATGGGAATGCCAGGGGTATTGCCCGTTTTGAATCAGAAAGTGCTGGAATATGCAGTTAAGGCTGGGCTAGCGTTAAATTGCCAAATTGCACCCTACAGTAAGTTTGATCGTAAACAGTATTTTTATCCTGACCTACCGAAAAATTACCAAATCTCACAATACGATTTGCCGATCGCAGAACATGGCTGGATCGAAATCGAACTGACCGACAACAAAGGGAAACCGCTGTTGGATGAAAACGGCAAAGCGAAGACAAAACGCATTGGGATCACGCGACTGCATATGGAAGAAGATGCAGGCAAACTGGTGCATGGAGGCAGCGATCGACTGGCGGGATCAACCTATTCTCTGGTTGATTACAACCGCGCGGGTGTGCCTTTGTGTGAGATTGTCTCGGAACCCGATCTGCGTACCGGATTAGAAGCGGCTGAATATGCGCAAGAAATTCGCCGGATCATGCGCTATCTCGGAGTCAGCGATGGCAACATGCAGGAAGGCTCACTGCGCTGTGATGTGAATGTGTCCGTCCGTCCGATTGGGCAAGAAGAATTCGGTGTGAAAGTCGAGATCAAGAATATGAACTCGTTTAGCGCCATTCAAAAAGCGATCGATTACGAAATTGAACGGCAAATTGCTGCGATCGAGAACGGTGAAAAGATTGTTCAAGAAACTCGATTGTGGGAAGAAGGCGCACAACGCACGATTAGTATGCGGATCAAAGAAGGATCCAGCGATTATCGCTATTTCCCGGAACCTGATTTAGGTCCGATCGAGGTTGCTCCGACGCAATTAGCAGAGTGGAAATCTCAACTGCCGGAATTGCCGAATCAGAAACGGCATCGGTATGAAGATGAGTTAGGGCTATCCGCTTACGATGCGAGAATCTTGACCGAGGACAAAGCGATCGCGGACTATTTTGAAGCAGCGATCGCAGCGAAAGCAAATCCCAAACTGGCAGCTAATTGGATTATGGGAGATATCAGTGCTTATCTAAATCAGGAGCGACTGAGTATTTCTCAATTGGCATTGCAGCCTGAAACCTTGGCGGAATTGATTGCCCTGATTGAAGACGGCACGATCAGTAACAAAATTGGGAAAGATGTCTTGCCAGAATTACTGACCACAGGTGGCTCGGCAAAGGAACTGATCGAGAAGAAAGGACTGATTCAAATTTCAGATACGGGCGCGATCGAAGCAGCGATCGATGCCGTTCTGGCAGCGAATCCGAATGAGCTAGAACAGTATCGCGCCGGGAAGACGAAGCTTTTAGGATTCTTTGTGGGTAAGGTGATGAAGGAAACCGGAGGACGGGCAGATCCAAAACTGACCAATCAACTCTTGGCAAAGAAGCTGAATCAAGGCTAAGGTGAAGTCGCAATTTGATCAGGCTCTAAGTGCGATTTGTACTCAGTAGACACATCAAACTCATCATTGTGCTTGCTTCACCGCAAAAACACTGATTTTTGTGAAGCCTTATCGAAAGATCCATGTATTTTTTACGAAGATCCGCTGAGAGGGGTTTTACCCCTCACCCCATTAATGGCATACTGTGATAAGTAGATGCACCCTGATGACAGGGGGGACTCGCCAACCGCGACCCTCCTTTTTTCTTTTTAAAGTCGAATTCCGAGTTGACTTGCAAAGGAAATCAGAAAATGGAACCTGAGAGAAGCGTCTGATTTCCTCGCCAAAACACTAGCCTTCCATCATAACTCCCGATATAATCGCGGTTCAGGAATTAGAGAGAGGGCTACACTTCATGGCAGACTGGCAGCAAATCTCAGGCGGTATTACAGCACCTAAAGGCTACAAGGCAGCAGGAATTACTGCAGGACTCAAACCCTCCGGCTTACCCGATCTCACTCTCATCGTCTCAGAAGTAGACGCGATCGCGGCTGGAGTTTTCACTACAAGTCAAGTCCGCGCCGCTTGCGTTGATTACTGTCGAGAACGTCTCCAAACTAAATCCACCACTCGCGCGATTCTTTGTAATGCAGGACAGGCGAATGCTGCAACAGGCGCACAAGGCATGATCGATGCGCTCGAAAGCGCTCAAGCAGTCGCGCAAGCTTTAAATATTTCCTCGGATATGGTGTTGCTCGCATCAACAGGCGTGATCGGTCAACGCATTAAAATGGATGCGCTGAAATCAGGTATCCCGAATCTGGTTGCGAGTCTGAGTGAAACCGGAAGTGATGCGGCTGCAAAATCGATCGTGACCACAGATTTAGTCACGAAATCGATTGCTTTAGAAACCACGATCGGCGATCGCCCTGTTCGGATTGGTGGAATTGCGAAAGGATCGGGAATGATTCACCCGAATATGGCAACGATGTTAGCATTCGTCACTTGTGATGCAGCCGTGTCTTCTCATCTGTGGCAGCAAATGTTAAGTCGAGCTGCCGATCGCAGTTTTAATCAAATTACTGTGGATGGTGATACTAGTACGAATGATAGTTTGATTGCTTTAGCGAACGGTCAGTCAAGAACGCCTGCGATTACGGAAGCAGGAGCCGAAGCGGATAAATTAGAAGCGATGCTGACAGAAGTCTGTATTCATTTGGCAAAAGCGATCGCGAGAGACGGAGAAGGCGCGACTTGTTTGATTGAAGTTCAGGTGTCGGGTGCAAGTGATGATGAATCGGCTCGGAAAGTTGCCAGAACGATCGCGGGATCTTCGCTAGTTAAATCTGCGATTTTTGGACGCGATCCGAATTGGGGCAGAATTGCGGGAGCAGCAGGACGAGCAGATGTGATTTTTGATCAAGAAGAGTTGCAGATTACGCTTGGTGAGTTTGTGTTATTAAAAGATGGTCAGCCCCAATCGTTCGATCGCGTTGCGGCAAATGAATATTTGAAGCAACAGGCAGCGAAGAATTTAGACGGCGATCGCCAAGTTTTGGATCAGCCTGTGGTGATTGGAGTCAAGATTGGCAATGGTTCAGGCAGTGGAAAGGCTTGGGGTTGTGACCTGAGTTATGACTATGTAAAAATCAACGCGGAGTATACAACCTGATCAAAGGGTTCCGCAAATGGGCATTCCAACAATGGCACTTCCGAATGGCAAGCGAGTTTGCTACTTGCGGAAACAGGAAGTGCCTGTTGTTTATGGACAGGTTCAACAATACGTTCGGAATGGGATTGAGCTACATCCAGGCGACACGTTGTTTGATGTTGGGGCAAATATTGGGTTATTTAGCCTTTGGGCGGCTGAGCAGTGTCAAAACGATTTACAGATTTATGCATTTGAGCCGATTCCAGAGGTCTTTCAAGTTTTAAAGCGCAATGCACAACTGCTGCCACAGAACAGGATGAAGGTGTTTGAGTGTGGACTCGCGCAAGCATCGAAATCGGTTGTATTTGATTACTATCCAAATCTAACCATTCTCTCGACGGCTTACTCTGATTCTTGGGAACAAACCCGATCGACGATTCGCCAAACGATCGCGACTTCACTTGCCAACCCATCGGATGATGAACCCGCTGATATCACTCTGTTACGACGATTTCCATCTTTTTTGCGATCGCTGCTGGTCAATTTCAAGTTGAATCAGCTCTTACGGGTCAAGTCGGTTCGTTGCCAGATGCGATCGCTGTCTGACATCATTCGCGATCACGACGTTCAACAGATTGATCTGCTGAAGATTGATGTTGAGGGTAGCGAATTAGATGTGCTCCTGGGAATTGAATTACAAGATTGGCATAAGATTCAGCAAATTGTAGTTGAAATTCACAATCGAGCGCAGCGAGTTGACCAAATTGCTACGTTACTCAAACAGCAGGGCTTTAGCAAAATTACGATCGAGCAAGAACCCATGTTTCAAGATACAGAGGTCTTTAATCTGTATGCTATTCGTTAGATTACTGCGATCGCAGTTGTGCTTCTAAGGCTTTGCCAATTCGATCTTGTGCTTCTTCTAAATGAGCTTTGGTGTAAATGTCTCGATCATTGACTTTCCGCATGGCTCGATCGATCGATTTCTGCAATTTTCTCAATTCATAGCGCGCGACCGTGCGAGCATCTTCAGGAACCTCAACTTCGCGCAGAATCATCGAAATCATGGCATTCATGTACTGCCGTTGCAGTGCCCGCCGCAATCCTGAGAGTTTGAGATTATCTTTGGGATTGGTCACTTCTCCCCAAATGCTCGATTGCAGACTGTCAAACAAGTCAGGAATCGTCAGTGTCGGTTGTCCTGCTTGCACTCGCAATTCGGAATCTCTGAGACGAGCTAAGCGATCGTAGTTCAGCAGGTCATACAAAACAATGCTCTGCAAAAACAGAATATTGTCATGAATCGGATAGTCCAGGTTCGAGGTTGGCTCACTGCCCCAATGTGCCCAGCGAGAAGGTGCTAGCTTATTCAGCAAATCCGGCGAAAATCGGAAAGGCTCTTCACTAAAAACATACTGATTAATCAAAGCTAAAGCTTGGCGTTGTTGCTCAACGGAGACTGGCTCAAAGGGTAATCTCCCCTTGGCATCTCCGGCTTTGAATCGGTTGAAATACTGTCCACCAATGTATTCTGGTAAAAAGAGCGAGTACTGGAAGTAGTAGTCAAGTACGGCATTAAAAGCAACCCGCACTTCATTAAAACTATCTCCTTCGACTGGAAATCGCTGGTTGACTCGATTCCACATTTCTCGCGCATTCGTTAGCTGCCACTGCGCATAGGTGAGTAAATCTCCACTGAGATCGAAGACATTGACTTTTGGATCAAGCGTTGTCACGTCTTCATCGGTTGCATAGGCAAGCTCAGGAGTCGGAGCACGTTGAGCGATTTTATCGAGTTCGCGCTTTTCGGCTTGGGGAACTTTTGCATCGATCGGGGTGTAGCCGTATTCGATCGCCCATTCGTCGTAGGCTCCAACTCGATGGGTAAAGTAATCGCCTTGCTTTGTACCGAGGGGCGCAAGATTCACAGGTGCGTAGTCCATCACAGAAGCCGTTAACCCGCGCTGCTGTGTAATTGCGGGATTGTTTAACTCTTCTGGTTTAAGCATTGCGCTCGCATGGAAATTGTGCCGCAGTCCTAGAGTATGACCGACTTCGTGAGCAATCAATTCACGCATGAATTCTTGAGCAAATGCTTTGCGCTCAGGGCTGCTTGGCAATTCATTTTGCATAATTCCTAAAAACATATTGCCGACAGCAAATTGTTTAGCAGTATCGACGCCAAAACATAGGTCTTGATAGTTGCCGAGATGAGATCCGAATCGCAAGCGAGGAATCGGTTTCTTTTCTTGTGCTTTGGCTGTTTGTGCCAGCGATCGCGCTGCCATACCATAGTTACAGAGGTTAGCATTCCCGACTAATTGCGACACGAAAGGCGCTGTTCGCATTTGGTTTTGCTCAACCAAAGTCCGATAGTCTTCTTTCATGACCCGAGTAAAGTCGGCAGACACCATGATGTCGGCATCGAGAATCTCACCGGTTAGCGGATTGACGCGCGATGGTCCCATTGCAAAGATGGCATCATTACTATTGAACCAGCGAATCGTATTGTATCGGACATCTGCCGGATCCCAATCGGCTTGATCGGGCATTTGTTTCACTTCGATCGCATCTTTAAATCCAGCTTTCTCAAAGGCTTGATTCCAGAACAATGCTCCATCTCGAACTGCATCGCGATACTCTAATGGCACGCTGTTTTCGATCCAAAATACGATCGGCTGTTTGGGTTTCGACACAGGAGCGGCTGGATCTTGCTTTTGTAAGTTCCAGCGATTGATATAGCGAACAAAAGGTCGTCTAGAATTGTCGTTTGTGAAATCTTTGTAGGCAGTAATAAAGTAGCCGATGCGATCGTCAGCAAGCCGAGGACGATAGCCGTTATTTTCTGGCAGTTGAGACAAGCTATAGCGAACTCTCAGCGAAAAAGCTCGACTGTCCGGCAACGTGTTGATGTAAGTGGGTGCATCAACACCTTTATCTCCGCCTGTAAAGCCAAACACAGATTCGACTTCCACATTTTGAGGGAATGCTTTGACTGTTTCAAAGTACGAAGCGCTTGCTTCTGGACTGTAAGAGCCGCCTAATGTTGCAGAGAGAACGGGTAACAATCCAGGCAGATCAGAGAGGAGTAATGGATTGAGTTCGACTAAAAAGCTTTTGCGCTCGGCATGGATACTCCGAATCGGCAAAGACTGTAGCACAGAGTCGCTAAACGATCGCTGAATTGATCGCTCAATCGGCAGACCGCGCTCGGCTCGGAAGTAAATATTTGGAACGACAAATTGAATATTGTTGTTGACTCGCCGGAAGGTGAAGAGAAAATCTCCGATCGGTAAACCGCTATAAATTCCACTCTGTCCGATGCCCGATTCGAGTGTCATCGTAGCCAGATAGTTGCGCTCTAGCTGATCGGGCAGGATTTCCGCAAACAGTTTCCCGTTTTTCTCATTGCGGTAGAGCGTGAATAATCCTTTGATCGTTTTTGTTTCTTTGATCACATCGTCAAACGGTCGAAGCTGCGATCGATCTGGCTCAGCAGTCGGTTTCTGGGCGGGTTTAGCGGAGGATTGACCCATACTTGGGACAATCCAGGGAATGCTAGCTGGCAACATCACTAACATTAACCCCAGCAGAAAAGCCAGGAACCTTGATGCTCGTTTCATTCGTGCGCTCTACTCTTCGGACAACCGTGGACGATGTTCGATCGATACTATCCCGCTCTTACGTACTTGAGTGGGATCAATCAAAAATTTAAGAGATTTTTAATCTCACTTACGATACACGGTTTAGCCCAGATTGAGCATGAACTTCTGAGCATTAACTTCCAGTTGAACAGTAATACCGCTCGCCAATTCGCCACAATTTGAGTGAGACCCCTAGGAAAATAAAGCCAGCGATCGGAGAAACATAACACACCCACAACGGGACTGAAAATTCAGCAGCTTTATTTAAAACAGCGAGCAGCGGAAAGTAGCTGACACAAGCGAGCGGAATCAAAAAAGTAAAGAATCGCTGGAACCATTTGCGATAGATCGAAAACGGATATTGCGCCGTTTCGACTCCGCCGTAAGTAAGGATATTCATGATTTCGAGCGATTCAATTGTCCAAAAGGTCAGCGTCGCCTGCACAATCACAATTCCAACAAATAGCGCAATACTGCCGAGCCAAGCGGTAAAGAGCAGCCATACTGTAGACAGAGATAAAGGAATCTGCAAAGTAGAGAGCGACCAACCTAGCACCGCTAATCCTTGGAGTAGGCGACCCATTCGCTTTAAGGTAAATTCCGTTCCGAGAAGTTGTAAAACCGTCGATCGCGGACGTAGCAATAAGCGATCGAATCCGCCGTCTCGAATCAGTTTGCCAAACAGATCAAAACCTCGCGCGATCGCATCGGCACAGGCAAACGCAGTGTTAACCGTGCCATAGAACAGCGCAACTTCAGCCAGTGTCCAGGTTCCAAGTTGGTTGAAGCGATTGAACAATGTCCAGATAGCAAAGAACTCGATCGCTGTTCCACCGAATTGTCCGATCAGTTGCAGTAAGAAAGAGACTTTGTACTGCATTTGAGCTTGAAATGAGACAGAGATATATCGTAAGTAAAGCTGTAAAGCATTCATCTCTAGCCTCCTTGGATAATCAGTCGATTCACGCCTCGACTGACGAGAAATCGCCCTAATCCGATGAGCACAACAATCCAAACGGTCTGATGAAGCAAAACATTGAGCAGTGCTTCGGGCGGTAGATTGCCTGTAAACAGGCGAAAGGGCTTATCGAGCAAACCAGAAAAGGGCAGAATTGCCAAAATGGGCTTGAACCAATCTGGAAACAAGGGCAATGGCACAATCATGCCCGACAAGATGGTGACTAAAGTTGGAGCCATTTGATTCAGTCCCTCTCCAGAAAGTGTCCACATCATTGAAACGGTCAGCAGCATGGTGAGAGCCGCAGAAAGTAGAATTGCTCCCATGAAAGTCAGCAAGAAAGCACCCAAAGATGCAACCGAAGGAGGCGGAGCTAATGCCCATTCAGCCAGTCCAATTTGCGGGAATAGCACCATTGTCAGGATGAGTAAAGGCAAGGCACGCAGTACGATCGGAGCGGTTCGCATGGCTAAAGCACGAGTTAGCCAGAAGTTATATAAATCTGTCGGGCGCAGCAAATCATATCCGACTGCTCCAGAGCGAATCAGTTCTTGAATTTCGCGATCGCCCGACCAAGGCACGATCGCAAACAGAAAAGCTTGTCCGAGCCAGATATATCCCAATGTTTCTTGCAACGTGATCGGTTGAGCGGTCGTCGATTGCTGAAAAAAAGCTTCTAGTACCATGACTTTCAGCAATCCCCAGAAAAACTGAGTGCCAATTCCTGCCAAAGCTGCGGCGCGATATTGTAGTAAGAGCGAAAATCGCGCAACAAAGAGCGATCGATAAGCATTCATCTTGCACCTCCATACAGTTCAGCAACAATTTCCTCGATCGGCGGATTCTCAACAAACAAATCCTCAACCTCATAGCGCTCTGTGATTTTCTGAATCAAAGTCGCAGCAGAGATTTGCAACGGATCAAAAGCGAGTGTGATCGTATGACCTTCTTGATTTAAAACACTGACTCCTGAAGCTTCAAATTGAAACTGATCGGTTTTGAGATCAATCTTGAGATAGCGACGTGATGAAACTTGCGATCGCAGTTTTGCCAGCGACCCATCACAGAGAATCTCACCATTGCCGATGATGATGACGCGATCGCAGAGGGCTTCAATATCATCCATGTCATGAGTTGTGAGAATGGTCGTCACTTGATGCCCTTGATTCAGGGATTTGATAAATTTCCGTACTGATAATTTTGAAACTGCATCGAGTCCGATCGTTGGTTCATCGAGAAAGAGAATATCTGGTCGATGCAACATGGCAGCCGCAAAATCACAGCGCATTCTTTGTCCTAAACTCAATTGCCGCACGGGAGTATTCAGCAGGCTTTCTAAGTTCAAGAGCTCGATCATTTCTGCGCAGGTCGATCGATAAACCGATTCAGGCACTCGATAAATATCTCGCAGCAGTTCAAACGATTCGATCACGGGCAAATCCCACCAAAGCTGAGTGCGCTGACCAAAGACAACGCCAATCCGCCCCACGTGCTGAATGCGATCTTTCCAAGGAGTCCGTCCTCCAATCAAACAAGTGCCACCCGAAGGCACGAGAATGCCGCTCAAAATCTTAATCGTGGTCGATTTGCCCGCGCCATTTGGACCGATGTATCCCACGAGTTCTCCTGGCTCAACCGAGAACGAAATGCCTTTTAAGGCTTGAACTGCTTTCGTTTTTCGATCGAACAGTCCCCGCACCGATCCCCAGAGTCCAGATGTTCGTTCAGATAAGTAAAAGGTCTTGCTGAGGTCTTTGACAACGATATGAGACATAAAGTCCAGCTAAAGACAGCAGAGAAATCATAAATCCTCTCTTATTCTGATGAGTGCAGTATTACAAATCCGCTATGAACCCACAGATTGAAGTTTTGTCTGATGTCCCTGCTTTAGTCGATCGTGCTCTCGAACTTGTTTTAGAGAAATTAAAAAGCGCGATCGCCGAACGGAATATTGCAACGATCGCACTTGCAGGCGGCAGCACGCCCAAACCACTCTACGAAAAACTCGCTCAACAAGACTTGCCTTGGGAAAAATTGCACGTCTTTTGGGGCGATGAACGCTATGTTCCTGCCGATCATCCGGATAGTAATCAACGTATGGCAAGACTGGCATGGCTCAATCACGTCCCGATTCCGGCGGAAAATATTCATCCGATGCAGATGGATGCGATTGATCCCACGATCGCAGCCGATCGCCACGAAGCAGAAGTCAAAAAATTCTTCAACTCAAAACCGGGAGAATTCCCTGCATTTGATGTGATTTTGCTTGGTATTGGCGATGATGCTCATACGGCTTCTCTGTTTCCGCATACTCAGGCGTTACAGGTCTGCGATCGCCTCATCACCGTGGGCAACAAAGACGGCAATCCTCGCATTACGTTCACAGTGCCGCTGATCAACGCCGCCCGCACCGTCATTTTCATGGTCGCAGGTTCAAACAAACACCACGCACTCACTCAGATTTTCGCCGATCAAGCTGATACGGATACTTATCCAGCGCGGCTGATTCAGCCTCAAGGAGAATTGTGGTGGTTATTGGATCAATCCACGAATTTCAGTAAAGAAAACTGAATATTGGAAGACTTGGGTTTACAATCGGCTTCATCGATTAGGAGTTGAATTGTATCAATGAGCAACCTGATTTCCTCAAACCGTCTGAAACTTGGACGCGCTTTATCCCTCGCTGCCGTCACTCTCACGGTTGGAATTCTGGCGGCTGCCTGCCAAGAATCCGCCCCGCCCACATCTCAAGGTCAAGGAGCAACGTCTGGAAATTCTACCCCTGCTAAAGGTCTCAAGATTGGTTCACTCCTACCTTCAACGGGGGATCTTGCGTCTGTCGGACAGCAAATGGTCGCTTCAGTGCCGATGCTGGTTGATACGGTCAATGCCTGTGGGGGTGTGAATGGTGAGCCGATGACGCTCGTGAGTGTCGATGATCAAACTGATCCCGCCGCAGGTGCAGAAGGGATGACCCGCCTTGCTGAGAAAGAGAGAGTTGCAGGCGTTGTCGGATCGTTTGCCAGTAGTGTTTCGACTGCCGCTTTACCGATCGCGGTTCGCAATAAAGTCGTCTTGATTTCACCAGGAAGTACTAGCCCTGTCTTTACCCAAGCTGCCAAAGAAGGCAAATATCAAGGCTATTGGGCAAGAACGGCTCCCCCTGATACCTACCAAGCTCAGGCATTAGCCAGACTGGCAGCCGAGCGCAAATTGGATACGGCAGGCACGATCGTGATTAATAACGATTATGGCGTTGGCTTTGAGCAGGAATTTGTTAAAGCGTTTGAATCGCAAGGCGGCAAAGTGCTGAACAAAGCAAGACCCACTCGCTATGATCCGAAAGCAACAACGGTTGAAACCGAAGCTGCTGCTGCCTTTGCCGGGAATCCGAAAGCTGTCGCCGCTGTTCTCTATGCGGATACAGGAAGCTTGATTGTCAAATCGGCGTATGAGCAGGGTAAACGATCGCAGTTTCTCTTGACGGATGGCGTTTATTCTCAAGATTTTGTGGATAAAGTTGGCAAAGGGCAAGACGGAAAATCGATTTTGACTGGGGCGTTAGGAACGGTTCCAGGGGCAAGTGGCAAGAGTTTAGATGCGTTTACAAAATTGTGGGAAGAGAAGCAGAAGCGCCCGTTAGTTGCGTATGCGGCTCATGCTTGGGATGCAGCAGCGATTCTAGCTTTAGCGGCACAGGCAGCGAAGTCGAATAGCGGTGAAGCGATGAAAGATAAACTCCGCGAAGTCACGAATGCCCCTGGAGAAGAAGTGACTGACGTTTGTAAAGGTCTGGCATTGCTGAAAGAGGGCAAAGATATCAATTACCAGGGTGCAAGTGGTGATGTCGATATCGATGCAGCAGGCGATGTGGTTGGCTCTTACGATGTTTGGACAGTCAAGGATGATGGGAAATTGGCAACGATCGGGAAAGTGAAACCGTAGTGTCAAGAGTGGGGAGTGGGGAGTAGAGTGTGTATTTCCCCATCTCCCTATCTCCCCATCTCCCTGTAAGATCAGAGCAGTGTCGTTCTGAACCTTGAAATTATGACTGCTCAAGCATCTTCTTCAATTTATGATTTCTCAGCGAATAGCTTAGAAGGTCAGCCCGTTTCACTCAGCACGTTCAAAGATAAAGTATTGCTGATCGTGAATACTGCAAGTCAATGTGGATTTACGCCACAGTATCAAGGCTTACAATCGATTTACAATAAGTTTGAGAATCAAGGATTTGCAGTTTTAGGATTTCCCTGTAATCAATTCGGGCAACAAGAACCCGGAACCGCGAGTGAGATTCAATCCTTCTGTGAAACTCGCTTTGGGGTAACATTCCCATTGTTTGAAAAAGTCGATGTCAATGGCAGCAATGCTCACCCACTGTTTAAGTATTTGACCAAATCTGCACCGGGCATTTTTGGAACTGAAGGAATCAAGTGGAACTTCACGAAATTCTTAGTCGATCGCTCTGGTAAGGTCGTCAAGCGTTATCCGTCTACAACCAAACCAGAAGAAATCGAAAAAGATATTCAAGCGCTGCTCTAAGCTGGATCGTGTTCTACTGACAGTAAGGGCGACTGTAGCTTAACGGTGGCTCCAGAGCGTGTTCAGCGAGTAAATCAGGATCGCTCATGACTTTCTCAGTCGAGCCATCATAAACGACTCGCCCTTGACTCAAAACGATCGTGCGCTTACACAGTCCCAACGCCAAATCTAAGTCATGCGTTGCAATTAACTGCGTCAGAGGCAAGCTATCGAGCAATTCGCACAGTTAGATCCGCGATCGCGGATCTAACTGTGCGGACGGTTCATCAAGCACCATAACTCATGTTATGGTGCTTGAAAATAAAGTGCCTGTCCGAACAAAAGAATCGCGATCATAATTCTGAGTGCCAGAATATTAAGTTCCTAAAAACTCGACTCCTGCGCCGATGAGCGACTTCGCAGCTTTGAGAATTGCTGCTTGAGACGACGAATCCCCAGAGGCAAAAATCCCCAGAGTGGGCAGAACGCAAATGGCACTGGAATTGCAGTAAAGCGAGTAATCGTACCATCTCGCTGCCCTGCCAAGAGCGAACCAGTACCATCCAAAGTAAGTCCTTCAATCTCTCCTGTTCCCAATGGGATAAGTGTTTGCTGCAAAACACCAGCCCCGTTAAATCGCTGTACAGAAGTGGCGGTTGATACTAAGACATCCCCTGTACTGTCAATAACGACATCAATCACTCCAGGTAAGCCTGAGACCAATGTTGATTGAAACACCCCGGCACTGTCGTATCGTGTGATTGAGTCAGATCCTCGGTTTGCAACAAGAACCTCTCCAGTCGCACTATTGATTGCTATTCCAAGTGGATTGCTTAGATTCGATGTGGTAAACGTGCCTAGGAAAGTTCCTGTGCTGCTGAATCTACCGATAGAAGGGGCAGAGTAACTTGAAACCAACACATTTCCACTGCTCTCGATCGCGATACCCCCAGGCTCATTGAATGGAGTACTTCCTAGTAGCACTCCACTACTGTTGTAACGCTGCAACTCATTAGCATTAAAGTTAGCAGCGAAAATTGTACCCGTGCTGTCTGCTGCAATTCCCCAAGGACCGTTCAAATTTGTTCCAAATTGGGACAGCAAGCCTCCGCTGCTGTTGTAGCGTCGAATCCAACCGCCATCATAACTTGTTGCAAGTATTTCACCAGTGCTTGTCAGTGCTAGATCACTGGTGGGCACTCCAGTGTTTGCAAAGAATACTCCAGTTGGATTGTAGGACAACGCCACTGCTGCTTTTGATGGGCTAAGGCTCAGCGTAGCTGTAAGCGCTACAGTGCCTAATCCAAGTCTGCATGACCTGAATGATGCTCGCTTTTTCGTGTTCGAGGATCGAATTATTCTACTCATTTGAATTGTCATCACAGAATCACCGACTTGAATCAATGGCTGCCCTATTCAAGCGGTTGTTGCGATTTTATTTCTTCCGCATTTTTTCGTGAAAAAATCGGATATGCACTTTCGTCGTAGCTATATTGGCGTAGCCTCAATATTCAGTCAGTGAGATGCAGTACTGGACTCAGCAAAAAGCTTTGCAGTCGAAATCGAAAAATCTAGCCAAAGGTCTTATTTAAGATCCTCTAGCTGGCAGTAAGGGCGACTATAGCTTAAAGGTGGCTCTAGTGCATGTTGAGCAAGCAGGTCAGGATCACTCATGACTTTCTCAGTTGAACCATCGTAAACCACTCGACCCTTACTGAGTACGATCGTGCGCTTACACAGCTCCAACGCCAAATCTAAATCATGCGTCGCAATCAACTGTGTCAGAGGCAAGCTATCGAGCAATTCGATCAGTTGTCTTCGCGATCGTGGATCTAACTGTGCCGAAGGTTCATCTAACACGAGAACTTGCGGCTGCATCGCAAGCACACCCGCGATCGCGACTCGCTTTTTCTCCCCGCCTGATAAACCATTCGCGCTTCTCGACCCAAACAGCTCCGGATCAAGTCCCACACAGTTCATCGCGGCGGTTGCTCGATCGATTAATTCCTGCCCGTGAATCTCTTGATTTAGAGGTCCAAAGGTCACATCTTCCCAAACCGTTGGCATGAATAGCTGATCATCTGGATTCTGAAACACAATGCCAACAAAATTGCGAATCTGCTTAAGATACTGAGGCTCAACCGGAAGCTCACCCACAATGACCTGTCCCACTTGCGGTGTGATCAATCCATTAAAGTGCATTAAGAGCGTCGATTTGCCTGAACCATTTGCCCCCACAAGCGCAACTCGCTCAGTCGCACCAATTGAAATCGTAATTCCATTCAGTGCGCGATTGCCATCTGGATAGCAGTAGGAAAGGTTATAGATTTCAATCGGATTATGGTGCATGAAAAGTAATTGCTTGTCCGAACAAAAGAACCGAGATCATAATTGTGAGTGCTAGAATATCGCCCCTACCTCCGGACTGAGTTTCTGCCAGTGGAGGAAGACCTTGATATCCTCTCGCGAGCATCGCTTGATGGACTCGTTCTCCTCGCTCATAGGTGCGAATGAACAGCGAGCCAAACATATTGCCAACGATGATGCGTTGGCGCTTGGGATTTCCCATTAAATTGCGCGATCGTGCTGCTTTCTGCATCGAATGAAACTCATCGATCAGCACTGCAATATAGCGATACATGGATGCGAGAATTGCGACAAGCAACGGTGGCATTTTCAGTGCAGTTAATGCATGAAGCAATGCTGGAACCGAGGTCGTTAGAATTAAAGTATTCAATATCAGTAATGATAAGAACGCTTTAAGTGAGACACTCCCTAAAACGGTTAAGCCTTCAGTTGTAATTTGTATCCAACCCCATCGAAATAGGGTGTGCCCGCCGTCTCGAAACAAGGTTCCGAGCAGAACCACACCAATAAAAACAAATTCAACGGCAACGCGCCTGAATAAGACCCATAATCGAACACGACTCAAAAGCATAATCAGCCCGACTGCACCTGCATAAACTGCCCAAGTCAGCCAGCGACCATTGGGGGTAAGCGCGATCGCAAAGACTAAAAGTAAGGTGCACAGTAACCGCGACTTTGGAGTCAACCGATGCCAAAGCGTTTGATTTTTTTCAGCTTCCACAAGGTGCATTGCACCCAGGTGTAACAGGATCATTGAGATCTCCTAGACAAGTGTGGATCTCTGTTGAAAATAGTTAGAATCGCCCCCTAAGTTCCCAGAGTCAGGAATTTTAGGAGGCTAAAGGTCATGAGAACGCAGCAATTACTTCTCGCCTAGCGATCGCGAATCAAAACCTTCCCTGCACCCCATGCCAATCCAAATGTCACTAATGTTCCAATCAATCCCGCCGCAGGAGTCGAAATTTGTTCTGGAACTCCTCGCAACTGATACTCTTCAAACATTTGATAAAACGGCAACTTATGCGCGATCGGCTCCTCTGCTGCCTTTTGCTCAAACCCTTGATCCTGAGCAACGCGATCGAGTCCATCCGGATCAGAACTCGCAAACGGCGACAAAAGCACTGCAACCAACAGCGCAACTCCCAATCCCGAAATCACAAACGCTCGATTTCGAGTCTGTGAAACTTGAGTCATACTACCCCCTAAATTACCGTGAAGAATAAGAACGATCCGGTTCCAAAGCTCCCAATCTTGGCGCTTTATAAATCAAATCTGGACGAGTCTTAAAAATATAGCTCACAGCAATCACCGTAATGATCGCTTCCCCGATTCCAATCATGACATGCCAAAATGTCATCGCTGATAATGCAACTGGTAACGGAACTGTTCCAGAAATTGCAAGCTGAACTGCACAGATGATTGCAGCCACAACCACACTTGTCCAACTCGCGATCGCGCTTCCGGTCAAAACCCCTTTCAAGGAATCTCTCCCCATCATGTAGCGAATGGTGCGGTAAAGGTAATACCCGCCAAATGTTCCAATCAACCCCATATTGAAGATATTTGCGCCGAGTGCAGTCACCCCGCCATCTTGAAACAGAAACGCCTGTACGATAAACACGACCGACATCACGAGCGATCCCGCCCAAGGACCCAGTAACACACCCGCTAATGTTCCACCGAGCAAGTGTCCTGAAGTGCCGCCTGGAATCGGGAAATTAATCATCTGAGCTGCAAAAATAAAAGCAGCGCAAACGCCCATCAAAGGCACAGCCCGCTCTTGATAATCTGCTTGAACTTGTTTAAGACTAATAGCAATTAACGCGAATGCACACACCCAAGTTATTAACGTAATCGGTAAATTCAGAAAGCCATCTGGAATATGCAGGGCAAGCTGAGTCGAAACAAAAACCATATTTGCCTATCTCCAATACGACATTCTCGGATGAGAAGAAATGCTTAGGACAAACTTTGTGGAGGTCGGGGATGAACCCTCAGTAAAATTGACCTATCTCTGAGAATTCAATCCCCTCTAGGAGGATGACAGGCGGAATTTAAGCGAGACTTAAGAATTCAACAACTTTCTTGAATCTTCCTCTAGACAAAGTGCACGATCACGCGCTAAGATACGCGATTGTGAGTTTTGCAAGCCCTTTATGAACGCGCAAGAAATCATCCGCTCAATTGAAGCGGAACAAATAAAAGACAATCTCCCAACGATTTACATTGGGGATACGGTTCGCGTCGGCGTAATCATTCAAGAGGGCGATAAGGAACGGACGCAGCCGTATGAAGGCGTTGTGATCGCAAAAGGTAGTGCAGGTCTTACCCAGAGCATCACTGTACGTCGGGTTTTCCAAGGCGTAGGTGTGGAACGGGTCTTCCTGGTTCACTCCCCACGAATTGAAAGCATCAAAATCATGCGTCGGGCGAAAGTGCGTCGGGCTAAGTTGTACTATCTGCGCGATCGCGTTGGTAAGGCGACCCGCTTGAAGCAGCGTTTCGATCGTCCCTTGGTCTAGTAGTTAAAGTGCACTCGGTTTTTTTAGCTAGAATGCACAACACCTGGTAGACTAGATAAAGAACGCAATTCAGAGTCGTTCAGCATATGCGCTCTTAGTTCAGTTGGTAGAACGCAGGTCTCCAAAACCTGATGTCGGGGGTTCAAGTCCTCCAGGGCGCGCTGAATTACTCTGATTTTGCATGTAATAGGATTTTTTCGGTAGTGTGCCGCGATCGACAAAAATCATTATCATAAAAGTTCGGTCGAACAATGGAGCAGAGCAGTGGCAAAGAAAGGCGAGTCAGCTTTGGAGCAAAAATCAGGATTTAATCCGAACGAGTTCGCAAAAGAAACGAAGGAAGAACTCGACAAAGTTGTGTGGCCTAGCCGTCAGCAACTGATTGGAGAATCGCTTTCTGTGATTTTGATGGTCACGCTCTCTGCTAGCTTGATTTACTTTGTTGATCAGTTCTTTCATTGGGCACAAGTGAGAGTATTCGGATGACATTTACCTCAGACGAAACGCAGTACGACGATCGCTCCGAAGAAAACTTGGAGGCAGAGCTAGCCAAAGGTGCTCGATGGTATGCTGTCCAGGTCGCATCAGGCTGTGAAAAGCGCGTCAAAATGAATTTAGAGCAACGGATCGAGACGCTCGATGTTGTGAACCGGATTTTGGAAGTTCAAATTCCTGAAACGCCCATTCTCAAGCACCAAAAAGACGGACGAGCCAAGGAATCGGCTGAGAAAGTTTTCCCAGGCTATGTCCTCGTCAAAATGGTGATGGATGACGAAACGTGGCAGGTAATTAAGAACACCCCCAACGTGATTAACTTCGTCGGCGCGGAGCAAAAACGGCGCTACGGACGAGGCAGAGGTCACGTCAAACCAATGCCATTGGGGCATGGAGAAGTGGAACGCATCTTCAAACAGTCCCAAGAGCAGGAGCCTGTCAGAAAAATTGACATGGCGATGGGCGATAAGATTACGGTGCTTTCAGGTCCATTTAAAGACTTTGAAGGCGAAGTCATCGAACTCAGCCCTGAGCGGAACAAGCTCAAAGCACTTCTATCTATCTTTGGGCGTGAAACCCCGGTAGAACTAGAAGTGAACCAAGTGCAGAAAATTTAATCGGCTTTCAGAAAGTCAAGATCGATGGCAAAAAAAGTAACCGCAGTGATCAAGCTGGCGATCAACGCTGGCAAGGCGAATCCTGCACCCCCGATCGGACCTGCACTGGGTCAGCACGGGGTCAATATCATGATGTTCTGCAAGGAATACAACGCGAGAACTGCTGACCAAGCAGGGATGGTTGTACCGGTAGAAATCTCTGTTTACGAAGACCGTAGCTTCACGTTCATTCTCAAAACGCCTCCTGCCTCGAAGCTGATTGCAAAAGCAGCCGGAATCGAAACAGGCTCAGGCGAACCGAACAAAAAGAAAGTGGGCAAGATTACTCAAGCTCAACTCGAAGATATCGCGAAGACCAAAATGCCTGACCTCAATGCAAACGACATTGAAGCAGCTAAGAAAATCATCGCTGGAACCGCTCGTAACATGGGCGTAACCATCACCGACTAGTTCAATTTTTCGGGGGAGAGATCTTCTCGCCATTTACCCCAGGAGACACATGGTAAAGAAACTATCAAAGCGCACCAGAGAACTGCGTGCAAAGGTTCAAGACAAGGCTTATGCGCCGCTTGAAGCCTTGCAATTGCTCAAAGAAACAGCAACTGCGAAATTTCCTGAATCGGCTGAGGCGCATATTCGTCTCGGTATCGATCCCAAGTACACCGACCAACAGTTAAGAACCACCGTTGCACTGCCGAAAGGAACGGGTCAAGAAATCCGAGTCGCGGTCATTGCTCGTGGTGAAAAAGTAACGGAAGCAACGAACGCAGGCGCGGATATTGCAGGTTCTGAAGAACTGATCGATGAAATCCAGAAAGGACGGATGGACTTCGATCTGCTGATTGCAACTCCCGACGTGATGCCTCAAGTTGCAAAACTTGGCCGTGTGCTAGGTCCACGTGGTTTGATGCCTTCGCCGAAAGGTGGTACGGTGACCTTTGATCTGCCGCAAGCGATCGCTGAATTCAAAGCAGGTAAGCTTGAATTCCGGGCAGATCGGACTGGGATCGTCCACGTTCTATTTGGTAAAGCAGGCTTTTCCGCAGAAGATTTGTTGACGAACCTGAAAGCCCTGCAAGAAACGATCGATCGAAATCGTCCTGCTGGTGCAAAAGGACGCTATTGGCGTACAATGTACGTGTCGTCAACGATGGGTCCGTCCATTGAGGTCGATATCAACGCACTGCGTGACCTCAAGGTTGGAGACGCTGCTTAGACAAAAGTTTTTCAACTGAATATCCAAACCAAAGACAGCAGGTGGTTAAAGCCTTAATGTCCTGCCGAGGTTTGATTTTTCCAGACACTTTCGAGTGTTCTTTAGAAATCATGCGAACTCGGCTTTCTCTTAAAGTCGAGTTTTTTGTTTTTGGATATTCTCATTCGTCCCAAACCAGGAGGTGAGAAAGAGTGGGAAGAACGTTAGCAAACAAGAAAGAGATTGTTGCAGGTCTGAAAGAAACGCTCAGCGAATCACAGTTGATGTTCATCATTAACTACAGTGGTTTGACTGTTGCGGAGATTTCGGATTTACGGAATCGTTTGCGTCCGAAAGGTGCGATTTGTCAGGTGACAAAGAACACGTTTATGGAGAAAGCGACCGAAGGTGACGATCGCTGGCAAGCGGTGAGCGAATTACTGAAAGGTGATTCCGCGTTTGTGATGGTCAAGGACGACCTTGGTGGTGCGATCAAAGCATATCAAGAGTTCCAAAAGGCATCCAAAAAGACCGAGATGCGCGGCGGTGTGATGGATGGCAAAGTTCTCAAAGAAGCGGATCTTAAAGCGATTGCAGATCTACCTTCTAAGGAACAGCTCATTGCACAGATTGCTGGTGCTATCAACGGTGTCGCAACCAAGCTGGCAGTGGGTATCAACGAAGTACCGTCTGGTTTGGCAAGAGCGATCAAACAGGTGTCCGAAAAAGAAGCAGCGTAGTAATCTGCTTGGCAAATTTCAATTGATTTAGGAGTTAGTCCATGTCTGCTGTAACTGATGAAATTGTAGAGAAGTTGAAAGGTTTGACCCTGCTCGAAGCTTCTGAGCTGGTTAAACAAATCGAAGAAGTTTTTGGTGTAAGTGCTGCTGCTCCCGCAGGTGGCATGATGATGATGGCTCCGGGTGCTGGCGGCGGTGCTGCGGCTGAAGAAGTCGAAGAGAAGACCGAATTTGATGCAGTCTTGGAAGAAGTTCCTGCTGATAAGAAGATCGCCGTTCTCAAAGTTGTTCGCGGTATCACTGGCTTGGGTCTGAAGGAAGCAAAAGACCTCGTAGAAGCTGCGCCGAAAGCAATCAAAGAAGGTGTTGCTAAGGCTGAGGCTGAAGACATCAAGAAACAAATCGAAGAAGCTGGCGGTAAAGTGACGGTTAAATAGTCACTCGTTCGATTCTGATGATTTTGGGAGTCTCTTGCGAGAGGCTCCTTTTTTGTTGGTTGTGATTTCTTGTGGAGTGATTGGAAATCGATAGATGCAAAATGCTACTGCTTTGAAAGTTTGGATAGATATTTGTTTAAGAAGGCAGTGCTACATCTGAAGCGCTTTAATACTTCGGGTAAATCGCGTCGTCGGATTGCAATAAGAGTCCGAATCGCTTTTGTTTGTTCAGATTTGACCGTCATTTGACGAACTCGATCGAGACGTTTCTGGTAATCCTGTTTTGCGATTTCGTCGAGAGAGACATCATTTTGAAAATAGTTTTCTAGATAGTTCAGACCTTCGCTGATATCAGGCTGATTTTGGTTCAGATCGGCTTCAAAATCTGTCCAAAATGCAGCAGTTTCTCTGGTTTGGCTGGCCGCGATGCGATCGTAGGTAAATTGAGTGAGATATTTGTAAAACTTCTCGATATCGACTCCAAAAAAGCCAGTATCGACACGAGCATTGGCAAAAGCCGTGAAGATCAAGCCAAATGTAATTGCTTTGGTTACGAGATCTGCGTTGACGGTTGGTTTAGTGGGAATTGAATAGAGAAGCCAGAAAACGGTTGCAGGTAGAGCTAAATTCACCAAAATCCACCACCAAAAGGCGATCGTGCTGAGTGGTTTGAAGAAGGGAAGAGATTGACACTTATTCAGTAGTTTTTTGATGGAGATGGGGAGATTGATTAGTCCAGTCAGGAGCGCGATCGCGATGTACGGTTCCCAAGATTGCAGCCAATTCATCGATTCAATGCCTCGGATGGACTGGCTGTGATAATCGGGTGCAGGAAGAAATAGCCTGTTGAGGTTAAAGCGAGTGGAATCTGTGGATCGAGTTGCTGTGCTTTCTTGCGTTGGGGAAATAGCATCGAGATAAAACTACTGGTAGCGCGATCGATGTATCCGCGTTTCCAGAGATTTTGGATAATACTCGATACCTGATTGATAGGGAGTCCAACTACATAGACTAAATCTTCGATCGAGGTCGGATGGTGTTCGATCGCTTTGAGGATTTTGATTTCGGTTTGCTCGACTGTGGCGATCGTGCGTTGCAGAGAATTGAGGTAAGGCTGAGTGTTTGCTGTCTGCTTGGATTTTGTTCGCTTGAGCAGATTTTTAGCTGTTTTGATGGGATCTGTCGATTGCAGAATGGGGAATGCGAGAGCGTCCCAAGTTAGAGTTGCCTCACTGGTCGGTGAATCGAAAAATCCTTTGGCACGTTCTTGGGTTTGGTAGGACTGTGCGAGGCGATCGTATTCTGAGTCGTAAATAGATTTGAGTTCGGAATCTTGATCGAGAAGTTGCCGGATTTGATTTACAGCGGATTGAGGTTGACGGCTGGCGAGGTCGCTAATGCTTTGTAGCGTGGGTTGCAGGGTTTCCAAGCGAGAGGGGTCTAGCTGAAGGAGTGCCAGAGAAAAGGCTTGAAAGGTAAAAGCATCGAAGGCATTAGCGATCGTCATAGTCCAGTATGGGTAAAGGCTGCCCAGTAATAAGGATCGCGATACGGCGGGTCTGTTTCGTCTATTTTACATTCAATGCTTTGAATACAACTCCGAAGATATTCTTGAGCGCCGGGATCGCTTTCAGTGTAAGGGAGCAGGTCTTTGAGCCATTGGGCGAGTGTGGCATTTGAGCAGATGCGGAGCCAGTTTTGGGCGGATCGAAGTGCGATCGCGCTTTCTTGACCCGATTGCCAAAATTGATAGAACCGGATCATCAGATAGGCGTTTGAGGCTTCTTCGACTGTCCAAAGGGTGCTGATGATGTGTGAAACTCCGGCTTGGAGAAAGGCGCTGGTTAAGCCGACGTATTCGGTATCGATCGATTGAGTCCCATTTAGCGCAGTTTCGCAAGCGGAGAGGCTGACGAGATGATAGTTTTTCAGATCTAAACTACTGATTTCCTTGGCTGTGAGCGTGTCTGAGTTTTTGAGTGCGAGTTCGGAGTTTTCAGGTTTGCGATCGTTATAGTTGGCGTGTCCTGTGAAATGAAAGATGCCGTGATGTGTTTTGAGAGCGGATTCGACGGTTGCGCGATCGCTCTTTTCTGGTGGAATCGAGAAGGCGTTTGGGGCGAACATTGCTTTCAAAATCACTGATTCGAGTTGGGCGAAAGGCATTGAATTGCCGCGATCGGGATCTTCAACATTGAGAAGGAAAGAAGTGCGATCGCTGGATCTCGATTTTAGATTTAAGCCAATTTGGATGCTAGGAAGATAACTGATGGTCAAACTTTCTGAGAATAGAGCGTGAAGGGGAAAACGATGCAAATCTCGATGGGGCAGGAGAATGAGGTTTTGAATGTTTGGGAGGTGAGATTCGATCGTCTGAATTTGTAGAAGTTCTTTTAGCTTTATTAGTTGGGTTGATAAGGTTTTGTGCCAAGGATGATCGGATTGATTGGCTTTTTTGGTTCGATAGTCGTTGTATTGAGTGTTCCAGGATTTGATCCAGGATTGGAGCTTTTGAGAGCGATCGTAGGGAAGCAGATTTTCTAAAACGATCGGGTCTTCTGAAGTTGGGGTAAGGATAAAGGTGGTGAGGGACTCATCGCTGAAATGCCAGTAAACGATCGCGGTTTGCGGGTTGAGCAGTTGGCGGATTTCAGCATAGCTTAGGCTGATGACTTGTTCTTTCCATTCGTCGAGAATCCAGGTGAGGCAGCGATTTTTGTAGCGCTCTGCGGTTTCGAGAGCGACGATAGTTTCGCCTTGAGCTAGTAGGCGATCGATAGCAATGCGGCTAAAGCTTGAGAACTTTGTTTCAAGATTGCGCTTTTGTAATGGTGTCGATTGGGCATTAAGCAATTGCCGAAAAACTTCTAATCCTTTGATACGCCATTGATCAGCAGTTTCGGAATCGCCTAAGCCAATATAAGTTGTAATAAGGTTTTGAATGAGTTCTAAATAGAACCTCGGAAATGATTCTAACGTCTGTCTTGCAGTGTTATAAACAGTGACTGCTTGACTGTAGTAGATTTTGCTAGTTCGAATATTTTGACTGTTCTGCGCTTGGTAGAAGTAGATGTTACCTTTTCCACGCTGAAGGTTCCCCCATCCTTCAGGGTTAGCTTCCTTTAGAACGCAGGTAAGTCCTTGATCATAGTTCGAGATCGCCTCTTCGTGCCGTCCTAGATTATCAAGTGAAATGCCGCGATTGAACCAAGCTTCGTAAAGGTCAGATTTGATGTCGAGGGCTTTATCAAGGCTTGTGATCGCCTCTTCGTACCGGTCTAGAATATTGAGTGAATTGCCACGACTCGTCCAAGCTGCATAATAATCCGGGTTGATGTCGAGGGCTTTATCAAAGCTTGTGATCGCCTCTTCGTACCGTCCTAGATCATGGAGCGAAATACCGCGACTGTGCCAAGCTGCATAATAATCCGGGTTGATGTCGAGGGCTTTATCAAGGCTTGCCATCGCATCTTCGTACTGATCCAGATTATGGAGTAAAATGCCGCGATTGAACCAAGCTTCGTGAAGGTCAGATTTGATATCGAGGGCTTTGTCAAGACTTGCCATCGCATCTTCATGCCGTCCTAGATTATCAAGTGAGATGCCGCGATTGTGCCAAGCTGCATGAGAATCCGATTCGATGTCGAGGGCTTTATCAAAACTTGCGACCGCCTCTTCGTTCCGTCCTAGATTGTGGAGTGAAATACCGCGATTGTACCAAGTTTGATAATCCGGGTTGATGTCGAGGGCTTTATCAAAGCTTGCGACCGCCTCTTCGTCTCGTCCTAGATTATGGAGTGAATCGCCGCGAATGAGCCAAGCTGTATGATAATCCGGCTTGATGTCGAGTACTTTATCAAAGCTTGCGATTGCATCTTCGTATCGTCCTAGATGATCGAATGCAATGCCACGAATGATCCAAATTTCGGGAAGATCCGGTTTAGTGTTGAGCACTTTGTCATAGCTTGAGATCGCACCCTCAAAATCCCCTGCACGGTAACACTCATTTCCTCGGTTCCACCAAGCCTCCGCTTCATCTTTCGGAGCCTGAGGACACTCTCGCTCCAACCGACCCCCAATCAATCCTGCGACTCGGCACAATTCACCTTCATCCAATCGCCCCAACCTCAACAACCGTTCCCCTAATTCCTGATGCTCTTCCCCACTCTGCAACCGTTCTCCAAATCCACGCAACCATCTCTGCTAACGCTTCCCGCGCCACCCCTCGCTGCTCCAAAAATCCCCGAATCCAGCCGCGATTAAACTCCGATCGTCGTTCCACCTCATCCAGCAAGACAAACAACACCGCTTCATAGTCAACCGAGGAACTTTGAGGCGGCGAATTTTCGACTTCAGCCTTAGAACGATCGCCACTCTTGCGCCAGAAATTCCGAAACATCGATCAGAGCCTTGAAACAATCAGATTTATTCTACAAAGCGAAAAGTAGAGATTGGGGAACTCTAGCGATCGCTTTTATCCTTTGCTGTGATGGATGCACGATCGCGAACCTGATACACTACACAAAGATTTTGATACATATGTATGAGCTTCGACAATCTTTGTAAGCTGCTAGCGGAAAAGCACCCGGAGCGATTTGCAGCTTGGTTACTCGGCGAAGAAGTGACAAGCACGATCGAAGTTCTCAAAACCGAACTGAGCATCGAACCCATTCGAGCAGACTCGGTGACATTTCTGAAAACGAGCGATCGCATTCTTCATCTAGAGTTCCAGACCATTTGGACATCTGATCCGCCTATCCCTTTTCGGTTACTAGATTACTGGGTGCGGCTGTATCGATTGTATCGATCCTCCATTACTCAAATCGTGATTGTGCTGTTGCCGCCGAGTGAAGGAATGACGATCGAAAACTTCTTTGAAGAAGAATCAACTCGCCATGAATTTCAAGTTGTAAAAATGTGGGAGCAAGACCCAGACCCATTTCTACACGATCCAGTTCTGCTGCCTTTTGCTGCTCTGACTCGAACTCAAAATCCAGATCAACTGCTCAATCGCATTGTTCAACAAGTTGCAGAAATTCCTGAAACCGAAGAACGACGCGAGGTTTCGTCGTATGTGCAGCTTATGGCAGGTCTAAAGTACGATAAAGATAGAATCCACCGCCTATTTCGGGAGGACATGATGCGAGAATCCGTAATCTATCAAGAAATCCTTCAAGAAGGCGAAGAACGCGGACTTTTACAAGGGCAACGATCGCTGATTCTCCGTATGCTGGAGCAAAAAATCGGTTTACCCTCGCAACAAGAACGCGATCGCATTTCCACACTCAACTTAGAGCAACTTGGAAACTTAGCGATCGCGCTTCTAAACTTCTCTTCTCAAACCGATTTAGAAGTTTGGCTAGCAGAGCAAAATTAGGTCAACTGCTTCTTCTTCAAAGTATTCTGAAGCAAAATCAGCAATGCGCCAACTGTGATAAAGCCCAATGCGAAAATATGGCTCTTTTGCTGTGCATAGGCAATGAGCAAGAGATTGAGTAAAACTGCGATCGCAGGAACGATCAGCGGAACCTGAAACCCAGAAATGATGGGCTCTCGACGCTTAATCACTAGCAGAGAAAGATTGGTCAGAACAAACATAATGAGAATCAGCGTTGCGGTTGTTCCTGCTAGCAGTTCTCGTGTGCCAGCTAGAGCAATCACAATCACGATCGCTAAAATCACCAAAATTGCTCGATAAGGTGTTGCTCGTTCAGGATGTAATTTACCTGCCCAGGTCGGAATTAAACCCTCGCGAGCCATCCCAAAAACTAATCGCGACGCAGTCACAAAGTTCAGCAATGCTGTATTCATCACAGCAAACAGAGGAATGAATGTGAAAATCAACTTCGGGAAACTTGGCTGAGCGCGAGTGACGACATCAAGCAAAGGCGCTTTTGAGCCAGCTAAATCTGTAGGACTCAGCACATTCACAGCCAGCCAAGCGATCGCAATATAAATGACTCCCGCGATCGCCAAGGACAAAACAATTGCTCTTGGCACATTCCGCTCAGGATTTTTGACCTCTTCAGCGACATTCACAATGTCCTCAAAGCCAATGAACGCATAGAACGCGATCGACGCTCCTCCGATAATTCCTGTCCAGCCTGTTTCAGGTTGAATCGCCACAACTGGAGCCGTTGTTGCTGCACCTCCGAATATATAAATGCTGGCAAGTAGAATCACGATCAAGAGTCCTGAAGTCTCGATCGCGGTACACACCAAGTTCAGTAACGAGGACTCTTTCATGCCTCGAAAATTGACATAGCCCAGTGCTGCAAACAGAAGAATGACCAGAAACCACTCGGGCAATACCGGGATCGAAGCCATTAGATAGCCTGCAAATGCTTTGGAAATCGTTGCCATTGAGACAATACAGGTACAAAACATGACCCAGCCAACTAATGTCGAAAGCCAGTCAATCCGAAAAGCTTGCTGGACAAAATGCGCGACTCCTCCACACTTTGGCAATCGTCCTCCTAACTCGGCATAGCTCAAAGCCGTAAAAGCAGCAACGACGAGGGCAATGATAAATGAAACCCAAACCAGTGAAGCCGAAGGTTTCGTGATATCTCCAATCACGGCGTAAATTCCCGCCCCCAAGATGTCACCGACTCCATATATCACCAAGGCAGGTAGCCCAAACACTCGTTTGAGTGAGGTCGATTCTTCATTCGTTTCCATGTCAACTTTTTTACCTCTAACAAGGGTGGAAATCTATCACTTTCGCGATCGCTCACGGTCTAGCTTAAGGTTTACACGTTGCGATCGTCTCGCGGTATGCAATGATTGCAACACTCGAACGTGTTTAGAAAATGAAGCTTATAGAAGCGATCGAGTTCTTGCAAGAGTGCAAGCTGCTCAGCTTATTTCAAATCCAATAATCCTTCTTCTTTCAGCTTCGGATTAAATCGAATCTCAGCTTGAACGTTGCGCGCTTTGAGTTGCGTCATGATCTCCGACTCCACTCGGCGGGCAACGTTTTTTAATGCTTTCATTTGAGAGAGTTCATCGATCGCGCTTTCAAAGGTCGATCGCTCTTGAGCAGTCATGAATTCTTTTACCTGAATCGGCTGTGTCCACTGTGATTCATCGCTGAGTGGTGCACCATTTTCTTCAATCCAAGCGGCGCGAGTCGTTTCTAAAATTGTGCGATTTGGTCGATCGATTAAACTGACTTTCACCCAATAGCACTCCCGTGGACACCTCACCAAATGCTGTCTCAGGCTTAAAAAGACATCTCGCGAGAACCCAACAAATTTCAGGTTTTTCTCTTGATCAAAAATTGCATAGATGCCGATTTTGCCTTGAAACTGTTCTAGCAATTGACCAGCTTGATCAACGTAGGGAAGAAACTCTAACTCTGACAGCGATGGAATTTCGGACATTGGATTCACAGGGCGAAGTTGCTCGATCGTAGTATATTGAGCATTGCCGATCGCCAAATTTAACAATGACTCAATCTTCTCAGATCCCGAATTGCGCTTGGAAGCGTCCGATTGGAAAAGGATGGGAAAAGCCCTACACCGTACGCTATCCGAGCAATTTGGATGATGGGGCTTGGCATGGCGCACCGTTGGGAGGATTCGGAGCGGGATGTATTGGGCGATCGTCGAAAGGAGATTTTAATCTTTGGCATATTGATGGCGGAGAACATGTGTTTGAGTCGATGCCAGCATGTCAATTTAGCGTGTTTGAACAGGTCGGAGAAACCGTTCAGGCTTATCAGTTGACCACGGATCAGAGTGTAGAAAATTCATATCCTGAAAATGGTGGAACTTATTCAGCTTTGTATCCGCGGAGCTGGTTCCAGTACGAGAATGTGTTTCAAGCGCAGCTAACGTGTGAACAGTTCTCACCGATCATTGCTCAGAACTATCAAGAAACGAGCTATCCCGTTGCTGTCTTTCAATGGACAGCACACAATCCAACGGATCAGCCGATCACGCTCAGTATTATGCTGACCTGGCAGAATATGGTCGGTTGGTTTACCAATGCATTGAAGTCTCCGGAAATTCGCCTCAGAGATGATGGTAGCCCTGTGTATGAATACCAGCCTCGAATGCGGGAAAGCGCAGGCAATTTCAATCAGCTAACGGGTAACGAGAATCAATTGGCGATCGTCATGTCTCGCGCTTTTGAACAACCGACTGAAGGCGACGGACAATGGGCGATCGCAACGAATCTCAATCCTTACCTCTGGGAAGTCTTCTACGATACTCGCTGGCTGGAAACTTCAGAACTTTGGCAAAGTTTCTCGCAAGATGGCTCGCTTCGGGATCGAGATGACGAAACCATTTCAAACGGAGAAACGCTCGGCAGTGCGATCTCAGTTCGCTTTACTTTGAAACCTGGTCAAACTCTACAAATTCCCTTTGTTCTCAGTTGGGATTTTCCAGTCACCGAATTTGCTCAAGGAATTGAGTATTTCCGACGCTACACCGATTTCTTCGGTCGCAGTGGACAGAACGCATGGTCGATCGCTCGAACGGCTTTGAAGCATCTAAAATCATGGCAAGAAAAGATCCAAGATTGGCAGCAACCGATTCTCGATCGAGCCGATCTCCCGGATTGGTTCAAAATGGCATTGTTCAATGAACTCTATGACCTGACTCAAGGTGGAACCTTGTGGAGTGCTGCGGACGAGCGCGACCCCGTTGGACAGTTTGCTGTACTAGAGTGCATTGATTATCGCTGGTATGAGAGCTTAGATGTGCGGCTGTATGGCTCGTTTGGACTGCTTATGCTTTGGGAGAAGTTAGAGAAATCCGTCATGCTAGCTTTCGCGAGAGCAATTCCAGCACAAGACGATCGCACCCGCGTGATTGGTTACTATTACACGATCGGCTCTGAGAGTCCGATGGCACTGCGCAAAGTAAAAGGCGCAACTCCACATGATTTGGGCGCACCGAATGAGCATGTATGGGAGAAAACGAACTATACCGCTTATCAAGATTGCAACTTATGGAAGGATTTAGGCTCTGACTTTGTGCTGCAAGTTTATCGAGATTACTTGCTCACAGGCGCAACCGATGTTGAATTTTTAGCAGAATGCTGGGATGCGATCGCTGAAACACTTCTCTATCTCAAACAGTTCGATCTCGATAATGATGGCATTCCTGAAAACTCTGGCGCACCCGATCAAACCTTTGACGATTGGCGATTGCAAGGAGTCAGTGCTTACTGTGGTGGTTTGTGGATTGCGGCACTGGAAAGCGCGATCGCAATTGGCAAAATTCTCGATCGTCCGGTCGAACTCTACCAAGCATGGCTCGCTCAATCTCGTCCAATTTATCAAGAGAAACTTTGGAATGGAACTTACTACCGCTTAGATAGTGAGAGTGGCTCTGATGTTGTCATGGCCGATCAACTCTGTGGACAGTTCTATGCGAAGTTGTTAAATCTGCCGGACGTTGTGCCAACCGAATGCACCGAGTCTGCACTCAAAACGATCTACGATGCTTGCTTCGTGAAATTCAATCAAAAGATGAATGTGGAACGTGCGATCGGCGCAGCCAATGGAGTTCGACCCGATGGCTCTCCTGAAAATCCGAATGCAACCCATCCCCTTGAAGTCTGGACAGGAATTAATTTTGGCTTAGCTGCTTTCTTGATGCGAATGGGCATGAAGTCTGAAGCCTGGGCGATTACAGAATCAGTTGTCCAGCAAGTTTATGATCATGGCTTGCAGTTCAGAACCCCAGAAGCGATTACCGCCGCAGGGACATTCCGAGCGAGTCACTATTTAAGAGCAATGGCGATTTGGGCGGTTTATCTGATGTGCGATCGCAATACTCCAGCCGAATAATTCACCGCATGAGGTTTGCAAGTGGGAGATGGGGAGAATCTAGGCTCAGATTATTCCCTATCTCCTCAATTCCTTGATCTCAAAGAGATCGATGCTTTTATCTCATCTATTCATCCAAATCCAAAACGCCTCGCGTTCTTTCCCGACGATTTTGATCTTTCGCCTCATATTTCGCAATGCAAGAACCTTTCTCAACCATTACGCAACTTAAATAATCTGTTGCTTCGATCAAGGCAGCACGCAGTGCTTTCCCAACCGGCGCACGTTTTGCCTGGGAGCGATCGCCACCCAAACTCACGCCACCAATACTCACACCCAAATCGCCCCCTCCCGCTTCTGAAGTTGCGCGACCTTCAATGGTTCGAGAATGGACAACTTCGCCTGTTGTCGAATCTACAACCCGCAGATCAACTGCAATGTAAGCTTGTTGCTTTTCTTGGCGTGCTCCTCCGCCTAATCGGATGCCACCAATATTAATTCCGCCGACTCTGCCCCCGGTCGATTCTTCAGCAACTCCTTCTTCATAAGAAGTCACTTGACCGACGACAATATACTGCGATCCCGTCAACTGTCCTCTCTTGGCTTCAGTCCCTCGACGGACTAATCCAAGCTCTGCTAATTCCTGCTCTGAAAGAACGGCTCCAAGTTTCTGACGCTCAACAACCGTAAACTTTCCAGTCGAACTTAATTCATTACTGAGTGCGTCAGCTAGCTCACGAGCTGTCGAACCGCGCCACCACCACCAATTTGTCTCATTCTTAAACTCTGGAACAGAGATGGTTAGTTTGGATTGCGCGAATGCTGCGGTTCCAGCGCTGAGACTGAAACCCAAGGCGACGATCGTTGCGGCAGCATTCAGACTGAGTGCTCGAAAGGTAGGTGAAATTTTCATAAGTGTGATTCATCCGAGTGATATGAGAGTTGTAGATGATCACCTTGATGAAATAAAACATAGTGCTCTATGCAACAGCATATCATTACACTCTACCTAGAATTATGTCGATACCGTGTAGATTTTGCTCGTTGACTGATTCTTCGACTAATGGCGTCGATCGTGATTTCCATAAAAAAACCGCCCCTCAACCAAAGAGGAGCGGTTTTAATTGAATCAAATTATCGAGCTAGCGTGCGACGTTTCGTGACCATCTTATAAGCCTCGATGGTATCGCCTTCGACCCAATCCTTGAAGTCATCCAGACCGATACCGCACTCGTAACCCGTATTCACTTCCCGCGCATCTTCTTTCATCCGCTTCAGTGAATCCAAAGTGCCAGAGTAGATGAGCTTACCACCGCGATGAATCCGAATCTTACAGTTCCGAATCAGCTTACCTGACTGAACATAACAGCCCGCAACAGCACCCCGTCCAACCGGGAATACTGCCCGCACTTCTGCTTGTCCAAGTGCCTCTTCCACCAATTCAGGTTCGAGCAGACCTTCCATCGCACCCTGAACATCATCCAACAAGTTGTAAATGATGTTGTAGTCGCGGACATCAACACCTGCTCGATCGGCGGCTTGACGCGCACCGGGAGCTAATGTGGTGTTGAAGCCAATAATGACTGCATCAGAAGCCGCTGCTAAGTCAACGTCTGTCTCTGAGATTTCACCCGGAGCTGAGAACAAGACCCGCACCTGCACTTCGTTCTGAGGCAACTGACTTAACGCACCCAGAATCGCTTCGATCGATCCCTGTACGTCCGCCTTCAAGACGAGATTCAGTTCCTTGAGTTCGCCTTCTTGCGCCTTCGCTGAAAGTGTATTCAAGCTCACCCGACGAGAAGACATCGCTGCCAACAGTCTCGATTGTCGTTGCTCATCGGCACGATCCGAAGCCGTTGCTCGTGCTTCCTTCTCATCTTGGAAGACTTGGAATTCATCCCCTGCGGCTGGAACATCGCTCAAACCGAGGACTTCCACTGCAAATGAGGGCGAAGCTTCTTGAACGCGATGACCGCGATCGTCAACCATTGCCCGCACTTTACCCAAGGCAGATCCAGCAACCAACACGTCACCGACACGCAGCGTACCATTCTGAATCAGCAAGGTCGCGACAGGACCTTTTGCCTTGTCTAAGTGCGCTTCAATCACAGTTCCTCTTGCAGGACGATCTGGGTTTGCCGATAGATCCTCAACTTCAGAGACGAGCAGAATCATATCGAGCAGCGTATCGAGATTGTCCCCGGTTAACGCACTCACCGGAACCATGATCGTATCGCCACCCCATTCTTCCGGCACAAGGTTGTACTCGGTTAATTCTTGCTTAACGCGATCGGGCTGTGCCCCTTCTTTATCTACTTTGTTAATCGCCACGATGATCGGCACTTCTGCTGCCTTCGCGTGACTGATCGCTTCAACCGTCTGAGGCTGTACCCCGTCATCGGCTGCAACAACAAGAATCGCTACGTCAGTGACCCGTGCCCCACGTGCCCGCATTGCAGTGAACGCTTCGTGACCCGGTGTATCCAAGAAGACGACCTGTTGCATCGCGTCGTTGTGCATGACATCGACGTGATATGCCCCAATGTGTTGGGTGATACCGCCTGCTTCTCCGGCTGCAACTTTCGTTTTCCGAATTGAGTCGAGCAGGGTGGTTTTACCGTGGTCTACGTGACCCATGATCGTGACGACCGGTGGACGGCGGTGCAGATAATCTAAATCATCCGCATCGATCATCTCAGTCAGTTTCTTGGCTGCTGCTTCTTTGGTACCGACTTCCACAAGGATGTCGTACTCCTCTGCCACCATCGTGGCAGTTTGAACGTCCAACATCTGAGTGATCGTTGCCGCGATGCCCTTCATAAAGAGCTTGGTAATGATCTCCGTCGGTGAAATTGCCAAGAGATTTGACAATTCTTGAACGGTTAACCCACCCGTTAAGGTAATGATTTCAGGACGCTCTTGTTTTTCGGGTTCGTTGTTCCGATTGCGACGATCGCGGAAATTATTCCGTTTGCGCTGAGTCGGCGCTGCTGTTGCAACCGGGCGAACTTGCTGTTGTCCAGGCAGATTTTTCGGTTTGGCGGGACGAGCAAGCGAGAGGCTAACTTGAGCAGAACTCACTGCTCCCTCATCGTCATTGCCGAACAGATCGAGATCGTCGTCGTCGTCATCCTGAATTCTAGGCTGAGCGCGACGCTTGCCTTTACCCAACTTCGCGGCTTTTTCGACTTCTTGAACGTCTTCCTCTTCTTCCTCCCAGCCTTTCGTGCGTCTACGAGGAGGTGTAGGTTTGTTCAGTGTGAGATCCGGAGCGGGTGCGGTTGGATCTGGAGCAGCAGGCTTCACAGGGCGATTCCGCAGCACTGGAGCAGTCGCTCCTTCTGAGGCAGATGCGTCTTCAGCTTGCGCAGGTTTGGGTCTCCGCAGTTCCACAATTTGCTGCGGTTTTGGAGCAGCTTCTCCCGGCTTCACAGGTCCGCCAGGACGGCGATTGATGCTAGGACGCTGGGGTTTTTCGCCGCTGCCTTCTCTCGTCGGGCGACGATTATCAGAACTTCCTGCCTCACTCGCGGCTGGCTTGTCCCGCTTGAGTACGGGTTTGTTCACGAGCGAAGGACGCGCTGGTGCTGGAGTAGCGGGGCGCGCTGGCGCTGGAGTTTGCAGGGTTGGAGCTGGAGCACTGGGCTGTACAGCACGTTCTTCCACAGGTTCTGCCGGAGCTACAGGAGGAGCCGAAGATACTTCAACTTGAGGTTCAGAAGCGGGCGGCTCAGTTGGGGTCGGTGCTTCGGTCAGGCTCGGCCCTGAAGCAGTCGCAGGGCGGCTCGGACGAGGAGGCTCTGCTGCGCGAGCAGAGGGCGCTTGGGGTGCAGTCGGTGATTGCGGCGGGCGAACCTCTGAGGCTTCCGCTGCGGCGGTCGATCGCGTAATAGGGCGACGGATTTCGAGAATTTGCTGTTTCTTCTGAATATTCAAGGGCGTTTTCTTTCGAGATTCAACAGATTGGGGGGTAGAACGGGGTGCGCTTTTTGCCGGAGATGGGTGGCTGGCAGCGTACTTTTGGGCAGCAGCGCGGATTTGTTCAGTTTCCGCTTCTGTAATCGTGCTGCTATGACTTTTAACCGGAATATTTAGTTGTTCGCAGATGGCGAGTATATCTCGATTGTCGAGATTTAACTCTTTCGATAGGTCGTAAATTCTAATTTTGCCGTTGTTCATCCACTCTTTCCCTCGTTCGATCGTTGGGTGTTACATAGTGACCTTCTGTTTTAACTAAAACGACAGGTTTTTTCGGGTTTTGATAGTATAATTGAACTATCTAAATTAATACTTGATGAAGACGTTACCCTCTTAGCGTTGCATGTTCTTAAAATTTTGTGGTCTTAACTCACAAGTTTTTAATGGTCTTTAAGTAGCATGGTAGCTCAGAACGCAATTTGTCGCTGAGCAGTTTGATAAATGCACAAGACTAGCTGAGCGATCGCAGATGGTGCGATCAATTCTTAGCAGTAATGTTGGTGAGTAGTCACCCTCCCCGCTGTACAGATCTGAGTTGCTCTGGGGCTGAAACTGAAGAGAGGACACAGAAGACTGACTCAGAGCAAGGGGCGGCAAATCTCCTAACGACAGGACAGGGAGACAAAAATAATTTGGACATTATCCCTAGTATATCGCAGGAGAAGAGTTGGAAAAGATGTTCTGCAAGTTTAGATTTTCGTGTTTGGCTGAAGCGAGGGGTGTAAAGTTTGGTAGATCTCAGGCGGGACGGGGGCTTTGAGGACGCGACTGAGGCGATCTTTTTTTTGAACTGCTTTGAGACAGTCTGCGGTCGGGCAGAGATAGGCGGAGCGTCCCATGCCAGTATTGATCGCGATTTCATGCGATGGATGGAGACGAACGATACGCAAAAACTCGGCTTTTGGTGCGACTTTGCGACAACAGATGCAGCGACGGTAATTCGGGAGCATGAAAAACAACACAGGATGAGATCTCAATTTTAGCGATCTCATCCTGCATTTTTTCTAACTCGCTTAAAGTGAGCAGCACTCAATTTCTAGACTTGCTGTTCTTCGAGTTCGGGTTCTTCTTCGAGTTCGGGTTCTTCTTCAGGTTCTGGGACTGGAGGAGCGATCGCGACTTCCTCTTCTTCGTAGTCATCCTCATCGTCATACTCATCCATGGCGGGTTGAGATTGGCGACGTGCTTCGATTAGAGCCGAAATCTTCTCAGTTTCAGCCGCTTCATCATATTTACGGCTGTCTTTGATATCAATTTTCCAGCCCGTTAAACGAGCAGCAAGACGAACGTTTTGACCTTCTTTGCCGATCGCTAAACTCAATTGATCTTCACCGACTAATACATGCGCTTGCCGACCTTCGGGATCAACTAAGCGCACTTCATCCACTCGCGCTGGACTTAGTGCATTGGCAATATAAGTGGACGGATCGGGCGACCATCGAATGACATCGATCTTTTCACCGCGCAATTCATTGACCACCGCTTGAATGCGAGAGCCGCGCGCCCCGATGCAGGCTCCAACTGGATCAACATCTCGTTCTAAAGTATCAACAGCGATTTTAGTCCGAGGTCCAACATGGCGGGAAGGAGGGTTCGCTTCGCGCGCCACTGCAACAATCCGCACCACATCATCTTGAATCTCAGGCACTTCGTTTTCAAACAAGTAAACGACCAGACCTGCATCCGCTCTGGAAACGAGCAACTGTGGGCCTCGGTGCGATCCTTCACTGACTTTTTTCAGATAAACGCGGAACGTTGCATTGGCGCGGTAATTATCGTTTGGCAGTTGATCGCGTTTGAGCAATTCCGCTTCGACTTCTGGCTGCCCAAACCCGCTCACGACTGCCATAATCACTGACTGCCGCTCGAATCGTAGAACTCGCGCTTGCAAAATTGTGCCTTCGAGGTCTTGGAATTCTTCTTGAACGAGTTTTCGCTGTTGATCGCGCAGCTTTTGCGCCAAAACTTGCTTGGTTTGGATCGCTGCCATGCGTCCAAAATCACCTTGATCGGGGGTGACATCCAGCACGACTGTATCGCCTGTTTGAGCTTCAGGTGCAACTTCTTGTACTTCGGTCAAAGAAATTTGGTGATCTGAATTATCGACTTCATCTACGATCGTTTTCGTAGCTAATACGCGGAAGCCTTCTTCTTCGACATCAAGTTCGACCTCGAAGTTATTGAAATATTCTTCGTCAAACCCATCGCCATCGATTCTCTGAGTGCGGCGAAACCGCTCGTATCCCTTCATTAGGGCTTCTTTGAGCGCGGCTTGGACTGAGTGCTTGGGTAAATTACGTTCACGGCTAATGCCGTCAATCATGTCTTTGAGTCCGGGCAAGGCGACCATTGACATAGGGAAAATCTCCGTAGGTACTAAATATTGAATTGTCAGGAAATTAGTCTTCTTCGCTTTCGGTCAGTTGAACGCTCGTGATCAGGGTTCGAGGAATCGAAATTGTACGTCCTTTTTTGCTGATGTAGACGTTGGTTTCGTCGCGTCGAATCAGATTGCCTTCCCAGTAGATATGACCTTGATAAGGTTCTGATGTCGTGACCATGGCGGGAAAGCCGCGGAAAGAAATGAATTCTCGATCGCTCGTCAGCAATTTAGAAATTCCGGGGCTAGAAACTTCCAGCACATACTGATCCGGAATCAATTCATCCAAAATCGGTTCCAATGCCCGACTCATCCGTTCACAATCCACAAGTCCCGTATCGGCTTGTTGATTACGCACATCAATTCTGAGGACAGGAGGATTCTGATTCGTGTGAAACACCGCATGAACCACTTCTAGACCGAGCGTCTCCGCGACTGGAGCCGCAACTTCTAAAACTTGAGGAATCAAAGGATGTGCCATCGAACAACTTCTCCAAATAAAAAAGTGGGACAATGCCCACTTCTCATGAAACGACTGATTTCATGGAGTTCGGTCAAACAGAGTTACTGTTCTTCCAACCCAAGTTTAGCGAAAAATTTCAGAGTCGCCCGTTTTTTATGTGGGGAGTGGGGAGTGGAGAGTAACCCAACGTTCCCCTATTCCCCACTCCCTACCCCCTACTAGAACGTAAAGGTCGTCCGAATTACCGGCACGATCGCTGTTCCATTCGTGCTCTGTCCTTCTGGATTGAAAATAGCAAACACTCCGGGTGTAATGCTCAGATTGTCGTTGACTCGGAAGTTGAAAAAGCCTTCAACCTGATAAGGGGTGCGATTTTCAGGATTGCTTGCAATGCCATCTGTGCTGACTCGCTTCAACGGTTGACCAAAAATCAGACCCGCTGAATTGCCCTTTTTGAGAATATCGGTCACATAAAGTCCGACCAACCAGGAGTTAAAGTTTGTTCCTGCATCGACATCGACGAGATCTGCAAAGATATGGCTGTAAGAGCCTGCTAAGGTGATGTTTTGCGAGAGGCGGAATGCGGCAGTTGCGCCCAAGGTGTTCATTTTGATCCCTTGGTTCAGATTTCCTAAGGTCAAACCGCCTGGTAGATTGACTGCGCCAATATCAGAACTGCTCAGACCCGTACCCAAAATATTGATTTGGTGATAACTATGAGCGTAGTTCAGTGCTACGGTGAACGCCTGACTGGGTTTTACCGTCAGTTGAGCCGCTGCAACGTAGCTTCCGCCGCCAACGCCTGCGCCCAGTGGAGTCCCACCGCCTAAGCCACGGTTGCCAGGAATGTTCGCGTTGACACTTCCATACAAAGCCCGGAAGTCGATCGCGTCGGAGATATTAAAGATCACCCCTGCTGCCGCTGCTAAACCTGTTTGAGAGGTTCCACCGGAAACTCGCTGAGCGGCTGGAAGCGACGCAAAGCGAGAGAGTGCGCCCTGTCCTTCACTTGCCCAGGGCAAGACGGATGGGAACGCGTCCGAAACTTCTGCACTCGTTCCAGCAAATGCGGTGACTTTGTCTGCAACGGGGAAGATGTAAAGCAGTTTGTAGAGAGACAGGCTATTGTTTGCGCCTTTTCCAGTCAGCGTTGAAGGATCAACTGTGGGAAACTGAGGCTCATAAGAAAGTCTGACATTGCTGTTAGAGCCAAAGACGGGATCAGCATAGCCCAAGGTTTGAGCAATACTAGAGCCGCTACCCCCTGCAATTCCACTTGCACCGAAGTTTTGAGCCTGCAATCCAGTGATTAACAGGTCTTTTCCAGTGAAACTCGTGTTGAGATTGAGGCGGACGCGGTTGTTGAAGACGGTATTGGCATCATTTCCGGCATCGCCTGACTCATAGCCATTTGCCACACTGAAAATTGCTTCTCCAGAGAGCTTAGTCGTTGTGGAGAATTGCTGTTTTTCCAGCGTTGAGGTTCTCGCTTCGAGAGAGTCCACGCGTCCGCGCAGGGTTGCCAGTTCTGCGGCAAATTGTTCTTGCAGTTTTTGTAGGGTTGCTAAATCTTCTTTCTTGACTAGATCAGCAGTGGCAGCCGCGATTAATTCGTTGACGCGATCGAGACAGGCATTCAATCCTGCTGCAAATTCGTATCGGGTCAAGGCACGATTGCCGCGATAGGTGCGATCGGGATAGCCTGCAATACAGCCATACCGCTCTACCAAGGATTGCAATGCCTGAAACGCCCAATCGGTCGGTCTGACATCTGAAAGCTGTGATACAGAGGTCACTTGTGACATTGTTGGAGCTGTTGGACGGCTCAACTCAGAGACGGAAGGGATTTGATTTAACTCGGAGGTGGGTTCAGCCGCGATCGCATTTCCGGCAGCTAAACTGATCGATCCCGCAACCAGGCTCGCTAGGCTCACCTGCATCTCAAATTTTAATTTTTTCACCTTCATCATCTCACCACGAATAAAAACGACGAATAAATCCTGCTGCCGCGTATTTCTTTTAGCGCAGTCTATTCTTAAAGCTATACGGTTAAGGGATCTCAGCGGGTAAAAGTGCCTTCGGGATTTGCCGGACATTATTATCGATTAAAGTCTATGCCCAACACATTTTCTGGTTTTCTGAACAATGTTAGAAAACTGAAATGGATCGAATTTGCCTAAATCTTTAAATTTGTAGTACGATTGACAACTGTGTCGAATTAGAGCAAACCCATGCCGAAGCTGAAAACCCGCAAATCTGCACAAAAGCGTTTCAAAGCAACTGGTGGCGGCAAGATCCAACGCCGTCGCACTCACGGAAACCACCTTTTATTCCATAAGAGTATGAGCCGCCGTCGTCGGATCGCAGGAGGCGATTTGGTGAACGAGCGCGATGCAGACAACGTTCGGTTGATGATGCCTTATCTCTAAGGGTTGGCTGAGACACGATCGCAATATTAAAAATTAGTCAAGGATAGTGAAACATGGCACGGGTTAAGCGCGGCAATGTTGCTCGGAAACGCCGCAAGAAAATTTTGAAGTTAGCGAAGGGCTTCCGTGGCTCTCACTCTAAGCTGTTCCGCACCGCGAATCAGCAAGTTATGAAGGCATTGCGGAATGCATACCGCGATCGCCGCAAGAAGAAACGTGATTTCCGCCGGTTGTGGATCACTCGGATCAATGCTGCTGCGCGCATTCATGGCGTGAGCTACAGCCAGTTGATCGGCAAGCTGAAAAAGGCTGATATTTTGATTAACCGCAAGATGTTGGCACAACTCGCAGTTCTCGATCCCGATGGATTTGCGAAAGTTGTTGAAAAGGCTGTTAAAGCCTAGATGCTGAAGCGATTCGTCGCAATCTGTAGTTTGTACGTTATGGGGGCGCAGTTGTTTGTGTCCCCATCTTTGTGTGCAGCCGAGATCGCCCAAAACCGTAAGCTGGTTGTTGCGGTGAAAGACAATGTTCGCCCGCTTGGATTTCGGGACGCTCAAGGCAGATTGCAAGGCTTTGAGATTGATATTGCGAAGCGATTAGCCGAGGAATTATTGGGAAGTTCAGCGGCGATCGAATTTCAACCCGTCTCGAATCGCGATCGACTGCAAGTGGTCATTGATGGAAAAGTCGATTTTGCGATCGCGCGGGTCACAGTAAACTCTTCTCGCGCTCGAATTGTTGCGTTTAGCGAACCTTACTACTTGGATGGAACAGGATTTGTGACTAAAAATTCTGCGATTCGGAGTGAGCAGGAGTTAACAAATCAGACGGTCGCTGTTTTGAATCATGCCAGCACTATTGCAACTCTGAAGTATCGATTCCCACAGCTTCAACTGGTTGGAGTGGATTCTTATGCAGCGGGAAAGCAGTTGCTTGAATCGGGAACAGCGATCGCATTTGCGGCAGACGCTAGCATTCTCACAGGGTGGGTGCAGGAGTTTCCAGAATATCGAGTTTTGCCATTTCGAGTTTCAACTGAATCCCTAGCGATCGTTTTCCCGAAAGGGCTTGAGGCTGATCAACTTCGCCGCAGTGTAGATCAAGTGATTCGACGCTGGAAAGCTGAAGGATGGTTACAGCAACGAGCTAACTATTGGGGACTTCCTTGAGATACGCTGAAAAGATGCCTTTTAATTTGCGAACGATAGTCTTATGGATAGTGTAGCCTCTCCAATCCTTTACATCTCGCTTTTGCTCGTTTTACTGGGCAGTGTTGCGTTCTTTGTGGTTCGGCAAGTTCTGAAAACTCGTCGGATCGAGAGCGCTCTTTCTCGACTTCAAAGCAAACTGAACAAAGAAAAAGGCACTGCTGAAGAATATTACGAACTTGGGAGCATTTTGCTCGATAAGCGGTTATTTACTCAAGCGATCGCTCAATTCCAAAAAGCGATCAAGCTTGAAACGCTCGAAGGTCAAGATCTTGCAGCGGTCTACAATGCTTTGGGATTTGCCTACTTTGCTCAAGAACAGTACGATCTTGCGATTAAACAGTACAAAGAAGCACTTAAGCTTCTGCCTGAGTATGTGACAGCGTTAAATAATCTTGGGCATTCCTATGAGCGCAAGCAACTCGCGTCGCCAGCATTGGAATGTTATGAGCAGGCTTTAGCGATCGAACCGAGTAATCAGACAGCAAAGCGGCGGGCTGAGTCATTGCGGAAACGATTGGTCACTTCAGCATAAGTTTGATTGAGTTGAAAAAAGGAGGACGATTCAGCGATCGTCCTCCTTTTTTATTTGTGCCGCTCCTAGTTTGGGGCAGAGTTTTGAGTGGGAGTTGAATTCTGCGGGGGCGTAGAATTCTGGGGTTGAGGAGTTTCGACTGGAGTTGGAGTTGGGGCTTGAACTGGAGCAGTTGGAGCCGGAGTTTCAACTGGAGTTGAAGGAGTTTCGACTGGAGTTGAAGGAGTTTCGACTGGAGTTGAAGGAGTTTCGACTGGAGTTGAAGGAGTTTCGACTGGAGCAGTTGGACCTGGAGTCTCAACTGGAGTTGGGGCTTGAACTGGAGCAGTTGGACCTGGAGTCTCAACTGGAGTTGAGGGAGTTTCGACTGGAGTTGGGGCTTGAACTGGAGCAGTTGGACCTGGAGTTTCGACTGGAGTTGAAGGAGTTTCGACTGGAGTTGGGGTTGGGGCTTGGACTGGAGCAGTTGGAGCTGCTTGCTCTACAGGAGGGTTAGTAGGAGATTGGGTTGGCTCGACTACTGGTTGAGTAGGTGGAGTATTGATTGGATTTGAAACTTGATTGGTAGCTGGTGTAGTAGGTGAAAGGGGAGGAGTTTGGTTTTCAGGCGAAGCTTGAATAGCTCTTCCAGGGGGTGTTGTTTCTAGAATCTGGCGGGGCTGTTCAGGTTGGGAAGATTGCCCAGGATTCGAGTTTGCTGGGGGATTTGAGTTTGCTGGAGGATTCGAGTTTGCTGGAGGATTCGAGTTTGCTGGAGGATTCGAGTTTGCTGGAGGATTCGAGTTTGCTGGAGGATTCGAGTTTGCTGGAGGATTCGAGTTTGCTGGAGGATTTGGTGCAGGATTGTTTGAAGGCTTAGTCGATTCTCCTGAAGTTGGTGCAGGGTCTGCTGATCTGGGAGTCGCTGGTGCTGAATTTGCCGGATTTGGGTTACTGGGAGTGGAGCCAGATGGATTTGGAGTGGTGGACGTTGGATTTGAGTTTGAATTAGGTTGATTTGAATTGGGGTTTGGTTGATTTGAATTGGAGTTTGGTTGATTTGAATTGGAGTTTGGTTGATTTGAATTGGAGTTTGGTTGATTTGAATTGGAGTTTGGTTGATTTGAATTGGAGTTTGGTTGATTTGAATTGGAGTTTGGTTGATTTGAATTGGGATTTGGCTGATTTGAGTTTGAATTGGGGCGATTTGAATTAGAGTTCGGTTGATTTGAATTAGAGTTTGGTTGATTTGAATTGGAGTTTGGTTGATTTGAATTGGAGTTTGGTTGATTTGAGTTTGAATTGGGTTGATTTGAATTGGAGTTCGGTTGACTCGAGTTTGTAGCGTTTCCAGCACTACCGCCCGTTGTACTCTCGGGAGCTTTTTGTGCGCCTCTGGTAGCATCAACTTCTACAGGTTCTCTACCGTTGTTCTGTTGGGAACCAGTTGAATTTTGATTGGTTGGAGTCGTGTTTCCTGAAGTTTGTCCACTGCTAGGTGTCCCTCCAGTTCCCGTGCTCGAATTTTGGGAAGGTGGGTTTCCGGTACTTGGTTGACTTGTGGCAGTATTGGTCGGGGAGGTTTGGGCTGACTGCTGACCCGTGCCAGTAGAATTTTGTGCAGGGGGATTTGGCGCAGGATCCGGAACTGGAGTTAGCTGCACCATTCGGGGATTTTCGATCACCGGTCCCGTTAAAGGTTTTTGCTCTTGTAAAGCTTGTGCTGTTTCTGCTTGTACAGCGGCAATTCCTGGTTCTGGATGAGGCTGTGTTTCTCGTCGCTGCAAATCAAGACCGCGCACCATATCGCTCGTTTCATAGAAGCGGTGCATGTCAAAATTGAAAAGCCGAACTCCTAAGGGATCAACGATCGCCATTTGTCCTGCTTCTAATGGCACCTTGCGCCCAGTTGTGTTGTCCACAATTTCCATTGGACCTGCTGGATTATTCGTCAAAGCGCCAACTACGGTCGTTTCAGTTTGCTCGTCATACCGAACAAATAACGCTGATCCGCGCACTCCAGTTGAAGCATTGGGAGTATCGATCGTCGTTCTTCCCTGCCCTGGCTTAATCAATAAGAGAACCGTTCCATTTGTGAGACGAAAATTTCGTGTTCCAGGCACAAATCGGAACACTGCCATCTCACCAACCCGTGCCCAAGAGCCATCGTTAAATCGTAAACCCACCCGTGACGCTCTCATCGTATGCAGCGCATCATCAGGGCGCAGAATTTCTGATAGGACGGCATCTCGCGGGCTTTGTCCCTTCGGCACAAACTGAACTCGCCTTACAATTTCCCGGATCTCGGCTGAAGTGAGTGGAGTTAAGGCATAGGCTGCCTTTGTGGAAACCACAGTACCAACTCCTAGGATCAGAGAGGCGATCGTGAGGAACAATTTACGGGACATAGACGCTCCAAGAACAAAAGGACGGAATGCGATGGCACGCATCCAGAGGCGGGTTAGCCTAAGCAGATTCAACCCAGTTCTACTCGTGTGAGATGATTAAGTGAAATTACACAATGTAGTCTTCATAAATACTTTACATGTCAAGCGAAAAATCTGGATTGTTTCTGCTCAAGCTTTAACTAGACTTTATACAAGATTAAGTGAAGATACGAGGCTACTTTTGTATATGCAACAAGAATTGAAGTTCTCCGGATTACTTGATCTAGAAGTCACAAAATTATTCTTTAGGACAAGCTGTCTCTACCGAATAGAGGGCGCGTGAACAATTGGTGAACGATTGGTGAACGATTGGTGAACGACTGTGAGATGCTCGATTCTACGATTACCTAATGCTGTGAAATCTCTGCTTAAGGCTCGAAAACAAATTTGCAACAAGAAGCAATTATGTAAATTACGCTACCACTTATTGGGTCAAATTAGCGCCTCGCTTATCCTGGCTTTTACGGATAAAGCTCAGTGTAGTTTTATACCTAAAGAGGAGCTACCGCTAAAAGATCAAACTCCAGAACTTCAGACAGATGCATCGGAACTCCAGACTTCTGAAGCTGCCCTAAAGTTTCCTAGGACGCGATCGAATCTCAATTCTGTGTCGTATCAAGCGAAAGATCTTGCGCCGCTCCCGTCATTGACAGCACCCGCTGCCTCAGGGTTAGACCCAACCCAGGCGATCGCAGTGCTGCCTGCCCCCGCTGAAAAAGCGAGTATGACTCGTACCTTTTCAGATCAATCTTTTCCTTCTCCTCCTTTACCCTCTAGCCGTTGTTGGCGATCGACTGCGCAATGTTCTTATACGTCTAGTAAAGCTCCACTCCTGCCGATTCCTCCTACTGAAGGACAAGTCGATCCGGAGATTGGCGATTTGCGCCTCAGTCCGATTCCGAAGTCTGAGTTAGGAGAATTGAATATTCAGCCGATCGCGGTTGATCCCCCAGCGGGGACAAGTGATCCCGAACTAGGCACATTGCGATTGCAAGAGCGCACCGCCCCACAACCGTCGATCGCGATACCCAGTCGTCCGCGCCAAACTTCTGCTTTTCTCTTAGCAAGAGCGGACTACTTCAAAACCTCGAATGTCTTTTCAGAGCGTGATCCCGTCGATGATGGGCTACTTCGGACAGGGTTAACCTTCTTTTATGCGCCTCCGATCGGGCGGAAAACGTTTTTGATTACCTCGATCGATGCCAATCTCGTCCGCTATGCCCGACTTGGGCGATATGAGGGACGATCGTTGAATTATGACGAATTGCGGTTTCGTGTGGGCGTTTTTCATCGAATTACGCCTCGCGTGTCCGGGGAGATTGGGTGGAGTCATCAGAAATTAGTTGAATCTAGCCGAGGGTTACAGCAGATCTTTAGTGGGAAAGAGTTTTTTAACGATCATTCACTTCGCTTAGAATTAAGCCGTCAAGATCAACTGTCTCCGCGATTGTCGCTGAATACGTTTTATCAATTTCGCTGGAGCATTGCAGACCCGGATCAGCGCAGTCGGATCCTTAATTCATTCATTACCACTTTGGGATATCGCCTCAACCCTCGGCTGCAAACGGCAATTGATTACCAATTTACTTGGTCGCATTTTACCCAGATAGATCGCGATGATTTGTATCATCAACTCGTCGCGCGAGTGACCTACAATGCTACGCCTCGAACTCAAGTGAATCTATTTAGTGGCTTTAGTTTTGGGAATTCCACAGAGCGAGGCATCAATTTCAACGGCTTTATTTTTGGGGCTGGCTTGGTGTTCAACTTACCCCTGTTCTAAATATGAGCACCAATCGCTCCAACTGCCGGGGTAGAGTTTTGCGCGATCGATGCCGCTTGCTGCTAATGCCAACAAATTCACACAAGCGGTGACACCAGAACCGCAATATACGATCGGGTCATCTTTGATGCCTGACCAATGTTTTTTCAGGGCTTCAGGCGTTTTGAGAAATCCACGATCGTCGGTGACCAATTGCCAGGGATAATTCACGGCACCGGGAATATGACCTGCGATCGGATCGATTGGCTCACGTTCTCCCCGATATCGTTCTGCCTCTCTCGAATCGATTAAAGTTGACGTTCCGGCTTTGACGGCTGCAATATCGGCAATCCAATCGGACTGAATCTCAGGTGTAAAATTTCCGGCTCGCTCAGTCGGCACGATCGAGGTCACGGGATAGCCCAAATTTTGCCAATTCGCAAAGCCACCGTCGAGCACTCTGACATTTTCGTGTCCGAAGTAGCGCAGGAGCCACCAAAACCGCGCCGCAAATCCAAATCGCGAGTCATCGTAAGCAACCACTAAGGTTGAAGGCGTGATCCCCAGTTGCGAGAGCTTGTGGGCAAACTGTTCGGGATCAGGTAGAGGATGCCGTCCACCGTGTTTTTGTACGGGGCTAGAGAGATCTTGATTGAGGTCGAAATAATATGCGCCAGGGATATGTCCCTCTCTGTATTGCTGCCGTCCGAGTTCGGGTTGCATCAGCGCAAATCGACAATCTGCGATCGCCACATTGGGATCGTTGAGATGATCCGCTAACCATGCCGCTGTGATTGCAACTTCTACCATGACATTCTCCTGATCGGTCTTTTCAAATCCTACCTTCAGGAAGACGGCGATCGCCCATGATTACAGGAAAATCGGATTAACTCAAAAAATCGAAAATTAGAGACCTCTTATGAACTTCTTACGCTTAGTCTTCGCTATTGTCCTGCCTCCTGTCGCTGTTTTCATGACTTCTGGAATTAGTTCAGCACTGGTTGTCAACATTCTGCTGACTCTACTCGGATGGGTTCCCGGAATTATTCACGCAATTTGGTATCTACAAAAGACCGAAGAACGACGTGGCGCTTACTAAATGAAAGCTCACAGGCTGACAAGAAAACCGCTCGATCGTAAGATCGAGCGGTTTTAACTAATGCGAAAAAATTAAAGATTAGCTGTTTGGAGTCTTGACCGTTTTTGCCATGTCCAAGAATGCACCCATGTTTGCGCCAGGACGGCGACGAGGAGTGGTGATGGTTGGCGCTGTGGTTGAGAAACTAGCAGTCGGCTGGGGCAAATTCAAGGTATTTGCTGAAACCGGCGGCTTCGATCCATTGGCTGAACCATTCAGATCAGCCGTTGCAGGCTTACTGACCTTTTCCGTTTTTGCAGGTTCTGGTTTCGCAACTTCTGCCTCAGTCGCGGCTAACTTCTGAGTTTCTTGCTTTGTCTCTTTCGGAGCTTCGGTTGCTGACAAAGGCTCAGCTTCCATGTAATAGCCACCCGATGACTTACCGCCGAGTCCAATCAAAGAAAGAATTCCGCTAAAGAGCTTTTTAATTAAGTTAATGACACCGCCCATTGAACAATACTCCTGGGTTAGTTGCTGAATCGTGGTTGCTGATCCGTTGAGATCAACAGATGAAAAGTAGTCCTATCTACGATTATCAGTCTGCGGTGGAACTCGACGCAAGCCTCTATCAAGATTTTCTATGCTTAGTATGTTCGATCCCTATTGGAGAACAATCCGAGCAGCGGTCCTAAAATTGCTCCAAACACAAATCCGCCTGCATGTGCCCAGTAGGCAACTCCGCCCCGCTCCATACCGATATTCGCAGGAACATTTAAACTGGCAACGCCGTAGAAGGCTTGTTGAATAAACCAAATACCTAGATATGCCCAAGCGGGAACGCGAAATGGAAAGAAGAAGAACGGCGGAATAATCGTAGTGACGGCTGCGCCCGGAAAGCGCAGAATGTATGCCCCCATCACGCCCGCGATCGCGCCACTGGCTCCCAAGGATGGAATATTAGAGTCCATTGAGAAAAACCATTGAGTTGCGGCTGCCAACATGCCACAGCCGATATAAAAAATCAAAAATCGCAGATGTCCCAGTTTTTCTTCGACGTTGTTGCCAAAAATCCAGAGGAACAACATGTTGCCAAAGATATGGGCAAACCCACCATGCAGAAATTGCGACGTGATTAGAGTAATCCACTCTGGGAAAGGTTGATAGCGAAGAGAGGCTCCTGCAAGGTCTGCACTAAGTTCACGGGGAACAACTGCCCAAGTGTAGAAAAAATTGTCTAGTTCCGCAGGTGTAAGCGTTAATTGATAGAAAAAGACTAAAACGTTGACCGCAATAATTCCGTATGTGACATAGGGTGTAATGCGAATTGGATTATCGTCGCCGACCGGAAACACAGCTTATCCCCAATTAAATAATTTTAGTCAAAAGAGTAACTGATTTTTTCGATCGCTGTCTGTTGCTCTCTAGACAGATCTATGATGGCAGTCTGTCTTTGGAAGGAGAAGCGGAATGGAAGTGATCCCAGCAATCGATTTGCTCGGTGGTAAATGTGTGCGTCTGTATCAAGGCGACTATAACCAGTCGCAGGTGTTTAATGATGATCCGGTTGCGGTCGCACGTCAGTGGGCAGCAGAGGGTGCAACTCGATTGCATTTAGTCGATCTCGATGGCGCAAAAGTTGGACATCCTGTGAATCTGGATGTGATTCGATCGATCGTGGAAGCTGTGGAGATTCCGGTTGAGGTTGGGGGCGGTTTGCGCGATCGCGATGCCGTCGCCGCATTACTTTCGACAGGGGTAAGATGGGCGATTTTAGGAACGGTTGCAGTGGAACAGCCCGATTTGGTTGCGCAATTGTGTGGAGAATTCCCTGGTCAAATCATTGTGGGAATCGATGCGCGCAATGGTAAAGTTGCCACAAAAGGCTGGCTCGAAACTTCAGAAGTTTTGGCGACAGAGTTAGCGGAGCGGATGGCGCAACTGGGAGCCGCAGCGATTATTTATACTGATATTCATCGGGATGGAACCATGCAGGGACCAAACCTGGAAGCATTGCGGGATTTAGCAGCGATCGCGGCAATTCCGGTGATTGCTTCGGGGGGAGTTAGTTCGTTGACGGATTTACTCAGCCTATTGGCATTAGAACCGCAAGGAGTGACAGGTGCGATCGTTGGAAAAGCGATTTACACCGGAGATGTTTCTCTGAAAGAAGCGGTTCGAGCAGTGGGACAAGGACGCTGGCAGGATGTTCCCCCGGATTTTGGATCGTCGGCATTGGCATAGAGGACAGTTATGGGACATCACAAGAAAAAATTGGCGAAGAAGATTGCGAAGAAAGTAGTTCACAAGCTGAAGAAAAAACTTCCGAAGAAGTTGGCGAAGCAACTTGCTAAAGAATCTGCAAAGCGTCAAATTGAAGCACTGTTGCAACGCTAGATTTGTGCGAGTTTAGAACTAGCTATCCAAACTTTTGACGGGCGTGTGCGATCGCTGAAATTCGGCAAGACTCTTCGGAGATCGTTGTCCCCTTTGCGTCTTGAAGGACGTTCAAGGGGGCGCGTCAGGTCGGGTTGGATGGGTACAGATTGATCCTCATACAAAATTTGGAGTTCCCGATGAAGAAGCAAGTTTTCCGGCAACGCTGGCGCTGGTACTTTCCAAGATTCGTCACAGTTTGTTGTGCAATCTTGCTTTTGATTCGCCCGATCGCATTTGCAATTTCTGCCAGTGCGACGACTCCAAGCCCGACTCCGACAGTTGAGAAACCCACAGACTCTAAACCTGATGAGAAGCCTACAGAGTCTAAACCTGCCGAGCCAAAGCCTGATGAGAAGCCCGCAGAGTCTAAACCTGCCGAGCCGACCAAAACCCCGGAACAGTTAGAGCGGGAGAAGACATTGATCGAAGCCGATCGACTTTACCGATCCGGTGACAAAGCTCAAGCGGTCAAGCTTTATCAAGCAGTCAAGCCTCCTTTTCAGGGTGTCATCGAAGCGAGCACTCAAGAAGTGATCACTGATCCTGCTCAGTTATCGACTGCGGGACAAGTGTACTGGCGCGAATCTGAAGCGGGACTGGCTCAGAATTTAGAAAGTCGAATTTTTGTCCCCTTGGAACTTTTAGTCAAAGAAGTTCCGCAATTCGTTCCGGGACAGCTGCGATATGCGGAGGCGCTAGAGAAGTTTGGCAAAACCGAACAAGCGTTGGCGGTACTCGAAAAAGCGGCAACTCGCTATCCCAATCAGCCAGAGTTGATCAAAGCAAAAGTCGCAGCATTGGCAAAAAATGAGAAATGGATTGATGCGTCGATCGCGGCTCGACAATTTGCCTTACTCAACCCCAATCATTCCGAAGCCTCAGCACTGACAGCACTAGCAGATGACTATCAGAAACGCTATCAAAAGCAACTTCGTAGCAGACTTCGAGGCAATCTCGTTGGTGGAATTCTCACCGGGGCATTAGGGTACGCCCTCACTGGAAGCTTATTTGGTCCACTGACTTCAGTTCAGAATACTGCGCTACTGTTGCGAGGCGAATCTGCGGTTGGCGATCGTGTTGTTCGGCAAGCAAAACGTCAGCTTGATTTGGTTGAAGATAAAGAAGTCAATGACTATGTAGCAGGCATCGGACAGAAGCTTGCGGATGCTGCTGGCAGGAAAGAATTTAAGTACGAATTTTATGTGGTCTTAGATGACAAGCTCAATGCATTTGCGCTGCCGGGTGGGAAGGTGTTTGTGAATGCAGGCGCGATTGAGAAAGCAAATTCCGAAGCTGAACTCGCTGGACTATTGGGACACGAACTCTCTCATGCGATTCTGTCTCATAGTTTTCAACTAATTACAGAAGGCACACTCACGGCTAATATTACTCAGTTCATTCCTTACGTGGGTGGCTTGATTACAGACCTGACAACACTGAGCTATAGCCGCGATATGGAACGTCAAGCCGATGTGCTAGGAACTCGACTTTTAGCTTCGACAGACTATGCAGCAGACGGTTTGTACAATCTGATGGTGACGCTGCGTAAACAAGAAGAAGAGAAGAAGCGAGATCTTCCGCCTGCTTGGTTAGCTTCGCATCCTTTACCTAACGATCGAGTGAACTATCTGCAAGAGCTAATCACTCAGACGGGTTACAATCGCTATGCTTTCGAGGGAGTGGAGCAGCATTCAGCCATTCAGTCGAAAGTGAAGCAACTCCTGAAAGAACATAAAGAGCGGGAAGAGAAGAAGGGGAATCGACGCGATCGCAATTAACGCAGCTTATTAAATATTAAATAAAGGGGCGATCTCAAACCTGATCGCCCCTTTATTCATTTTCAAACCCTACTTCGCCAAACACTAAGCTCTACGTTGCCACCGAGCTTATTGGTGAGATGCATCACAAGCAAAGTGAGCAGGACACCCGATAGCACGATCGTCCCATTCTCAGCTTCTACGGTGGCAAGTAAAGGGGCTAGGACAGTGATTTTCCCTATCAAAGGTTGGACTCAAAACCATCAATTAAGCAGTCTCTTTGAGATAGACATGGCTCACAGCTTGCTCTAAGGCTGCGGTACGATCGCTGAAAAAATGGTCAGCATGAATGACATCGAACAGCCCCAACTTTTGCAAGCGACGCTGAACTTTCTCACTTGCCCCAACCAGGTAAATCGCTAAGCCTTTATCACTCGCATCCCGAATGACATTCTCGATCGCTAACGAAGCCGTTACGCCCATTGTTGGAACATCAGTCAGATCCACAACTAAGGCATCTGCCTCTTTCATAGCATTGTGTTCCCGCGCGATCGCTTTCGACAAGCCAAAAATCATGGGCCCACTAAGGCTGAACAATAGAACACGTCCTTGTCCTTTATCGAGCAGTTGTTTTTGCTCCGCTGAGAGACGCGCATCATCATCCATATCTGAAATCAGTTTGACTTCTGACGATTGCATTTCACTCAGTCGCTCAATCGTCAGAATGTTAGCAATGAAGACCCCTACGCCGACTGCCACGATCAGATCCACAAACACCGTTAACAGCAGTACCCCGTACATAATCAGGGAACCTTTGAGCGAGACTTTATGCGATCGCTTCAAGAAGCTCCAGTCGAGAATATCGATCCCTACTTTCAGAGCAATCCCTGCGAGAACTGCCATCGGAATCGGTTCAGTGAGCCTTGCAGCACCCAGGACTACTACCAGAAGTACGATCGCACGCGTCAATCCAGAAACAGCAGTTCTCGCACCAGTTTGGATGTTGACCACGGTTCCCATCGTAGCTCCAGCACCCGGCAACCCTCCACACAATCCAGAGACAATGTTGCCAATTCCTTGACCGATGAGTTCTTTATCTGATTTATGTTCTGTGCGAGTCAGACTATCTGCAACAACCGCTGTCAAGAGTGTATCAATACAGCCCAGCATCCCAAGCATTACCCCATCCACAAACATGGTGGTCAGTTGACTTGCAGTAAAGGTAGGGAGTTGCAGCGGCGGCAATCCAACTGGAATCGAACCAATCCGACGAATATCAGCGCCTTGGAACACGGTTAACGAAATGATTGTTCCAATGATTAACGCAACCAACTGAGGCGGAACGAGTCGCTTCAGCTTTTTCGGCATCAAGAAGATAATTGCCAAAGTGACTGCACCGAGAATTGCTTCTGGTGTTTTGACATTGGCAATCAAACCTGGAATTGCCATCACTGTTCCAAGCACGCCACCTTTCGGAGCTGCCTGCCCTAGGAAGGGTGCAATCTGTAGAATGATCAGAATTACGCCAATTCCAGACATGAAGCCGGAAATGACGCTATAAGGCATCAGCGTGACATATTTTCCCAGTTTGAAAATACCGAACACGATTTGAAACAGTCCAGCCAGCATGACGACCGTAAATGCCATCGCTAAGCCGTTTTCTGGATTGCTTGCGGTCAATCCAGCGACGATCGCGGTCATGACAACGGTCATCGGACCAGTTGGCTCAGAGATCAGTGTTGGAGTGCCACCAAACAGTGCAGCGAAGAATCCAACGCAGATTGCGCCATACAGTCCACCAATGGGACCGACTCCAGAGGCGACCCCGAAAGCGAGTGCGAGGGGCAATGAAACGATAGCTGCGGTGACGCCTCCGAAGATATCTCCTCGGAGATTATTAAATCGAATTAGATTGGTAATTGTCATAACCCAAGTGAATGAACGGTAAGTGAATCTCAATTTGAGACAATGCAACCCTGTCACCTTCTATCTGTACAAACAAAAGGTGTAGAAAATGGCTAGAAAACTCGCTATGTAGATAGCGTAAAACTAGGCTCTCCGACGAGTTCCTCTATAGAGTTCAAATTTTGGTAATAATTGAATTATTCCGATGATTTCACTGTACGGCACTCTAGGTGACGTTGCTCAAGTGAATCCGTCAGAAACAGGACTTTTTTCCATAGAAGCTTTCTATCTTTTCCATAAGGGTTGACCGAAAAAGCATAGAGTACGGGATGTAATGCAGCGCAATCACCGCGATTGTCTTCTATTGGGATCCATCGAAACTAATCGATACATATTCTCTTGTGTCTGAGAGCGGTCATAACCCTGTTCTCAATTGCAGGTCAGGTTGCGATCGCGTCTGAAGTCTATTTCGACATCGATCGCTCGGAGTTTCATTGTCCGCAGTTGAGCTTTTTCGAGAATTTGTGAAGTTCTAAGTGAAAGTTGTAATCTTTCGGAAATTGTCGCCAGAGGGTGTCTCAAATTGATTGACCTTTCTAATTAGAGACAAGCCGAATCGATGGATTGAAGATTATCAATCGTGGTAAATCAAGCGAATACAATGGGGAAGCAATTGAATGAAGCAGGAATCGCATGTCCAGTTTAGAAGCGCTGCATCACCGTTTAGACCTCTTCCGAGAAGCGGGGCGCAATCTCCAACTTGATCCACTAGTCACCCGTGAGGCTTTAGATCGGTTGGGGGTGGAGTATCAGGCGGAGTTGGTGGATGAGCTAGAGCAAGCGATCGAGGATTGTGTCTCGCGTGATAATAAACTGATTTTCACGGGGCATCGTGGCTGTGGCAAATCGACGCTGCTGGCGGAGTTGGGATTCCGCTTGCTGGAGACGAATCGATATTTTGTGGTGATGTTTTCAATTGCAGATACGATCGAGCGATCAGCTGTGGATCACGTGAATATTCTGTTCTCGATCGCATTGCAACTCCTGGAAGCGGCAGAAGAGAGGGGAATTCGGCTCAAGCCAGGAATCAAAAGAGAGTTCTATCGCTGGCTTGGCAAGCATACTCAGACCGAATCGAAGGCAGTTGAAGCAGAGATCGAAGCGAGTACGGAAGCAACCGTAAAAGGTGGGATTCCAGTGATTTTGGAATTTTTAGCAAAGATCAAGTCGAAACTCAAAATCAATTCGGTGATTCGGCGGGAAATCTCGATCGAGTTTGCGCGGCGCATTTCGGATCTGGTGGCTCAAATTAATCAACTGCAAGTCTATATCGAGAATGCAACGGGTCAGCAAGTTTTAGTGATCATTGATGACTTAGACAAGCTAGATTTGGCTGTGACAGAGGAGATTTTTAACAAGAACATTCAATCGCTGCTCGACCCCAATCTGAGAATCATTTACACGGTTCCGATCGCAACGTTGCGCGAGGTTTCAATCAGAACGAGCATTCAAACCTATGTGAACAAAATTCATACGATGCGGGTGGCGAAGTTCTTTAGCAAAGCAGCGGTGAGAAAGCCCGATCGAGTTCCCGATGAGTCCTGCGTCGAGGTCTTTGCTCAGATTCTCGATCGACGGTTGCCGCCTGAATTGATGCACGCTGAGGTGAAGCGACAGATTATTCTCCTCAGTGGAGGGGTGTTGCGGGAGTTGATTCGGATTAGCGATCGCTGTTGTGGCAAGGCGATGCAGAAGATTCGCGGACAGATTCGACGGCAGCAGGTCGATCAACCGGGTGTGATTGTGGATCAGGCGATTTTGAATGAAGTGGTGACGGAGCTACAGCTTGAGTATGCGGAAGTGTTAGGACAGACTGATTTTGACGCGCTAAAGTTAATCTATACAGAGTTTAAGCCGAAAGATACTGAGAATCAGCGCTTCTTAGATTTGCTACATGGGTTGTATGTGTTGGAGTATCGTAATGCGCTGCTTTGGTATGACTTAAATCCACTGGTGCGAGATTTGCTAGTGCAGGAGGGAATCTTGGATGTCGCAAGCGCTTAAGCCGCTCACGTCAGAGAATGAAGCAACTTATGAGAGCCTAATTTCGCTGATTGAGAACAATCAGGATCGACTGGCATTGATTATTGTGGCGTGTGATGATTTGCGATTGCGGCAGCGGATTATCGATCGATATGAGGCAGAGGCGCGACAGTCCAAGATTCGATCGTTTCGGATTGTTTTAGGGAATGAGCCAAGTTTACGATCGAGCTTAGCAAAGTTAGCAATGAAGCCTGGAGATGAGGCAGTTGTGACGGTGACGGGGGCGGAGTGGTTACTGCGGGTGAAGATGCGGGAGCAGGAACAAAGTGACCTTGATAAGTTTTTTGGGTATTTGCAATGGACGCGAGAGGGATTGAGAGAGTTTCGTGTGCCAATCGTGCTGTGGGTAACGCATCGGATTCTACGTGAGATGAGCCGTCAAGCACCGGACTTTTGGAGTTGGAGAAAGGCAGTGTTGCGGTTTGCCTCGCAGGAAACAGAGTTGATTCCAGTTCTGATTCAGGAGCAGATACAGCCCTCAGAAGCTCAATCAGATGACAAGTTTTTACCACCTTTAGAAGAGTTACTTTCAGAGATTCAACAGCTAGAGTCAACCTTACCAGAGTCACCTAATTTAGCAACGCTCTATGATCAGCTAGGGCAGGTTTACGGCAAGAGGATTGCAAGTGGGAAAGCAGAGAATCTAGAGCAAGAAAGGCAGCTTGCGATCGATGCTTTTCAGAATTCTCTCGATCGATATCGGCAACTCAACAAGCAACCTAATCTTATGTGGATGCTAATAAGTTTAGGGAACTTTTTAATTAGTCAATCTCGATATGAAGAGACTATTACAGCTTATCAACAGTCTTTAGAGATTGCGCGTGAGATTGGTAATCGTAGGGGTGAGGCCGCTTCCCTCGGTAATTTGGGCAATGCCTACGATTCTTTAGGACAGTACGACCGTGCGATCAACTTTCATCAACAGTCTTTAGAGATTGAGCGTGAGATTGGTAATCGAGAGGGTGAGGCCGCTTCCCTCGGTAGTTTGGGCAATGCCTACGATTCTTTAGGACAGTACGACCGTGCGATCAACTTTCATCAACAGTCTTTAGAGATTAAGCGTGAGATTGGTAATCGAGAGGGTGAAGCTGCTTCCCTCGGTAGTTTGGGCAATGCCTACTATTCTTTAGGACAGTACGACCGTGCGATCAACTTTCATCAACAGTCTTTAGAGATTAAGCGTGAGATTGGTAATCGTAGGGGTGAGGCCGCTTCCCTCGGTAGTTTGGGCAATGCCTACTATTCTTTAGGACAGTACGACCGTGCGATCAACTTTCATCAACAGTCTTTAGAGATTGCGCGTGAGATTGGTAATCGAGAGGGTGAGGCCGCTTCCCTCGGTAGTTTGGGCAATGCCTACTATTCTTTAGGACAGTACGACCGTGCGATCAACTTTCATCAACAGTCTTTAGAGATTGAGCGTGAGATTGGTAATCGTAGGGGTGAGGCCAATTCCCTCGGTAGTTTGGGCAATGCCTACTATTCTTTAGGACAGTACGACCGTGCGATCAACTTTCATCAACAGTCTTTAGAGATTAAGCGTGAGATTGGTAATCGTAGGGGTGAAGCTGCTTCCCTTGGTAGTTTGGGCAATGCCTACGATTCTTTAGGACAGTACGACCGTGCGATCAACTTTCATCAACAGTCTTTAGAGATTAAGCGTGAGATTGGTAATCGTAGGGGTGAGGCAGATTCTTATTTTAACTTGGGACTTGCTCTAGCAAAGCTCAGGCGGAAGACAGAATCGATCGAAGCATACCAAAACGCTCGCCGTTTATATCAAGAAATGGGACTTGCTCAAGACGTTGAGGACTGTGATAAAGCACTCTGACCGCCCCGCTATAAAACCAATCGGATTCTCTGGTTCTGCGTTGGAATCGCGATCGTCCTTCTCATCGCATGGCTCCGCAGATAAGCGATGTGGAATGAGCCATCTCTACCAGCTTATGATCGTCAACTCCTTCACCTTTGCAAACGCTCGATCTCCCGTCCTCAAACTTGCCATGTTCTGTTGAACCAGGTGATTCTCACCCTTAAGCAATGCTGATATTAGAAATAACGATTACCACTCATCTCGCAACGCTCTCTGCATAACCATCGCATCCCCTTGCCAATCTAACTGTCCTGCCAAATCCGAAAAATCATAAGAGGCTTTCTGCCCAGTACTAGACAAACTCGGATTCACAATCACCACAATATCCACTTGCCCCGAGGAAAGCTCCGTCGGGATATCCAGATGCAAGTGTCCAGACTCATCGATCGTTGTAGTGAACTTAAGAACTTCCATCGCAAGAGCTGTCCAGTGAATGTTGCTTCATTTTAGAATCAAAACCTGCTCACGTCACTTTCGACAAATCAATGTAGCGTCCTTGCTCATTGCATCGCTCTAGTCAAAATAGCGCGATCGACTTTCTGCCCCGACTATAATGACAGACACAACCATCCTGGCTTACCCACCCATGGTCACCCACGTCACTCTACCCGAAGCCACTGCCAACATTACCCAACTCCTCGATCGGGTGATCCAAGGCGAAGAAATCATCATTTCCCAAGATGGACAAGCGGTCGCCCATATCTCTCCTGCAAACCGCGATCGTAAACCTCACCCCCCAGAAAATTCACCTCGTGTTCCCGGACAATACGCAGGCAAACTGATCATCCCAGACGACTTTAACGCCCCCTTACCAGACGATATCTTAAACAGCTTTCTCAATCCCGCCGACCCTCAGTAGACCATGCGTGCTTTACTCGATACCCATGCTCTACTCTGGTGGGTTACCAACAACTCTCGACTCTCTGTGCCCGTTCAAGACATCATTTCAAATCCTGAAAACACGCTTTATCTCAGCGTTGCCAGCAGTTGGGAAATTATCATTAAATCCAACATTGGCAAGCTTCCCCTTCCAGAACCTCCGACCCAATTTATTCAATCTTGCCTAACGGCTAACCGTTTTGAGAGTTTGACCATCAATCTTGCCCACATTCTGCAAGTGGATAGCCTTCCCGATCATCACAAAGATCCATTCGATCGAATTCTAATTGCCCAAGCTCAGGTCGAAAACATCCCGATTCTGACGATTGATCATCTCATCGCTCAGTACCCCGTACAAACCATTTGGTGAAGCATCGCGATCACCACGATTCTCTATTCTTTCACCTAAAATCATCGATTTTGTTCTATTCACTGTATCAACACATCGATCCCTCACATGCCAGCAAGATTGATTCTCAAGCGTGCAACGTCTGTGTACGATAGAGTGTCAGACCCATTACAAGACGCAGCAGGTGTAAGTATGACCGCAGTGACAAACCCAATCTCGACCAAACCCGCTTTTACAGAAGGCATTCAATACTTCAGCGACGAGTTACCAGGGTTTGAGACATATGGCAAAACATCAGCGATCGCCGACGGCAAAACCGCGATCGCTGACCCAACCGACCCGGCTGCGGGCTATCAAACACTGCTCGCTGCGGACGCACTGCGCTATTTGATTCTGCAAATGACTGCCAGTAAAGCCTCTGGACACCCCGGCGGATTTGCCAGCCAAGCCGAAGCCTATGCAGCCTTTGTAATGTTAGGGCATAAAAACATCATCACCGAAGTCGGACATCACGCGCCCGGATTTTATAGCGCCATGTTCCTCGATCGCTCTCTTGAAGATATGGGCATCGAAACCGTACAGCAATTGCGCGATCGCTTCCGGGAAAAGCATGGACTCTTAGGGCACTTGTCCGGCTTCATTCCGGGAATTTTGGCTCCGGCAGGGCCTTTAGGTCAAGGGCAGCACTTTGCAATGGCAGCATCCCTTCTGCATCGCGATAAATTGTTCCCCTTTACTGTCGGGGATGGTGGATTAGGTGAGCCATACATTATGAGTTCGATGGCACACTTCAACACCGCATTCCCAGGGGTGACGAACTTCTTGCCGATCTTGGTTTGGAATGGCTACTCGCAAGAGCATCACAGCATGGTGTCGCTCAAAACCAATGAGCAGATGATCGACTTCTGGAAAGGGAATGGATTCGAGAATGTTGTCCTAGTCGATGCGAAAGATTTTGACGATCGCAATCAACCCAGCGAATACGTCGATAGCACCATTTTCTCTTTGGAGAATCGGATTAAGTTTACAAACGCAGTCTTAACCGCCGCAGATCAAGCCGCGAAATCGGCATTAGGCGGTCAGTTAACCGTCTTCATCATCAAACAGCTCAAAGGTGCAGGGGTTCACGCAAAAGGCTCGAAGTCTCACAATCTCTATGCTCAACACACGTTAGAAAATGAAGACATTATCGCCGCATTGAAAGCGCGGGCATTGACTCCTGAAGCGTGGGCATTAGTGCGATCGAACTGTGAACGTGCAGGCGGTGGTTCTGCTAGCAAAACGGTTGTGACTGAATTCGAGCGGGCTTTACCCGATTTAGGACAGTTGCCGCTCGAAGAATATGCCGTAGGCGGAGATGCGAAAGTTTCGACGACTGCAATGGGTCGATTGGTGGGACATGTTGGACAAAGCGATCGCGCCTTCTTAGTGACCAACGCAGACGGAAACGAAGCCTCTGGGATTGCCAACATTAACCAGGCATTGAAGATCATTCACCCGACTGAAGATTCGCTCTATAACCAAGCCCCCAACGGTCAAGTCTATGAGCCTTTGAGCGAAGATGCTTGTGCAGGATTGGCAGCAGGACTGGCATTAATGGGATGTCGATCGCTGTGGTGTTCTTATGAATCCTTTGCGATTAACGGACTGCCCATCTGGCAAACGGTAACGCAAGCGATGGCAGAATTGCGTCGTCCCACCCCTTCGACCATTACATTGTTTACCGCTGGAGCCTTAGAGCAAGGACGAAATGGCTGGACTCACCAACGTCCTGAAGTTGAAGCGTACTTTGCCGCAATGCTCAGAAATGGCAACGTGTTCGCACTATTCCCACCCGATGCGAATAGCATTCAAGCTTGTTATGACTGGGCACTGACCACGAAAAACAAAGGCGTTGTGATCACAGCGAGTAAATCCCCGTTGCCGATTCGGACAACCTTAGAACAGACGCGACAAGCGATCGAGCAAGGTGGCATCATTCTGCATGAAAGCACTGGATCGAAAACGATCGTATTTGGTGTCATTGGCGATATGACTTTAGTGCCTGTGTTTGAAGCAGCATCGAGTTTAGAAGCTCAAGGATATGGCGTGCGAATTATCTCGATCGTCAATCCTCGCCGCTTATATCGTGCATCCGATGTGGCTTGGGACACTTGCTCTGAGCCGGATGGTGGATTTATTGATGATGCAACGTTTGACACACTGTTTGGTGGCGATGCCTTAATCGGTGTCACCGGTGGCGCAAGCGGAATGCTAGAGCCAATCATGCTTCGGAGTACCGCAAAACGCGATACCTTTGCTTGGAGACGCGGTGAGACGACTGCAACTGCAGGCGAACTGATGGCATTTAACAGCATTACCGCAGCAGGTATGGTGAACCGAGCGATCGAGCTTGCTCGCTAAGACGAACAGGACTCAGAGTTCTCGAAGAACTTTGAGTCCTCAACCCTCACGCACGATAAAGCAATGATTATCCATCTCACTGCCGAACAGATTGATACAGTCGATCTCAGTCAAGCGATCGACCGCATCGAATCTCTCAAACCCAACCTCCGCGAACATGAGCAATCGATTCAATTTAAAATTGATTACCCTTTAGACCCTAGCGATCCGCGTGAATATTCAGAGATTCCAGAGATCCGATTGTGGTTTATCCGACTCGATGCGACCTATCCTTGGATGCCATTTTTACTGAACTGGTCGGAAAAAGAACTAGGGCGCTATGCTGCCATGCTCGTTCCACATCAAATCCAGAAGGATGGGATTGAATACAACCCGGAAGCCTTAGAAATCTTTGTCATGCAGAAAACGTTTGTGATGCTGAATTGGCTCACCGAACAGCAAATTGAAGCTCGATCGCGGGTCAAGTCGATGACGAAGACGTTAGGGTATGAGTTAGATGATGCCTTTTTCTTGATGCTAGAAGGACGCTAAGATAACTTTGCGTTCTAAAGGTGAGTGCATGAGGAATTGGGGAGGACGGATTGCAGAAGTTTGGCAGCGTGGATCTCGCTCGCTTCAGGGACGCGATGGCACATCTGCCATTCTTCAAACCTTGCTTGCTCGATTTCTGATCATTTTTCTCAATGTCGCAACCGGAACCATCACCGCAAGGCTGTTGGGTCCAAGTGGTCGGGGAGAACAAGCTGCAATGGCGATTTGGCCCCAATTTTTTGCATATTCTTTGTCGTTCGGCTTACCGAGCGCCCTACTTTACACGCTCAAAAAATATCCGACTGAGCGATCGAAAAGTTTCTCAGCCGCTATTCTCATTGGCGTGATCCTGAGTACTATCGGTGCTGTGATTGGAATTTTTACGATTCCAATCCTTCTGAGAAAATACTCAGTTGATACAATTCATTTTGCACAAGCGCTGATGTTAGCCGTTCCGATCGCAATGTTCACAGAAATTCTGCGATCGTCTATGGAGGCAAGTGACGAATTCGCGATCGCGAATCAAATGCGCTATGTTTTCCCACTCGGTACTTTAGTCATGCTAGTCGGACTGGCGCTCTTGGGAAAACTGACTCCATTTACGGCAGTGATTTCTTACTGGCTGCCTGGAATCCCGATTTTGGTTTGGATGATCGCTTGTACTCGGCGATTTTTTACAATTCGATTTGAGCGGGTTCGACGATCGACCAAACGACTGCTCAGTTATGGCTTGCGGGCTTATGGGATTGACCTCGTTTCTACTTTAGCGGGACAACTCCAGCAGGTCTTAGCTGTCAGTTTGTTAGTTCCGGCAGCAATGGGGCTATTTGCGATCGCGTTTAGTCTCTGTCAATTGCTGTATGTCGTTCAAAGTTCATTTGTCACCGTGCTATTTCCCAAAGCGGCGGCACGTCCTACAGAAGAAGTTTTACAGATGACAGGTCGAGCGGCTCGAATTGGCGGATTTTTAGCAATTGTAATGGCAGCTTTCATGATGATCTGTGCACCGCTCGTTCTGAACTTACTCTATGGAAAAGAATACTTAGCAGCAATTCCGGTCTTTCGAGTGTTAGCGCTTGAAACGGTTGTGAGCGGGACTTCGGTGATTCTAGCGCAAGCGTTTATGGCACTTGATCGTCCGGGGATTGTAACTGTGATTCAAAGCTTAGGGCTAGGCTTGGGCATCCCGTTAATTTTATGGTTGACTCCGAGCTACGGATTACTAGGTCTAGGTCTAGCTTTACTGTGCTCAGCGCTCATTCGATTAGCTTCAACATTAATCTGCTACCCAGCCGTGCTAAAAACCGCTCCACCTAGCTTATGGTTTGTCCCGCAAGACATTGAGTTTATACGGGACAAACTCTATCGGCGTTAGAGAAGCAGGAACTGTTTGGCTGACAAAACCGCCTGAACATTAGCTTGACTGCGTTTCTGTCCCGCACCGGATTGAAAACCCGGTGCTAACCGTGCAAACTCCCTCAAGGGACTACAGAACCTAGCCATTGGCTCAAAAATACAGCCTCTTTAGAGACTTTGCCCGACGAGCACGGGGTTTCAACCGCGTGCGGGACAAGTAGAACTTGCAAGTTTTACTTTAACAAGGTCTCTTTGATAAACATGATGGTGGAATAGAACTGAAAATCGATATTTCTCTTCTTCGAGAATCCATGACCTTCATCGGTTGCCATCAGATACCAAACCGGAACATTGTTCTTTCTCACAGTTTTTACGATCTGTTCTGCTTCATTTAATGGAACTCTGGGATCGTTTTTACCATGAATGACAAAGAGAGGCTTCTTGATTTTTTCCGCGTTATTTAACGGAGAAATCTTGAGCAGAAATTCTCTCATTTTTGGATCGCGTTCGTCTCCATATTCAACTCGGCGTAAATCCCGACGATAGCCTTCCGTCCGCTCTAAGAAACTGACAAAATTCGAGATTCCGACAATATTAATTGCAGCACGAATACGATCGCTATAATTCGTCGCCACCGCCAATGACATATATCCGCCATAACTGCCGCCTGTGACTAAAACTCGATCCTTGTCTAACCCCGGTTGAGTCGCAATCCAGTCTAGCAATGCGCCAATATCTTTCACAGAATCTTCGCGTAGATAGCCATTATCTAGCTTCAAAAATGTTTTGCCATATCCAGTTGATCCCCGCACATTTGGGAAAATTACGGCAACACCTAATTCATTTAAGTAATAGTTGATGCGTCCTAAAAAGCTAGGTCTGGATTGCCCTTCTGGACCTCCATGAATATTGATAATGACAGGACGTTTGCCTGTGAATTTTGCAGGCGGACGATAGAGAAACCCAGAAATTGTACGATCGTCAAAACTCTTCCAGCGAACCAATTCTGCTTCTGAGAAATTCGCAGTATTTAATCCACCTGTTTCACTCTCTGTCCAGCGATCGATTTTGTTCGTCACTGTATTCAGCGAATATACATCTGCTGTTGAGCGCGAAGAAACTAAAGTAAATCCTAGATCTTGATTATTGCGATGCCAGATAATTCCGCTCACTTGTCCGATCGGCAACTTTGGCAAAGCTTTCTCTTGATTTGTCGCCGTATCTAGCAAATGCAGCACGCTAATGCCATCTTCATTGGTCACAAACGCAAGCTGTTTGCCATCGTGAGACAAATCAAAATCTTCAACATCCCAAGGAATTTGAGTGCTGAGGTAAGTATGCTTGAAGGTTGCTAAATCGATGTAGGCTAAGCGTTGAAATTCCGATTCTCGATCGGTAATCACATACAATCCTTTGCCATCTTTACTAAACACACCGCCTTGATAAGAAACCTTATCTTTTTCACCTTTTGGCGTGAGTAGCTTTTTCTCACCCGAAGTCGTATCAAATAACCAAAGATAGCTCTCATTGATCGAGACGTATTCGATGACTAAAAGCTGTTTATCATCGGGTGACCAATTTAATCCACCCCAACCGCCGCCTTCAACTTCAGCCAGTAAGCGATCGCTCTTTGGATCGGTTGGATTAATCGTATAAAAATCAGTATCCTTTCCAGTCCGCCGGGTCGAAGTATAAATCATGCGATCGCCTTGATTCGACCAAACCCCGCCGCTATTCTTCGACTTGCCATCTGTGAGTAACGTAATATCGCCTGTTGCAAAATCATAGCGATAGTTCTGGCTAAACTCATTGCCGCCTGTATCTTTACTAAACACAAAGTAATCCCCTTTCGTCGGCTGATAACTTGCCCGAAACACAGGTTCAGTAAAGAAAGTCATCTGCTGCCGACTTCCCAGTGGAAAAGCAACGCGGTGGATTTGAGGCGCGTCTCCGAATCGCGTCACAATCAAGGCTTCGCGACGTTCAGGATGCCAACTCACAAATCCTGCGGAACGGAACTGAGTATAGCGATCGACGGTTTGTGCCAACGATTCAGGAATAGGTGCAATGCCTTCGGCGACGAGGTTATCGCCCGGCGTAATGTTGGTTGTCTGCGCTACTGTCATAGATCCAGAGATGAGAAGAACCGCGAGAACTGCGGCAAAAAAACGTGTAAGAAATCGCATTTCCTCATGATACGAGAGATCTTCGATCGTGATTCGCTCTTTTGCAACCTGCAACTATCTAAGGTGTTGCATTTTCGGTATCACTCTATTGCGAATCGAATCGCTTTGAAATTCCTGATCGCGTAGTTTCGGATCAATCCTTAACGGGCTTTCTTGCTGAGCTGTAAATCGCCGTTCTAAAAGTCGAATTTCGCGCTCTAGTTGGTTGTGCCCAAGATTGAAAAATTCTTGTGAGTTTGAAGGAGTGAGATCGCGGCTGAGGCGTTGGCGATCGCGCACAGATAAATTTGGAATGGATTGAGCTTGAACAGCAGAACTGATCAGCAGCAAGGGAACGATCAGAAACGCAAATTTAAGCATAGTGACCTCTTTAAAATGCAATTCGCATCCTAGACTTCAATTATAGGAAGGACTGAGCAAAGTCGGAGGTTCTGCTTGAATCGTCATCTTTTCTTTGCTAACAGGATGAATCAACCCGACAGCATACGCATGAAGTAAATAACCACAATCTCCAGGCACTGAGTTTTGATTGATAGCGACTCCTCCCACTCCATAAAGCGGATCACCCCAAAGTGGATATCCTGCTGCCGCTAAGTGAATCCGAATCTGATGCGGTCTTCCGGTGGGAATTGTAACTTCTAGCAACGTGGCATTCGGAATGCGATCGCGCTCTAGCACCTGGCAATGGCTGATGGCTTCTTTCCCGGTTTCCGTTGCGACATACAACTCTCCAAGCTGTGGATAGGCAACCTTGCCAATTCGGTGAGTGACAGTGAACTGATCTGCATCAGGAATTCCAGTAACGAGCGCCCGATATCGTTTTTCAAACGTACGATCGCGCAAATCCTTCGATAACTGCGATCGTGCTAGCTCTGTTTTTGCTAAAACAATCACTCCCGAAGTTCCTCTGCCTAATCGGTGAATTGGAACTGGAGGAGTCGCATACTCGCGGCGTAGCCATCCCCATAATGTATTTTCCAGAAAGCCTGCGCCTGGTAAGACAGGCAATCCAGACGGTTTGGATAAAATAAGCAAGTGCTCATCCTCGTACAGCGATTGAATCTCGAATGAAACATCTGGCTCGATCCAAGGCGAGCGCTGATAAGACAGCAGTTGACCAGGCTGCAATGGCATTTCGGGATCGCTGACTGGAATATCATTGATCGAAATTGCGCCAGACTGAATGCGATCGAGCCAATCTTGTCGAGAAGAATGCGGATAACGCTCAGCATAATAATCTAGTAACGTCCTTCCTTGCCGATCGATTCGATCTGTGTACACCCAACCCTGATTGAAATGACTCAAAAAAAGATTCTCCAAATTCAACTCGATTTTGACGGATTACCAGACGGATCAACCTTGCTGCCTGCTGCTTATCTCGATGTGGGTGAAGGCACTCCCATTGTCATGCTACATGGGTTTATGGGTAGCGCAGCCAATTGGTTGCCGCTGATTGAGTTGCTCAAACCAAATTTTCGCTGTATTGGCATTGATTTGTTCGGCTTCGGAGCTTCTGCCCGTCCTATCATTCGCTATGACATCGCCAAAGAAGTCACATTCTTACGCCAAGTCGTTCAAGCATTAGAACTAAACTCTTTTTATTTACTCGGACATTCTTTTGGCGGATGGGTTTCGGCTGCCTATACGTTGCAATATCCTGAATCGGTGAAAGGTCTAATTCTCGCGGCTCCCGCTGGAATTCGCGATGATAGTTTCTGTGGACGATATGATCATCTGCGTCCTCTGCTCTGGCAAACTCCTGTGATTGATTGGGCATTAGCCTTGATTAAACCGATCGCAGTTCAGATTGGACAAGAAAAAACAATTGCTCAAATTGCTTGGATGCGGCAAGAATTAAATGCCCAACCTGCCGCCCGATCCTTTTTAGTCGATCGCTTAAGACCCGAAGATGCGATCGATACGGTTGAAAAAGAAATTCACCAAATCACCACACCGACTTTAGTGATCACAGGCGATCAAGATGAAACGATTCCACTTTGGCATAGCGAAACGTATGCTCGTGAAATTCCAAACGCCAAGTTCTCTATCCTGAAGGATGCCGATCATAGTCTGCCACAAAATCATTTTCCCGAACTTGCCTCACTCATCTCTCAGTGGCGTTCACTCCATCCTTAACGTTCACTCATCTCTGATCGTGGGCAGACTGAATCTATCAATTTCAGTTGGATTTGTGCTGCTTTTATTAAGCAAAACTTAGCGATCAACTTCTATAGATTAAGCGTGGATAAAATTATCCATTTGCAGTTAAGCTTTATCGCCTTCAACGTGAACTTCTTAATGAGCGTCAATTTCCAAAGGTAAGCAGGCATGGCAAAGTCGATCGACCTGGAGACATCTCGCACTCCAAGCACAGCAGTAGAGCCAAATCGTCCTGCAATGCTCAGAGAAGCCGACTGGCTCTTGCAGACTGTGGTCGAAAATCTCAATGATGGCGTTGTGATCACAGATTTGCAGGATGAAGTGCTGTATGTCAACTCGCGTTTGGCGAAATTAGTCGGCTGTTCTGTTGCCGAAATGGTGGGGCGACCCGCCCATCAATTTTTTCATGAAATCGAAGGATGGTTAGAATTTCAAGGCTCCGCCGATCAATCTCAGCCGTTTTATGGCTGGAAGGAAGGACAGCTTCGCCGCAAAGATGGCAGAAAGTTCTGGGCGGAAGTCAACTCCACGTTACTCTGTAACGCCGTGGGAGAAGCCAGCGGAACGTTAATCACGGTCAAAGATATCACAGAACGCAAATGGCTTGAGGAATATCTCCGACTGCTTGAATCGGTCGTGGTCAACGCAAATGAGATCGTCATGATCTCGCAGACGGAAGAAGCGATCGACGATCCCCTGGGTTTGAGAATTGTTTATGTCAATGATGCCTTTTCCCGAGCAACAGGCTACTCTTCTGGTGAAGCGATTGGGAAGTCTGCTTTGCTTTTGCTAGGTGAAAAGACTTCGATCAGTGAAGTTGATCGCATTCGAGATACGCTCAATGCTCATGAACCCGTTCGAGCCGAAGTGATTCTCTATCGCAAAGACGAGTCTCATTTTTGGGTCGATGTCAACATGGTTCCGATTCGCAACGAGCAGGGGCAAGTGACTCATTTTGTTTCGGTCATGCGGGAAGTAACAGAACGCAAGATTGTGGAAGAACAACTGCGTCGGAATGCGTTTCACGACTCTCTGACTGGTCTGCCGAATCGGCTTCTCTTCATGGAACGGTTGAGTCAGACTGTTGAGCGTGCCCATGAAGATCCGAACTATCGATTTGCGCTCTTGTTCTTAGACCTCGATCGCTTCAAAGTGATCAACGATAGTTTGGGGCACATGATTGGGGATCAACTGTTAATTGCGATCGCCCGACGACTTGAATCTTGTCTGAATAAGCATGACACGGTTGCCCGACTGGGTGGAGATGAATTCACGATTTTGCTGGAAAACATTAAGAGTGATGCGGACGCAACGAAAGTTGCAGAGCGAGTTCAGAAAGCTCTCTCTACCCCATTTAATCTCAGCGGTCATGAAGTGTTTACTTCAGCCAGTATTGGCATTACGCTCTCTTCAACTGATTTTGATCGCCCAGAAGATTTGCTCCGCGGTGCAGATATCGCTATGTATCGTGCTAAAGCGCAAGGAAAAGCTTGTCATGAAGTCTTCGATCACGATATGCATACGCATGTTGTGGCGTTGATGCAGCTTGAAAATGATTTGCGTCGAGCGGTTGAACGCCAAGATTTTGAATTGTACTATCAGCCGATTGTTGCTTTAGCGACGGGGCGGATTATGGGATTTGAGGCGTTAGTGCGCTGGCAACATCCAGAGCAAGGCATTATCTCACCTGCAAAATTCGTGCCGATCGCAGAAGAAACTGGCTTAATTATTCCATTAGGGCAATGGGTACTGCGTGAAGCCTGTCGGCAATTAAAACAGTGGCAAGATGAATTTTCATCAGAACCGCCCTTGACAGTGAGCGTCAATCTTTCGAGTCGGCAGTTTTCGCAGCCAAGTTTGATTAATCAAATTCGCCAGATTCTGGTAGAAACTGGGATTGATGCTCACTGCCTAAAGCTCGAAATTACTGAGAGCGCGATCATGGAGAATACTGAATCTGCGATGGATATGTTGCTACAGCTTAAAGCGATGGGCATTCAGCTTTCGGTAGATGATTTTGGCACAGGATATTCTTCGTTGGGCTATTTGTATCGATTTCCGATGGATGTACTGAAAATCGATCGCTCTTTTGTGAGCCGGGTCGATGTCGATGGTGAAAAGCTAGAACTCGTTCGCACCATTATTACACTGGCTTGGAATTTGGGGATGGATGTAGTCGCAGAAGGGGTAGAAACGACGAAGCAGTTAGCGCAGTTGAAAGCGCTGAAATGTGAGTATGGGCAAGGGTTTTTATTCTCGAAGCCATTGCCTCGACTTGAGGCTGCCAAGTTAATTCCTCAGCCCCATCCGTTCTTACATTTGATTCAGACTTGATCTGGATTTCGCCTTTAGCGGATAACGTGAAGACAGAACGAGCTTGTCTTCAGTTGATGAAGTGGGATCGCTCAATTGTCTGCATCAAGCTTGAGAAATTCCTGGCTGCCTTAAAGTTCAGTAAAAATGTCAAGTTGTTGGGCTGGTTCTTTCGCTCGCTCTGATGGCTTGGCTTTGCCTTTACGCAGTCCGATCGCGATTTTGCTATGTTTCTCGATTTGAGTCATGACTTGCCGGGCACGATCGATGACTGAACTCGGCAGTCCTGCGAGTCGTCCAGCTTCAATGCCATAAGAGCGATCTGCTCCTCCGGGTTGAACTTTATGCAGGAAAATAATTTGCTCGGGCATTTCTCGCACTGTGACTTGATAGTTTGCGACATTCGGCAAGATCGAAGCGAGTTCATTCAGTTCGTGATAGTGCGTTGCGAAAATCGTTCTAGCTCGAATCTCAGTTGCGAGATGTTCGGCGACTGCCCACGCGATCGACAATCCATCAAACGTCGCAGTTCCTCGTCCAATCTCATCAAGTAGCACGAGCGATCGCTCAGTGGCATGATTCAGAATATTGGCAGTTTCATTCATTTCAACCATGAATGTTGATTGTCCAGTTGCGAGATCATCGACTGCCCCGACCCGCGTGAAAATGCGATCGCAAATGCCAAGTTGTGCGGATTCAGCCGGAACAAAGCTCCCAATCTGTGCCATGAGTTGAATTAAACCAATCTGGCGCAGGTAGCAGCTTTTACCACTTGCATTCGGACCAGTCAGAACAATCAGATCGGGTGCAGGAGAACCCAGTTCTGCGGAGTTTGGTACAAAGAATCCTGAGGGAATCGATTGTTCAACAACCGGATGACGACCTTCCACGATCGCAATTTCTCGTCCTACTGACATTTGAGGACGACAAAAATTTTGATAAACGGCTAGCTCTGCCAGTCCTGCTAGAGCATCTGCTGCTGCGACTGCATGAGCCACTTTACGAATGACTTCGGCTTGTTCTCCTACTTGCGATCGCAGTCCCGCAAAAATTTCATACTCTAGCTCCCCGATTTCTCGCCGAGCGTTCATCACCCGACCTTCTCGAACTTTTAGTTCTGGAGTCACAAAGCGTTCTTCATTCGTTAAGGTCTGCTTGCGTTCATAGCCTTCGGGACATTGATCAGCTTTGGCGCGAGAGATACTAATGAAGTAGCCAAAGGCTTTGTTATAGCCAACTTTTAGCGTTTGAATGCCGGTGCGATCGCGTTCTTTTTTTTCGAGTTCGGCTAACCATTTCTCGTCGTCTACAGCTTGCTGGCGCATTTCATCTAGCTGCGGCACAACGTTTTCACGAATCAAACCGCCTTCTTTCAGACCTAGCGGTGGACGATCGACTAAATGCGCCTGAAGATGTTTGCCAAGCTGTTCCAGAATCGGTGGAACATGCTGCAATGCTTTGAGATAGGGAGATTTTGCCTGAGCGACAAGCCTCGCAAGTTCGGGTAGTTTACTCAACGACTCAGCTAAATTGACTAAATCGCGCGGGTTGGCAGTTCCCGATCCAGCTCGACCTGCTAAGCGCTCCAAGTCATAAATCTGATTGAGCATGGCTTTGAGGTCTTCGCGAAGGATGCCATTGCGGACGAGTTCTTGAATCGTGTCGTGTCTGGCTTCAATGTCGTCAATGTTCAGCAAAGGTTGCAAGAGCCATCGTCTCAAAGCACGGCTTCCCATCGACGTTTCAGAGCGATCGAGTGCCCACAGCAATGAGCCATGAAATACACCATCTCGAACGGTTTGCGTGATTTCTAGATTGCGCCGAGTCTGGGGATCAATGGTGAGATATTCACTGATGGTGTAAGTACAAATCGGTTGAAGTGGCACTTGGGTGAGTTCGGGTGTTTTTGATTTGGTTGTATCAATCACACTGCGCTCTGAAGTAGTTTCGAGATACTCAAGCAATCCTCCTGCGGCGCGAACTGCTAAGGGGAGATGTTCACAGCCTAGACCTTCGAGCGATCGCACTTTGAAACGTTCGAGCAATCGCTGTCGAGCTTCATGTTGATTAAAGGGAGCTTGCGATCGCAAGGTATAGCAAAACTGGGTTGGCAAGCTTTCTGGAACATGGGGAGAGCGCTCTCCGGGTCGAAGTAACCCGCCTAAATCAGGTGCATTGGTTGGGATCAGAACTTCCGCAGGCTGCAATCGCATTAATTCGCTACAGAGCTGATCGAGTCCGGTGGCTTGCGTCGTTAAGAATTCTCCAGTTGAAATGTCCGCATAGGATAATCCCCAATGATTTCCAGCAATCACAATTGCAGCTAAGAAGTTATTTCGCTTTGCATTCAACATTCCTTCTTCAAGAATGGTGCCGGGCGTAATCACACGGGTAATTTCTCGCCGAACTAATCCTTGTGCTTCGGCAGGATCTTCAACTTGATCGCATACGGCGATCGCATATCCTCTTTCGACTAACGTTGCAGAATAGCGATCGAGCGCGTGATGCGGAATTCCTGATAAAGGGACGCGCCCAACTTCTTTGCCGCCGTCTTTGGAAGTCAGAACAATTTCTAGTTCTCGTGAGACAATCAGTGCATCTTGGAAAAACGTTTCATAAAAGTCCCCGACTCGATACAGGACAATTGCATGGGGATATTGATCTTTGAGATCCGCGTAATGTCGCATCATGGGAGTGAGATGCTCCCGCTGGACAGCACGATGATCTGCATATCGCACTGAATGTTTGATTAAGCGATCGGGAACTCCATGAGTCGGATCGGGCTGAGTCGAGGGAACAGTCATGAAAGAATTAGTACTCTTTTACTAAATTTTAGCCTGCCTCAATTTATTATGCGGGTTTACGATTCAAAGTGGGGAAAGATTATGCGATCGTAAACTTTCCCTAGGATTTACCGCAGGCTAAAATTTCTCGAGACTAAGGTAGGATGCCATGCGCTAGAACCAGGCTATCGAGTTTGCCAGACCGCTGCCTTACTACCGCACACTCACTTCGTAACTCATTTCCACCGCAGATTTCGGTGCGATCGCTCGATTAAACACCCAACGGAGATGGCTGTAAGTATCAGCAGGCGCAGGCTGCATTCCCGTTCTACCATCTGGCAAAGTGATCAAAATCATTGGATTTTCAGAAAACGTTTTGCCGCCATCAATGCTGTAGGTTAATTCTGCATCCCCTTTGATTGCGGAGTTGAGGCTATAGATTGTTCCTTGCGGAATCGGTTGAGTCACGACTAATTTTTCAGCCGGACGATCGCTTGTATTTTTGCCGATAACCTGAAATCGCAGCACCGTACCTTTTTTCACCATCGTATCTTGTTTAAGCTCGTTCCAAATGACTTGCTCTTTGCCTCGTGCATCTTTCTGCACGTGCTTTTGCTTAGCAATCAGCTTCAATTCAACTTCCGTTTGATGGATGGATTGTGCGACAGATCTGCCCTGCTCAAAAAAACGAGCCGCAGCAGGGGTTCCATCGACTGGGATCATGGCGATCGCAGCTGCAATTCCCAAGCCAAATACCACATAGCGACGTGTCATTGTTCTCTCCTAGGGGTTAGTGAATCTGACAACGGAAGAAGAATGTTCTAGCAGCGTCGATCGCAGGCTGAAAGTCGGTTAGACTACTTCTGAGTAGAGAACTTGCGGCTAGGAACTGATGCAGATTTTTCATGATGAGCAAGGGTGAGTGAGCGAGAACATAGCTCGCAAAACTCGTCAGCAGAACAACACTTTTTACATTTAAGAGAGTCCCCAGGTTTTTGTAATCTTTATCAAACTCTTGGAAAATTCCGTTAGAACACGGAAGAGATTGCGCAAAACTTTGGGGTAGTTGCGCTCGGTTAAGTTCGCTGATTGATCTGAGGCTGAAACTGATCTCAACCGTTCAATCACCGAAAGTCTGAATAAAAAACCGTGACAAAAAAAAAGGCGGTGCTAAAACGGTTTAGCGAATTGTGTGATGCAAGCCTATGCGAGTTTTGCTAGTAGAAAATGATGAGCAAGTTTCTACAGCGATCAAAGCGGCGTTAACCAAGCAACTTTACACGGTTGATATTGCGATCGATGGTCAAGCAGGTTGGGAACTCGTCGAAGCGATCGAATACGATTTGATTTTGCTGGCTGTGATGCTTCCTAAAATCGATGGCATCCAATTTTGCAAGCGCTTGCGAAATCGAGGTCATTCAACCTTGGTGATGATGATTACTTCCAAAAGTGCGATCGCAGATCGAGTACTAGGCTTAGATAGTGGTGCTGATGACTATATTGTGAAGCCGATTGCTCTAGCAGAGCTAGAAGCTCGAATCCGGGCGTTGTTTCGACGTAAAACAGCCGCAATTTCAACGATTCTACGCTGGGGAAAATTGCAGCTTGATTGTCATACTCGCGAAGTCCTTTATGATCAGACTCGGTTAGATTTAACCTCTAAAGAATTCGCGCTGCTAGAGCGATTGCTAGAGGGTCGAGTATATAGTCAAAGCGATCTAGTCGATCATCTCTGGTCGCTGGATGAAGACCCGCGCAAGGAAGAAGCCGTTCGGGCGTTGATTAAGCGATTACGACAGAAATTGAAAGCGATCTACGCAGAGGAGCTGATTGAAACGGTGTATGGACAGGGATATCGCCTCAATCCTGAGTTACGAGAACCGATTCGATCTTTATCTGTCAAAAGTGAAGTTTCTGCAACGCTCAAGCCTTATCGAGTACAACAGCAGCCCCAAGTCTTAGTCGTCTTATCCGATCAGCACTTGCTCGATCAAATTATTCAAGAATCAGATCTGTATTCCATTCAAGTGACGGGTGCTCCGACAAGCGCGATCGCCCAGATACGACTTCAGCATCAACGCTTTGCTCTCATTGTGCTGGACTGCGATCTGGTTCTGCCTGAATCATCGATTCAGAACACGCCCGTTTTGCTGCTCAAAAGACTGAATCCAGAGTGTGAACAGAACTGGTCTGCTCAAATCCGGGGCAGCTTGTACTACCCGATTACACCAACTGAGTTGCTCAAAGCGAGTCTAGATCGGTTGGAACCGTCGCAACCTCTGATGCAGCGGGTCATGATTGTCGATGACGACCCTATGGTGGTTCGTTTAATTAAAGGAATATTGGAGGACTGTAGCATTCAGGTCAACGCCATCACGAATCCTTTAAGACTCTGGGAAGAACTTGAGTCTTTTGCGCCTGATTTAGTCATTCTTGATGTCAAATTGCCGCATATTGACGGACTTCGTTTATGTCAGGCAATTCGCGAGGATGTGCGGTGGTCTTGGCTACCCGTTTTATTTCTAACAGGTCTACATAATCTTGATATCATTCGAGAAATTTTTGCAGTCGGGGCAGATGATTATGTCAGTAAACCCATTGTTCCGGCTGAATTAATCGAGCGAGTCTCTAAACGATTAACTCGAATGCAGCATATTCGGCATCAGGCCGATGTTGATCCATTAACCAATTTGCCGACGCAACAGCAAGCCCGAGGAATGCTCAGACAATTATTGCATCTCGCCCATCAGAACCAACAGGTGCTATGCTTTGCTGTTCTCAGGCTGAATGACTTGCAAACCCTAAATCAGCAGCACGGATATCGCTATGGCAATCAAGTTTTACAGCAAATTGCGACTTCTCTTCGGAAATCATTTCGTATCGAAGATGTGATTGCTCGTTGGAGTGGATCAGAATTTGTGGTTGGAACCTACAATCTGACGCAAGGTGAGGTTGGAGATTGGCTCGCACAGATGCTAGAGTCCCTACACCAGACAGAATTAAGATTGCCTATGGGTTCGATTGCGATCACATTCAGGGCAGCAGTTGCCGAGTATCCCAAGGATGGAGTCGATCTTCCCTCACTTTATCAAGCCGCGATCGCCACACTAGAGCAAACAAAAGCTGACATGATCGATCGTGTTCTACCTGCGGGCTGGCAACCTGATGCAACAGATCGGGATGTCATTTTGCTGCATCGACCCTCCACGTTTGCTGAGGAGATGGTGCGCGCGCTCTTGACGCGGGGCTATCGGATTCGATGGCTCCAAGATGGTCGATCGGGATTAGAAGAATTACAAGCTGAAGGCGCAAGCAAAAAAGTCCTGCTCCTTGAAGCACAATTACCTAAATTAAACGGGATCACACTGCTACAGCGTTTGAAAAAGCAGAAGTTTTTGCAAACTACCCCCGTTATTTTACTGGCTACCCAACCTGCAGAAGCAGAAATGGCAAGGAATTTTGGCTGTTTTGATTATGTGATTATGCCTTGTGCAATCCCACTGCTAATGCAGAGTGTATGCAAGGCGCTGGACTCGATCCGTTAATCTGCAAATGCAAGTGAGAGAAGACACAATTCTTTGTGATTGCAATCACTCAATCTCGCACTTTCACGGAAGATTTTGCGAAGCTCAACTTAAAATCAAGAATCTTACTGAGTATCTTTTTTTACAATCAGGATTTTTGTCACAACTTTGTCACAACTTATTGCCTAAACTCCTACTTGAGCTAGATGCTGACTGGATATATCTACCAAATTCAGTATTCGGCAATTCAATTAGAGATTCATTTTATACTCGCAATTTAAAAGGGTGAGCATTCAATGAGTCCTACAGGGTATTGCATATGAAATTGCCTATCTGCCTAGATTGCCCGTAACCGATAACGCGGAGCGGTTTGGCATAGGTTCAGCAGAGTTTGTCACTTATTTAATTGGTCAATCATGCAACCACGACGCACCCCCCGGCGAGCGAGTCAACTGCTTGCTGCTACATTTTTACTCACCACTGGATTCCCTCTCGCACCTGTATTTGCAGAAGGAACTCAAGCCGGTACTTCGATTAGTAACACCGCCAATGTTACCTACCGTTCTCCCAGAGATCCGGGAACGACCATCAATGCAACCTCAAACACTGTCTCAGTGCAAGTTGCAGAAGTCGCGGGGATTACGGTGACCGCCTCAGGGGTTACAGATGTTGACGGCGGACAGGTTGAGGTTGGAGACACCCTTTACTACACCTACAGCTTGACCAACGTTGGTAACGATCCAACGAGTTTCCGGATTCCAAACCTGGCAAGAGTGACTGGACCAGGTACACCTGGAACCCTAGAGTACAGCATTGATGGGGGAGCGACTTGGACTGCGTTTCCAGGAAGTGAATTGCTCACCAACACAATCCCAAGCTTAGCGAACGGGATTGTGCCGGGCGGTTCAATTCTAGTGCGTGTGCCTGTGACGATCGCAGCTGGGGCACAGGCGAATGATGTGGTTTCTGTCACCTTAGGGGATACTCCTGGAGATGCCCAAAACCAAGCCCGAAGCCCGAATGGAGGCGACGTTTATACCGTCGATAATCCAGACGGAACGCCAGGCGGAGAAGTGACAGGCGCACCTGTCAACGGCGTTCGAGAAGCGAGCAGTACAGCACAAGCAACGGTCAATCAAACGGCAAGAACCTATGCGTTAGCAACATTGCTGAAGACTCGGACAGGCTATACCCCCACTGGAGCACCGGGTCCCGGTGATGATCAAATCTCCTATGGATTGAGCTTGCGAGTTGAAAATACTGATCCAACCGGACTTGGAATTACGCCTGCGCCTTTGGCTGGAACGACAGTCAATGGTGTAGCTGGCTCAAATATCTTAGTCTCGGATGCGATTCCTCTAGGCACAACGTTTGTCAGTGCTGTTGCTCCACTGGGTTGGCAAACAGTTTACACTAGCTCTGCGATTTCAATCGATGCAAACCAAGCGACGTGGAGCACAACTCCGATCGCGAATCCAACCCGGGTTGGTTTTGTCAGAACGGGCACGATTGCGCCTGGAACGACAGTCACCGGATTCCAAATCACCGTAGCCGTAGCAGGAACTCCTGCGTCTATTACAGTTGCAAACATTGGCCAATTGTTCGGTTCGACTCCAAGCCAAACGGTTGGACAACCTGGTGTACCAGTTTACGACGAATCTGGTGACCAGAATCCAAGTAACTACAGCGACGATGGAACTCCTCCTGGAACAGATTCAAACGGCGATGGTGTGCCTGATGCTTTGCCTGATACAGACATTGACGATGGTTTCGTCAATACTCCAGCTAGCCCTGAAACAGGTATCGATTCCGGCAACAATAATTCGGGTCAAGACAGCACCCCAACTGAAGGGGGTGGTGAAGCCAGTGTTTTCACCCTAAACACGCCTGTCCCGGCTGCTGTGAGCAATGGTCCCGATGGCGCACCCACCGCAACGGGCCCTTCTGGTACAGACAATGACGACTTTACGAATGCTTCGTCTCCTGTTCCACCGAACCTCGTTGCTGGAACTAATGCAACGCTTGACCCCGCTCCTGTTGCCTTTACAAACACGGTGCTGAACAGTGGAACGAGTCCTGGCAATATTGTGCTGACTCCACAACCTCCAGCAACTCTGGATCATCTTCCTGCAAATTCTACGGTGACGATTACGGCTGGTAGCAGTTCTGTGACTTATCAGTATGACGGTGCAGGGAACTACACGATCGTATCGAGCAACACAGGTGGAAACCCGATTCAAATCAACAATGTTCAACCGGGTCAGCAGGTGAACTACGGGGTTGAGGTCAATCTTCCGCTGAACACGCCGCTGTCAACCGATATCAATCGAGGTTTCCCGGTTCCAATTCAGGCAGGAATTGATACAGATAGTAACATTGCGACGATTGAGGCGACGAATTTGACCATCGATCGAGTCTATACAGGCTACCTCAGAACGGTCAAAGAGAGCCGCATTCTGCCGGGTACAGGTCCAGCACCGACAGCTGCGGATTCCACGTTCAGCACTACCCAAAAAACGCCTGCTCCAGGCAACATCATTGAGTATCGGATTACCTACACCAACATTTCAGAACCGCAATCCGGCACAGGCAACATCATCCTGGAAGCTGAGCAAGTGGTGATTGATGAAAATGGCGTATCCGGTGCAAACAACACGAACAACTGGGCAAGAGACAATGATGGCAATGGCATCATTGACACGAGCAACATTGTAGGAAGTGCAGCGGATTCTGGTGCTTCGACGGTTAATTTCTTTAGCGGCAATCCAGCAACGACTGGGGCTGTTGATCAGACGGGAACGACGGCAACTACTGATGTGACGCGATATGTGAACACGGTAACTGGCATTGTTGCACCTCAGCAATCTCGAACCTTCACGTTCCGCCGTCGCGTGAACTAAGCTCAGTAGCCTTTTTGCAAGGAGTGATTTTCTAACGCTGCTCCTTGCAAAAGGTCTGATTGTTCATCCCATCATCTGCATTTATTTTTTACCGGAGAACCTTTATGAAACGTTGGTCTATTAGTTTAGGTGCAGTAGCTCTCATTGCTGCAACATTGCCATTCCTCAACGGTACGCCTGTGATGGCAAGCCTGCAACAGGCAGGAGCCGCGATCGCAGAGCGCCTACAACGCCCAGAAGTCAAACTCAACCTTGCAGTTGAGAAGCAAACCGTCATGGTCAATGAGCAAGGGCAAAAACAAGTGAAGTGGAATGCTCTGCAAGGCAAAGCTCTGGTTGAACCCGGGAATGTTCTGCGGTACAGCTTGACCGGGAAAAATGCGGGAGATCTGCCTGCTCAAGGCATTGAATTGACCCAACCGATTCCGAAAGGCACAAAATTTGTGTTGAACTCAGCCACAACAAACAGTGCAGGACAGATCACTTACAGCATTGATAACGGCAAAACTTTTGTGGAAGCACCGACAGTGACGGTGACCTTAGCAGACGGCAAGACGGTCGAACGTCCTGCACCTGCTGAAGCTTATACCCATGTGCGCTGGAACCTGGCTAAAGATTTGAATCCTCAAGCTGCCCTGATGGCTGCTTACCAAGTCGAAGTCCGCTAGAGCGAAGTTTGGACTAGAGGGAAAGAGCGAGCTTAGAAATAGAGCGCTTCTATCGGTTTCTTTTCCCTCTTTTTTTCATACATTCAATTTTTTCAACTGTTATAGCTTTATTCCCCCAAGAGTTAGGGACTAAGAGGAGCCTCGTGAATCGTCCTCAGATGAGAGAAAAAATATATCGAACTTGGCAGAGTGTGCTGTTAGCGATCGTTGCTAGTGGAGTCACAGCCCCTGCTACGTTTTCCCAAAGTCGTCCTCTCTTAAGCAATCAAGCCGAGTTACGTTATGTCGATCGGAGGTCGCAGCGCCCCTATAGTCTCATTTCTAATTCCTTGGGAACGGTTGCTAGTGGACTTGTTGATCCATTAGGACGGGTGCTTGGGTGTAATGGTGAATTGCTGCCAGACTATCGCGGATTCTCGGTCGCTCTATATGAGCCAGATCCAAGCGATCCGACAGGGACAGAGCTGGGTCGGTTAGTTGATCTGACTCCTACTGAGAGTCCCGACATTCCGGGGAATGGAATCCGTCCAGGACTGGCACCCAATCTGAGTAACATTAATCCTTTCTTTCTCACGAATGGCGAGGGCGGTCGATATAACTTCCTGTTTGACCCAAATCGTGGTCAAACAGATCCAGGAAAAACTTACATCCTTGTGATCAATCCGCCTGCCAATTCAATCTATCGACAACGCCGCATCAAGATTGAAATTCTCACACCTACTGGAACAGTCAATAACAGCATCGTCCGCTATCTGGCAACGTCGCTTGATGATCAACCGATCAGTACGACTGGCGGAACGAATATTACAAGTACAGTCGTGTTTGTTCCAGATGCTGAGCAAGTTGGCTTAGACCTTTTATCGTTGCAGTTTAACTCTTTGCTTTGTCAGTCTGAGCAAATGCAATTAGTCAAGAGTGGCGATCGCGCAACCGCAGAGCCGGGGGACTCTGTGATCTATCGATTGTCGATTCGGAACCAATCAGATGCAGGCTTAACTCAAATTCAAGCGACCGATACTTTGCCAACTGGGTTCAAGTTCTTAGCGAATTCAGTGCAGGCAGAAGTCGGCGGGCAGATTGTGCCTGTCATGACTGAAACACAAGGTTCGACGGTGATTTTCCGCTCGACTGCGACGATTCCACGGGGCAGTGTCATGAACATTGCTTATGCAACACAGCTTACGCCTGATGCAATTCGAGGATCGGGACGCAATAGCGCGATCGTCAATGGGCAACGAGTGGATAACGGGTTTGCTGTGAAAGATGGCCCGGCAACTCATCAACTCCGCATTCGTCCGGGGATTACTTCCGATTGTGGAACCATCATTGGGCGAGTGTTTGAGGATAAGAACCAAGACGGAGAACAGCAGAAGGATGAACCTGGAATTCCTAATGCTGTAATTTTCCTTGATGACGGAAATCGAATTACGACGGATAAAGATGGATTGTTTTCGGTCGCGAATGTTTTGCCTGGAAGCCGATCTGGTGTTTTGGATCTCAGTAGTATTCCGTCTTATACCCTTGCACCAACTCCCACGTTTAGAGAGCGCCGGAGTCAATCTCGGCTAGTTCGTCTTGCTCCGGGCGGACTGGTACGAATGAATTTTGGTGTCGTTCCAGTCTCGCGTAAAGAGGGCAAGTCATGAAGTCGCAGTTTTTCTTGTATGTCTCTCTCTTCTTGGCGGGAGTTTTGCTCGCTCCAGTACAAGCTCAGGAGGCGAATTCTAAACAGCAATCAACCCCGACATCTCTTGAATCAGTTGATGCAGCAAAACCGAGTTCAACCGCAGTTGAGGTAAAGCCTGAACGGCAACCCAACCCGGAATTCTCTGCGCAAAGCACAACTGATGAAGTCAAGATTCTTTCACCTGCGATCGATGCGGTTATTGATGTGCCTGCTGCAATGGTTGTTGTTCAAGCTCCAGAAGGTAAGCAGGTCGAACTGCGAGTCAATGGTGTACTTGTCTCTGATCAACTGATTGGACGAACCGAGACGGATCAAAAATCAGGTCAGGTGCTCCGAACTTACTATGGTGTTTCGCTGCAACCAGGTAGCAATACAATCTCTGCGCAAATCATTGGTGCTCGTCAATCAGCGCAAGTCACCGTACAGGTACGTGGGGAAGCTGAGAAACTCTCTGTACAAGCCGCAGAAGCCAAAATTCCTGCAGATGGACGATCGACTGCGGCGATTCGAGGCGAGCTTCTGGATGGACAAGGCAATCGATCGAATCGAGACGCATTAATCACGCTTTCAACGACCGCAGGCGAATTCCTAGATACAGATGCAGCAGCGGATCAGCCTGGCTTTCAAGTCAAAGCAGAGCGAGGACAATTTACGGCGCGATTGAGATCGGGATTAGAAGCAAGGACGGTGACCATTCGCGCGGCTGTTGGAAAGCTAGAAGACTTTACTCAATTGCAGTTTGAGACGAACCTGCGTCCTTCGATCGCGACGGGGGTGATTGATTTACGATTCGGTAGACAAGGCACAGATTTTTACAGAAGCTTCCGTGATTTTCTGCCTGTGAATCGAGATAACAACTATCAACTCGATTTCGGTGCAGCCGTTTTTGCGACGGGGCGAATCGGAGATTGGTTGCTCACAGGTGCATACAACAGTGCTCGTCCTTTGAATGAGACGTGTGATGGCACGAATAGTTTGTTTCGACCCAATGACCAATCCTGTGATCAGAACTATAGTGTTTATGGAGATAGCTCTGAATCAACGATTCTCACGCCTTCGATCGATAGTCTTTTCCTGAAGCTAGAACGCACCTCACCTGTTGCTGGAGCCGGGACAGACTATGCCATGTGGGGTGATTACACCACTGAAGAATTTGCGACGCGATCGCAAGAATTCAGTGCGACAAATCGTCAGCTTCACGGTTTTAAGACGAACTACAATTTCGGCAATCTCCAAATCACAGGACTGTTTGCGAACAATATTCAGGGATTTCAACGCGATACGCTTGTTCCTGATGGCACAAGCGGATTTTACTTTCTCTCTCGTCGGTTGCTCGTTGAAGGGAGCGAGTCGATTTTTCTGGAACTCGAAGAACTCAATCGACCCGGAACCGTGCTCAAACGTCAGCAACTGAGCCGTGGAAAAGATTATGAAATTGATTACGATCGAGGCACGATTTTATTTCGTGAGCCGATCACTCGAACTGATGTTGGAGAGGTTGGAGAAACGCTGGTTCGTCGTATTGTTTCGACCTATCAATACGATACGCCTGGCTCAGATTCTCGGATGTTTGCGGGTCGAGTGCGATATCATTTCGCCCGTGGCTTAAATCGTGAAAGTTGGCTAGGTGCGACTTATCTTCGAGAAGATCAAGGCACGAGAGACTTTGAGTTGTATGGAGCCGATGCGTTTGTTTCCCTCGGTCAGAATAGTCATGCTTTAGCAGAATATGCTCGATCGACAAATCTCTCTGATGTGCTGGGATTAGTCAGCGGGTCCGCTTATCGGTTTGAGCTAGAAAGCAAACTTTCGCAAGGCATTGATGCGCGTGCCTACTATCGTCAAGCTGATACAGGCTTTGCAAACAATGCAACGGTTAGTTTTGTTCCAGGTCAAACTCGCTATGGGACTCAACTGACAGCACAAGTTGGTAAAACGACAAATTTACGATTTCAATATGACCATGAGGATAATCGCGGCATTGCACCGCGTCCGTTAACCACACTCGAAGATCTCTTTAATCCTCGAACAGAGCCACTCCCAGGGACACAGGTTGACAATTCGCTCACGACGATTTTGGCAGGGATTCAGCAGAAAATTGGCACAGCGGATTTAACCGTCGATTGGATTCACCGCGATCGCGAAGATCGGCTGAATTCTGGTTTGGATAGTAACTCGGATCAATTGCGATCGCGCCTCAATGTCCCGCTGACTCGCGACTTGACGTTTATTGCTCAGAATGAGACGACGCTTTCTCAAGAAACAGATGCGATTTATAGCGATCGCACGTTACTGGGTCTAAACTGGCAAGTTGTTTCTGGTATCAATGTTCAGTTAGCCCAACAATTTTTCACTCGTGGGCAATTTGAAGGACAATCGATCACCAGCTTAAATGTGATTGGCGACTATAAATTGGCGCGAGACACGACGTTGAGAGGGCGCTATACGCTCTGGGGCGGTGCGAACGATTTAACGATGCAGGGCGCAATTGGAATTAATCAAGGCATCGTGATTTCTCCTGGGTTACGGCTTGACTTAGCATACGATCGCATCTTCGGCGATTTTCTTGGTCGAAGTGCTGCTGGTTCTCGATTTGCTCAGCCTTTTGCGTTTGGACAAGGTGCTTCGGCGCTTGGACTTGAAAGTGGTGATAGTTATAGCGTTGGGCTTGAATACACGGGTAGTCCAGACTTTAAAGCGAGCGCTCGTTATGAGCATCGCTCGTCTTCACAGAGTCGCAATACAGTAATTTCAGCCGCAGCGGCTGGAAAAATTAGTCCTGAGCTAACCGCGTTGCTGCGATATCAGCAAGCGAATAGCGCGAATCAGACCTTGGTTGGGTTGCCAGACACAGCGAACTTGAAATTTGGTTTAGCTTATCGCAATCCACGCGACGATCGATTCAATGCCCTACTACGGTACGAATACCGCAAAAATCCTGCGACGATTCCTGACAGTATTTTATTCAGCACTGGCACTGGCACAAAGGATCATCTATTTGGACTCGAAGCAATCTATGCCCCGGATTGGCGATGGGAATTTTATGGTAAATTTGCTCTGCGGAATAGTCGCTCTTATTTAGCAAGTGATTTGGCAGGAACAAGCACTGCAACGTTAACTCAGATTCGCGCAACTTACCGTTTTGCAGAGCAATGGGATATAACGGGTGAGGCTCGTTGGATTCATCAAACTGCTGGATTTAGTGAAACTGGCTTAGCGATCGAAGCGGGCTACTACCTCAATCCAAATCTTCGGCTTGCCGCAGGCTATAGCTTCGGGCGTGCCCACGATCGAGACTTAACCGGATCGCGTTCTGCTGGAGGAATCTATCTTGGCTTAACCATGAAAGTGAATGAACTTTTCAACGGCTTTGGATTGCAAAAAGTGCCACCTCCACAAAATGTCAAAGAGGATCAAGTCACTACCCAACAAGCCACACCAGCAACGCCGCAAGCAAATTCCTCTACCGATACGCCACGTTAAACTATCGCGATTCTTCTCACTCTGCCCCGAAACTGAGCCAGGATGTTACCCATGTATTCCTTTCTACGATTCTTTAGAGCATTGCGTCGCGCCTTTCAGAAGCAACGGCGAAACATAAAATATCGAAAAACGATTTATCCAGTATTATCACTCATTGCCTTCTTATTCTCATCATTTGCGTCAGTGGCAAATGCCCAAGTTACGCTTAACAGTACCAACGTCTATGCTGTATGGGGAAGTACTGCGGGTACTGCAAGGAATATTAGTACTCTCAATGTAACAACGGGTGCACTTTCTTCACCACCATTTACTTCATCTAGGATTACGGCTACAGCAGCAATGGCGTTTGATCCGAATGGATCTGCCTTATATTACTCCGATCGTACTACTAGTCCTAATAACCTCATTCGGTACACTAGTGCTGGTGAATCAGCTAGCCTTGGAACATTTCCAGGAAGTGATAGCAATGTGCCAATCTTACGCATGGGATTTCGTGGGACAACAGGATATGCAATTTCTAGTAACAATACAATCTATACCTTTACAACAGGCACTCCATCCACAATTACAAACCTAGGAACAGTCAATTTTCTTGGAACTTCTCCATCAGGAACGACAGCTAGCGGTGACATTGCTTTTGATGGTTATGGTAGAGGGTGGGCAATCTTTGGAAATTCTTTGTATCGCCTGAATATGAATGTTACTCCTCCTGAAGCAATTCCGATCGGGCAAGTTTCGGTTGGGGGAACACCTCTTGCGACTAGCTTCATAACGATTGGAAGTATTGCTTTCGACAGTAATGGTAACTTATTAATTGCTGGTTCCCTTACGGCAGGAGGTGCTAACGTTTACAGGGTTAGTATCAATGATGCATCGGCTGTACAAGTTGGCTCAACCTTGGTAAATATATCTCTTCCTGATTTAGCAAGCGGTAATTTTCCGCTGATTGATCCCCAGATCCAGGCGACGAAAACGGTTAGTCCTACAGGGTCAGTGCTACCGGGTGCAACATTGACTTATACGATCGAAGTCGAAAACATTGGGAGTGCGCCTGCGGTCAACCTCGACTTCATTGATCCGCTTCCTGCGGGAACCACTTATGTTGCCAACAGCGCAACTTTGAATGGCACAAACCTGAACGCGGCAACCTACCCCTTCGCAAGTGCTTATCGAATTACAGGTCGTAATGCTTCTAATGGCACCTTGAAAGTTGGTAATGCGAACCGTGCCACTCTCACATTTCAGGTTACGGTTAACACTACAAACTTGCCTTCTAGTATTACAAACCAGGGTACGATCGTTTATCTGGATAGTCCCATCAGTGGCGTTTCCACTACCAATGCCACAACAACTATTACATCGCCTGTATCTGGCTACAAGTCAGTGAGATTAACCACCGACGCGGATGGCAGTGGTACTGTCACTCCTGGCGATACGCTGACTTGGACGATTTCTTATCGCAACAATAGTACTGCTGCCGTCTCTAACGTTCAGATCAATGATCAATTACCGACTGGCTTGACAACTGCGGCGGGTTCTCAAACCGTTACCGTATCGGGTAGCGGAACCAGTGCTACAAGAAACAGTGCCTACACAGGTGCCTCTGCGGGTGCGGTCAGCAACTTGCTCAACACGGGGGCAACGCTTGGCGCAAGTGGGGTGATTACGGTGAGTATTCCAACGACTGTGAACAGCGGATTTAGCGGAACCCTCAGTAATCAGGCAAATGCAACAGGTTCTAGCATTCCGGGAAGCGGCACACTCACAGATAACGTAGATAATACGAGTTCCCTGCCTTCGGGTGTTACTGTTCCTGCTGGCAGTATTACGCAAATCCAAAATTCCACGATCGATCCTACAACCGCAACTGTTGTTACTCCTGCTGTTATTAGCATCAGCGGAACTGTTTGGAATGATGCAGATAATAGTGCAAACAATACCTTCAGTAATATCAGAACTGGGTCTGAACCTGGAACCAATGCAGGTGGACTGAATGCAATTTTGGTAAATAGTGCCGGAAATGTCATTGCAACTACTCCCATTGCTGCCAACGGTACTTACACTTTCAACAATATTACTGGCAATCAAAGTAACGTCACGATTCGCCTGAGTACCATAGCTGGAACTGTTGGGAATACTGCTCCTACTGCATCAATTCCCGTAGGATGGACGAACACGAGTCCTTTAACCACGGCTGCTTTTAATATTAGTGCAACCAACCTCACTGGACGCGATTTTGGGATTGAACAACTTCCAACCACCAATCCTGTGAGTGCGAGTCCCCAAATAAATCCCGGCGGAACGAATACTGTTCAGGTTCCGACGCTTTCGGGAACAGACCCTGAAGATGGAGCTTTAGGTAGCGGCAATAACTTTAAGATTGTGACGTTACCGAGTAATGGCACACTTTACTACGATGGAACCCAGATTACGACTTCTAACTTTGTCATCAACGCTTACGATCCGGCTAGGCTGAGGATCGATCCGAATGATGGCACATTAACGGTGAGCTTTACCTATGTCGCGATCGATGCTGCTGGAAAGGAATCTCTCACTCCCGCAACCGTAACCATGCCCTTTACGGCTGCTCTAGTTTCGATTTCTGGTACCGTGTTTCATGATCACTCGGCAAACGTGGTTTTCGATAATGATCTGGGAAATGATATCGGAACGAATGCAGGCTCATCCAGCTTAACCGTGTATGCAGTGAATTCCTCGGGTCAGGTCGTAGATAAAGCGACCGTTGCAGCGAATGGAGCATATACGTTGAATGTTCCTCCGAATAGCACAGTCACATTGCGCCTTTCTAACAATGCAAGTATTGCGATCGGTGATCCTGCTCCAACTGCCCCCAGTCTTCCTAGCGGTTGGTATCACACAGGTGAAAACCTCAATGGCACAATCGATGCGGTCATCTCCACTTTGGGAGACATGGCGATTACAACGGCGACCAGCGCTCTGCCCAATCACAATTTTGGAATTCGTCAAGGCTATGTAATTGCTCCCGATCCTGCTCCTACCACTTGTAATCCTGATTACACAGGAGCTTTAACAACTGGAATCAGTTCTACGGGTGGTCAACTTTCTCCTGGAAACTTTGATCTGAACTGGTCAGTCGAGTGGCTCAATGCAAGTCTGGGAGCAATTCCCTATGCGCCTGCTCGTCCAGTTGGACCCATGCCTGCGGTTGTTGTTGGAAATTTAGCCCCAGGCGCATGGATCAATGAGCCATCGAATGCTCGATGGATTAGTTATCCGTTCCGCCTGTCGAACAATAGCAATGGTAATCATCAAAACGCAGATCTCGATGGGATTGTCGGTGAGATTGCGACCCCCGGATCGTATACAGGCACGTCAGACACGATCCGTCTCAAGTACACAGCGAGTGTTACTTTGCCTGCAAATGCAAACGCAATTAGCGTCTCTTTACCGATCGGGGTTTCAGTTGACAACCAATTTGTAAGCGTTAGAGTCAATGGTGTTGAAAATCTATCGCCTTTGCCAGCACAAGATCCGCAAACAGAAGATTATCGTGCGACGCGAACTGTCAATATGACCCAAGGTTGGCAGCCAGGAGTCAATATCATCGAAATCATCACAGATTCAGGATCACCTTTGACAGGGTTTTTCCTAAGAGTAGAGGCTGCGACAATTCAGGTCTGTGCTTCACCTAATGTATCTGTTGTAAAACGCATTACAGCGATTAACGGTCTGACGAGCACTCAAGGCGGAGACAATCTGAGCTTGTATAAAGATGAGGCGAGTAATCCCTACGACGATAATACGATTACGATTCCCACTCAGCCAAATCCCACCGATCCACCCAAAGATACGGATAAATGGCCAAATCTGAGCACTTTCCTAGTAGGAGGGACAAACGGCGGATTTACCAAACCCGGTGATGAGCTTGAGTATACGATCTACTTCTTATCCGCAGGAGACGGAGAAGCTCAAAACGTTCTCTTCTGCGATCGCGTTCCCACGAATGTCACATTTAATCCGACTGCATTTAGCACAGGCGTGCCTGCTGATCCAAATGGAATCAGTACAGCAAATCGCGGCATTGTGGTGAATGTTGGAGGCAATAGCCTAGCACTAACAGGTGTTGCCGATGGCGATCGTGCTCGCTATTTTCCACCCGGAGTTGAACCTAGCTTGGTTCCTGAATTCAGCGGAATTAATTGTAATGGAGCCAATACTAATGGTGCAGTGGTTGTCAATTTAGGCAATTTGAACAGCGCAACGGCTCCAGGTGTCCCTGCTGATTCTTACGGGTTTGTTCGCTTTCGAGCAAGGGTGAAGTAGGCGAATCCAGCACATTTGACGGGAAGATAGGGGATAAGCTGCATCTGAGTTCTCCCCCTTCTCCACTCGAATGTGCTGGACAGATTAAATTTATAATCCTTAGGAAAATGGCAAGAGGAGGTCAATGATCTTAATTGCAATAAAAGGCGCAACAATGCCACCCAAGCCATAAAGCAATATATTGCGTTTGAGCAGTTGATCCGCTGTCAAAGGGCGGAATTTTACCCCTTGTAGAGCTAGTGGAATTAAAGCAGGAATAATCAGTGCGTTGTAGATCAATGCTGACACGATCGCTGATTGTGCGCTTTTGAGTCCCATAATATTCAATGCTCCAATCCCCGCCGAAGCAAACAGTGTAGGGATAATTGCAAAATACTTGGCGATGTCATTCGCGATCGAGAACGTCGTCAATGCACCTCTAGTCATGAGAAGTTGCTTTCCGATCGTGACCAAATCGATCAACTTGGTCGGATCAGAATCCAAATCCACCATATTTGCCGCTTCTTTTGCTGCTTGAGTTCCAGAGTTCATTGCTAAACCGACATTCGCCTGTGCTAGAGCCGGAGCATCATTTGTGCCGTCTCCTGTCATTGCAACGAGCTTTCCCTGCGATTGTTCTTCGCGAATTACATGGATTTTGTCTTCGGGCGTTGCTTCTGCAATAAAATCATCGACTCCTGCTTCTTGAGCAATCACTGAAGCCGTAATCCGATTATCTCCCGTCAGCATGATCGTTTTCACACCCATGCGGCGCAACTGATCAAACCGCTCTCGAAGTCCTGGTTTGACAATATCCTTGAGATAAATCACGCCATAGATTTCATCATCTTGGCAAACCCCGAGCGGCGTTCCGCCTAACCGTGAAACTCTTTCATAGGCTTGCTCTAGTTCCGAAGAAATCTGACCACCCCTAGAACGTACAAAGCCCCGAATCGCTTCAATCGCCCCTTTTCGGGCTTCTCGCCCATTCGGAAGATTGGTGCCACTCATACGAGTTCGAGCCGAAAACTCTACCCCGCTTGCATTGTCCAAATCGAAGTCCAATCTTGCGCGACTTTGTTCAGCTAATTGCACAATCGATCGACCTTCTGGCGTTTGATCAAACACGCTTGCAGCAAGAGCGACTTGAGCCATTTCCTCGATCGAATGACCATGAATTGGAATAAGCTGTGCTGCAAGGCGATTTCCTAAAGTGATTGTTCCAGTTTTATCTAGCACCAATGTATTGATATCACCGCAAGCTTCAACGGCTCGTCCTGAAGTTGCAATCACATTAAATTGAGCGACTCGATCCATTCCCGCAATCCCGATCGCACTTAACAATCCCCCAATCGTGGTTGGAATCAAAGCAACTAACAATGAGATCAAAATTGCGACACTCGTACCTGCTCGTAACTGATTTGCAGCAGTCACATCTTCAATGCCTCTTGCAACAGAGTGAACTAGAGGGGAGAGCGTCGAAACCACAATCAGAAAGACTAACGTCAGAACGGCGAGGAGAACAGTGAGGGCAATTTCATTCGGAGTCTTCGATCGCTCTGCACCTTCGACTAATGAGATCATACGATCGATGAATCCCTGCCCTGGATCAGAAGTAATTCTCACCACTAACTCATCCGAAAGTAGCCTTGTCCCCCCTGTTACTGAGCTTGAAATATCTGTTCCAGGTTGTTTCAAAACGGGAGCAGATTCGCCTGTAATCGCTGATTCATCAACTGATCCGAGTCCTTGAATTACTTCGCCATCTGCCGGAATCAGATCGCCTGCAACGACTCGAACTTCATCGCCTTTGCGCAAGCTCGTTGAACTCACTTCTTGCACTGTGCCGTTGATGATTTTTTTCGCGATCGTATCTGACCGCGTTGCTCTCAATGCATCTGCTTGAGCTTTCCCCCGTCCTTCTGCGATCGCTTCTGCAAAATTAGCAAAGAGCACAGTAAAAAGCAGAATCACTGTGATCATGCCATTCAGCAATCGCTGTTGAGTCAGATCAGCTTGAATCGTTCCAAATAGATTCGGATCAAGAGTCACCAGTAAAGTCACGATCGTTCCGACCCAAACGATAAACATCACCGGATTTCGCACCGCAACACGAGGATCGAGCTTCACAAATGCGCCTCGAATCGCTTGCTGATACATCCTTTTGCGAGCAGTATTTCTCTTCATGACTCATCTTTTTCCAATTTGGAACGCTTCGGCAACACATCCTAATTCCAGCCTAGAGAAGAATGCCAACGCATTGAGACTTAAAATAACACTCCTATAAGCAAGTCTGTATCGAGGCTTCGAGGCGCATTTGTGACGTGTAGCGCTCGGCTGTTGAGCGAATGCGATAAAATCAGCAATCGTAGATGCAGCGCGTCAATGCAAGTTATTTTTACCGCTTCTCCTGAGTTTGCTCAAACTGCACTGGCTGAGCTTCAGAGAATCGATCGTCAATCCAAATTTCTCCACTGGCTCGATCAAGGCATCGGATTGATCGAATTGAATGAAGTAACTTTCTCTGCACTCGCTTCCCAAATCACAGCAACTAAAGCTGCATTCATTCGGCATCTCTGCCCAGTGATGGAGGTATTGCCCGTCGAAAGGTTGCAAAGCGCGATCGCATCTCAGATTCCCTTATTCGATCGCACTCAACCCCTCTCTGTTCAGATTCGCTCAAATACTAAAGCGATTAATCGCACTGAGCTAAGAAATCTTTTAGTGGACGATTTGGTGGCAGCAGGCTTAACCGTAGCAGTTAAAGATCCCGTGCAGATTATTTCAATTTTCTGCGATAGTTCCAAGTCTTATCTCGGGTTCTCCAATGCCACTGAAAATTTGAGTAATTGGGCAGGCGGAATGCATCGGTTTGCCCATGAAGATGACCAAATTTCTAGAGCAGAATTTAAGCTACTAGAAGCGATCGCAGTATTCAATCTCACGCTCCCAACTCAGGGACTCGCGCTGGATCTAGGTGCAAGCCCTGGCGGGTGGACAAGGATTCTAAGAAAGCTCGGTTTATCCGTTGTTGCCGTTGATCCGGGAAATCTCGCTGACTCGCTGCAATCTGATCCGAAAGTTTCGCACTATCGCCAACTGGTGCAGCAATATGTCCCAAACTGTCGTGATCGCTTTGATCTGATCGTGAATGATATGCGAATGGATGCGGTGGATTCTGCAAAAAATATGATTGCTGCAAGTCCAGTCCTCAAAGCTGGAGGACTCGCAGTAATGACGCTCAAACTCCCAAGTAAAGGTGTAAAGGGAGTGATCAATCAAGCGATCGCGATTCTGGAAACCAAATACGAGATCATCGGGATTAGAAATCTGTTTCACAATCGTCAAGAAGTTACGGTCGTGATGCAGTCTTCGGCAAAGTGAGAATAAACGCAGTTTGACCCATCTGACTTGCATCAAGTTTGAGATCCCCGTGATGCGCTCGTACAATCTCCCGCGCCAAACTCAAGCCCAATCCAATCCCTTCGACTTTGCGAGTTCGAGCCGGATCACCCCGATGAAACCGATCAAAAATGCGATCGCGATCCTGTACTGGAATCCCTTTAGAAGCATTCGCGATCGTCACTTGAATTGCAGTCTGACTTTGCCTGGCTCGAATCCGAATCCACCCCTTTTCAAGGTTGTACTTAATCGCATTACTTAAGAGATTCTGCAACACTTGCTTGAGCAAATCACGATCGCCTTGAACACTTAACCCCGGAGCAATATCAGACTGCACAGTCAAATGTGGTGCTAATAGCTCAATGTCTTCTAGCATTTCAAACAACAGTTCGGACAAATTCACTTTCACGCGATACAAGCTCATCTGCCCCGCATCAGCTAGGGAAAGTAAAAGTAACTTTCGCATGATGCTACTGAGTCGGCGTACCTCATCTAGTAAGCTACTTAATCGCTGCTGTACTTCTGAGCCAGGTTCTACTTGCTGAAGCGATCGCTCTAATTCCCCTTGTAAAATTGTCAACGGAGTTTTGAGTTCATGAGCGGCATCTGCACTAAATCGAGAGGCTTGCAGAAAGCTCCGCTCCAACCGTTCTAGCATTTGGTTAAAGACTTGAATCAGTTGCACAAATTCAACATCAGTTGTGCCGATGGGAATGCGTTGATCGAGTCCCGTGACAGTAACTTGCTGAATCACGCCCGTTAATTGCCGAACGGGACGAAGCGCCCGACCTGCGACAATCCACGCACCCCCTGCGACGAGCAGTAACATGCCTGGAATTGAGATCAGAAAGATATTGCGAATCCCATCCATTTCTTGATCGATCGCGTGTAAGTTGATCGCGATCGCGACTTGAGTCTCTGGAAAGTTAAGCGCTCCGATTCGCCAAGTTCCTGTTGGCGTTTGTCCAGTCACAAGCTGCGGGCGAGGTGGAATCGGTCGAATAGGTGGGAGTTCTCGTCGAGGAGGCGCAGGTGGAGCAAGCTGAAGATTCCGCCGCAAGAGTTGGTCTAATGTCTGATCGGACAATGCGGCGCTTTGATAGCGTACATTTCCTTCTGAATCGAGCACTAACAGTCCTATTTTTGGATCATCCTCGAAGAAACGTTGTTCACGATCGCGCGGGCGACCAGCTCGCATCAGTTGATTGAGCAGATCTGCATCTAATCGATTCACTTTCGCGTTGTAAATCTGTATCCAAGAGATTGCCCCAAATCCAAGCAGTGCGATGCCTGCAAGGGTCGCTGAGAGTAACGCAATCCGCAGCCGAAAAGAACGCATTTTCATCATTCAGGCTTGCGAAATCGATAGCCTACACCGCGAATGCTCTCAATCCAAACGGCTTGATCCAGCGGTTCTATCTTTCTGCGAATTCTTTGAATGCAGACATCAACCACATTTGTATTCGGATTAAAATCGTATCCCCAAACATGCTCTAAGATTTGAGTCCGAGTAAACACTTGTCCGGGAGAACGCATAAGATATTCCAGTAAATTAAACTCTCGGCTCGTTAGCTCGATCACCTGTTGATGGCAAGTTACTTCTCGCGTAATGCGATCGAGCTTTAGGGTTCCGACGGATAGTAAGTTCTGCCGTTCTCCAACGCTCCGCCTGACCACAGCATGAATTCGTGCCCCTAATTCTTCGACAAAAAAGGGCTTAGCGATGTAATCATCGGCTCCAAGGTTCAATCCTTGTAAGCGATCGTCGAGTTCATTTCGCGCAGTGAGTAAAATCACGGGCACATTTCGCCCTGCACTTCGCAACTGTTTTAGAATCGCTAATCCATCTTTGCCAGGAACCATGATGTCTAGCACAATCACATCATAATCATTGTGAAGTGCCTGCATATAGCCATCATCGCCGTTGTCGAAATAGTCCACTACAAACCCTTGTTCTTTCAGACCAGCCCGAACAAAGTCAGCAATCTTGATTTCGTCTTCGACAAATAGAACGTTCACGGCTATGTTATGTGACTCGAATCTTTTTATTCTAGGCTCAATTTCTCCAAGCAAAAATGACAAAACTGTAATTTAGAAAACGGGTGGTTTGTCATTTTAACGAACTGAATTAGAACAGTAACCGTTTAGAGGTAGCACGATGAGCCTTCGGAAAATTTTAGCAACAACTGCAATTTCTGTTCTCGCTGGTACATTAGGGGTGAGCGCTGTGAGTTCCCTAGCAACAGCACATTCAGCCCGCCAGATCGCTCAAGCTTCCCAATCTCCCAATGGTCAGCAAGAAAGACAGCGCCGTCCCCGAATTGATTTCGCTGCTGCTGCTGCAAAATTGAATGTAAGTGAACAGCAATTGAAAGACGCGCTCGGTGTTCCTGCCAATCCGCCCAGTCAAGGACAACGCCCGCCGCGTCCTGACTTCGCTGCCGCTGCTGCAAGATTGAATGTAAGTGAGCAACAACTCAAAGACGCACTCGGTGTATCTGCTAATCCACCCGGTCAAGGACAACGCCCGCCGCGTCCTGACTTCGCTGCTGCTGCTACAAAATTGAATGTAAGTGAGCAACAACTCAAAGACGCACTCGGTGTACCTGCTAATCCACCCAGTCAAGGACAACGCCCGCCGCGTCCTGACTTCGCTGCCGCTGCTGCGAAATTGAATGTGAGCGAGCAACAACTCAAAGACGCGCTTGGTGTTCCACCCCATCGCCAACACAATCGCTCTAATCAAAATCAATAATTGATGGTGTAGCAGGATCTCTCATTGAGATCCTGCTGAACATTGTTTTCTATCTACCGCTCAGATTCTACCCATGCAAAGGTTTCTCAAAGCTCAATTCAGTCGTCGGACTGCCTTGATTGTTCTACGATCGACTGCTACTGCGCTTTTAGTGGGCTGTCTTCCCAGGCGAATGAGTTCTGCACAATCTTCGCCTCCAGCTTGTACGGTTCGACCGCAACAAACAGAAGGCCCCTATTTTGTCGATGAAAAGCTAAATCGCTCTGATATTCGCTCCGACTCGAAAAGTAGCGCAGTCAAAGCAGGGGTTCCCCTGCAACTAAAGCTCAATATTGTTCAGGTCAGCGATCGCAGTTGTACGCCTATTTCAAACGCGATCGTTGATGTTTGGCACTGTGATGCAGCAGGCATTTACTCTGATGTTCGCGATCGCCGTTCTGATACAACGGGTCAGAATTTTCTCCGGGGTTATCAAACCACTGATGCGGCTGGAAATGTTGAATTTCTAACAATCTATCCAGGCTGGTATCAAGGTCGAACTGTGCATATTCATTTCAAAGTTCGTACTCCAACGGGGGCAGAATTTACGTCCCAACTGTATTTTGACGATGCGCTCACGGATCAAGTTCATGCAGGGCTTCCCTATGCTAGCAGAGGACAGAGATCGATCAAAAACGCCGAAGACGGGATCTTTCAAGAGGGTGGGAATCAACTCCTGCTGTCTCCGACTAAAAACACTCAAGGCTATGCTGCAACCTTTGAGATTGGACTACAAACTGCGTAAAGCGCAACATTAGTACGGCTTGAGGACTTCCCAATCAATCGTTTATTCCGAGAATGTCGCTCGACTTAAATCCTGGACTGAGGTATATGCATTCAAAATGAGAAAGGCTTTAATTATCGCTGCCGATGCGGCTTTGGGATCGGCTTTAACAAACTGGCTCGCTTTAGATGAATTTGAGACGATAGTGGCTTGGGATAGTTTTATTGGCTTGAGACTTGCCCAGGATCACCAACCCGATCTGATTCTTTGTGATGTGAGTATGCCAGAACTCGATGGCTTTGGCATTTTGGATGAATTGCAGATCAATCCAGCAGAAAAGAAACCTTGGATTGTGCTGATTGGGCAATCTGATGATGCTTCACGGGCGTTTGCTGCCGGGGCAAATGGTTTTCTGTTCAAATCGATGGCATTGAGCAATGTGTTGCGATCAATGCAGTCATACACTTGCAAAATCCAGCAAGATTCTGAGCCAAAATAACGAAACCTCCCTTGTTGACGGAACAGGGGAGGCTGTCAAATAGATATTCAATTGCCGCGGAGAATATCGATTTTGAAAAAAATTCTAAGCTTGACGTGAGTAGTACTCAACGACCAGCAGTTCGTTGATCTGAAGTGCGACCCACTCCCGATCGATGACACCATTCACCTTACCCGTCATCTTGTTCTTATCGAATTCTAAGTGACTCGGTAAGTTTGACAATCCTGGATATTGCAGGTTTGCTTCGACTAATTTGCGAGAGCGATCGCGATCGCGAACTGCAACCACATCACCCGGACGACAGTTGTAGCTTGCGATATCTACAACTTTTCCATTCACAGTGACGTGACCATGATTGACCAACTGACGTGCGCCTGGGATTGTCGGAGCCATGCCCAGACGGAAGACGGTATTATCCAACCGCATTTCCAACAATTGCAGCAGCACTTGTCCGGTCGAACCTGCTGCACGACGTGCTTTACGCACATAGCGAAGAAGCTGCTTTTCGCTTACACCATAGTTAAAGCGGAGCTTTTGCTTCTCTTCCAAACGCACTGCGTACTCAGAGCGCTTTTTACGGGCTTGCCCATGTTGTCCAGGCGGATAAGCCCGACGAGCAGATTTACGGGTTAGTCCAGGCAGTTCTGTTCCCAGACGACGAACAATTCTAAGGCGTGGACCTCGATATCGCGACATTGAAAGTTCCTCGTTTGACTCGAAGATTTAAACAACTTTTCTAGTATAGGTTGCCTCACGGCGTTTTAGATCGAATTTGTGTGACTAAATGCACAATTTCCGGCAAGATTAATTTTTCCAGGGCAAGCTTGACGGCATTGGTCGATCCGGGCAGTGAAAAAATTAATTTATTCGCAGATACACCTGCGATCGCTCTCGATGCGATCGCTCTTGAGCCAATCTCTGCATAGCTCAGTGCCCGAAAAATTTCCCCAAATCCGGGCAGTGTCTTTTCTAATAATTGCTCGATCGCGTCGTAAGTCGTATCTCTCGGTGCGATCCCAGTTCCTCCGTTGAGAATGACGGCATCGAGTTCGGGTAAATTCGCGAGTTGATGACGGATCACATCCGGCTCATCCGGCACGATCGCATAATGCGCGATTGTATGTCCTGCATGGGTTAAAAGCTGTTGAATCAGTTGACCACTGCGATCGGTTTCAGCAGTTCGAGTGTCGCTGACCGTGATGACAGCACATGAGACTGCGATCCCGCCAGAGTCAGGATGAGGCTGATGAGACATGAAGTAAAAAAGCTAAGTTCAATCTGCCGTTAGGTTTCGACTTCGCTCAACTCCCGATCTCCGGGGGCTGAGCGTTAAACGGAGCCGAACCGTATTGGATGAGCATTTTGCCGATCGACTTATGATTTGGTGAATCCTAAATCATTTGATTCAGCGTAGCGATCCATAAACCGCATGAAGCGATCCCATGCTTCTACCGATTTCATCACATACAGGGCTTCTAAGGCAGCAGGCTGACCATTAATAAATTTTGCTTTCACTTCACGAGTGACCAGTTCGCCTTCCTCATCAATCATGTACATGCCCGTGATGCTATCTGTATTCTCAGCCTCAAGCGCTTTCGGTTTTTCAAAGATAAAGGTTGCAGTCCCGTTTGACCCGTCTTTCGATCGAGTTAAGCGAACATCGGGAATCACTTCTTCTGCAATGCCTTTTGCAAATTGAATTTCTGCCATGATTTTTTCGTGCGATTTACTTCTAGATAGATTTTCTCTATTCTCCCATCTTTGCGGAACGTTACAAAATCTCTCATTTTACCGATTGACTCGCAACCAAATTTCTAAAGTCACGAGTAACCACAGTTTCAATCCGTAGCGATGCCAGACTTGTCCGCGATAGTCGAGCCAATCTTTGACGATCGCTTGATTGATATACGGTGCAATTTCAGCCTTGCGGTCTAACAATAATGCTCTGGCTCGTCGTCGCCAAATGTTGCGAAACCATTGCTGCATCGACATGATCATGCCGCTTTTCGGACGATTCACAATCACATCGGGAAGCAAATCTGCCACTGCCGCTTTCAATACGGCTTTTTCTTCTGCTCCTGCCAGTTTGTACTGGGGCGGAATCTGTAAGCTCAGTTCCACCATGCGCGGATCAAACAACGGCGATCGACCTGTGATTCCCGCTGCTGCGGTTAGCGCATTGACTTTTGTCAAAATGTAATCCGCACCTTTGAACTTGAGATTCAGCAACATCAACCGATTCAAATAAGCCACAGGTACATTCAGATCCGATTCAAACACCGAAGGAGCTTGTGCGATCGCGGCATAAATCTCCGGCTTCAACAAGGTTGGCAAATCTGAAAAACATTTTTGAAACGAAGTCAGATAAGCCTCAACATCACGTTTACTCCCACCAGAGCCATAAAGCTGATTTAACAACATTGGCTTATTCTTCGGACCCGCGAAACAGGGATCGCCGCCTTCTCCATTCAGCACGACATTCACCGATTCTTTCGCCGCTCGTGCCAATACCAAATTCGGAACCGTCAGCCCTTCCCCAATCGGATCATCCAAACTTGCTAACGTTTCCGGTAACATCTGCCAAATCATCTCCGGCGAAATCTCTAAAATATGGTGCTGAGTTCGACAATGTTCTGCGACGAGATTGGCAAACTCTAACTCACTGGGATACGGTGCGCCAAAGTGAATCGAGTACGTATGCACCGCTCGATCGTGTAATTTTGCAGCAAGTGCCGTCACACAGCTTGAATCAATCCCACCCGAAAGAAATGCCCCAACTGGCTCTCCTGACGGCAACATTTCCTCAATCAAGCTTTCGAGTAGCGATCGTACTTTTTGCCCATGCCATTCGAGCGATGCATCTGGGTTGTGAATTTGCTCTTGCGGCGACCAATAAATTGTTTCTTCCTGAAAATTCCGATACGTTCCGGGTCGTACCTCGCGCACCTGCCGCCACAAGGTCTGAGATCCAGGCACAAAGGCACAAGAAAGATAATCTCGCAGTGCGACTAAATCCAACTCACGCGAATGATAAGCATTCAGCGATCGCAATCTCGGCGAAATCCAGCGAGTTTCACCAGTTCGCGTGTAGTAAAGCGTCTTCTGACCCACACGATCGCGAATCATCCAAATTTGTTGAAGTTGGCGATCCCAGACGACAAAAGTTTTATCAAGCCGATCGAGCGATTCAAATCCTGTCCATTCGCAATCTTCACCGATCACGACATAGCGTTCACCAACCGAAAAAGGTGCATCGACGATCGCAATTCCCGCTTCTTTCCAAGTAGCTTGAACCGACTCAACGTTCCCAACTGCGATCGTCCACGACATAAGCGATTCACCTGAAAAAATATCCCCTCTTCATGATGAAGAGGGGATATCTGAAGATTAAATCACAGTTATTCACGTTTCGAGGCTGTGATACCTCTCGGATACTCTCGACCGTTCTCGATCGCACAGCGTTAGTCTTTCTTGTTCTTCTTCTTAGAACGACGGCGCTGCATTAGAGCGGCAAACCCAACGGCTGCACCTGAACCCATGATGGTCAACGGTTCGGGAATCGGCTCACCGCCGCCACCGCCACCGCCGCCACCGCCGCCACCGACAGCACCACCACCGCCGCTGTCGCCGCTATCCCCACTCAAACCGACCGCTAAGCCCGCGATCGCACCTGCGCCTAACAAGGCTGGCAACAAGAACGAACCGCCCGACGCAGTAGGCACAGCGGCAACAGGCAACTGACCCACAGGTGTGCCACCCGGACCGACTGGAGAAACCACTGGTGGAGGCTCACCCCCCCCAACCGGACAAGCTGTATCCCGCATCCGCACAATGAAATCGTCATAATCTCGATCCTGTGCATCCCGGTTGCGAACAATCCTAGAGCCAGTATCATCCCAGCCCAACGTCATGCCGCCTGATTCACACAGAGAATTGATGTTCCCCGTAAATTTTACGTGCTGTTCAGAATTGGGGTTCAAGCTATCCGTGGAATACAAAATCCCAGTCGGTCGCCCGTTATATGAAGACTCTAGATAAAACACGTAATCATTATTCGGCTGAAACGTGTATTGCTTGCTCGGTTCAGGAACCGCATTCCCAGGAGTGCCGGGAAAATCTAACTCACTTCCCGCGTCATCAATTTTGGTCGATGGGCGGAAAATTGTGTCTGGACTATCAGCAGGCTTTGTTTCGACCAAGAGAGGAGTTTTTTCCTTCGTGGTTAGGTTGATGACACCAAAGGTAGATTGGTAAGCACCATGCGACTCAACAAATTCTGATTGCAAGGTTGTGTTTTTGTTCGCCCGAATGCCTTCGTTCCCGATCGACATATCAGCAGCGCGTGCAGGCAGCACTAAACTACTCGTCAACCAACCGAGCGAAAGACCAAATGCGATCGAGGAAATCCGGCGATGCGGACGATTCGATTTCAGGTTCTCCTCTGGAGAACAGCAGGATGAAGGCTGTCTCCTCACACACTTGCTTGAGGTGGAAATATCTTCTGGCACCATCTAAAGCTGAACTCTACGAAAGGACTGAATAAACTAACCTCTGGCGCACCCATTTTATTACACTCAAGCAATTTATTACACTCAAGCAATAAAACAACCGATCTCAAAGCGATTCAGACAGAATCTCCCTAGCTTGGTTGGTGAGAGCGCAATTATTATGTTCCGCTAAGCATAAAAATCTTTGAGCAGAATCCACATCAATCCTACGGGAGATCAGATCTGATTTAAGGATTATGCCGCTGGAACTATCCAAGTCAATTCTGAGTAGTTAATAAGAACCATGTGCCAAAACTCAGCAGAACCCAAGCTTTCTGAAACCATTTCGCCAGCTGAAATTGAACATTTCACCCTAGATCTCAATGAATTACCCTGCACTGCTTAAGTCGCGATTGGCATACTGTCAATAGTTTAGGGAGATCCGAATGCGATCGCATCTGTCAATCGATAGGCATTGATAGATTTTTGTTGAATCGGAATCTAGTTGTGCGGGTGATAATTTGAAGAGATTACGTTTGAGGAGACGAAATTAAAATTATGGATAAAATTCAAGCGCAATTTGCGAAGCTGTGGAAGTTGCTGACTGCACCTGAAACATTTGATACCTACAAGTCAGCAGTGGTCATGACTTGGACCATCATCAAAGAAACGGCATTGCTGGTTTGGCTAGTGCTTTGCCTCGTATTAGTATTTGCGGACTGGTTCTGGAAAATTTCTGTGGGAGCCGGACGAAGTACACGCGCCTGGTTTAATGGGCTAGAAGGTTCGAGCGAACAGATTGCCTCTGAGACGGGAAGAGCACTCCTGAACGCAGGCAAGTCAAGTTTAGATTACACGCTCAATCAGGCAAGAGCACAGTTAGGATTTGAGATTCCGGCTCCTGCACCCGCAAAGGTTGAGCCTGTCAAAGCTGAACCTGTCAAAGCTGAACCTGTCAAAGCTGAACCTGCAGTGACGGCCCCCTCTCCAGTAGTGACCAAAGCAGAAGCGATCGCAGACGAGTAGAGGGATAGGGAGAGATAGGGAGATAGAGAGGTCATTCCTGTCTCTCCCATCCAATGTCACGACGAAGTGTAACGATTTGTCAAGCAAAATGAGAACTTCCTCTTTCGCATCGTCCCCGAAAGTCGGTACACTACAAAGTGAATTCTGAGATACCGCAATATAAACATGAGCGTAGTTAGCCAAGTTATCCTACAAGCCGACGACGAGCTTCGTTATCCAACGAGCGGCGAATTGAGTGGCATAAGAGAATTTTTTCAAACCGGAGAGCAACGGACTCGAATCGCCGCGACTCTGTCTGAAAGTGAGAAAAAGATTGTTGAGCAAGCGAGCAAATTGTTGTGGCAGAAGCGTCCTGATTTCATTGCCCCGGGCGGCAACGCTTATGGCAATCGGGAGCGGGCGCTATGCTTACGCGATTATGGCTGGTATTTGCGATTGGTAACGTATGGGGTACTGGCCGGCAGTACTGACCCGATCGAGAAGATTGGGGTGATCGGGGCGCGGGAAATGTATAACGCGCTCGGTGTTCCGGTTCCTGGAATGGCGGAAGCAATCCGCTGTTTGAAGGAAGCTTCTCTTGGTTTGTTAAACAATGAGGATGCAGCAGCAGCAGCTCCTTATTTCGACTACATCGTTCAAGCAATGTCATAGAGACACTGGAAGTTTTTGAGTTCCCCGCTGTTTGCGGAGATGCGGTAGAGTTTGCGGCATTTCTGAAAACGGCGGGGAATTTGTTTTTAAATTATTCCGAAATTTTACGGAACCCATTGGGAGAAAGATTTATGAATACAGCAGAAGTGTTGCAGTTTTGGTTTGGAGAAACGCTCGAGCGGCGGGAGGCTTGGTTTAAGAAAGATCCTGCCTTTGATGCAGAGATTCGCTCCCGGTTTCTCTCACAGTATGAACAAGCGGCTTTAGGCGAATTGGAGGATTGGATGAATGCGGCTGAAAGCAGTTTAGCGTTAGTGATTGTGCTGGATCAGTTTCCGAGAAATATGTTCCGAGGAACGCCGCGATCGTTTGCCACCGATGCAAAAGCGTTACAAGTGGCTCAATGTGCGATCGCTCAAGGATTTGATCAGCACCTCCCACCGATGCAGCGCTTCTTTTTCTACCTGCCGCTAGAACACAGTGAAAATCTGGATGACCAAAATGAATCGGTGCGCTTATATGAGCCTTTCAGGGATATTCCTGAATTAGCAGATACGTACGACTATGCCATCCGACATCGCGATGTGATTGCACGATTTGGACGGTTTCCCCACCGCAATCTAATCCTCAATCGACCTTCGACCCCCGAAGAACTTGAGTTCCTGAAACAGCCTGGATCGTCCTTTTAAGACCTTTTCGAGTAGAGAATCTGTATGAATATTGCTGCTGAAACGATCCCAACTCTTGAGCAAATTAATCAAACTAAATCTGCGATCGACGCGCATATTGCGAGCCTAAATCAGCACCCTGATCGGCGAGAAGGGGCAATGCCGTACTATTTGTTTCATGAACCTGGAAGACCGATTCGCGGCACAGTCATGATATTCCACGGGTTCAGCGCAAGACCCCATCAAATGTGGCGTTTAGCAGATTATCTCTTTCAGAATGGCTTTAATGTATATCAGCCTTCGATCGCAGGACATGCCTTGATGTATCCCGATCGCAACTGGGCGCAAGTCGATCTCAAACCTGAATATGCAGAGCCGCTCAAAGACAAAGTTCAGAAAGATCCGGTACTGCAAACTTTTCTCCAAAATTTTGCGCATAATCCAACGGCAACCCGTCCAGGGTTTATGCAGCAAATGGGATTGATCGCCCGCTTATTGCTGATCGAACCGCAGTTGTTAGATATTGTGAAATCCTTGGAATCGAATAATGATCCTGATTTCGATCGCTATTTCACGTCTTCGCATTTGCGCTATCTGACTGAAGCTCAGGCGAGATTCGCAGAATTAGATGCGATGCCGGGAGCCGTTTTCACAGTCGGTTTATCGGTGGGAGGCGCGGTGGCTCTGGGCTTGGCAGCATCGCGACCTGAGCGGGTGCGAGGAGTAGTCGCGTATGCACCGTTGCTGAAGATTTATGGAGAACAGCGGCGGCGATATGTGAATTTAGCAGGTCCTTTGGATATTAGTGAGTTGGGCTGGGATGAGAAGTTGCGGTTTCCAGTCGGCTGTTTGACGGCTGCCGATCGCTTTGGCTCTCAAGTCGTGATGAGTGATGAATCTGTGCGATCGCTGTCGAATATTCCGACGTTTTTAGTGCTGACTGAGAATGAAGATGCAGCGGATATTGAGACGAGCCAGGATTTTTATCAGCGGATTGGAGGAGAGGGAGAAGGGCATCGGTTCTTCTTATATCCGAGTGAGGATTTAGTGCCACATCCGATGGTTGATCCAACTGAGGTCAGCCAGAACATGAGTAATCGATTTTGGCAAAGTTTGTATCAGGAGACGTTCCGATTTTTGACGACTGGGCGGGCGAATATGACGAATCTGGGTCGGATTGAGCAAGATCCAGGTTTACCGATCGTGCCTGGAGTGTAGCAATTCTGCGGGAATTCTTCCAGGATTGACGTTTTCTCTGACTCAAAGATTTCTAACGGATAGGTGTCCACATTCGATCGAGTGAGTATCATGAATTACTTTCTCGTATTCCTGGAATTGTCTGTTTCGTGTTTGTTTCAGACCCAATAGCATTTATCACAAAGCTCTGACGTTATGGTTCAAGTAAGCTCCCCTGTTCTTTATGTCAATCCTGCAAGCGGCAATGATAGCGCTGCTGGAACTCAAGCCGCTCCCCTCAAAACAATCGCCCGCGCGCTCCAACAAGCAAAATCTGGGACAACAATCCAACTTGTTCCCGGAACTTATAATGCCGCTAGCGGCGAGGTGTTTCCGCTGTTCGTTCCCGCAGGGGTGACGGTTGTCGGTAATGAATCGACAAAAGGCAAAGATATTCTCGTACAAGGCGGTGGAACTTACCTGAGTCCAACTTGGGCAGGGCAAAATGTGACTTTCCGACTCGATACCAATGCTCAGCTTCGAGGCGTGACCGTGACCAACCCGAACACTCGTGGTAGTGGAGTTTGGTCAGAATCGACTGCGCCGACGATCGCAAATTGTACGTTTACTTTATGTAAGCGAGAAGGCGTTTTTGCGACCGGAACTGCAAACCCGGTCGTGTCAGATTGCATTTTTCTGCAAAACGATGCGAACGGAATTGCAATTTCTAGAAATGCAAAAGGTGAATTGCGCCGTAACGTCTGTCAAAACACAGGCTACGGGATTGCGGTTGGCGACAATGGCGCACCCTTGATCATTGAGAATCGATTGTTTGAAAACCGCTCTGGAATTGTTGTGAGTAATTCAGCACGTCCAGTGTTGCGCGGCAATACGATCGAGCGAAATACCGATTCTGGACTGACGATCGTGGGCAGCGGTTCGCCTAATTTAGGCAGCAGTCAAGACCCAGGCGGAAACATTATTCGCGACAATACAGACATTGATGTCGAAAACGGAACGAATGTGTCGATCGCTTCTGTTGGCAACCAAATCAATCCCTCTAGAGTCCGAGGCGTAATTGATTTCATTGTGAGTCAAGTTCCAACTCCCACACCAACCCCGACTCCAACTCCCACACCGATACCAACGCCAACCCCGACTCCCACACCGACACCGACTCCAACTCCCACACCAACCCCGACTCCAACTCCCACACCAACCCCGACTCCAACTCCCACACCGATACCAACTCCAACGCCGACTCCAATTCCGACTCCCACACCAACCCCGACACCAACGCCAACGCCCACACCAACGCCAACGGCTGGAGTTACGGATATTCGGGGGCATTGGGCTGAGGCATTTATCCAGTCATTGGTAGCTCGCAATCTGATCACGGGCTTTCCAGACAATACGTTTAAACCAGAAAGTCCGCTAACTCGTGCTCAATTTGCAGCGATCGTGGCAAAAGCATTCAATCTGCCCCTCAAGCAACCTGCCACGAATTTCTCAGACGTGCCCTCGAATTTCTGGGCGGCTGAAGCGATCGCCAAAGCAAATCGCATGGGCTTTATTACTGGCTTTCCGGATGGAACCTTCCGTCCTGGCTTGAATTTAACCCGTACTCAAGCGCTCGTTGCATTAGTCAGCGGGCTAGGCTTTACAGGTGGAACTCCAAATACTCTGGCACTGTATAGCGATCGCGCTCAGATTCCGAGTTTTGCGAGCGAGCGAATTGCGGCTGCAACTCAGCGGCGATTAGTCGTGAACTATCCGAATGTTTCACAATTGCGTCCATTGCAGGAGATTACACGGGCTGAGGTCACGACTTTTATCTATCAAGCTTTAGTCGCAACGAATCAGGCACAAGCGATCGCGTCTGCTTACATCGTCAATCCTGATACTGCGACGACTGCCTTTGTTGATGTCACGAATCACTGGGCAAAGGATTTCATTTTGGGCTTATCTGGTCAGAATTTTATCCAAGGATTTGCCGATGGCACATTCAAACCCGATGCCCCAATGACTCGCGCTCAGTATGCAACTGTCATTGCGAGAACCTTTAACCCGGCTCCGCGCCGCGATTTAGCCACTTTCCCAGATGTGCCTGGGGATTTCTGGGCAAAAAGCGCGATCGAGCAAGCGTATCGAGCAGGTTTTATTTCCGGGTTCCCAGATGGCACCTTTAAGCCGAATCAGAACATTACACGGCTTCAGTTGGTGCTCTCTTTGGTCAGCGGATTTAACCTCTCTCCTGCAAATCCGAATGTGCTAGCAGTCTTAGACGATCGCAATGCAATTCCGCAATCGTTCCAAGATCGAGTAGCAGCAGCGGCTCAAGCAGATATGATTGTGAACTATCCGAATCAAAAGCAGTTCAATCCAAATCGTGAAGCAACACGGGCGGATGTCTCAGCCATGGTTTATCAAACCTTACTTCGAGACGGGCGAGTAGCAGCAGTAGATTCGGGGTATATCTTGACAGCCTAGAACCGCAGAGCGAATTTGATGGGGAGTAGGGAGCAATCCGAGCCTGGGTTCTCCCTACTCCTTACTCCCCACTCTCCACTATCAATGCCGTTTAACGACTAGATCGACTTAGAAAAAGTTTGAGCTTTCCGATCGCCTAGATAGGTATCAAACACCGCTGCAATATTCCGAATGAGTAACCGTCCAACTGGCGTAATCTCAATGCCATCACTCCACCGCTTGAGCAGTCCATCTGCTTCGAGCGCATCTAGACGTGAGAGTTCATCCGCGAAGTAATCATTGAAATCTTGATCGAATCCCAAATGATATTTTGCTTCTAAGTCTGCTGCTGAAAGTTGGAACTGACACATCAGTTCCATAATCACAGTGCGTCGGATCAAGTCATCTTGGCTTAAGAGCACTCCTTTCTCAATCGGAAGCTCAGAGGCATCGATCGCAGTGTAGAAGTCTCTTAACCGCTTGTGGTTCTGAATATAGACATCTTGCAACATACTGATAGAAGTAATGCCAAAGCCGAGTAAATCTGACTCAGGCTTTGTGGTGTAACCTTGGAAATTCCGATGCAGTTGTCCGGCTTGTTGGGCGATCGCTAATTCATCATTGGGCTTCGCAAAGTGATCCATGCCAATAAACACATAGTTACTTTGTGTAAGTTGAGCGATCGTGTTTTGCAGAATCTTGAACTTTTCAACAGTACTAGGCAGCGCCGATTCTGGCATTCGTTTCTGAACGGGTTTGAGCCAGGGAATGTAGGCAAAATTGAACACCGCAATGCGATCGGGATTAAGCGCTAACGTTTTCTCAACTGTTTGCTGAAACGTGGCTGAAGTTTGGAACGGTAAACCATAGATCAAATCGACGTTCACACTTTCAAATCCAGCTTCCCGAATCCAATCCATCACATCAAAAAGCATTGCTTCAGGCTGTACCCGATTGATTGCGACTTGCACTTCAGGATTGAAATCTTGAATTCCAAAGCTAATTCGGTTAAAGCCGAGTTGCCTTAGAGAATGAATGTAATGACGATCGACATAGCGCGGATTGATCTCGATCGACAGTTCGGCTGTGGCATCGAATTTGAAGTAGCGATGGAAGCGATTCCAAAGAAATTCAACCTGTTGTAAGTCAAGGTAGTTTGGTGTGCCGCCACCCCAATGCAATTGATGAACTTGACGGTCAGAACTGACCGATTGAGCAACTTGGCGGATTTGACGGGCAAGGTAACCTAAGTAGGGTTCTGCGACTTCTCTACGTTGAGTGATGATCGTATTGCAGCCACAGAAGTAACAGGGTGTTTCACAGAAAGGGATGTGACAGTATAGGGATAAGGGCGTTTTTTTGTGATTGCCGAGGTCGATCGCTCGGTCGAAGAAATGAGGATCGAAGTCGGAACTAAGTTCTGTAGCAGGCGGATAGCTGGTATAGCGGGGAAGGGGCAGGTTGTACTGGTTCAGGAGCGCCGCGTCAAACTCGACCGTTTGGGATAGTTGTTTCATTGGAAAGGATTTAATGGGTTTGGATGGGCGAGCTGTTTTGCAGCATCAGGGTTGAGGGACGAAATTGCCTCTGTTAGCGTGAGGTTGCGACTTTGCACAACAATCGTTGCGGGTTGTGCAAGTTGAGCATTTGCTTAGAAGATGCTTTAAAAGTAATCGTTGAGACGCATTCACCCGCCCCGGAATGGAATTCCAGGGCTAACGGTGCGAAGTCCTTAAAAGGACTGCATCGCTCAAACCTCTGTGTAGTCCAGTTTAGTGGACTTCGTTTTACTAGCCCTGGAATTCCATTCCGGGGCAGGAGGACAACGTGAGCGAAGAGGCTTTTTGTACTTTTAAAGCGTCCTCTTAAGCAATCGAAACTCCACGCATCAAACAATTCTTCGAGTTAAGGAGCTAGGACAGGTTCACGATCGCTACCATGCGATCGTCGTTCTGTACTTCCAGGACGATCCTGCCGAGTAAGTAAATCAAAGGTATGTTCCCCGATCGCTGCTTTCACATCGGGTTCGAGTTCATGCATCACATCTTGATTGAGCACAAAGGCAAGGTTTGCTTCGGCAACAATCCGTTCGATTGTGTTCTCGTCTACAGGCAGGCTATCTAGCATCTGACGGTAACACTCTTTGAATTCTCGTCTGGCTTCAGGAGTTGAGATTTGCTCAAACTCATAAAAATTTGTTCCCTGATTCGGAGGCAAAGATAATGCCGATCGAATGACATTCTTCAAACTCTGGCCTCCTGATAAATCGCCCATATAGCGGGTGTAAGCATGGGCAACCAGCAAGATTGGATCAGTAGCAGCGAGCGTTTTAATTCGAGCGCAGTATGCAATTCCCGCAGATGATGCAACGATCTGATTTTGCCAGTCTTCACCGTAGTAGAATGCGAGATCGCGCGCCAGATTCGCAGCTCGATTCAACCCTGGGAAGTAGAATGCACCAAACACTGGATCTTGAGCGTGCTGCTGTAATGCTGCTTCTAAAGTGCTGTAAACAAAGTACAAATTTGCAAACAGTTTCCGTAGAGGTTCGCGTTCTACAATACCTTTCACAAAGCATTTCATAAATGCAGTGTTTTCTGCTGTGGTGTGAGAGCGTTGGGTTCCTTCTCGTAAGCGGACAGATAAAGTACTCATGAAATTGTTTCCTAATGAATGACAGGACGAGAGGCTTCTGCATCAATTGCAGGTAAGAAATAGAGGCGGAGAAGTTGCCAAATGATCACAGCAATCCAAGGCAATTTTTGGAGCGTTTGAATGAATTTCGGGCGCGACTGACTCGAAATCTCTGCTAGTTTCTGATTCGCGATCGCGCATTTTTCGAGCCGAGGGAAGAACTCTGGATGATCCGTATCCAGCACACTCGGAAAAGCTCGCTTCGAGGTTTCGTTCGTGTTTTGAATTACAGCCTTGTTGTACTCTTGCGGATCAATACCAATCGAGTCGTAAAACGTCGATCGTTCTAAAACAGTCAAGGTGTGAGTTGCAAAGACAGTCAGCAGAAAGAATCTTGCCCACAGTCTTGCTTTCCAGCAATTCCAGAGTTTGGGCTGCGATCGCAAGAGTGCTTTAAAGAAATCTCCGTGTCGATTCTCATCTTGGCACCAACTCTCAAAGTACCGAAACAGAGGATAAAACCGATGTTCTGGATGCTGTTCTAAATGGCGGTAGACCAAAATATAACGCCAGTACCCAATTTTTTCCGAGAGGTAAACGGTGTAGATCACCCATTCTGGCGGAAAGAAAGTATAGGTTCGATTTTTCGTCAGATAGCCCAGATCAAGAGTCAAGCCAAAGTCTGCCATTGCTTTATTCAAGAACCCGGCATGACGAGCTTCATCGCGCGCAAGTAAATGGAATGCTTCTGATAGTAAAGGTTGCCGATTTTTAAGCTTGCGAGAGAGTTCTTTAAAGAGCAAAAAGCCCGAAAATTCTGAAGTACAAGAGCGCTCTAGAAAATCAATAAACGCGTGCCGGGTTTCACCATCAATCTTTTCCCAATCTTGCTGAAACTCTTCATTGCGAACAAAATGGTGACGATTATAGTCTGCTCGCAATTCTGCGACGACCGATTCTAGTTCTGCTTCATGCCCGGATAAATCCATTTGGGCAACCGCATCAAAATCAGTGATGTAAAACCGAGGAGTTAAGAGCGTTTCTTGAACAGGTTTTTTAATGCCAGGCGATTGTTCTGGCAGGTCGGATCTCGAAACTGTGCTGACCATAGAGCGAATGATAACGACTGAAATTACTTTCCCCGAATCTGCGATCGCGGCACAAGTGAGTTACCTGCTCTGCTCTATAGTTACCACAAGTAAAACATTGAGATGAGCACAAGGTTAGAGGGCTTTCTAACAAATTGTTAAAACATCCGCTGAGATTGAAGCAAGGCATCACTCCTAGAAGCCTTCCACCTTTCATCACTTAAATTTGCAAAAGATTTTGCTTTCTCTCATTCTGCTTGTCTACTCTTGCAGCAATCATTACTAGCTCAAATGAAAAGCTCGATCGTAAGTGCTGTTTGCTTTACTAGGATGTCTACTTCGAGGTTAGAGCCAGTAGTTACTGCTCAAGCTAGTTTAGGATCTGAATCGGTTCTGTCTCGCTCCTAAACTGCAAGCTAGAACAAGACAGAACACGGATTTTTTTGCGCTCACCCTATCAAGAAGAACGAGTTCAGACGCTCAGCGAGAATTCTGGACGGTTAGCGAACCGCATTCTACTTATACCTTCGTATGCGTCACTTCTACTACGGTATGCACATTTCCTCGGGGCGTGTAGTCCGCCTTAATCGAGATTTCTAACGGATCACACGCTGCCACAATGTCATCTAGAATTTGATTCGCCGCTTCTTCGTGAGAAATATAGCGATCGCGATAACTATTGATATACAGCTTAATTGCTTTCAGTTCGACGACGCGCTGATCCGGAACATAGCTCACATAGATCGTCGCAAAATCGGGATAGCCAGAAAACGGACACTTACAGGTAAACTCTGGCAGCGTAATATTGATCGTATAACGCCGTCCGGGTCTAGGATTCGGGAAAGTAATTAGACTTCCCTCTTCGATCAGGCGTTCGCCATACTTTACTTCGGGATGGTCTTGCGCTTGCGTCATAGCCTATGAAATTGAATGAACTGACTGATCTTAGCAATCGAATTTGCACGGAGGCACGATCGCGTCTCAAGTTTTTTGAGTACTTGATCTCCGCAATCCCCGAAATTCGTTCACAAAATCGTTTCTTTTTGAAAAAATCTTGACTAAAAATGCGTTGCTTGATTCAATTGCAGCTATTCTGAGGGCATCACAATTTCTCGCTGTTTTGTCAGATTACTCTCGCTGTTATGAACCCCATGATGCAGAAAACACCTAATCGATCGATCAATTTGCCGCCTCAAGCTCCTGCAACCGGATATGCCCCTTCTGTACCGATTTCAGTCTACCGCGAGGTGATTGCTGAGCTTCAAGCTACAAAGAACTCGGTGGAAGCCATGAAGATTCAAAACCAGCAATTGGCAAAACAGAATCAGCAATTGCGGCAAGAAATTGAACGCACGGTACAAGCAGCACTCCAACTCCGCCAAGTCTCCAATGCAATGCCGGGAATTAATCCTGCTGCACCACCCGCACCTCGTCTCGACTTGATGCCCGAAGTCGAAGCTGCATCCTTCCAAATCCCGGTCATGCCACCCCGCATCCCCGTTGCTCCCAAACCAGAACCCGTTCCATCGAGTCTCGAATTTCCTGAAGAGAAGCTGGTAATCGAAGAAGACAGCAAGCCCCGGCGCAAAATTAAGCCAGAACAAGACACTCATTTTGAACTCAGCGGTTGGATGTTGGGCTTAGTCATCGCTTTGATCGTCGTGACTGCTTTCGGCGCTGGCTTCTTGCTGGTGCGTCCTTTGCTGAGTCCTTCATCAAAATAAATTCTCGAATGTAACCAATAGCAACCCGAAATTACGAATTACAACTGATGAATTCCGATTTTGAGTGGCTCATGCGACACTCAAAAATACTATTACAATCGGCGAGGCGGGTAATGATCGGTAGCGATCGTTACAAAATTCTCTTCACCAGAAATGATAGATAGTCTCATGCCCGAATTATAGAGATCACGATTAAGGAGTGTAAGCGCTTGAAAAAGGTTGAAGCGATTGTTCGCCCATTTAAACTCGACGAAGTCAAAATTGCATTAGTCAATGCCGGAATCGTGGGAATGACGGTTTCTGAAGTCCGAGGCTTTGGACGGCAGAAAGGTCAGACCGAACGGTATCGCGGTTCTGAATATACGGTTGAGTTTTTACAGAAGCTCAAAATTGAAATTGTGGTGGAAGATGATCAAGTAGACATGGTGGTTGACAAAATCATTGTGGCGGCTCGAACCGGAGAAATCGGGGACGGGAAGATCTTTATCACACCTGTTGAACAAGTAGTTCGGATTCGTACCGGCGAAAAGAACTTTGAAGCGGTTTAAAAACACGAACCTCCCGAGTTTTTGAAACACTCAGAAGGCTTGCTTCGCTGTGAAGGCGATCCAGATTCGGATCGCCTTTATATTTATTGAACGGGTTTCAGCCGAGTCAATTTCAACTTAAAGGGGCCGCCCGCCGTTTCTCCGAAAGCTTTGACTCGAACGATGTAATTCGCATTGCGCGTGATGCGAGTAAATAAGAGCGAATTCGTTGTCCCATCTGGACCATCATCATTCTCGGCAACGGTTGTCCCTTGTGAGGTCATCAGCGTGACGATCGTATCAAAACTATCCGAAGACAAATCGATCGCCACTTGTTCTCCCGCCTGCAAAGTCACCACATAATCGCGTGCGAAATTGCCTTGCCCGGTGGGAATATCGGCATCCGTTAAGCGATCGTTAATCTCTTTTCCAGGGGCCAGCGGGATTGGCGCATAGGAGCGAGTCGATTGAGCCATTGCGGCGGTCGTCATCAAAACCGCAATTGGAGCCGCACAAAGCCAAGCCATCCATCCTTTCATAACCGTTCCTTTCCTTACTGTGCTTGGTTTAAGTTTTTCTCTAAGGTAGCAAGATCGACTGCCCCTGAAAATGCACGACCATTCATGGCAAAGAACGGAGTACCAGAAATTCCAAGCTGCTCTGCAAGTTGAAGATCTTTTTCGATCGTGGTTTCTGCCGCTTGAGACGCGCGATCGCGATTAAACTTCGCCACATCCAACCCCAGAGTCTTGGCAATCTCTGGATAAATCGCCTCATTCAACTGTTTCTGCTGCGCAAACAAAGCATCATGATATTGCCAGAATTTTCCCTGTTGCTGAGCCGCCCAAGCCGATTTCGCCGCTGGTAGGGCTTGATCATGAATACTCGTCAGCGGCAAATGTTTATAAACCAGAGTGACGCGATCTTTGTACTTGTCTACAAACTGGCTCACCGTGCCTGCTGCTGCTTGGCAGTAAGGACATTGAAAATCAGAAAACTCCACCAAGACAGCCTGACCGTTGCCTTTCGTGGGAGACTGAGCGATCACCGATTTTGGATTCTGCTGGAGATCGCGGAGAAACGACTGTTGTTCTTGTTGTTGTTCTTGTTGTTGTTCGCGTTGATAAGCTTGTACCGAATCCAGAATTGCCTGGGGATTTTTGCGAATCACTTGCAGGACTTGTTCTTCAAATTTTGGATCAATCTTGCTATCTGCCTGCACTGGCAAAGAGCAACTGATTAACATCAGACACAATATAACCAAGCCCGCGAATTGTTTCAGCCTTCTCATCACGATTCCGTCTCAAATCTGTCCTCGCACTATAGCTTAACTTCAGACTTCCGAGACGCATGAACCCGCAAAAGATTCCGTCTCAAATCTGTCCTCGCACTATAGCTTAACTTCAGACTTCCGAGACGCATGAACCCGCAAAAGTTCGAGATTCAATGTGTCATTAGGCTCAACTTGAGTAACAATAGTAAAGGTGCGATCGCATTGGCGGTCAGGCTGTCGTGTAACTATGAGCGACGCTCGGCCTGTCAACATGTTCGTACAGGCGCTTTTCGAGACTTGAAATTCCGAATCGATTGATTTTGGTCAACTTCGGGAGTTCAACCTCATAGAGCCAATGCTAAGTGCGCAGCTTCCTATCTGTTAAAACTGGGAATCGGCTTGTTGATTAATCGGAACTGATTCGAGCTTCGGTTCCGGTGAAGTGACGACTTCAGAGCCATTTGCACACCCCACGCAGAACACACGAGGACAAATCGCTTCATGGAATTCTCGATCGCTGAGTTACTCGCTAACTTCACAGATGATAAATTAGTGGCTCCAAAAGCTCTCGAAAAAAAGCTGGAATGCCATGATGAACCGAGCCTAAGACGCTTACAGATCGCACTAGACGCACTCGAAAAAATCGGAGTGCTCGTGAAGGAACGGGGCAAATATCGTCGAGTGCCAGAAGAAGGCGTAGTAGAAGGAAAGTTACGCTGTTCAAGCAAAGGATTCTGCTTCGCGATTCAAGATGTCGAAGGGTCAGAAGATATCTACATTCGCGAAAGCCAACTGAATCATGCTTGGAATGGCGATCGCGTTTTGGTGCGAGTGACGAAGGAAGGCAGTCGTCGTCGCAGTCCAGAAGGCGAAGTCAGATTGATTTTAGAACGGGCAAATCCCTCGGTTCTGGCTCGCATTAAAAAGAGCGAAAGTGGAGAATTTCGAGCCGTTCCCCTCGACGATCGCTTATTGTTTGAACTGCAAGTCAATGAAAATGGCATCCAACTCGATAATGCGATCGATCATTTGGCACATGTGCAGGTCAAACGCTATCCGATCGGGCAACATGCCCCCCTCGGTAAAGTCGCAAAAGTCTTAGGCGCAGATGATGACGCAGCCGATATTGATATTGTCTGCTGCAAACACGATTTGCCGCGCGAATTTCCTGAAACGGTTTTAGCCGCAGCAAAAGAGTTGCCGACTAAATTGACCAAAGCGGAATTAAAAAATCGAGTTGATTTACGCAATTTGACCACGCTGACGATCAAATCTAGCGACGAAGATAGCGCCGATGATGCGATTACCTTAGAGAAAACGAAAGCAGGCGGCAACTGGCGCTTAGGCATTCATATTGCAGATGTCGCGCACTATGTTGGATCAGGAGCGCCGCTCGATCGCGAAGCTCAACGTCGAGGCGCTTCGGTTTATCTGAGTGAATTAGTCGTCCCGATGCTGCCCGAACAGATCACCGATAATCTCTGTTCGCTTCAGCCCGGAAAAGATCGACTTGCCGTTTCAGTGCTGATTACACTCGATGATCAAGGTGGCGTGCTGGAATTCGAGATTCAGCCCACAGTGATTAATGTCGATTACAAGTTGAGTTATCACCAAGCAGAAGAGATTCTCAAAGACAATCACACAGAAGAATTGAAGCAGTTTGAGCCGATTTTTGAACTGTTGGCGCAGCTCGATAAGCTGAGTCATGCGATCAAAGACCAGCGACGACAACGAGGCGCATTTGAACTGAACCTGCCAGAAAAAATTTATGCGCGTCCTGACGGTTCAGAATCGCCAGAAGAAACAGATAAATTTACGTTTAGCAAGTTTCACTACGATGATGAAGGCGTATTAGGTGCAGTGGTTGTTTCTGCAACACTCCCGATTCACTCGATGATCGTTGAACTGATGTTGCTGGCAAACCAGACCGTTGCATCTCATTTGATTGCTCTGGGAGTTCCTAGCGTTTACCGCGTGCATCCCACCCCTGATCCAGAAGAGGTGCAGGAATTGGTGAAATTAGCAGTCAGCATGGGCATCGAACTGAAGCTAGAAAACGAAGAAGAAGTTCGCCCACAAGATTATCAGAATTTCACACATGCCTTTGCAGAATCGAATGCAGAACGAGTTTTGACTTACTTGTTGCTTTCGACCATGAAACCTGCATTCTACAGTTCTCAGCCGAAACCACATTTTGGCTTGTCATTAGAGCAAGGCTATACGCACTTTACGTCTCCCGTGCGGCGCTATCCTGATTTGCTCGTGCATCGCGCCTTACATGCGGTCTTTGAAGCAGGACGCGATCGTCGATCTTCGCGCGTGAAAGATAGTGTTGATTTACGCCATAGCTCTTGTCATGGAGAGATCAATTGGAATGTGCTGCCGACCGATGTGCATCAAGAATTGGAAAGCCATTTCGGTGCAGTCGTTGTGCATGTGAGCGAACGCGAGAAAGTGGCTCAAGACGCAGAAAACGATCTCGAAGGCTTGAAGAAAGCCGAGTTGATGAAAGAGCGCACAGGCGAAATCTTCCACGGATTGATTACGGGTGTTCAATCATATGGATTGTTTGTCGAACTCGAAGAATTGCTCGTCGAAGGTCTCGTGCATGTGAGTTCGCTCAAAGATGATTGGTACGAGTTTCGATCGCGTCAGCAAACTCTAGTCGGACGCAAGAATCGCAAGCAGTATCGACTCGGCGATCGCATTGAAGTTCAAGTCAAGAGCGTCGATTACTACCGCCAGCAAATTGACCTGATTGCAGTCGGTGGTGGCAGTGAAGCGACCGACGAAGAATTTGAATCCGAAGAGCGATCGGAGTTTCAACCTGAACCTGCCCTCCCCGATGAGGAGTTTAGTGAGGAATAATAAGAGATGCGGGCATGTCCCGCATTTTTTATTTAGGTATTCTCTGTGGTCAATCGTCCTATCATTCTTGGTGTTTCTGGGGCTTCAGGCTTAATTTATGCCGTCCGTGCTTTGAAGTACCTGTTATCGGCAGATTACGCGATCGAGCTTGTCGCATCGAAAGCAACTTATATGGTGTGGCAGGAAGAAACAGGAATGCGGATGCCACCAGACCCAATCCAGCAGGAGCAATTTTGGCGCGATCAAGCGGGAGTCGAAACTGCTGGAAAATTGAACTGTCATCCTTGGGGAAATGTCGGTGCGAATATTGCCAGTGGGTCGTTTCGGACATTGGGCATGTTGGTTATGCCTTGCAGTATGAGCACCGTCGGAAAATTAGCGACGGGGTTGAGTTCAGATTTGCTAGAACGCGCAGCCGATGTGCAGTTGAAAGAGGGACGTAAGCTAGTCATTGTGCCGAGAGAAACCCCGTTTAGTTTGATTCATTTGCGGAATTTGACGGCTTTAGCAGAAGCAGGAGCGCGGATTGTTCCGGCAATTCCAGCTTGGTATCATCGTCCGCAGACGATCGAGGATTTAGTAGATTTTGTGGTGGCGCGGGCGTTAGATCAGTTTGAGATTGATTGTGTGCCTCTGGAGCGGTGGAAGGAAGAAGGTAGGGAGTGAGGAAATTGTGCAAGAACAGTTAATTGTTTTCACTCGTTATCCTGAAGCGGGTAAAGCTAAAACTCGTCTCATTCCAGCACTCGGAGAAGTTGGGGCTGCCGAACTGCATCGACAAATGACCGAAAGAACGATCGAGAAATGCCGCAGTCTCAATTGTCAGCTCTGCATTTATTTCACAGGTGGAACTTTAGAACAGATGAAAGATTGGCTCGGGCATGATCTTTGCTATTACCCGCAGCATTCTGGAGATTTAGGCGATCGCTTAACTCACGCATTTCAAACGGCATTTGATCGCGGTGCAAAATCTGCGATCGCGATTGGCACAGACTGTCCCGACCTCACATCCGAACTCTTAGCGCTAGCATTTTCCAATCTAAAAACTCATCCGATCACGATCGGTGGTGCAACTGATGGCGGATACTACTTGATTGGATGCAATCAGTTTGTGCCCGATGTGTTTCAAAATATTCAATGGAGTACAGACATCGTATTTCAGCAAACGGTAGAAATTATTGAACGATTGGGATTGTCGATCGCTGAACTTCCCATTTTGCACGACATCGATCGTCCCGAAGATTTGCAATATCTGACATGAAAATCTCGATCGTCATTCCCGTTCTCAACGAAGCTCGTCACCTGCCCAATACGCTCTCGATACAAGCAACCGATATCGAAATCATTGTTGTAGATGGAGGGAGCCAAGATGAAACCGTTGCCATTGCTCAATCTTTTGGGGTGAAAGTTCTTCAATCTCATCCCGGTCGTGCTGCCCAAATGAACGCTGGAGCGAAGGTCGCATCGGGTGAAATTCTGCTCTTTCTCCATGCAGATACCAGGCTTCCAGGTGGCTTTGATCAAATGATTCGGGACGCTTTGAAGACAGCAATTGCCGGAGCATTTCAACTGAGAATTGATGCTGATCAACTCGGAATTCGTTGGATTGAACAAGGCGTGAATTTGCGATCGCGTTATTTACAACTTCCTTACGGCGATCAAGCGCTCTTTTTAAGAACCGAAACCTTCCACAAAATCGGCGGCTTTCCTCATCTGCCCATTATGGAAGACTTTGAATTTGTCAGGACGCTGCAACAATTGGGAAAGATTGTGATTTTGCCCAAACCTGTGATCACATCAGGGCGACGCTGGCAGAAACTTGGCGTTTTCAGAACCACGATCGTCAATCAAATCGTAGTTTTTGCCTACTTGATAGGCATTTCACCCAAGCGAATTCAAGCTTGGTATCGATCCGGACTGAGAACAATTCGCTAAACTAAGCACCAGTAGCGTTGTTTGCACCTATGCCAGTTCGCAAAGATACCCTGTTTGAGCAGTACCTTGCCCCGATCGTTCGTCTCTTCATCGATGAAAAAGAGATGAAACAACTTCACGACAGCATTGATTGGAAAGCAGGCTGCGATCGCTTGACCGATCCGAACCTGAGCTATCCCAGCTATTACAAAGACCAGAATTTTCATGGTATCGAAGGCGGCTATCTCACGATCGGTGCAGCGACCTCTTACGATCCGATAACGCAATACGCATTACCGCCAAATGAAACCTGGGTGCGACAAGCCGCGATCGATGCGATTCAAGGCGTGCCGTCGAGAATTCTCGATCTTGGTTGCGGCACTGGCTCAACGACACTCATGCTAAAACAAGCATTTCCGACCGCAGAAGTGATTGGATTAGACCTGTCGCCCTACATGTTAACGATCGCCGATTACAAAGCGAAACAAGCGAATTTAGACATTCAGTGGCGACATGGAAAAGCAGAAAGCACGAATTTTGCAGAGGGTTCCTTCGATCTCGTGACTGCATCGTTATTGTTCCACGAAACCCCCACGCAAATTTCCAAACGCATCTTGCAGGAATGCTTTCGATTATTGCGAACAGGTGGAGAAGTTCTGATTCTAGACGGCAGCCAGAAGACCCTGCGACAAACTGAATGGCTAACACAGATTTTTGAAGAGCCTTATATCCAAGATTTCGCAAACGACAGTATTGAAGCATGGATGGGAGCCGCCGGATTTGAGGCAGTGCAAAGCCATGACTTCTGGTTGATCCATCAAATTACGCATGGAGTCAAACCCTTACCCCATAATGAATCTGAAAACTTCAGCGATGTTGAACAATCGGCTTGGGCGATCGCTTGAGCAAGCTTGGGTGTAAGGTAAAAGATGCGAGAATCATCTCTACGTGTATGCTGAAAGCCGTTCTGTTTGATTTCAATGGAGTGATCATCAATGATGAACCACTTCACGATAAGCTTCTCGAACAAATCCTCATTGAGGAAAATCTGCGTCCTAAGTCTGGCGAATTTCGCGAATTGTGCTTGGGACGGAGCGATCGCGTGTGTATTCAAGAGTTGCTAGAACGGCGCGGACGAGTAATCACTGATGAATATCTCGATGAATTAGTTGCTCGTAAAGCCAAAGCTTATGTAGCGCAGATGAGTAGCTTAGAAAGGCTCCCTCTCTACTCTGGCATTGAAGATGTAATGTTCAAACTGCCCAATTGTAAGTTTGCGATCGTCAGTGGTGCTTTGCGATCTGAAATCGAGCTAGTTCTAGAACGAGCAAATTTACGATCGCGCTTCCACGTGATTGTATCGGGCGATGATTTAACCGTGAGTAAGCCTGAACCAGATGGATATTTACTCGCGATCGAGCGCTTAAATCAGACCTTTCCTGACCTTCAATTCACTGCAGAGAACTGTTTAGCGATCGAAGATACCTTTGCTGGAATTCAAGCAGCAAAAGCTGCAAAAATTCCAGTCGTTGGGGTGGCGAACAGCTATCCGTTTCATATGTTGCAGCGGTGTGCAAATTGGACAGTCGATTATCTGATTGATTTGGAATTCGATCGCATTCAGGAACGCTATCAAGCTGCAATGGTTTAAGGTTGATTGACTATCCCTGAAATTGTTCGGCTCCTAAATCGCGCAGCTTAAATCGCCTGCTCTTTGCGTAAATCGTAAATTCTCCCGATAATCGATCGGGCAATCAATCACCGCCGGAACCTCTTGCTCTAGCGCCTCTTTCAAGGTCGGAATTAACTCCTCCGCTGATTTGATACGATAACCCTTCAATCCCATGCTCTCGGCAAATTTGACAAAATCGGGATTCCCAAACTTGATAAACGAGGAATGCCCAAAATGATTTTCCTGCTTCCACTCAATCAAGCCATAGCCCCCATCATTAAAAATGATCGTGACAAACGGAGTACCGACCCGCAGCGCTGTCTCTAACTCCTGACAGTTCATCATAAAACCGCCATCTCCCGTGACTGCTACAACCTTGCGATCGGGATGCACCAATTTCGCCGCGATCGCACCCGGAATCGCAATCCCCATCGCTGCAAATCCATTTGAAATAATGCAAGTATTCGGACGATGACAATGATAGTGCCGCGCCATCCACATCTTATGTGCCCCGACATCTGAGATCACGATATCTTCTGCGCCCATCACTTGCCGCAAGTCATAAATTAGCTTTTGTGGCTTAATCGGAAACTCTTGATCATCAGCATATTGAGCATAGTCACTGCGAATATCCGCCCGTAAATGCAGAGCTTGCGGTTCCGGTTTACCATCGCGATCGCAGCGATACAAAATCTCTTGCAATGAATCTGAAATATCTCCTACAACTTCCGCGATCGGCACATAGCTACTATCTACTTCAGCCGGAGTACTTCCAACATGAATCACAGGGATCGTCCCTTCTGGATTCCATTTTTTCGGCGAATACTCGATCAGGTCATAGCCGATCGCAATCACCAAATCTGCCTGGTCAAACCCACAGCTAATATAGTCTCGCTGCTGAAGCCCTACCGCCCAGAGCGCTAAGGGATGCGGATAAGGAATCACGCCTTTTCCCATAAACGTATTCGCGACAGGAATATTTAATCGAGTCGCAAATCGGGTGAGCATCTCACTGGCATCGCAGCGAATGGCACCATTTCCGACCAAAATTAATGGATTCTTCGCCTCATTAATGGCTGCCGCCGCCTTCTCAATACTCCGAAACGAAGCAAAGGACTTTTCAATGTTGTCAGGACGTAAGGGACTGCCCTCTACTGCCATCGCAGCAATGTTTTCAGGCAAGTCAATATGGACGGCTCCGGGCTTCTCAGTCTGAGCGATCTTAAAGGCTTTACGAACAATCTCAGCGGTATTACTCGGGCGAACAATCTGAGCATTCCACTTGGTCACAGGCGCAAACATTGCCACCAAATCGAGATATTGATGCGATTCAATATGCATCCGATCGGTTCCCACTTGTCCCGTAATAGCGACTAAAGGAGCGCGATCGAGATTTGCATCAGCCACACCCGTCATCAAATTTGTCGCCCCTGGTCCTAACGTAGACAGGCAGACCCCCGCTCGTCCAGTCAATCGTCCATACACGTCTGCCATGAAAGCTGCACCTTGTTCATGGCGAGTCGTGATAAACCGAATTGATGAGCCTTGTAATGCTTCTAACACATGGAGGTTTTCTTCTCCTGGCAGGCCGAAGATATATTCAACTCCTTCAGCCTCCAAACATCGAACGAGTAACTCTGCTGTATTCACCGATCATCCTCCTCAGTAGTTTTTGACTTGTTATTGATAGCTCAGATTGATCGATTTAATTTACTTCACCCAAACCGATTTGACATTGACAAACTCCAAGATGCCTTCGCGTCCAAGCTCCCGCCCAAAGCCCGATCGCTTAATTCCCCCAAACGGCATCCGCACATCCGATTTGACCATACCGTTGATAAACACAGCCCCCGCTTCAAGCTCTGAAATAAATCGATCTTGCTCGGTTTGATCCTGTGTCCAAGCACTCGCACCTAGCCCAAAAGGTGAATCATTTGCCCGCGCGATCGCACTCTCTAAATCCGGCACGCGAAACACCAGTGCAACGGGTCCAAAAAACTCATCATGCTCAGCCAGACAGCCTTTCGGAATCTCACTCAGAATGGTTGGCAGGTAGAAATTACCCGGTCGATCGCGCAGCGCATGACCCCCAATCAGGACTTTTGCACCTTGCTGCACTGAAATCTCAACTTGCTGATCCAAGTCTTGCAAAATTCCAGGAGTAGCAAGCGGTCCAATGTCAGTATCCATTGACATTGGATCACCAATTTTGAGCTGCTTGTATTGTTCAACTAAGCGATCGATAAATTGATCTGCAATTTCTTCGGCAACAATAAACCGCTTGGCTGCAATACAAGACTGACCGTTATTGATCATCCGCGCCGTTACCGCAGTTTGAACCGCTTGATCCAAATCAGCACTCGGCATCACAATGAACGGATCACTGCCCCCGAGTTCGAGAACAACCTTTTTAATTTGCTTTCCAGCAGTAGCAGCGAGACTTGCGCCAGCAGGTTCACTTCCGGTTAAAGTCGCGGCTTTCACGCGATCGTCTTCAACAATCGCAGCAACTTTGTCAGCACCCACTAACAAAGTTTGAAACGCTCCTTCCGGGAAACCAGCACGAGTAAAAATCTCTTCGATCGCTAAAGCTGACTGCGGCACATTAGAAGCATGTTTGAGCAGTCCCACGTTCCCCGCCATCAATGCAGGAGCCGCAAACCGAAACACTTGCCAAAATGGAAAATTCCAAGGCATGACAGCTAAAACGATACCCAACGGCTGATATTTAATTAGACTCGTCGTGGCATCAGTTTGAACCGAAACATCCGCTAAATATTGCGCCGCATGTTCCGCATAGAACCGACAGACCAGCGCGCACTTTTCTACCTCTGCAATGGCTGCCTTCAAAGGTTTTCCCATTTCTAGCGTCAGCAGTTTACCAAAGCGATCGCGCTCTTGCTCTAAGATAGTTGCGGCTTCGGATAACCACTGCGAACGCTGACTCAATGAAATCGTTCGATACTTCAAAAATTGCGCCTGTGCCAAGCTAAGCTTCTGTTCGATCTCAATATCACTCAAGGCTTGAAATGTCTTCACTGTTTCCCCAGTGAACGGGTTAACTGTAGCGATCGCCATACGTTCCCTCCTACAAGTCGTGACTTCTTTTACGACTTGCACAACATATTCTGCTTCAGTTCTAACAGATTGATGCAGCGATAATCACTTCCGCACTGAAGAAGCTATTTATTATTCTGTGATCAGAAGCATTCTCCGATACATTAAGTTTTGTACTTATTGTTGCAAACTAAATATACTCAATCAATATAAATTTGGAATTCTCACCAATCTAAACCTCATGTAACTAAATATTATCGTTCATGCATTTTTCGCTATCATGAGGACAGCGACAACCAGATTAATAAAGCGCCCTTTCATTGCCGCTTTAGAAATGCTTCACTCAGCGCTTAGGAATGTCTAAATCAGTAGAATTTTGCCGTGGCGTGAGTTTCGTTCAGTCGTAACTTACGAGTTTTGAGGGCTAAGCGCAGTCGCAGCCTGCTCCACCAGGATTCTCTTGAAGTGAGCTTTTCTTACGGTTACAAAAGAAACCTGAGTTGGACACCGTTTTTCATGAATTCATCAAAATTTTCCGAACAGCCGATCGTGCTTGCTGTGGATGACAGCATTGACAATCTGACTTTGATGGAGTGCCAGCTTGAAGCCGTTACGTCTTGTGCAGTCGTCACAGCCACAACAGGTCAAGCTGCCCTTCAGCTAGCACAGCATCAATTGCCTGATTTAATTCTGCTCGATATTTTACTGCCTGACCTGAGTGGGATTGAAGTCGCTCGCCAGCTTCGTCAGTTTGCACTGACTGCTAAGATTCCGATTGTGGCGCTCACCGCCCTCGCCAGAGACGAAGATCGCGATCGTATTCTTTCCGCTGGGTGTAATGACTATCTCAGCAAACCTTATGACTTAGACGATCTCTTCGAGGTCGTTACTCGTCACTTACCCCAGCATTCTCTTCTCTAGAGCGTTTTGGCTGTGATTCCCGTAGTTGCGGAGCTTCTTCTAGCACCACAATCGTGCCACTGCGCCCCGTATCAAACGTCGCATCGCTGAAGATATCCACAACTTTAATGCCAACGATCTCTTGAATCATCGTACTCAACTGCGGATGCAGTGCTTTATCGAGGTCACTTCGTACTTTTTCTGCAAGTTGCTCTTGTCCGTTTTCCATTAGCAACTGTTCAGGCTTGGTAATCGAGTCTTCTAGCACGATCGTAATTTTGCCGTCTGCGATATAACACTGGACTCGACTGGGCTGATGTCCTAACTGAGTCCGATAAAACGCCTGAACTCGTTGCGATAGTGTCCTTTCTAACTGCCCGCGCGTCGGTAAAGCCGAAGAATTCATAGTTGCTAAATGTAAACGATCAAGGTCTGCATATTAGTCATTATTCTGATCTTGATCGCTTTACTAATCTCTCTAGAGAAAGGTTCTTATCGGACTTCGATCAACCCATTCACGATCGTCAAAATAATCGACAGGAAAATCAGAATCCACAAAACGAATCCTGGCAAGAAGGCAAGAAGTCCAATACCGCGCAAGATCCATACGATCGCGGTCATCGCTAAAACTACGATATAGACTGTTGCTCTAGAGTTACTGGGTTGATTCATCTTCGTTCGGGGGAGAATTTTTACAATCTTTATAGAGTTAATGCACTTATTTTATGCGTTGCCTGTTATCGTAACGAGTGATCGATCCTTTGGTGTGGGAGTGACGCTCATGATGACGTTAACACGCGACGTAGTTGCCCTGATGCGCGGCGAAATTTTGCTAGAGACTCGCGCTCATTCGGCTTGGGGTGGAGCGGTGACGGCACAGATGTATTTACCGATCGCATTACCTCAAGTGTGGCAGCAGGTGACTGATTATCCACGTTGGACACAGTATTTTCCGGACGTGACCCGGAGTGAGATTCGTCAAGTGTTGTCTCGCCAAGGTGTAAAACGGCTGTACCAAGTGGCAAGTAAGGCATTTATGATGTTTACAGCTCAGGTCGAGATTTCGCTGAGTGTGTTAGAAACGCAACAACAACGGATTCAGTTTTACTTGGAATCTGGTAGCTTTAGCGAGTTTCATGCCGATTTGAAACTACAGCCGCATGGAGAAGGAACGATCCTGACTTATTCAGTGCAGGCAATTCCAACGATTCCAGTTCCGAGTTTTCTGATTGAGCAAACGATTAAGCTTGATTTGCCCACAAATCTACGGCAAATGCGATCAGTCATCTGCTCAGGACAATCTTAGAAAACATCGGCTCTGACGAAGTTAGGCACAAACCAGCAACCGATACAATGTATCTCTCTGTGCATAAGGTCGATCGAGAGAACGAATTGCAGTCTGCAACGTCTCTACCTCCATACAAGTCCCTCCGATCGCTCCTGCCATTGTCGTGATATGTTCCTCCATCAAAGTTCCGCCAATGTCATTACAGCCCCATCTCAGCGCCTCAACCGCTCCTGCCAGTCCTAGCTTCACCCAGCTTGGCTGATGATTCGGAATCCAGTTGCCGAGAAAAATTCGAGCAACAGCCGTCAGTAACAGCGCATCAGCAAGAATCGGCTGATCATGTCCAACTCTGCGCCGCAAAGGTTTCGGAGCCTCTTTCCCGACAAACGGCAGCAAAATAAATTCAGTGATCCCAGTCAATCCAAGCTGCTGAGCCGACTGTTGAATCGATCGGAGTTTCTCTAAATGCTGAATCTGTTGTTCTGAAGTTTCAATGTGTCCTGATAGCATCGTGCTAGTCGTGGGAATTCCTTGCTGATGAATGGTTTGAACAATCTCAATCCAAGTTTCAGCATCGATCTTTTCCGGACAAAGAATCTTACGCACCTGATTATCTAGAACTTCCGCAGCAGTTCCCGGCATCGAATCGACACCCGCATCTCTCAACCCAACAATGACTTCGGCAATTGTCGATCGATCTTCTCGCGCAATAAATTGCACTTCTTGCGGCGAAAACGCATGAATGTGTAGCTCAGGAAACTCAGACTTAATCGTCTCAACTAGCTTTTGATAGTACTTTAATGAACTCTCTTGAACCTTTGCTGTCGGATTCAACCCGCCTTGCATACAGATCTCAGTCGCGCCTCGTTGGACTGCATCGGTTGCTTTTTCTAGAATCTGTGACCAATCTAGCCAGTAAGATCCTTCGTCGCTTTCATCTCGTCGAAAAGCACAAAAGCTACAATGCTGCTCACAGATATTGGTGTAATTAATATTACGGTTGATCACATAAGTCACTGTCTCGCCTGCCTGTTTTTGTCGCAAGCGATCGCTACTCTGCCGAATCTTCTCAATCACATCCACATCTGTCTGCTTCAGCAGTAAAACCCCCTCATCCACAGACAGATCTAACCCAGATTCTGCTTTGTCTAAAATTGCATCAATCATCCTTCAGCCCTTCATTCAAAGCACCTAAAATTTTTAAAACTCGATCGACATCCTCCAAATTCCCCACAATGCGACGAACCGGAGGCGGATATACCTTTACCAGTGTAGGCGTTGCAGAAACCTGATCAGCTTCTGCCTGCTCAGGATGCTTAAAAATATCAATCACTTTCAACGTGTAAGGATGTTCCAAGGAATCTTCTAGTAACTCATGTAAATTCTGCAAAATCCTTGCTGTTGCAGCGCTGTAGCCAGAGACAAACAAGCGCAACACATAACCTTGCGGGTAAGGAGAAGCAGGCTGCTGCACCGTGACAGGCGGAGTGGGATCACATCGCATCACCAGATCATGATTCTCCCAAAGTTCGGGAAACCGATGACGATACGTTTCTAAAACCATCGGATCACAAATCTCTTGAGAAGGCGCAACCTGCCAATGCAAATCACCCGCCTCGAACACCGTATTCAATAATGCTCGATATCGAAATACAGGCGGATACGCTTCTGCAAAGATCCGAATTTGATTCGTTCTCGCATCAAACCAGCGATCGAGCGTTGCCGTATAGCAAGGAACTAGAAAATGAGGCGGTTCCGAAAGCTCTAAAACCTCTTGCAGCGCCATACACAAGTTAAGATGCCAGCGCCCTTGCTTGTCGGGATCGATACAGTAGAGCAGATCACCGCCTGGCGTGAACAGCGCAATGCCCTTAAAAATGCTAGGAATCGATCGATGAAAGTGAGGATTCAACACGAAGCCACTGATCGAGAAGATTGCCCTCAGTGTATCGCTGTTTGCCAGAAATCACCATCGAATCAACTGCGCCTGTGCATTGAAGAACTTTCGCCAAATTCCGGATGTCACAAGCAAGGTAACAAGCAGTGTCGCAAACAAAACCATAAACAAAATCACAATCTGAAATGCGATCGCTTGAATCGGTTCCGCACCGCCCAACAGTTGCCCACTCACGATCTCTGGAATCGTCGCCAAACCCACGATCGACATTGCATTGATCACAGGCAACACTCCCGCCCGAATTGAGTCTTTCCGATACGACTCAATTGCCTGTGCTGGAGTCGCCCCCAAACTCAATCGCGTCTCAATTTCTAAAGAATTCGACTTTAATGTATTGAAAAGACGTTCTCCCGAAATCGCTGCTGCATTCATTGCCTGAGACAGCACGATTGCCCCTAACGCAATCAAAAATCTCGGTTCATACCAAACTTGAGGCTGAACCACAATCAATTGAACATACGCTACTGTAACCAGTGTTGTGATCAATAACGATCCAACAATCCCTGGCAATGGCAATTTCTGGCTAATCCGATTGCGCGTCACGATCGCGCTAATCATCACCAACACCCCCAATACAAACAAAATCAAAATCGGACTAAGCGGTGGCGCAAAAATGACAGCCAAGACATATCCGACTACAGCAAGTTGAATCACCGCTCGTCCTGCCGCCAAAATCAGACTGCCTTCGAGTCCTAATTTTTGCCAAGACGAGAGCGCAAATGCCGCCCCAACTAGCCCGATCGCCCAAACTGCCTGCGTCGCAAAATTCATTGCCCGATTTTCCCCTTGCCTGATATCTTTAGATCCAATTGAGAAACCAATCTCAATCCTTTCCGGTCTAAAGCATAAGACCAAATTAACTACAGGTGTGGTAAAGCTGAGTGAATACAATTCCCCCGTTTGATCTGTCTGAACAATTTAAAGCGATCGGTTCAGAAATTAATCAAGCTGTTTTAGAGGTGCTGGCTTCCGGTCGATACATTGGCGGAGCAGCGATCGAGAATTTTGAAAAATCATTTGCTCAATATATAGGCTCTGAGATCGCGATCGCGTGTAATTCCGGTACAGACGCTCTATTTCTCGCGCTTCGCGCGCTCGACATCGGCGCGGGCGACGAAGTGATCACCACACCTTTTACCTTCATCGCAACCGCAGAAACGATCAGCGCAGTCGGTGCGACACCTGTATTTATCGACATTGATCCACAAACCTTCAATCTGGATCTCAATCAAATCGAAGCAGCCATCACTCCAAAAACGAAAGCGATCATTCCCGTACATTTGTTTGGTCAGCCTGTAGACATGACAAAGCTGATGGCGATCGCAGATGCCCATCAACTCAAAGTCATCGAAGATTGTGCTCAATGCACTGGGGCAGAATGGGTAGGCAAACGTGTGGGTAGCATTGGACAGATTGGCTGTTTTAGCTTTTATCCCACAAAGAATTTAGGCGCATGTGGAGATGGCGGTGCGATCACCACGAACGATCCTGAAATTGCTTCCAAGCTAAAAATGCTTCGAGATCATGGACGCTACAGCGGTTATTACCATGAAGCACTCGGGGTGAATAGCCGTCTCGATGCGGTTCAAGCTGTCATTCTCCAAATCAAACTTCGCTATCTCGACTCTTGGAATCAGAATCGGACGAGAATTGCCGATCGCTATTTCTCTTTCCTCTCTTCAATTCCTGGCATTACACCTCCACAAGCGCTCGCAGGTGGTCAGAGTGTTTGGAACCAATACACGATTCGAGTTCACGAAAACCGCGACCAACTCAAAGCTGATTTGCTCTCGAAAGGCGTGAATTCGATGATTTATTATCCAATCCCGCTACACTTGCAGCCCGTTTATAAATCGTTAGGCTATCAACCCGGACAACTTCCCGAATCCGATCGAGCGGCTGCCCAAGTCTTGTCACTCCCCATGTTCCCAGAACTGTCTGAAGAGCAGCAAGATCAAGTCATTTACAGTTTGAAAGACTGCTTGATTCGATAACGGATGCCTGAAAAGACTACAGAATCTAGATTACAGCCGCTCACAATAATCAAATTTTGGGCTGTAAAGATGTAGTTTTGTATACTAGAATAGGAGCAAATAACAAAAATCGTAATCATCACAGGGCAGCTAAGCCAGCGGAAAATCCCGGAACTTCCAACAATTTAATGTTGTTAAGAAGCGGAACAAAGACGATGATATTGCTGCAGGTGGTTGCGTTTCATCGATCGAATCAAGAGGCTAAAAAACTGTGGGTCGAACTCCGCTTTTTCAACTCAAACGTTACGACTTCAACGCGATCGCAAATCATTACCGCTTCCGCCCCTGGCAAGTCATCTGGCGAGCACTGCAAGTCACACTGCTATTTACGGGATTTGTCTTTGGTCTGAAATGGGACGACTGGCGAGGCGTTGCAGACCGCAACAAATTTAAGCGCGCCGCTCAAATTCGGCAAATCTTGACTCAACTGGGACCCACGTTTATCAAAGTCGGTCAAGCCCTTTCGACCCGACCCGACTTAATTCGTCAAGATTACCTGGATGAACTGATCAAGTTACAAGATCAGTTGCCCCCCTTCCCGACTGAACATGCCTTTCGCATCATCGAAACTGAACTCGATGCAGACATCGATGAAATTTTCGCGCAAATCTCTACAACTCCGGTCGCAGCAGCTTCTCTCGGTCAGGTTTATCGCGCTCACCTCAAAACAGGCGAAGAAGTTGCCGTCAAAGTTCAACGTCCCAATCTTCTCCCCACATTAACCCTAGATCTCTACATCATGCGCTGGGCTGCGGGCTGGTTAGCCCCGTGGCTCCCATTAAATCTAGGGCACGATCTCACCTTGATCGTCGATGAATTTGGAACCAAGCTCTTTGAAGAAATTGATTATCTTAACGAAGGACGCAACGCCGAGAAATTCGCTACGAATTTCCGCAATGATCCTTCCGTCAAAGTTCCTTCAATTTATTGGCGTTATACCTCGCAGCACGTGCTCGTCTTAGAGTGGATTAACGGCTACAAATTAACTGACGTAGAAGGCATCGAAGCGGCTGGAGCCGATCCAAACGCCATCATTCGCATCGGAGTGACATCCGGGCTGCGCCAACTCTTAGAATTTGGCTTCTTCCATGCCGATCCTCATCCTGGCAATCTGTTCGCTGTTCCTACCGAAAATGGCGGACAAATGGCATACATCGATTTCGGAATGATGGATCAGCTCGAAGAAGAAGCAAAAGAGACGCTAGTCGATGCGGTCGTTCATTTGATCAACAAAGATTATGTTGATCTCGCTCACGATTTCGTCAAACTTGGCTTTCTATCGCCTGGAACTGATATCTATCCGATCGTTCCCGCCCTTGAATCTGTACTTGGAGACATCATGGGCGAGAGTGTTGGCAATTTTAACTTCAAAACGATTACCGATCGCTTTAGCGAACTGATGTATGACTATCCCTTCCGGGTTCCAGCCAAGTTCGCATTGATTATTCGATCGCTCGTCACCCAAGAAGGCTTAGCCCTCACGCTCGACCCCAATTTCAAAATCGTTGAAATTGCCTATCCTTATGTGGCGCGCCGCTTATTAACTGGAGAATCCCCTCGCTTACGTCGCCGCCTGATTGAAGTTCTCTTCAAAGATGGCAAGTTCCAATGGCATCGGTTAGAGAACATGATTTCTATCGCTCGATCGGATTCGAGTTTCGACATTCTTCCAACCGCCCAACTCGGTCTACAGTATTTGCTATCCGAGGAAGGACAATTCTTACGGCAGCAAATTCTAATCGCTCTCACAGAAGACGATCGCTTACATACCGAAGAAGTTCAGCGCCTGTGGGAACTCGTCAAAGACGACATCAAACCAGCTCGAATCTGGACAGCCGCATTAGGAGTCGGAGCAGCGCTTCTGCCGAAAGCGATCGCAGACTTATCCACCGCAGGGACAGCTGCCTTAATTCCAACCGTCTCTTCTTTGACGGGCATCAAGCTAGAACGGTAGGATATGGGGAATTAGCGAACTTTGAACCCGTCCTAAAAAACTGTGCAATACTTATTTCCCCAACCTCCTTACCTCTTATTGATCGTTGCTCTCCTAGCAAGCCTTGCTTCTGGGTCAGCCTTTCAAGCGGTTTTAAAACAATCGGTGAAAGAATGGTCAGAAAACAAATCGACTCGCAGCCTAGCGACGATGCGTGGATTATCTTTATTCACCCCGTTTCTAGGAATGGCAGGCGGTGCGTTTTTCTTTCTTTCAGCAGGTGTTGAAATCTTTGGTTTTCCAACTCGATTGGCCTATGCCATTTCGCTTCCTTTAACGATTGGAACAGCATGGCTCGTCTGGTGGCAACTCGGTAAAATTCTCACCCAAATCGAAGAAGGCGGTTCAGCCGCGCTCGACCTCGATTCTTGGGGCTAATTTCATTTCCTTCTCGCAAACAAGCGCTTGATCTGAGGCAAGATCAAGCGCTTGTTTTTGACACCAAGCATCAGTCATTACGGTTGTAAGAGTGCCACACCTTCAATCCAATTGCCAACTAACACTCGTTCACGGCTGCCATTGGGCGAGAGCATATAGATCGCACTTCCATTGCTATAAATCACTGTTCCATCTGCTGCCAAATCATAGGATAAAACCCCTTCAGCCAAAATTTCTGGAACCCCTTGTGTTCTCTGTCTTACTAATTGCCAAGTTTTGGGCACTAACGACGGGGCATCTGGCTCATCTAAATTTCGATCGCGCAACATCTCCGGTGTCACCCACTCTCCCCAAGCCTGCAACTGCTTCTGCTCTATCTTCTGCTTCGTCACTGCATTCATCAAAGGCTTCCCAGTGTAAATCTGTGAAAAGAAATTCAACCACTGGAAAATTGCGTGCAGCAGTCGGACTGGAATCAGGAAAATTTCCTTCAAAAATTGTAGAAAGTTGAACGATCGCTGTCTCGCTGAGTAAGGTCTACGAATGTAGTACAGCCACCCATCTGCATCCAACTGAGGAGATAACAAATCAGATTTTGGATCAGATGCCAACGTTAAAACATCCTGCTTCTCAAAGTCCAACTTCTCAATCGTAAACGGCGCACGATCACTCACATACCCCTGATGATCTCGGCCAATTCCCGCCGATTGATACACTAAAGCTTTTTCTTTGCCTAAAACCCATCTTGGAGCTAAATCGATCGAATCTCCTTCCGTCACTTCACGTGGGCGAGGCGCATCAATCTGCATCACGGCAATGTTGGAGATTCCCGTTTGATAGTTCGTCGTACAGGCAATTAATTTGCGATCGCGATCATAGTTCAAATGCCCAACTTGAAAATCTGCGGTATGAAATAATCGATCTTCTCTCTGTCGCTTTGGCTGAAACAAAAAGATACCGCCTACATCTCCAGCATTCAGCGCATAAAGTAGCTGTTCAGTATCACCTTGACACAAGCTTGTAATCTCAACTCCTACAACCGACTCTGGTTGCTGTTGTAATTGAGCCTTTAGACCCGGCGGAAGCATCATTTCTTGCAGCCCACGAGGCTTCCAAGCCTTATTCCGTTCCATTCTCAGTTTTCGCTCTTGAACTGTAAGCCCGAACTGGCTTTCAACTTCTTGAACCGGAGCATCTTGGTACTTAAGAAAAAGCTTTCCCTGACTGATATAAGCAAGACTAAGGGTCATGAATGTACATCTGGATTTTTTGCGCCCAGTATACCCAAAAACCTCTCAGCAAGCTTGATTTTCGAGTAGAGTTAGAGAATATCAAGTTTTGTTACGCTACTTATTTGTTGAGGGCTATAAATCTATCTCAAGATATACTTCTACAAAATCACGCCTGTTGTAACGACATATTGCTGATTCTGTAGGAGAATAAACAACCCGTGCAAGATCATACCAGCTTAGACCTTGAGCAAGAATTGAGCCGTTTAGCCTGTGCCTTTGCTACTCGAAATACTGAAATCGGCAAAGCAGTCATTGCGAATTTGAGGAGCCGTCTCACCCTCCGTGATGTAGCAGGAATGGTGATTGTAAGTCTGGAACGCTTAGTTTGGATAGATCCGCTTGCATTCTGTTGGGCGATCGAGAATGTGATTCCAGGCTACGTGATGCGTGAGATTCGCCGAATTACTTCTGTAACGCTCTATCGCCGTCTGATCACTCAAGGTTACGAACCCGGACACGACTTTAGTATGGATGGTAAAGGACAAGTTCTTCTAAACGCGCAAGCAAAAAGCGCAATGTTTGCCGGATAGCTTACTCAAGCCACAGTTAGTAAAATAATCTGACTGTGGCTTGAGCAATATCACTTCTATGAATGATCAATCAACAAACATTTGGCAATACAAACCTTGGTGGTGTCAGCCTTGGTCAATTCTACTCACAGGAATTTGTATAATTGCTGGCAGTTGGTTTGTGTTCACAAAACTATGGCTGACCACTCTCGTCGCAGTTCCAATTTTAGCCTGGATGATTTTTTTCTTGATTATCTATCCTCAGCAGATGCAGGCTTACCTAAGCAAGATCAATAGCTCGGATGATAGTTCAAACTAGCCTAGGCAAAAGCTTATCCCTGTGTTCGGGCACCTTTTTGGGCACTTTAGGGATGTCATGCTTCTGAATTAGGCAAGCCCTCTATGGTACGGATAGATTTTACAGTCGCGATTCGAGCGTACAATGCTGCTCAGCGTTTGCCACTTTTGCTTCAAAAATTACAATTCCAGCAAAATACTGAATCAATTCGATGGGAAATTTTAGTCGTTGATAACAATAGCACTGACAATACTGCTGAAGTCGTGCAAACTTATCAATCGCAGCTGAGCCAGCTTCGCTATATTCTTGAGACTCAGCAAGGAGCTGCGATCGCTCGAAAACGAGCCATTACTGAAGCCCAGGGTACTTGGATCGGCTTCCTTGACGATGACACCTTGCCCGCTCCAGATTGGGTTGCACAAGCTTACAAATTTGGACAAACGCATCCGAAAGTAGGAGCGTTTGGCAGTCGAATTCTTCCTGAATATGAAATTGAGCCACCGAAGAACTTCGATCGCATTGCTCACTACATGCCCATTATGCTTAAAACGCAGTCCTTCTGCTATGACACTCATCTCAAAGGAATGCCTGTTGGTGCAGGGCTGGTGATTCGCAAACAAGCTTGGCTCGAAAGCGCGATCGGCGACCAAATTATCCAAGGTCCAGTCAAACAAGGATTTGCCCTGAAAGGCGAAGAAACGGAAGTCCTTTGGAAAATGAAATCATTCCATTGGGAAATCTGGTACAACGCCGAAATGACAATCGCTCACAAAATCCCGCAATGGCGGCTAGAAAAAGACTATTTATTGAACTTTCTAAGTGTGATCGGACTAAGCCAGCATCGCTTTCGGATGCTTCGCTACCCAGTTTGGAAACGCCCGATCGCTTTCCCTTTTCTCCTCATTAACGATTTACGCAAAGTCGTCCTCTCCTGGCACAAACATCAGCAATCCAACGATCTGATTGATGCCTGTGAACTCCAGTTCTTTATGGGTAGACTTCTCAGCCCTTTTTATATCTGGAAGAGACTTCTCCTCCAGCATCTTGCATCGAAACAAGAGCATTTATCCTAGAGAATTTTCGGATAATGCAAGGACACGCTTCATCTCTAGTAAAAAGATGGCTAGCGTTGCCTTGCCTTGAGGTAAAACCACAACATGGCTAGCAATACTTAAGGGATGCCCCTGACGATAGGGAGCAGGCAACTGCCGAATCGCTGCCGCATCAATTTCGATCAAATCGGGGGGTGCATCTACTCGAAGCGCGCAAAGCTCCGTTTCAACCTGTGTCACCACTAAAAATTCTGCTTGCGATCGCGTGCTCACTGCCTGCGCTTGCCCTTGTGTCATACTCAACTGCGATCGCAAATTCAGCACAGTCAGAGTATACTCACCTACCGGCACCACCTCCAACGTCCCAGAAGCGCTTGATTTCAATTCTTCTGGCACATTCACAACTCGCAAAATGCTCTCCAGTGGTAGCCCGAATCGATATCCAGCAATCGTAAAAACAACCAACCGCATCATCTGCCGCGTCGTTTGAGAATGCTCTATCACTTGAGTCATCGCACCACCTTTCCTGCCATCAATTGATGAACGAGTTGAACTAATTGATCTGAATCAAACGGCTTCGTCAAATAAGCCGCTGCACCCAATTGCTTTGCTAATTGTTGATGTTTCTCATTACTGCGCGAAGTCAGCATCACTACCGGAACGTGAGGAAGCTGGGATTCCTGCTCATACCGCATGAGAAACTCGAACCCGTTCAAGCGTGGCATTTCTACATCACAGGTAATTAACTGAATCTCAGGATGACATTGCAATTGTGCGATCGCATCGAGTCCATCCTGTGCCTGCACAACTTGGAATCCTGCATCTTCTAAAGTCATAGCTAATGCTTGCCGAACTGTGATCGAATCATCAATGACTAAGACTGATTTGAGGGATGTCTCTTTTTGAGCAGGGGGCGAAATTGCAACCGGGGCTGAAAGTTTACCTTGATTCTGCTCGACTAAGGTCACAGCATCGATCGCGAGGAGTGATCGACCATCTCCCAACACACTGCACCCATACACGTATCGAGGTGCAGCGATCGTACTTCCCATCGGGCGCAACACTAATTCCTGCTCACCCAGTACTCGATCGACCTCTAGCCCAATCCAATGCTTTTGACGACGAATGATCAGAATTGAAGTGGTCAAGGTGGGAGCAGCTCCGAAAGTTTCAGGAGATTGGGCTTGCATCCCGAACAACCAATTCGTATAAGTCACCAACTGCCCCAAGCTGTGAATCGTAATGGTGTGTTCTTCTCCTTCATATCGCCAGCGTAATGTGCGCTGGTTGCCAATCTGATCAATCTCAGCAGCATCTAATGTCACAATCCGCTCAACGTCATCTGAGGGAAATCCATACGTTGCCGAACCTGCCTGACAAATGAGCAACCGAGTACTCATCAACGTTAAAGGCAATCGCAAAGAAAATGTTGTTCCCTGGGTTGGAACTGAATCAACCGTGATATCGCCTTTCATCGCTCTGATTTGCGATCGCACAACATCCAACCCTACCCCTCGCCCTGACAATTCTGTCACTTGCTCGGCCGTCGAGAATCCAGGCTCAAACAAGAGATCCAATAATTCAGACTTCGAGATTTGGTCAATTTGATTAGAAGACAATCGATGTTGTTCAAATCCACGTTGACAAATCTGCTCTAAATCCAACCCCTTGCCATTATCCGAAACTTCAACCAAGGTTCGATTGCCTTTCTGATAAGCTCGAATCTCAATTTCTCCAATGCCTTTTCCTTGTTGTTGGCGAATTGCGTCACGCTCAATTCCATGATCGAAGGCATTACGCACCAGATGGAGCAATGGATCGTAAAGCTTGTCTGCCAATGCTTTATCAATCATCACCTGCGTGCCAGTCAACTTCAGATGAACTTTTTTCCCATAGGTTTCACACAGCTGCTCAACAACTGGTGGGAAGCGATTTAGAACTGTTCCGATCGCGATCATCCGCACATTCATCAAATCATCGCGCAGATTCGTCAATAATCGACCTTGTTTGCTGCGCGATAGTCGTGACTCCCTAGCTAAAAAGTCGATCGCCTCAGTCGATTCATCAATCCGTTCTGCCTGTTCTACGAGTGTTTGTAGCAGTACATGCAAGTCATTGTATCGATCCAGTTCCAGGGTATCGAAGTTCTGTTTCAAGTCGTTCTCAACAACGAGAGAACCGCTTCTTCTGGAGAATCGCTCTGGAGCGAGCAATGACCACTCACGCAACTGTGCTAGAGCACGCTGATGTTGCTCTACCTGATGCAGCAATTCTGCTAGCATCATTTGGAGCCGCTCATCTTGCAAAAGTTGCTGGTTTTGATGAATGAGCAGTTCACTGGTGATAAAGTTGAGCGATTCCAAGTGGGTAAGCTTGACTCGAACTGTATCCTGAGCAGGCTTTTGAGACACGTTTTGCGCTGACTCTTTCAGGTGTAAAGGCTCAGATGGTGACTCAATCTCGGTTTCTGCGATCGGGGTATCCCATAATTCAAATCCTAGATCTGCCTTGGCTTCAGGCAATTCGGTCTGCCATGCCTCAAACTGATCCGCCAATGCTTCAATCTCAGGATCAACCGAAAACACCGCTTTCGGTTCGTCAAAGCTTTCGGCAACTTGAGGTTCAGAGAGTTCATTTCGTGAACGCTGGAAGAAGTTTTTGATCTTTCTCCAGGCGCGATGAGAGAGTTGCTGGCTATTTTGAATCGAATTCGATTCTGCAAAGCTCTTGAGTGTGGATGACACTTTTCCACCTGAGACACGGTCACCTGACAGCACTGCAATTTGCCCTTGTCTAAAATCAGCTAATGCAGCTTGGGCAATGTCACGAACCTGATGAGGCTTCTGCTTCATTGCCTTTAATGCCGTGTGTGCAATTTCCCCAAATCCCGGCAAATTAAGCGACTCTGCTAATCCCAGAAATACCTCGGACTGAGTATGTAGCGTCAGCGCGATCGTGTCGTCATCGTTTTGAGAAATTGCGATCGCTAATTGTTCTAGTCGCTCCGTCACTCCCGTTTCAAACAGCGATTGAGCAATATCAAATCCCAAATCTGCTGAGGTTGGCAAAGCTGCACCTGGATCAAAGTGTTTGCCTAACTTGTTCCGAATTTTAGAAAAGATAATTTCAGATCGATCGAGCACTTCCGTATCCTGAGACTTTACTCCTGAGACAACAGTTGTCAAAGGTAAGCGTAAGCAATCATATCCCTCATACAGTAAGGCTTCTAACTCCGCATCAATCTCAACTTCTGGCTTGTAGAACGCCTTGAAAACATCCTCAAATGCATGTGCCATTGATTTCATGCTATCAAACTGAACGCTGGCTGCTGCACCCTTCAAGGTATGTGCCGCACGCATCAGTTCATGCACTTTCGCCGCAGAACGCTCTTTGCGCAGAGACAGTAAATTTTGCTCGATCGTTTGCAGCAAATCTTCAGCTTCAGCTAAAAAATAGGAATAAGTTTGTTCGCGAAGTTTAGCATCAGAAATCATAGGGAACTCACAGAATTGCAGATGAACAAAACAATTCAAGGCATTGAGGTTCAAGCCGGATTTGGCTCAAACCTCCCACCTCATATTTCCTAGCTGACTTTGAATTGTCCAACACTCGTTTGCAGTTGTTGAGCTGTATTGAGTAGCTCTTGGAAAGATGCAGAGATTTGACTCGACTGAGCAGAGTTCTTACTTGCTAGTGTTGCCACGTCTGTCATCGATTGAGTCACGAGTTTCGACTGCTGCGTCTGTGCTAGCGTTGCCTGGGTAATTCCTTGTACCAGTTGGCTAATCTGCGCGGTTGCATTGATAATCTCAGTCAACTGCTGACGAGTTTCATTCACCAGACCTGTTCCACTGACAACCTGTTGAATTCCTGTATCCATGGCTGCCGCAACAGCACTCGTTTCCGATTGAATCTCTTGTGCAAGTTTCTCAATTTCACGCGTCGCGTCTGCCGATTGTCTCGCGAGCGATCGCACTTCATCCGCAACGACTGTAAAGCCACGTCCATACTCTCCCGCACGCGTTGCCTCGATCGAAGCATTCAGCGCTAGAAGTTGCGTCTGTGTTGTAAAGCTTCCAATCAAGCTAACGACCTTAGAGATCTTCTGAGAAGATTCACTTAAGCGTTTAATCTTCTGACTGGTCTCTGCAACCGTTTCCCGAATCGCCAAGATCCCATCGACCGTCCGGTTCATAGCAGCATCTCCAGATCGAACCGTTTGATTCGCCTGCTGAAGTGCAGTTTCAACTTGACGCGCATTTGTCGCAACTGCTTGAGTTGAACTGACCATTGCTTGGAGCTGATCCAAAGCCCGAGTGACTTCCTGCAACTGCTCTTCTGCTTGTTGTGTCAGCTTTGCGATCGCACCACTACTATTCTTAGAAGTACTTGCAACTTTGGTCGATGTCGCTTGGACTTGAGTTACAATCTTCCGCAAACTTTGAATTGTATTGTTGTAGGCATCTGCGATCGTTCCAACTTCATTTTCTACGACTGGAACTCGGATGGTTAAATCTCCCGAGAATACAGGTTTAATTGCACCCAACAGTTGAATCACCTGCATTTGCAATTGTTCTTTCGCAGTTTTCTCACGTTGAGCCGCTTGAGCAAGCTGCTCGGACTGTGTTCTTAACTGTTCAAGTGAATCCACTTGTTCTAGGGCAACACCCAATTGTCCTGCAATCTGATTCAGCAATACAACCTCTGCTTCTTCCCAGTGACGGGTACTTCCATTTTGGTAGACTGCCAAAATTCCCCAAAGCTCTTGGTGCTTAAAGACAGGAACAAGCGCATAAGCTTTCGCCTCAAACTGTTCTAGAAGCTCAACGTGACAAGGGTCATGACCCGCATTGTAAATATCATCGATCGCTAAGCTTTCTCGATTGCGATATCGTCCACCCTGGGTTTCCCGCAGATACGTATCTTTGACATTGGTACCAATTTCAGTGCCAACCAGCTTACCCCATCCACTATTAATCGATTCATAAATGAAGTCGCCACTCCAGTCTGGATTGAACCGATAAATGGCAGCCCGATCGACTTTCAGAAGTTGCCGAATATCTTGCGTGATCACTTGGAAGACTGAACTGATGTCAGCAGATTGGCGCACAAAGTCGATCGATTGACGAATTCGATCACTTACTTTTGCCAAGACTTTCTCTCGGTCAGCTTGCCGTTGAATCTGAGAAACGTAATCAGCTTGCTGAATTGCAACCCCTAACTGTGCTGCCAACTGAGCGAGAAGATTCACTTCTGACTCTTCCCACTGACGCGGAGCCGAGTTTTGATAAGCACCCATCAATCCCCAAAGCTTCTGCCCCGAAAAAATTGGAACAATCGCATAAGCTTTAACTTGAAACTGCTCCAAAATTTCAAGGTGGCAAGGCAAATGCCCAACCTGATAAATGTCATTCACAACAAAGCGTTCATTATTTCGGTATCGCCCGCCTTGAGTCTCTTGTAGATGAGTATCGTCCCAAGCGGTTTTGACATCTGCTCCAACTAGGCGCACCCAACCTGGGGCAACTGACTCTGAAACAAATTCACCTCCCCAATCTTGATTAAAGCGGTAGATGGCAATGCGATCGGCTTGCAAGAACTGACGAATCTGCTGAGTGGTTTGACCAAAAATCGTTTCAGTACTTTCAAACTGCCGCATCCGCTCTAGCACTGATTTATTCACCTGGTCAATCACGCGAATAAAGTTCCGTTCCCGCGCCGCTGATTTTGTCAATTGCTCAGCTTGATTCTCAACTTTCTCTAGATATTCAGCTTGCTGGATTGCAACTCCAAGCTGGGTTCCGATTTGAACCATCAAAGAAATTTCTGACTCTTCCCATCGACGCGCCTCAGAGTTTTGATAAGCTGCCAGCAGTCCCCACAGCCTATCTCCTTGCATGATGGGAACGATGATATAAGCTCTTGCCTGAAACCGCTCCAGTACACCGAGATAGCAGGGAGAAAAGTTTGCTTTATAAATATCCTCAACGGCTCTAAAGGTTTCTCCTCGCGTATAGGCTCCACCTTGAGTTTGTTCCAGATACGTGTCGATCGATTTTGCAGATTTACCCATCGATCTGATGGTGCAATCGCTCGCATTCTCTCGAAAACTTGAATCGCTGAGTTGCTCTTCCATCACTGAACGCCAACCCGCTGTCACAGATTCCGCAATAAATTCGCCGCTCCAATCTTGCTCAAAGCGGTAGACCCCTACTCGATCTGTATTTAATAACTGTCGAACTTCTTGGGTCGCAGTTTTGAAGATGGTATTGAGATCCAATGAAGTGCGGATCTTTTCGATCACTCGTGCGCCTGCTCTTTCACGTTCAGTCACTTTTGCAAGTTGCGCTGTACGGGATTTCAATTGATGTAAGTTCTCAGCTTGCTGAAGTGCAACTTCTAACTGAGTTCCAATCTGCATCAGCAGGGCGATTTCTGCTTCTTGCCACTGCCGTGGACCTGAGTTTTGATAAGCTGCAAGCAATCCCCAAAGCTTCTGATTCTGTAAAATTGGAATCATCACGTACGCTCTTGCTTGATATCGCTCCAGCATCTCAATGTAGCAAGGCGAAAATCCGGTTTGATGAATATCAGTGACAGCTCTAAAATTGACGCCTTTCGCTAATCTTCCGCCTTGAGTTTGCTGCAGATAAGTATCTGTCAGCTTTCCTAGCGATCGCACACTACATTCGCTAACATTCTCTTTCAAAACAGGATTATCAATTTGCTCTTGGAGCAGCGAAGTCCAACCTGGTGCCGTGGATTCTGCAACAAATTCACCACTCCAATCTTCTTCAAACCGATAAATGCTCACCCGATCCGCTTTCAGCAATTGTCGAATTTCTTGGGTAGTAGTACGAAAAACAACATCTAAATCCAGCGATCGACGAATCCGATCGATAACTTTGAAAACGGCTTTTTCAGTTTCACCTTGCTGAGCCAGCCTTAATGCAAAGTCAGACTGCTGAAGATTGATCGTCAATTCTAGGCAAAGTTGATACAGTAAGTTAATTTCAACTTCTTGCCAGAGGCGCGCTCGAGAACATTGATGAACCACGAGCAATCCCCAAGCCTCACCAGCAACACGAATCGGTAAGCTTAAGCTCGCTTTAACTTGAAGCTGATCCAGAAGCTGATGTTGATAAGGCATCAAATCGACGCGCGTGATATCTTCGATGACGACGACTTGATTCTTGACATAATCTTCAGGCTGATCAAAGCAAAAGCAAGTTAACGCCGGCGCTTCCCCAAGTGCTGGGGTCCATCCACGCTGAACCGATTCTGCCACGATCGAACCGCCTTCTTGTGCACCAAAGCGATAGATGATGGCTCGATCGACTTGCAAGGTTTCGCGCGCGACTTTGACAAAACCTTTGAGCAAAGCATCTAAGTCAGGCATTTGGCGCATTTGAGCAGAGATTGCGTTTAATTGCTTCCGCTGATACCGAAGCTCACGCGATGCACCTTGCTGGTTCGTTTTTTTGGGTTGAGTCGCAGCAAATTCAGCAACTTGACGGAATAGATTTTGGACATTCGGCTTGTCCAGAAGTCCAGCCCGTTTGAGTTCTGATTTTAGACCTGTCAAAGCAGTCACAACTTGCTGAATGTCTCGCCCTGCATCTTCAGGTTCTGAACGACTGACCCCATTACCATTGGAGTAGCCTGGAGATTCGGAAACCTCGATCGATAAATCCGCACCGTTGCTTGATATCTCAACGGGAGTTTCTGAAAGGAAAGCAGTAAATTCCTCAAGAGTGGGTTCTGAAGACATCATAGAAGACATATCAAGCGTGGGTTCAGTACGACGCGATGCGGACATAGGGAATCTCCTGGAGGCAATAGAAAAAGAAAATTTATCAAGAATTGAAATGATGCAATTGTAAAGACGGATCTTGTACAACCGCCGCCGCATCTAAAACCAGGCTGCGATCATGCTTAAAATATCCTCTTATAAATGGAAAAAATGGGTTCGTCTGAAGATCAGCAGGAGGATTGAGCAACATTTTGGGGTTGTATTCCTCAATTTCGTAAATCTCTGGAATAACAAGACCCAGAGTGTTGTCATTAATTTGCACCACGATCGTGCTTAAAGTGGTGAGCTTTTGCATCCGATTCAAGCGAGTTTGAACTCCCAGTTGTTGTGCGAGATCAACAAGCCAGAGGGAGTCTCCGCGCCAATTTGACATGCCTAAAATACAAGCATTCATCTGGGGCACAGGCAGAATATCTGCGATCGCAAGGGTCTGAACAGCTGCAATACCCTCCACTGCAAGGAGCATCGATTGAGTTCGATCCAGGCGAAATCGCAGAAATTTCTGCATCGGTTCAGTGCCAGCAGGCGGACTGAGAAGAGATGCCAAACTAGTCAGTGAAGCCGTTGCAATTGGAGTTCGCGTGAACTCAGACAATTTGGTCATAGTTCCTCCGAGCCTAATTCACCATCAACTGGCGAACCGTGTTGAGGAGTTCTGTCTGATCAACGGGCTTTGGCAAATATGCATTTGCACCGAGCAAGTTGCCCCACATCATATCGACATCTGTGCCTTTGGTAGAGCAAAGGACAACTGGAATCTGGCTGGTTTTGGGGTCAGCTTTCAATTCTCGACAGAGTTCAAAACCACTCTGACCTGGCAAAATTACATCTAATACAATCAGGTCAGGCGTTTGGGTCGAGAGTTTCGTTTGGGCTTCTTCTCCACTAGTTGCACTGACGACTGTCAGCCCAGCTTTCTGCAGATAGCCTGTGAGAAGTTGCATCTCAGTGATGCTATCTTCCACGATGAGTACGGTTTTCATATGTTCCTCCGGGTTACTGAGATGAGAAGCTTTTAATGATTTAGTCAAGAATCGGTAGCATCTTTCGCGCGATCGCTAACACGCGATCGGCATCGACTGGCTTTGCGAGAAACCCTGATGAACCCACAAATTTTGCGCGAACCCGATCTATGATTCCGTCGTTACTCGTCAAAATAACAATCGGAACGTCTTTGAAAGTAGACACCCGACGAATTTGGGCACAGATCTCGTAGCCATTCGCAATTGGCATAACTAGATCGAGAAAAATTAGTCCTGGCTTTTTCTCAATGAGTGTCGGTATTGCCTGCACAGAATCTTGAACGCCGACAAACTGATACCCCGCTTCAGTCAAAATGCGTTCCATAATTTGACATTCGCGGAGACTATCATCAATGCAAGCGACGACGGGTGCCTGATTTGAACCCGTTAAGGGGAGAGAAGGCACGATCCCAGAAACAGGTGCCCCAGAGATCGGTGGATCAGAAGTGTCAGAGATGGGAGTGCTGCTTGATCGGGATGCACCCGGAGGGGGTAAGTCAGGAATTTTAGTTAAGCCAATCAGTCCTTTCCGATACAGGGGAACGAGAACGCGCGTCATCTGAATGAGGTCTTGCTTCATCAGCATTGCTAAATCTCGTAGAGTGCGCCGACCATCAACGAGTGATACCAGCATTTTGTAAACTTTCTCAGGCGCATACTCTGGAAGTTGTTTAGGATTGCGTAGAACTGGGGCGAGATTTGGAGAATGATCGGCAAGTCCAAGCGATCGCCAAGTATTCCACTGCTGTTGAACCTCTGCAAGGAGTTGTTCAGCATTCAGAAGCGCTAACGATGCCTCCAACATCGCTGAGGCATCCGAGCGGAAAGCAACAGGCTTAGTTTCCTCCTGTTGGATAATATCGAATAAGACATCAATAACGGTGCTCCGAATCACTGCAACTGCGTGTTCAGGGCTAATTTGCTGACGTTTTACTAAGACCGCTAAAGCATCATAATCCTGGCAGGGATTTTCATCCGAGGGAGGAAGCGTGAGCAGGTTGGGGCTGAGGTGTGGGCAGTGCTGGGTTAAATAGCGATGCCAGCGGCGGCGAGGATGAGGACCACCCGTTGCCCAAATCAGCCGACCCATATAAAGATATAAGCTCCATTGCTGTCCACGGGTCGAAACGTCCAGCCGTCCACTAAAGTGCATCCGACTACGGAGACCTAACAGACCACTAGGAGAATCGGTTGAGGAATCGTCAACTAACATTTCCTAAAGTTCCTTAGATTTGGGCTTTGAGCATTTACCCAGGTTTTTCTAAGGTTATCTTTCCCATGTCGAAATGAATCTTCACTATCTCCAAGTAAGAAATTTCATGCACGATTCAATGAATGTTGACAATCCATCTACCAGAAGCTGATGGGCTAAATTCCTATATCGGAGGGGATAGGGTAATCTACGGGACTGACGGGGCTCGAACCCGCAACTTCCGCCGTGACAGGGCGGTGCTCTAAGAGCCTGTAATTCAATCGGTATAGGCTTTTCAGCCTTTGTCTGCTTCAAAATTTCCCAATCCTATCCAGATTTGGGACAGGATCATGAGGGCAATTAAGCCGATTAATCACAATGGGTCAATCCAATTAAAATTTTCTGTCTCTGGAAAGCGTTATAGCTTTCACCCGATTCCAGGGGGACGGTTTGCAGACAAAAGAGATCTGGCAACTGCCCAAGCGATCGCAACTCAAATTGAAAATGCCCTTTTATCGGGGCATTTCGATCACACTCTACAAACTTATCGACTTGCCCCTAAAACGGCTTCATCTGACCCCTCACCCGTTCTATACAGCTCAACGTTGGAATTATGGGACGCTTGGGTAAATACCCTGAGTCTCTCTGAGGAAACCAAAGCGGATCACTATGAAATGATCCGCCGCATGATCGTTAAACATTCCCCCCTGGTAACTCAAACCGATTGGTTAACCAGTGCCAAAATTGCCCCTTCCACTTTTAACAAGCGCTTAGGGTATCTCAAATCCTGCTTCAAATGGGCAATGAGCCAGGGCTGTGTAGAGAATGACCCTATGCAAGCCATCAAGACAAGGAAGGGCACTAAACCCGAAATCAAACCCTTTTCTGCCAGTGAAATGACTCGGATTCTTCAGAGCTTTGAGCAGATTTGCCCACACTACACCCCCTTCGTTCGTTTTTTATTCCTCACGGGTTGCCGCATCAGTGAAGCGATCGGCTTGCAATGGCTCCATGTGGACTTTGAACAGAAACTCATAACCGTCTCAGAGTCCTTATCCATAGATCGATCAGGCAACGGCTATAAACGCAAGCGAAAATCCACTAAAACCGGGAATGTTCGACTATTGGCGTTCAACACTCCCCTGGCAATCCTGCTGGATCATCTAAAAACCCCAGGTTGCCATAGGGAAGATTTAATTTTTACCACAGTAAAAGGGTGTGTCATTGATGCAGGAAATTTCAGAACTCAATATTGGATGAAGGCACTAGAACATGCTCAAGTACCTTATCGGAAGATTCACACATCTCGACATACCACAGCCAGTTACGCAATTTACGAAGGGATTCCAATAACTGCGATCGCCTATCTTCTGGGACACAAAGACACACGTATGGTGATGCAAACTTATGGTCACCTGATTAATCGACCGGATCTACCAGAGATGCCAATTTGAACCACATGGAACTCACTAGGAGTCGTTACCTGAGTTACCTGAGTTACTCAAGATATCGGTAGTCACCCGATATGTTTCCACCCGACCGCGGGGAAATAGGTCGTTACTTGAGTTACTTATTTACTTATTATTTCTTTTTTAAGTAACTTAGGTAACTTACATTGAAAACCCTTGATTTCACTGGGTTTCAGAAGTTACCTATTTTTTGATCGCGAGGTAACTTGGGGTAACTTTCCAATCCTCCAAAACAGGGAGATTTTCGCTAAAACCCAATTAACAAAGGAGTTTTAGCGAGTTTCTTCATATTCTCCTAAAGTTACCGATCGCCTGATCCACAAACTGAGATTGCTCCCCTAAATTCCTCTCCATTTAGGCTTTCAGAGAAAAGCGATAGAACTCTCGAAACGTGTGAGCGTTTTGGCTGTTTCCTCTGGGACTAGTCCTGACAGTTAGGAAGTGTACTCGAGTGTTTTATTTTTAGAACGAGTACATTCTCAGAACTCGCACTTAATGACATTTTCCAGAAGAATGCAGGCATTACTCAAGAGATCAAAAAACTGATGAAACAGCGAGGTTTCAACCCGCAGGATCTTAATGAAGACGACTTCGGACGCTCGTTTAAACATTCTTGATCAAGCACTTAAGGTAGCGACTCCCTGATCCAAAAGCTCAAGGGAACAGCAGAGACGGTTATTACAAATACTGGGGACAAGCTTTTCAATTCCTAGACCGGAGTGCTTGGCTTTCTACAATGCTTGGCTAGAGAGAAATTACGTTCACCATAACCCGATTAGGCAGATTAAGCTTGCAACTGCTACAACGAGTGTTACTTTTTTACAAGGCTGTGAACTTCTTGTTTACTCATTTAGGACTCATTTTAAGAACATATATGTAATGGAAAATTGATAATCATTAAAATTCAGTCTTTTTAGGGAGATGCGTAACGCTCAAGCGTGTAATATTGGTGTACACACGATAGCGTTACCGTAAAACTGTGTTACGTTGATGAAATCTGTATTGGTTTTACTACAGAGGGATTTCTATGAGTCCACACGCACCTTGCAACCTGCCTGATTCTAAGCATCTAGATCAATCTTCTCAGAGTGATGTCGATTCAAGTGAGAATGCTTCGCGCTGTGTTCGGGCAGGATCTCACAAGGTTATGACTTATGAAGAGAGACGTGAATTTTTGAAGAATACACCACTAGGAAAAATCCTTGGTCTGCACAGATCTAACTCACCCAGTTAATGTAGACCGGCAGGCTATCTAAATTTGTAAGGAGGGCGAAACGATTGCCCTCCTTATTTTTTTAGCAGTAGGCAACGCTATATCTATATATTTTTTTGATAAAACTCGCTATATGTGGATCATCGGGTGGATCATGTGTTTTCATATAATAACCCTCTTAAACAGCGCGAAATGCAGCAGTCAAGATGATTGTGTCAGCTTCTTATAAAACTCAAATTGATTTTGGCGGTAATGGAAAGCCTTCCTTTCTAATTGAACCTGCGCATTTTGATGATATTTCTAACGCAGAAACGTGGGATTTTGATTGGTTGAGTCTTTGGAATGCAACCAACTTTGACTACGAGGGAATAGCTAGGATTTCTTGGCAATCCAAAACTTACGGTTTCATTCGCTACAGTATATATCCTGATTTAGAAGAACCGATGGTTATCGAGATCCAACAATTAGAAGCTTCACCTATCAGTAGGAGTGATAGTAAGAGCAGACTTGTAGCACCAATAGGAAAATGGCTAATTTGGTATGTTGCACAGATTGCTCTAACTTTTGGTAAAGAATCGGAAGAAGCTCTAATTGTGCTTTCAGCTTATGAAGCAGCCTTTACATATTATCAAGAGAAAATAGGAATGACATTTGAGCGTTGGACTACTATTGCACCTGGCGAAGATGGAGCTGTATTCACTTTCAACCGGCAACAAACAAGACACTTTTGCTTAAAACTTGAAGAGGAATTTGGAAGACCCACAAAAGTAGGTCTGACTAAAATCATTTCTCTTTAGCCTTGTATTATGAGATGAGAGAATATTTAGCTAGCCACTTCAAACCATACAAAGCAGTGTGTTGAGGTTGCCTTGAGGATCGAATCTAGCGCACCAAACACCATCATTGAGCCAAACCTTGATCGCGTGAATTGACCAAGTGATCGCACCTGAAGTGTCCATCTCGCGTAGTCGTCAAGAGTCACGAAATTACACCTTCCAATACGAGAAAATTGGAGCGCGCGATATGGTTACGGTCGATCAGTTGCGTGAACTGGAAACACGAGTGAATGAGCGAAATTCGCCTAAGCGCAGCGCAAAGTATACGATCGACGCGCGGTAGTGGTGCGGCGAGAAGGCAAGCTGGATTCTGAGCGATCAATGAAATTTAATATCAATCAGTTCTACTTGAACTGAAGTTTCTGCGCGTACATTCCAACACTTGTATTGATGCTCTACTTTTGTTCCAAACGCATTAGTGCCATACACGCTTTGATTTAAAACCAAGCTATTCAGATTTGGATATTCAAAAGCTCTTGAGTTAAAAACCCCAAAATCATTGCTACCGCTTTCTAAAGCTATTGCAGCCTTACACGCTTTCTGAAATTCGCCAATAGACTCAAAGCCAAAATTCTGACTGAATTTAGCCTTCTCCTCAGCCTTCTTTTCCGCCTCTATCTTTTGTCTTTCTAATTCTGCAACTCGTTCTTGTTCTTGTTTTTGAAGTTTTACCGCTTCAGCTTGTTTTTGCCTTTCAATCCGAGTCTGGATGCTTGATGACGGCGCTACAGTAGCAGTTTTATCGGGATTTACAACTACAACGAACATAGCCCAACTAATTGGTACTCCGGCAATCCCAGTTGCCGCCCATACCCACCATCGCGCTGCACCTTTCAAGCCAATTTTTTGCCATAACAAGTAAGATCCGATACTTAATGGGAATCCGAAAACCCCACCGGTAAATAAGCCTGCTATTCCGCTAATTGCTATATCACGAGAAGTTTTTTCAGCTTTTTCAGCTTGAGGCTTTACATCTAAACTCATGTGTTCCTTCTTACTCTCTAAGGGGTAACTTACGCACGTTACCGTAAGAAGCAGTTTTCTCAAACAGACATAAATCCTAACGGCAGAGATCTTCATCCTGTCTTTACAGTTTCTACAATTGTGGTTTTTTTACAGTTGTAGAAACTGTATGCCCCCCTTCTTTTTCAAACAGCAAAAACCCCACTCGATCGCGCTTGATCGAGTGGGGTTTCTTCAAAATTGGATGTAGCCGATCGTGCGACAGATCGGCTACAGAAAAATTACCAAGACTTTCAAACTAGCATGACCTATTTTAATCTGCGCAAAGTAACTTTCCCACTGATGACTTATTCCGAAGATCGACCAACTGACCTAACCCTAGAACGATTCAAGGAACTTTTCAAAGCGCAATCAGAATTTGCACCGAAGCGGGCAGACAAATTGATTCAAGCTTGTCTTGATGGGACATTGGCAGAAGGATCGATGTTTGCGACCGAGCCGACGAATCCATTGAAGCGATACATCTTGTACAACGGCGGTCGCCTTGTCGAATATGACTGCCTTGTCAAATTGCCCTGATCCGTATCTGATATGCAGCTTTTTCTGCTACGGATAATTACGGATAATTACTACTCGCAATCACTGATAATCAACGAAAATCACTGTTTCTGGATTGTTGGCAGCGCCTACCGATCGTTTATACGCTTTGTAAGCGCTGCCTCACGTTAGCGGCGTACCATTTTCCACCGCGAGAAGTGGCGAAACCTTCATCGTTGAGAGTTTTGGCGATCGCATGATACCCATGTCCCAACTCTCGGAGCGACATCGCATATTGAATTGCCCCATCGGTTGCGATCGCGGCTTTCTGTCTTGCAGCATTCCGCCCTACTTCCCCATTTGGGGCGGCTCCTCTTGCTTTTCTAGCGCTTAGGGCTTCACGGGTACGCTTTGCGATGAGTTCCCGTTCTTCCTGCGCTAACACTGCTTTAATTCTCAATTCCAGCATGGAAGCATTGGGCGACTCTGCCACAATTAATTCAGGCGTTCTGTCTCCAAAGAAATAACGATCGCAGTACCCAGCAACGTGATACACCTCGCGACTGAAGCGATCGAGCTTGGCGATCATGAGCCGCGCTCCTTCGGTCTGGCAAAGCTCGATCGCTTTCATCAGTTCGGTACGTTCTCGCGGGTCAACTTTCCCGCTAACCGACTCTGCGAAATCGGCAACGATGGACAATCCCAACTGAGCGCACGTGCGATCGCACATTTCTTTTTGAGCTTCTAGCCCCAAGCCTGATTTTTCCTGTGCGTCCGTACTTACGCGCCGATAAACGACAACTTTGGACATATCCCATTGAATCGGGGCATTTTTGCGGGTAGTTTTGGTCATTGCCATCGTCGAATCGCTCCATTTTGTAGTGTTCTTACGGGCGTTAGATCACTACATTATACCGTTAGAACACTACAAAACGACCAAAAACAGACCTTAAGCTGTACCTAAGTCAGCATTGTCAGCAAAATTGAGTGATGAATTGCGGATTGCATCAAAAATATGGGACAGATGAAAAATATCGGAGTAAGACTATCCGATGAATTGTTCGCGGCGTTAAACGGTCGTTGTGCTGCGAGCGGAGAAGATAAGTCGGACATCTGCCGAAACGCGATCGCGCTTTATCTGGGCGAGCCAGTGCCACCATCACCTGATGAGCGCTTTCAGGACATCATCGATCGTCTTTCACGGCTTGAATCGCTGATTCTGCAAAAATGCCCCTCTGAGAATGGGCAGGAATGTGGCTCAAATTCATCTCAGGTATATTCGGACGTTGCAAATCCGCCATATTTGCTGAGTGAATGGGTGAATGAGGACGCGCTGATCGTTTGCCCATATTGCGGCTCACTCGATTCTGATTGGGCGGAAGCGTACCCGGAGGATGCAGAAGTGAAGTCGATCACTTGCCATCAGTGCAGGAAGCGATCGTCTTTTGATATGACCCGGTAGTTTAAACGCAAAAAGCCGCGCATCAGACCACTTGATCTGATGCGCGGCTGAGTTTTACTTGCGTGGTTTCTTCTTGTCGTCGTCGTCAGGCTTGGTTAAGCGCTCAATCGGCTTCAAGACCGTTTGAACAACTTGCGCCTTATGTTGCAAGTCGGCAGCTTGATCGGGTGTAATAACCTCTGACTGAGCCAGGACAGGCAGGAAAATAAGCCGACAGGCGAAAAGTGCGAAGTTTGCGCGGACTAATAAGCGATGCAGTCTAGCCATAGTAGTTTGAATACGTTTACTCTTCTAAGCTGTTCAACTGGGAGTAGTTGCTCAGTTGGCTAAAACCTATCGAGAGTTTGGGGGCACAAAATGGGCAACTTCTCACCGTCCAAACGCAAAAAGCGCCCATCGGATCAGGTGATCCGATGGGCGCTTTGATTAATTTCTATGCGGAAACGCGATCTCTCTGGCTACTGCTCGATCGTGCCATCACATTCAGCCTTATTGCTGGATTCTGAATGTGATTTATATGACAGGATTTTAAAGCGGAATACTGAGACAGACTAATGAAGCGCCCCCTACTTATCCTGATTCCAATTGCGCTCGGAATTCTTGGAGGAATTGGAATCGCTGCCAATAATGAATCGAAACCGAGTCCAACTTCTACAGCAAATCAAGCTCCTATCCCTACACGGACCGCTAAGGAAACGTGCGGGGATTCGGGCAGTGCTGACAACTGGTATCCGGTTTTTATCGACGGTGGGAACTTGGCAGAGATTCAAGCGAAATTTTGCAAGGATGCGATCGCGAAAACTCGCGAGAAGACCGGAAAGCCGACAGTACAACTAGCTAGTTTCAGCGATCGTACTAGAGCCGAGAAATTCGCTAAGTCTGTTAGGGGCGAGGTGGGTGAAGCATATTCGGTTGCTGCTGCCTCTACTCCTGTTCCCATTGCACCTGTTGAACCGGAAATCAAAGCACAGCCATCAAAAACAGATGGTGAAAGGTTTGCAGAAGAAATGGAGAAATATCTCTCAACTGCTGAGAATACCAAATATGCGCGGGAAACCTTACAAACATGGAGAAGGGGAAATGCCCAGTTTCGTACAAACGATCTGGAACTTGCGATGAAATTCACCTGTGAATCAAAACAAGAGGAACCAGACCCGGATCGAGTAGCGCTAACTGCATTCGAGATAAACGAACGTGCGAACCCTTTGTCTCAGTATCAAACCTTTAACCGTGCCAAATATCACGCTGCAAAAGTAGTCGCTGGGTGTTGAGATTTCAGCATCCAGCACACACCCTGCCGTAGAACCTCCCTATCAGAGCATGAGGTTCTGAGGGTCATGAGCCGCTTGTCGATATCCTTGGCGATACCAATTTTGAGCACTTGTTGCCGCTCGGAATGCATTACGTAAATCATGCGGCACAGGATCGATCGCGCATTTGATGAGGAACAGTGCGAAAAGGATCAACGATCGCGATACTGCGGACACACGCGGCTAGTCGCAATCACCTCAAGGCTCACTAGAAAATCATGAAGTCTTTCCCGGCTTTCGGCTGACTGCTTACGCAGATATGCGACCCGCCGATCTGATATCTCATTGCTCGTTAATCCCTGATCATACAAATCGCAGTACGATCTCAATCCACGGACAATTGTTTGATCTTCAACTCGATCGAGGCTGTAATTAGACAGATCTCGCACTGCGCTGATCGCGCTTTGCTGAACAACCCAAGCGCTCGGTTCTGCCTTGCTCTGACTCGCGAATCCCACAACAGAAGAAAGGACGATCGCGCTTGAGAGCATCAAATTCTTGAATTTCATGATTTTTCTTTGCCTAGCTGTTTCTTCTTTTGTATCCGAAGTATTGAGAAATACAGCTCGGCACAATGGCGGAAACTACTTACCTGAATTCGAACACACTGCATTATGTGCTACCAGTACTACGAGTGAATCGGACTCGATTTCATTAAAAACCGTATCCATATCGAACATATTCAGCAGCTCAACTCGTCGAAGCACGACTCGAACATAAGCGCGTTTAATCTGCTCAACTGACAACCCGGACGATCGCGTAAATTCCGGTTTAGCTCGGCAATTCGCTTCGACTGAGCGACCCACAGCCCGATCTCAGTCTGCGATTGCCAACATTCGATCAACTGCTGGCGTTTCTTCTCGCTCAAGCCAGCGACCGGGCATTCTTTCCAGCTTGATGTTTTTGGCATCCATCGGAAAAGACGATCGTTTTTCTCCCCGAATGGTGCAGTCCAGAAATAGATTTGTTCAATTCCGAGCCGCTTTGATTTGGCGCGGAACTCCAAGCCGATCGGATCGAAGCGATTGAATCCAGGGACACAAAATGATGCTAATTTCATGCGGCTAAACTCCTGCAACGCCGAACAATTTTGACGAGAGTGCGCGATCGATTTTGCCGCGTTGAGCAGCGAGGGAAACCGCGATCGTCCCTCGCTGTGGATGGCTCCAGATTTGATGTGAGCCTTTGCCATTGCGCTTGAACTGCCATCCGTGGGCTTGGAGTTGCTGTTTGAATTTGTGGCTCATGACTTATTCCCCGCGAGTCGAATCACGTAAAGATGCGCGGCCGAGACTTGCGTTTCGTTATCTATTGGTTCGATGTACGTATCAATGAAAACAACCCGAAACTTCAACATTTGTCTCCTCAATTGGAGGGTGATGCAGGAGTGTATCGGCGGCACGAAATCAGACTCAAAGCCCTCGATCGAGTCTTTAGCTACAACAGGAATTTCATCAAAATCTGTCCTTCCATCCTTTAATCTGGTCAAAAATTCTACTTCATTTTTAACTTCCCAAACGACACAATGCATGGTCATCTCCTAATAGTTTGATAGTTCATTTGTAGAGCGTCGCACTGTCGCATTTTGCGGTGTCGCATGTCGCATGTCGCATTCTGTCGCACTGTCGCAAGGGCTGTCGCACCCTTGTCGCACCGTTGCGACAGAATGCGACAAGGGATATTTTGCGACAATGCGACAAATGCGACAGAGGTTAATTACTGTTAGTAAAAAACGTGCCATCAACCTCGTAAATTTCTTTATCTAACGCCATTACTTCCAGGTAAAGCTTGATATCCTCTGTAGACATCCCACGAACAGGCTGACGGGCATTTCTGGCAAGGTCACGAGGTTTAGATCCTTCACTATTTGCCAGTAGGAAACGCTTGATTTCGGTTCTGATTGCGAGTTCTGAATCATCTGTTTTAGCGGCATCAGATGGCATTGAATCGCTGTGATAGAACTGCTCGATCGGATGCTCGGCTTCATCAGATTGCAGAATCGACTCTAAAGAATGTCTGCGCGATCGTGGTTCCGGTTTTGGTTCCGGTGCAACATCTTGAACCAGGTCAGGATAGACCGGAGTGATTCCCCACGAATTTGTGATCGAGTCGAAGTACACTCGCCCGGTTTCGTTCAGTTGGGATTGAGTCGGTTCACCACTAAAGAAAGTCGATCGATTGGCAATCAATCCTTGATTTGATTTCGCCAACAACAACACCCGTCTGTAAACGTTGCGAGTTCCGCCACTGATGCCGAAATCATCGGTATTCGGCGATTGGCTCACTAGCCATCCATATTGCTTAGAACTCCGTCCCATTGAGCAAAGTGCGTTGAACCCTGCCATCAGTCCCTTGAACCACTTCCCGGTCTTTTCCTTCACCGCCAAGGCTTCATCAAAAATCAGAAGTTTCATGGGTGCGCGTGAGTTTTGAAACTCAGCAATGAAGTTATCGATCGCGTCTTGAATGGCTTCCATGTCCTCAGCAGGAGTGAACGGACGAATAGGGCATTGCAGCAAGCGATCGCACATCTTCCAGTAATCCGCCTCTGCCGGATCTGACTTCGGATCAATCGCCCAAATTTGGCAAGCAGGATGAAGCTGTTTGATCCAGCGAGTTGCGTAAGCGATCGTGAGTCCTTTACCTGCCCCTGGTTGCCCAACAATCAAAGTCGATTGGAGATGTTCAGCAAGTGACTTTGCAATGTCCTCAGATGCTCCATTTTGAGCCGTAGAACCGACACTTTGAATCATTGGCGAGGAATGCGCCTCTACCGCATTCAATCGGGTATTCGCCCCGATTGTGGACACTGCCGCAGGTTGAAAAGTCGATCTCGCTTTCTCCCCTTCAATTGCACCTGCACTTTGCAACCCATATTCAGGGAAGCGCTTCGATGCTTCTGGCAGATGGCTTGTATAAATTGCGGGATTGCCTAGAACGTCTCGCAATGCTTGCGGATTTGCAAAGTAGCTCTGAATCGTTCCCGCGAGAAACGCATCAATCAGAAATTGATAGCACGCCCACCGTTGCGTCGGTGGTACATGGTTCATTGCTGATAGCAATCCTTCTGGTGAGAAGTGGAGCAATTCATACTCAATCTTTTCGCGATCGCTCAAGTAGGCTGCATTCTCTCGAATTGAATCGCGCTGTCCTTGGATTGCAGCGACATCGTAAGCGTTTCCGGTTTCGGTTGAACTGGCTAACTCAAAATCTCTCTCTGCTTGGGTCTTGCTAGACATCGGCATGATTTGAAGCTTGCCAGTTTGCAGCCATTGCCCGAAAACCGAGACACCATAGCAAATCGCGCCACCCGCGATAAACAGGCTACCCAATGGATTGCTGAGAATGAGTAAGCCTGCGCCACCTGCCATGCCAGCAAGAGCGGATACTTTACCGACTCCGGCATTAGTCTTTGACTCTCTAATCTCATTGCGTAGCGCATGTTTGCGAGTCTCAATGAAGTTGAGCGTATCACCCATTTCTAGCAGGGTTGCAGGCAACAAATGCTCGTCATTCATCCGTTGCGGGTTAAATTTATCTAATGCCATTTGGGTAGCTCCGAGAAAGTAACTTGAATGGAACAGAAACGCGATCGCAGTTCACGCCTGCGATCGCGCTTTGTTGTTTATGCCGATTTGGATTTGTTTTTAGATGGCTTTCTGAAGTTCAGTAGCTTAGGGAAGCGCTTCGACTCTCCCTCGGCTTTTACGATGTCTTCATTCGCTTGCCACAGTGCCACAAACTTTTCAGCCGCGAACACGTTGATATAAGTCCAAATTGCACAAGTCACGAAAGCGCTAGGACTAAGGAACATGAACCGATAGAGCGGTGCAACTGCCGACGCAATATCCACAACGTAGGAAGCTCGAACCGCCCCTGAGATTTTCTTGTGATTGGCTGTACCTGCTTGCTTGTAGGCTTTCGCTTCGATGTGCGCCAGGTCAATCGATTCTTTTGGAACGTCCCCCACCCGAAAATTCTTCACCGCTTCATAGTCCTGCTTAGCCTTGGCGACAGACTTCTTACCGCGCTGCAAGTTGGCTTGAACTCCGAGAACGACGATCGAGATAATCCCGGTTATATAGAAATTCGGATCAGCGAATGCAATCCCAATGTTCTGAATATCGCCATTGTTAGGACTGAACGGCTTGGGCATGAATGACGGATGAGTTTCGGCAATGTATGAGCCATCAAACTTGCCAGTCTTAGAGAAGTAGTTACCGATCGCGAGTGCTTGCCAGTACGATTCAGCGCTGCACAACCAAAAGTAAATCGCCATTGAACCGAGAAAGATTCGCTGCCCGCCTTTTGGAGCCGTACACCATTTGTAAAGCGCCGCAGGACGGGAGAAGAACCACGCGATCGTGTCTGCCATTGAAGCAACGATGTCATCAACAGTCGGGTCGGTGCTGTGATTCGCTTTCGGTGGTTGCGCTTTGGGCGTTTCGGTCTGAGTTGAATTGCCTTGAGTGCTACGAATTGACATGAGTTTTGCTCCTATTTGAGTAAGGGGTGATTAGGGTCATTACAAACTTTGGTGTCTGGCGTGAATTTGCGATCCTTCCAGATACCCGCGCATCGCTCGAACTTGTCAAAAATCAACCGTGTCTGCGTCGGTTGAGTGTTCCAAAATGGAAGCCCTGGCTTGATTTGCTCCCTGCCGACATCGTTGACAATCAGGCGATGAATGTTTAACTGATCCGCCTTCTGAAATGCCGTAGCCTCTCGGTTTTGGGCATCGGCTTGCTTCTCTGCAATCCGCGCCCGTTGCTCGATTTGGGCAGTCCGCATATCGGTCTCATGCTGCTTACCCGCTTTGATGAATAGTTGACTGCCACCGATGGCAACGGAAGTTAGCAGGATGCCGAGACCAGCATTTCGAGAGAACTTGTAAAGCTGTTTGGGTAGGCTCACTTTGCCCTCCGTTGCTCGATTTGCTCAACTTCATCCGGTCGGATTGTGTTGTTTTGAATCCGGTTGGTTGGTTCGATTGCTGGACGATCAGCAGGAACTTCAAAGCCTTTAATCGGTTCGGTTTTGGGCTGATGGCTGATAGGTTGGCATCCTTGGATGATTGCGACCAGGGCGATAAATGGAATTAAAAAGCGTGTCATTTGCTCAATCTCCGTTGCTCGATTTGAGGAATATCAAGGCGAAATCGAACGCCCTGGTCACGCACCCAGTAGCCAGCGACAAAGGCAAGCAGGACACATCCAAATACGAAAATCCCGCTTGCCGTCGAGCCATCATCACGGTGATAGTTGCTCATCTCATGCCCTCCTAAACCAACCAAGCGATGAGTGCGTAACACTGCATGGGATCTTCCAGCGATTCGAGCGATTGAAGTGCAAGCAGCATTGGATCGGTCGCCGTCTCGTTTTCCATTGAGGTTTCCACACCATCCCCGATCGCGTCTGTAACGCTTGTCCAAAAGTCGTCTTGAAGTGCGGAAGCCAAACCCCAAGCGTGAACCGCAAGCACAGCAACTAATGCCTTTTGGTCGTTGTCCGACAGCAAACACTTGCCTGCTGCATCTTCAAATTGGTTTGCAAACTGAGCGATCGCGGGATTGTTGTAATCTCCGCCGAAATATCCGATCGATTTGTTCATAATGGTTGAATCCTCAAGTGATTTACGTTGTTTGGGGATAGCCGATCGCTTTCCTTTGTCACGGGCTGGGCGATCGGCTTTTTGATTGAAAGTCAGTCAGCAGATTTCTCAGATGTTTCTTTCGGCATCTTCATCATCTTGAGCAAGCTCGCCTTGGCATGGAAAGCGATTTGATTTGCATCAAGCTGCTCTTGCATTGCTTCAATGCTCGAAATCTCAATGTCTAAAACGCGATACTGATCCTGCTCAAAGTTAATATGGTCGCCCGTTCGCGGAAGAACAGGAGCCACTAGATAGCGCTCCGTCGAGCCGCGAGTAAGAAGCTCAAATGCCGAAAATTTGATGATGTACACTTTTTAGCCTCTGGATGGATTGGAGAAATTGGACTGAGGAATTCTGATGATCGATCGAGATGTTCGGAGAATCTTTGGACGCTGGCTCAGCTTCCAGCATTTTTCAAGCAATCGAAAATTCTCGAAAGCCTTAAATTGAGCGATATGCTCCGGGGGGAATTCCATCATGGTTAGTAGATTTTTTTTTGTTTCTTGTTCAACTCATCGTCAATCTGAGTAAAGCTTGAAGAACTGCTAATCGAGTCCATAACCCTCATCTAGTAGTTCTTCAATTGCGTAAATGAGATAGTCAATTTCTTGCCGATCGTCTGGGTCGCTGAAATCAAAACTCCACCACTCGAACGCATCGCGGACGGTGCAACAGATGTGAAGCATTTCCGGATCGTCATATTCGTTGGGAATGTCGGGATACTGCCAAACAGCATCGATGCGATGTCCGCTGAATTCGTTAGCTTCCGACTTCAGAAAAGAATGAAGGTTGAGCAAGTCATCGCGGGGAACACTGTCGAAAAACTGCTCAACCTCCTGAGAAACTTCGGGTTTGGTCATGGGAGAATGATTGAATCCTCATTGATTTTGTGTTTAGTGGGGCGAGTTGCATTGCTAATCTGTCTCATCGCCGAGAAGGTCATCTTCATCCTCATCGGGGGATTCCTCAGACTGATTCGCGATTGGAGTCGTTACCAGCGAATGAGGAAATCCGCCAAAGGTCAAAGCACCTGCACTGAATGATTGAAGAATCCATTCAATGAATGCCGCGTCATCACCCGAAAATCTCGGATAGATTGCGCGGCATTGGCTCACGAGTTCCTTGCTGATATAAGGGCGAAGTTTTCCAGCTTTCATTTACGCTGCCTCCGCTTGGCTTTGAAACATCCAAACAGCGCGCGCGTGAAGCCCTTTAGCATTCGCCCATTGTGGGTCAGAGACGATCGTGAAGCCTTTAGCTTCCAAATACCGACGAACAGCAGGGATGAGGCATGAGCCGCCGGAAGCAAGCTTCATGTCTGTTTGCTCCAAGTGCTGCATTGTCCGCTTCTCTAAATCAGGCAGTACCCGATCGAGCCACTTGTGAACCTCTCGCTCTACCACACTGGAAAAATCGCTGAAGTTGTTCAACCCGGACACTGTATGACCTGGCTTTTCCAGAATATTGACTGATGTTTCCTTGGAAAGTCCGCCAACCTTCCCGACTGCTTGAACCGCTTCGGTGCAATTTGCAAGCTCATTAATCAAGGTTCGCGATCCGCAGTTGGGAGCAATGTACGGGTCGCAAAGGACTTTTAGTTTATCGAAGGCGCTAACGTTGATTGTTCCGCCTCCGATTTCCATCAGGTAGACCTTCTTGGCTTGCGGACGCTCATCCAAGATGACTCCGACGCCTTCATGAAAAGTACTCAGAACTTCGATATCGATCCGCTTAGTAACGCCGTTGCAGGTGAAGGAGTGAACCCCGTTAAGCGCGGATTCAATGGATTTGCCGTGTAAATCCTTACGTGGGACTGAGACAGCTAATTTCAAATTGTCGCCATCTTTCAACACATCCCACATTGCAGAAATCAGAACGGGTAAAGCAAAGTGAGCTTTGCCGTTTTCTATGTTCATAACTTCCTCATCGCCATCGGAACAATCAATCCATGATTGATTGTTCCAGTGCGAAAACTGAGAGGCGCAGGTGATTGCATTCGGGTAGTCGGAATCAACTAAGTCGATCGCGCTACGCATTGAGATTTGCTTCGGCTCTGACTTTTTCTTGGAAACTTCGGAGTAAACGATCTTCTCTTTCCAGTTCCCCGTGTCAACGCCTGCGATGATTGTTCGTGCCATTCGTTCAAAATCTCCTATGAGGTTCAGTTTTTGTGTTTGGGTGAAACTAGCCCAAAAAGTAAACGTTTTCTAGTAAAAGAATTTCTTTTTGGGCTAGGAGTCGAGATCTGCTGTTTGCTGTTTTGGGCTAGAAAGTATCGATTTCTGCTAAGAAACAGCAATTTTTAGGCTGAATTTACCTTTTGAACTTAGAACGGATGCAGCACAGCAAAACTGCAAGCCGCTCGATCTGGATGAGTTCTGCTTGCAATTTCGCCCCAATCCGATCGCGCTTTCAGCCTGCAAAGTCCGCGATCGAATTCCCTGCAATTGCCGCAAACTCGCTTTAATGTTCGCGGTTGAATAGCCTTGGAAATGCGAAGCATATAAAGGTCGATCGCGTCAGAGGTCGTGATTGTTGTCATAATGTTGTTGTTCGTAATTGGACAAACAAAGAGCCGCTCTACTGTGCAAGGTGGGAGCGGCTCTTTGATTAGCGTTGCTCGTCAAAATTCGTGATTGACGGACGATCCGGGGGCACTACTCGCTGATTCAATTCGAGAAGTTCTCTCGCATTTCCAGCAGTCAGGATGGCGAAAGCTCTCAGGAATAGCAAAGGAACGATCGCGCTTCTAAGTTTCGGCATAATCATTAGTTTTGTTCCTTGGGGTCAGCGCTGACCCCGTTTCTTTTCGCTGTCTAAACTTGCGCTTCTAGTAACTCGTCGATTTCGCTTTCTGCTTCAGGCAACATGGGAAGCTCGATCGTTGGAATCTGAACCGAAATTCCGCGCTGCTCCAACCAAGGCAGAAGTGCAAGGTCAAAGTACTTTCGAGCATTGCGTCCGGTTGAAATCGCCCAACCGTAGACGAATCCGATCGCCGCGAAGAATGCGATCGCGTCCTGCCAAACTCGCTGATAGTCAACTGACATCGAAGCAATTTCGCCATCTTGAACAACGGAAACACGCTGAGAAGTGTATGCGCCAATTGCAGCGCACAAAATGAATGTGAACATGATTGAATTCCTCGCAATAGTAGTTTGAATGCCCGTAGGCAATAGCGCGTTTAGGAATTGCACCTAGAACATCGACTTGGTTATCGATCGCGCTGATCAATTGTGATAGAAAACTCTACCAATCACGCTTCCGGTGGATTGGTTGCCTAGGAGCGTGACTCTAGAACTGCTATCAAGATGAAAGTCGATCACTTCTGAACTATCAAACCAGGCATGGCTAACTTGGTTTAACGCTCCAATGAAATCGAGGGCTGCAAAGCTTCGGTCTTCAAATGTTGCGGGATTTCGGAACGTAAATTTCTTCATTTGGTCTGACATATATTCTTCCATTGGAGCTTTGAATCAATGTAATGGAATCAATACTTCGGACAAAATTTGAGCAGGTTTTACGGCTCAAGCCCTGATTCAATCGTAGACCAGATCTTTTTTCAAAGTGAGGGGCAAAGCTAAGTTGGAAAAAATGACTCACCCGTGAAGCTTCAAGCGCTGAAAGCATTGTGTTTAGAGTCGGTTGCTCACCCCGACTGATTTCGGTCTTCTTATCTACGAGAGGCATCACTCTGAGCGGACTCCCCGTGAGGGACTTTCACCCCCGGCTTGGGGTTGTCTCTCCCCTCGCTTGAAACTAATATAGCTCGATTCTTTTCAAAGTGTTAGTACTATTACATTGATATCGCTTATGTGCTAAAAAACTGAAAAAACAAGCTGAAATTAGTCTGTAATCAGCTTTACAATCTCAATAAAGTACTAGCATTTTGATAAGATAAATCAATGTAATAGTACTATTACATTGCAAAGAAGTTAGATTATGCTGAGATTTATACGCTTCAATGTATGGAGAAGATATGATCACTTTTCAAACAGCAACGACAGTGCCACGGAAGAACGCAGGCTATCGACTAGATGAACGATGTATCGAGGCGATTAAGGAATTAGCAAATCGCACCGGAAAATCTATCAATGAATATCTCGAAGACCTAATCTTCCAGCATGGAAAGATCAACGGAGTTATTCCGCCTGAGGCTGAGCCATTAGGGGAAACACGCGGAGGCACTCGAAAAGGCGCAGGCAAAAAAGCGAAATCAGCAGATGCACAGAAAGACGATCGTGCGTCTGCCCCAAATAATGATTCGCCTGTCGATGGCAACGAATAGAAAATCCTCTGATGCCCATTGATGGATCAGAGGATCATTTGTTCTTTTAATCCGATTGTGACATTTTGTAAAAGCGGCTGAATATCCCTGTATACGGCTATTTTCAACGTTTTTCTATAGGAATTCATCGGATTTAGGACTGTTTTGATAGATCGTTTGTATTGAAAAACGCTGAAACGTGCTAGGAACAAGGCTTTTTTGAGTGTTTTTCAGCTTTTCCCAAAATTGGTTGTCCTAATTCAGGAAGTCAATATGCGGAAATTTAGACGTTGTGTGCAGAAGCGCGAAAAGGGTCAGCCAAAAAAGTTTTTAGGTTGCAGTCTCCCTCTCAGCTTTGCGCTGGAGATCGAGCGGGAAGCTGAGCGGCGAAATTTGAGTGTTTCGGCTGTACTCGCAGAGCGGCTGCTATCTCAGCCGGAGCAAAAAACAGCATGAATGCTGCTTAAAAAACATTAGCCAAAACACTGGCTCCCTAAATTCAAAAAGCTATCGCCACGGGTTAAGTCCGCGTGGTCGCGCTCTTAGGCGAGGAGCGAGCTAAGGAAAAAAATCGCATGTAAATGCCCGTTTGCAAACCGAGACGCAAACGGGCTTCAGTAAAAGACTGAGCTAATTGTATGCGATACAGCAATATTTCAGCAACGGAAAAGATCAAAGTTGGCTTGCACTCGCTGATGCTAACAGGGAAAGCCGAGCCGTCAAAATTCAGCGCGGCAAGCCACTGGACTCCCTGTGACCTGACAGTATCCGAGCTTGCAAACTGGATCGGCGACCAGGGGTGTGCCTGGATGCCTGCCATTCTTGACAAGAATCAACCACGTTGGCAAAACAAAGCGAACTACGCAGAAGTAGGCGCGATCGACGTTGACAATCAGGTGAAAAGGGAAGGCGAAAAAGTTTACCTTCACCAGATGACGATCGAGGAAGCGTTAGACCATCCGCTTGTTAAAGAGCATTGCTGCTTGGGCATTCCCTCGGCAAGCCACACCGAGGACTGGCATAAATTCCGCTTAGTCTTCCGCTTTCCCAAAGCGATCGAGGGTTGGGAAAATATCAGAATCGCCAATCGCTACCTCGCTCACTTGATCAATCAAGACAAGCCAGGAGAGAGCGACGTAGCCGACCCTGCTTGCAAGGACGCTTGCCGATTCTTCTATGGTGCGCCGGGTAGAAAGCCATTCTTGATCGAAGACTCGAAAGCGCTGCCTGAATCGTTCTTTGAGGACGCAATCTCTTGGAATCGGGAAATTGAAGCAGAGCAGGCGAAACAAGCAGAGCAGGCGAGACAGCAATGGGAAAGCTGGAAATCTAACAAGGGAGAGCAAGAGCAAGAGGGGTTAATTCTCACTGCGCTCAATACGATCGATCCCAACTGTGATTACAACGACTGGATTGCGATCGGTATGGCGCTCTGCGGTATGGGCTATCCAATGAGCGTTTGGGATGATTGGAGCGCGGGTGGTTCAAGTTACGACAGCAAGCAAATGGAATCCAGGTGGAAAAGTTTTCAAGGCAAAAAAGGCGATCCAGGGGTGATTTTTGGAATTGCCAAAAAACACAAGTTTAAGTTTCCGAAGAAAGAGCGATCTCATGATCAATTTACGTCAAGCGAAAAATCTTCGAGCATTGGGGTTACGGCAGAACAAACTCCAAAACAAGGTCTAGTTCAATGCTTGCCCTCGTACAATTCGCAGATCGGCTCCTGGACAAAAACGATTAAGGGTAAAGAGGTTAGCAATGAGGAATTTGCTGTTTTTGACTCGCCGCTCCACAAAGCTCTGTTGAAGCAGGCTGAAGAAGATCCTAATTTCGTTTTTGATCGAGAAGAAGGAGTAGGGAAAGACAAAAAGGCTGTGTTCAAGCGTTTTACGCCTTTTACTGACTTTGACTTCACGTTTTCAAAGATTCTATCTGGATCGGACGGTGGGGGATCTGTTTTGAAAATTGTGCAGATTCAAGGATCGAAAATTGTTAGCAAGGAAGTTTTGATCCGATCAAGTGAAACCACAAGAATTCAGGATTTTGCAGACGCTCTAAAACGAGAGCTAAAACGCGATATTTTCTGCATTCTAAAGATTGAAGACCTGCAAAAGTTGTTGCGCGATCGAAGAACAAAATACGAAAGGGATGGCGGACAACTCTACAAACTAGCCGATCGTGTCGGAAAGCAAGACGACGGAACTTGGGTTCTTGAAAACTGCCAATTCAAAGCGGACGGCACAACTACCAGCGAATCGGAGTCGCTGTGGGTGTTCAACCACTCTCTAGGTGAGACGGAAAAGATTCCGTCTCCCAAAATTGCGGCACAAGATCCAGATGCCCTGAACCGTCTTGTTCTGGCAGCGAAAAACTTCTTTAGTCCGGAGGCATTTGGTTTTGTGCTGCGAGATCTTGGACAAGGTTCAGCCATCCTTCATAGGGATGTTGTGATGAGCTATTTGAATTATTTTCCTCAGTCCTGGATATATGGGGAAAAACACGCAGGTAAGACTCTTTCAGCGACGATCGCGGTTTCTTTAGCTGGAATGCACCGTTTTACGATCTCAAGCTTTACCGAGTCATCACTATACGAGTACTTCAAATCACTGGGATGCCTGCCTTTTCTTGTAGACGATCCAATCAAGCCGGGTAAAGAACAGCAGAAAAACAAAGAATTACTAGAGAAAATTCTTTGGAATAGTTACGGCGGTTTTTCTCGAATGGTTAGAGGGAACAACCAAGTGCCGCATACTTGCGCCCTGTTTACGTCGAATCTCGCGATTGGAGACAAAGCGGGTGCTTTGATAACTCGATTGCTAATGAGCTCATTCAAAAAAGGCGAGTTCAACAAGGATTACGAGAACGAACTGAAAGACGCGATCGATAATGCTTCGGCAGGATTCTCTCAGCTTGTCTCAATTCAATACGACCATGCAGCGTTTCGAGAAATCTGCATATATCTTTCTCCGTTAATGAAAGATATTGACTCCAGAATCAAAGAATCGTTAGCGCTCAACATCTTCTTTACTGAAAAGTTTCTGGAGAAAGCCCGGTACGAATTCGATTACAGGAAGTTCTGCATTGAAAATTTCATTCCCCAAATGAGTGGTTATGACTCTACAAGGGACTCACTAGCTGACTTCCTTGAAAAACTTAGCACCTTGAGAGCAGATAACGAGATTGGAGCTTGGAACGCCAGAATGGTCAAGTATCAAGGTAACTCTTACCTTGCGGTCGATTTGGCTTCTGTTTGGGGCAAGTTTGAGCAACGATTTACCCCCAATTACTCAAGACAGGGGCTAAATGCTTTGATTCAGGCAGCAGGCGGAGAAGTTGGCAAGGTTCAGAAGTTTGTCGATACAAAGCTCACTTGGAACGACTACCTTCGGGCTAAGGCAGAGTTCGAGCGCAAATCTGAATACGAGCAACGCGAATCGAATCCACCACAAGAACCGAAGAAAATACTATCTCGGAAGTGTGTTTTAATCCCGGCTCGACTACTACCGAATCAAGAATCAGAGGAGCAAGATCAGCCGGAAGCCGAAACGATTGAAACGCCTGAAGTCGAGCCAGAGAAGGCAGGTCAACCGGACGGTTGGACAGAGATTGAAGCTCGACCTGTTGAAGCTCAAAAAGTCGTTCTTCCTGGGTTGCCGGACGGGTGGCAACCCAGGAAGAACGATCGCATCCTAGCTCTTGATTTCAGCGTATGGAAACCTGCCACTGTTCTCGAAACCCCTGGCAGTAAACGAGAGTGGAAAGTTAAGATCGATGGCGTTCCGAACCCCGTCCATTTTTACGACTTAGCACCGATGCGACCGATGGAGGCTATTGCAGTCTAAGCCAGACGTTTTTTGAACTGATCGAAGTCTGCTCAATTCCCGGCAGTCACGCGGGATTAAGAGCAGACTTCGATCAGCAAGTTACCGCCGTAAATTCAGAAAGTTACCTTCTCTCGAAACTGGGAAGGTAACTTTTCTTATTTCAAGAGGTAACTTTCTGAAATGCTTTCTGTATATAGGGTTTAGGCAAAAGCCCCCCGCTTTAAAATCTAGAAAGTTACTTTTTTCAGCATGAAAAGTTACCTCGGCATGTAACTGCTGAAACCTTCTCACAGCAACAGTTTCAGGCAAAAGTTACCTGAGTTACCTGAGTTACCCTTAAAAATCAGTACCCTTAAAAATCACCACCATTACAATTTGAAATACTGCAATATAGAAACTGCGCCACACAAACAAAGCGCAACTCTGGGACTGTAGTTCAATTGGTTAGAGCACCGCCCGATTTTCACGGTTGACCTCAAAGAGCTTTTGAACGATAGTCAAATCTGTTAATGTTTGGGACAGATTTGGGACAGATTAAGGGTGACGTGTAGAGATTCCTGAAGGAACTCTTGACTATTTCTACGGGACTGACGGGGCTCGAACCCGCAACTTCCGCCGTGACAGGGCGGTGCTCTAACCAATTGAACTACAGTCCCAGATTTGCGCGTTTGTGTGGCGCGATTTCTATATTGCAGTGTTTTAGTAGATTTGTCAAACAAATTACAAAGATTTTTTTGGCGTGCTTCTTCAACCTCAATAAAAATTTCTGCCCCGATCTCAAATTCCCTTGTTATTACTGAAGTAGGAAGATTGACACGAGCTAGGCACAGGTGATGAAAGAAATAAAATCGGGATCTCGTCCGACTGGGAGAGTTGCACTGCAAGTTGCTTTGGCTGCGATCGTTTTGATCGGAATTGTGGGCGCGGTTCTGATGAAATTATTTGCAATCGAGATTTCGATCACGCCCGCTGCGCCAAATTCTGTGCCGATGATCACAACGGATGAATCTCCTTCAGGTGAACTAGTTACACCTGTAAAAATTGAGAAGCCTGATGCGACAGCAATTGCTGCAAAACAAGGCAATCTTAGAATTCGCAATCGATCAGATTATCCGATCCGAGTTGCGCTGCTTTCGCGACAACCAAAAGAGGCAAATCTCAAGTCAGGTTCACCGCAGAGCGGTTTTGCACTTCCGGCGCACTGGGATTTTGCGCCGCAAGAAGGCAGCCAAACCGGATTATTAGTGTCGTTGCCGCAGCGATCAATTCGACTGAAACGAGGTGATGTCGTGGTTGCCTTCGCTCAGGATGGCTCACAACGGTATTGGGGGCCGTTTGTCGTCGGAGAGACTGAGCGACCCGATTGGAATGCTCAGGCAGGGGAATGGGAGCTTGTGATTGAGAATTAAGCGTAGAGGGTCATGACCTCGGATAGTGGCAAACGGGACTGTGCTGCGATCGCAAAGTCTGATGTATGCCCCCGATCAAAATGCTCCGCTGCGGCACATCCAATCATGGCAGCGTTATCTGTACAGAATTTCATCGGCGGAAATAAAACTTTAATCTGATGCGGTTCAGCCGCCGCTTGAAGTTCTGCTCTCAATCCTCGATTGGCTGCAACACCCCCGCCGACTGCAATTGTGTTTAGTCCGTAATTTTTAGCGCAGGCGATCGCTCGTTTCGTCAAGGCTCGTACCACGGTTGCTTGAAAACTAGCCGCGAGATCGGCAATGGGGATCGGTTCACCAGTTGCCTGCAATTTTTGAGTCAGCCGCAAAACCGCTGTCTTTAAGCCGCTAAAACTTGAATCATAAGGATGAACGCCACCTTCAGGTAAAGAGATCTGACCTTCAGGTAGGGCAAAAGCGCGCGGATTGCCCTCTGCCGCCAACCGATCAATAACTGGGCCGCCTGGATAGCCCAGATTCAATAAGCGAGCAACTTTATCAAACGCTTCACCTGCGGCATCGTCCCGGGTCTGTCCTAACACTTCATATTTGCCGCAGTCTTTGACGTAGATTAGGCTGGTATGTCCGCCAGAGACGAGAAGACAGAGAAAGGGCGGTTCGAGATGGGGATCACTGAGGTAGGAGGCGTAAATGTGCCCTTCTAGGTGATGTACACCAATAAAGGGCTTTTGATGGACGATCGCTAAAGTCTTGGCGGCAGTCAATCCCACTAAAAGTGCACCGACGAGTCCGGGCGTACAAGTGCCAGCGATCGCATCGATTTCTGACCAGGTTATGCCGGATGCTTCAAGGGCTTGAGCGATCGCTAAATTGACCATTTCCACATGTTGCCGTGAAGCAACTTCAGGAACAACCCCGCCGTATTTCTGGTGAATCGCGATTTGAGACGACACAATGCTGCTGAGAATGTGACGATTTTTTACGATTGCCACCGCAGTTTCGTCACAACTTGTTTCAATTGCTAAGACCGTTGCCATTTGCTGGTAGGTTTTGGGAGTAGGTGACTTTAGCAGTCGCTCGAATTAGAGTGAGCTAAGCTGATTTCCTAGTTTAGCGCTCTGTTGGATTCACCCCCATTTGTGGAAAAATCAACTTCGTTTTTGACACAACTTTTCTTTGTAATTCGTAAATAAAGGGAAACAATTCCATGCAACGATTGTTTGCTCTAGTTCTCGTTCTTTTCCTAGGATTGGGCTTTGCCAACCCTCAGCCTGCTCACGCCTACAATTTGACTCGGTGTGGCGACAATCCTGTGTTCGTTCAACGAATGAAAGATTCGACTAGCGCCAGCGCGCAGCGTCGTTTTGAGCAGTATTCCGATTTGCTATGCGGCAAGGATGATGGTCTACCTCACTTGATCGCGGATGGCAACCTGGCACATGCTGGCGAATTCACCATTCCTGGCATTCTGTTCTTGCTGATTACGGGCTGGATCGGTTGGGCAGGTCGCTCTTATCTCCAAGCCGTTAAGAAGACAGGTAAGCCTGAAGAAAACGAAATCATTATCAATGTGCCTTTGGCAATCTCCTGCATGTTGGGGGCTGCTTTATGGCCTTTATTGGCAGTGAAAGAGTTGCTGAGCGGCGAATTGACCGAGCGTGACGGAAATGTTCCAGTTGGAGCAGATTCTGTCCTATTGGCTCAAGCGAATAAGCAAGCACCTGCGGCTTCACAAAACCGAGCACGCTAATTTTCTTCACGTTTTGGAGGTTCATCCATGTCTGGTCTTCTGAGATATCTTTCATCGGCTCCTGTAGCGACTGCACTGTGGTTGACTTTTACTGCAGGTCTTTTGATTGAATTTAATCGGTTCTTCCCTGATTTGCTGTCTCATCCGAGATAAGCGGATTTGGAACTTTTTTGAATGCGCGATCGACTTCTGTGATCGCGCATTTTTGTTGAAATCTATCCATTAGTAGAGTGAGGGGTCTTCATTGGGTTGATGATTCGTAGTCGCAATTTTTTTAAGGTGTAAGCGTCCTTAATATATTGGAGCCGCTTATGTCTTCTGGTTTTCTCAGATTTCTCTCGCTTTCCTCAATTCTAGGGATTGCAACTGTTAGCTTCTTTTTGACTTTATTTATTTTGATTAACTGGGTTTCGCCTGATCTGCTGTATTTGATGCATTAGAAACTTACAGGCAATACGCTGATTCGCTTATACTTTGAGGCGTGTCGCGTATTGCCTGCCGTTATGAATCCTGAGCTTGAGATTAGACGATTGTTAGACGTGATGCCCGCATCGGGTCGGATGTTTGTCAAGTTGGTCAGTAAGCCAGATCAGCGATCGTTCATTGATACTCCTGCACCGTTACCCTGGGGCAGGGATCGCCCGGTTTATATTAATTTCGACCTTTGGAGTCGGTTGTCGCGATCTCAGCGTGATCTCCTGATCTTGCGAACGGTCAGTTGGAGTAGCAATATTAAATGGTTTCAACCGACCCCAATGTTAGGACTGACCGCATTAGGCGCGATCGGATTGGGGGTTGAACTTGCTCAGCAGGATTTTGTGGGAGTTGCAGCGGCAAGTGGATTAAGCGCGATCGCACTCTTTCAAATTTGGCGGAATAACCGCAGCTCACGGATGGAACTCGAAGCGGATGAACAAGCGCTGAAAATTGCTCAACGACGAGGCTATACAGAAACTGAAGCGGCACGGGCTTTGTTGAGTGCGATCGAAGCTGTCGCCCAAAATGAAGGGCGCATGTTGAGTTTTGTGGAATTACTGCGATGTCAAGGTTTGAGAGCCATTGGGGGACTTTCTCCCGTTGGCATTCCTGACGAGTTGAGAAGCGAATGATCTACCCAATGACTGGGAGAGTTAAATTGCGGTGAACTCCGGGAAATCACTTAGGAATTTGAGATCGGGGCAGGGAACTTTAGCAATACGACCCCACTGGAAATAAAGACTTCATGATTGAAGGCATGAATTCACGGACTGCTCCGAATTCAAAGTTTCTGGATACTATGGGTTTGTTGCGGAAATGACGGACAATCGCGCCGTCAGTGACCCACGATCGCAGGGCAGCATATTTTATGTCTCACATGGCAACCCAAACTCCACCCTCTCGCAGCATTGATGTCAGCTTAGATGTCGAGTTGCGAAACGTCACCAAAGTTTATCACGGTGAACCTGCGGTTCGCAGTATTGATTTGGGCATTCGGCGCGGCGAGTTTTTTAGTATCTTAGGGCCGTCTGGTTGTGGTAAAACGACGACGCTGCGGATGATTGCGGGATTTGAGCATCCGACCTCGGGCGAGATTTTGATCCGCGATCGCTCGATGTCGAATGTCCCACCGTACAAACGTCCTGCCAATACAGTCTTTCAGAGCTACGCCCTGTTCGGTCATATGACCGTCGCAGAAAATATTGCATTTGGGCTGAAAATTCAGAAATGTTCGCGATCAGAAGTTCAAGATCGAGTTCGAGATGCGTTGAAATTAGTCAAGCTCGAAGCGCTTGCCAATCGATTTCCAGCGCAGCTCTCCGGTGGACAACAACAACGAGTCGCCGTTGCCCGTGCTTTAGTCAATCGCCCCGCCGTTCTGCTGCTCGATGAACCGCTAGGCGCATTAGATTTGAAGTTACGCAAAGAGATGCAGGTTGAACTCGCAACGTTACATCGAGAATTAGGCATGACCTTTGTGATGGTGACGCATGATCAGGAAGAAGCGTTGTCATTATCCGATCGCATTGCCGTGATGAACTTGGGGAAAGTTGAGCAAGTGGGAACGCCTGAGCAAATTTACGATCGTCCACGCACTTCATTTGTTGCAGATTTCATTGGGGATACGAATCTATTTCGCGGCAAGATTGAAGGCGCACATCCTGAGACGCTTTGGATTAGAACCGAGACGGGTATCAAAATGACCGTCCAGCAGGATACTGCCTCGAAATCCCTGACTTCTGGCTGGGTCACGGTGAGCGTACGTCCTGAGAAAATCCAGATTAGTCTAGCTCCTCAAGCAGCAGCAAACTGCTTTGAAGGCAGATTGCAAGATGTGATGTATCTGGGAACTCATGTCTATTGCGTGATAGCCCTGAACTCTGGCGATCGTGTGATTGTGCGTCAGCCAAAATCACCTAAACTTCCAAACGCAGACGCTCCACTCTATGTGTCTTGGGATGCAGCCGACAGTTTAGCGTTATCTGAGTTGTAAGGAGGCAGTTATGTCCTATTGTGCCTCTCGTCGCCGATTCATCAAAACTGCAGCCGCAGGAGTTTCAGGGTTTGCGCTGTCAAGTTGTGGTTGGACATTAGCAAAAGTTCAGACTGATCAGGCGATCGTGCAGTCTTCCGATGAACTCAATATCTACACTTGGTCGAATTACATTGATCAAGAACTCGTCGATGCATTTCAAGCCAAGACAGGGATCAAAGTTAAGTTTGATGTGTTTGATTCTAACGAGACGATGTTGGCAGCTTTCCAAGCCGGAAAAGCAAAAATCTATAGCGTCATTTATCCATCGGACTATAAAGTGACTCAGATGAGTAAGCTCGGCTATTTGAGCCAGCTTGATCACTTACGGTTAGAAAGCCTCCGTCATCTGATTCCGCGTTTTCAAACCTCACTACATGACCCCGGCAATCGTTACAGTGTGCCGATGAGTTGGGGAACGACCGGATTGATCTATAACAGTGAAAAAATCAAGGATGCACCCAAAGATTGGAACTATCTGTGGGAGAACAAAGAGAAGTTGATGCGACGCATGACCTTGATGAATGATGTGCGGGAAGTGTTAGGAGCAACGTTACGATCGCTTGGATTCTCCTACAATTCCACCAACCCAGCCGAATTGAAAAAAGCATACGATCGGCTACAAGAATTGAAACCTGCGATCGCGACTTTCACAACCGATGCCTGGCGGGATCAATTAATTGCTGGAGATTTGTCGATCGCGATGGCTTACTCCTCAGATGCGGCACTGGCAATGAAAGACAATCCAAAGTTGAAATATGTCATCCCGAGCAGTGGCACTTCTCTCTGGACAGATACGATGGTGATTCCCAAAACGGCTCCCAACCCTGATGGAGCTTACGCTTGGTTGGAGTTTATGCTTCAGCCTGAAGTCGCCGCCAAAATGACAGAACGGTTATCCTTTGCAACGACCAATCAAGCTGGCATTGCTCAACTCCCTGAAGCGATTCGGTCAAATTCTAGCTTGTTCCCCGCGATGGAGTTGTTGAATAGATCCGAATCGATCGCACCCGTAGAGCGGGAAACGCTAGAAGCCTACGAACGATATTGGACGAAACTCACGAGTAGCTGAGGATATTAAACTATGAAAGCGCCCTCGATTTCTGAATCCTCTACCTCTAGCTCTCCTCGCTGGTTGCAGCCAGTCTTGATGCTCTCGCCTGCGGGACTTTGGCTATTGTTGCTGTTGATTGTTCCGACCCTGATTATTTTCCAATTGAGCCTTGTTCCCAACATCAAACCGGGCGATGTCGTGAATCCATCAGGATTGGAGAATTACTTGCGGATTTTTCAGCCTGAGAGTTTCCCTGCTCTTTGGCGATCGTTCCTCTTCGCATCCGGCACAACGATCGCTTGTCTTGTCCTCGGCTTTCCCGTCGCCTATTGGATTGCTCTCACTTCTCCCAAACGCTGGCAAAATCTCATCTTAATGGGCTTTACATTGCCACTTTGGACATCTTCGCTGTTGCGATCGTATGCCTGGATTAGCATTCTGCGTCGAACTGGCGTACTCAATAGCTTTTTGATGAGTCTCGGTTTACCGACTTTAGATTTATTAAATCAACCGATCGCAGTCCTGATCGGCATGACCTATGGTTTATTGCCTTACATGGTTCTGATTCTCTATGCCTCGTTAGAAAAGCTCGATCGACGATTGTTAGAAGCCGCCGCAGACTTAGGCGCAACCCCTCAACAAGCGTTCTGGAAAGTGACTGTCCCCCAATGCTTTCCGGGCATTATTGCTGGAGGTTTGCTGGTATTCATCACGGCGCTAGGAGACTTTATCAATCCAGAGCTATTAGGCGGAACATCGAGCCGAACTGCGGCGCGTGTCGTTTATGACCAATTCCTAGGTGCAACGCAGAATTGGGGATATGGCTCAGCTTTGAGCATGATGCTGATTTTAATCGTCAGTATTGCGATCGCACTGCTCATTAAATACGGAGATCAGAATGCAAAGTCAATTTAGAAATCGCATCTCAGCAGGGTTTACCTTGCTGATGTTTGGCTTTATGTATTTACCGCTATCAGTGCTCGCGTTCTACAGCTTTAATCAAGCTCCAAACAGTGCTCAGTGGACTGGATTTACATTATCTTGGTACATCAAATTTTTCCAAGATAGTCGAATTCTTTCAGCGCTTCGAGATAGTTTGTTAGTTGCAAGTTTGGCAACTGCGATCGCAGCTGTCATTGGAACCTTACTGGCGATCGGGCTTGCAAAATATCAGTTCTTTGGCAAAAAGTTATTTCAAGGTGCAGCTTATTTGCCGTTGATTATTCCTGATATCGCGATCGCAGTTGCAACCCTTGTATTTTTAGCAGTCATTGCAGTACCCCTGAGCCTTTGGACAATCGTGGCTGCCCATGTCGTTTTCTGCCTGGCTTACATCGCATTAGTCGTTTCAACACGACTTGTCAATCTTGACCCGCATCTGGAGGAAGCAGCGTTAGATTTGGGTGCAACTCCGATGCAGTCATTGGTGATGGTATTGCTGCCGCAGTTAATGCCCGCGATCGTCTCGGGCTGTCTCCTAGCTTTCGTGTTGAGCATGGATGATTTTCTCATCGCAAGCTTTACAGCAGGTGGAGGGATTACAACTTTGCCGATGGAGATCTTCAGCCGAATCCGAACCAGCGTAAGACCGGATATGAATGCATTGAGCGTCGTTTTGCTGGTGATTTCAGGTGGACTCGCTCTACTGGCTGAAGGGATTCGCTACCAGGGTGAGAAGAAGCGATTCACTTAGGTCGGTTCTAGTACAGTCCGCCGAAGCTGCATTCGGAATGAAGGGTCGAGATATTTTTCTTGTTGCGATCGCCATTGCTGCCAAGCGTTGATGATTTTCTCTTGCAGGCGATCGGCAAAAATCGGACAAGTTTTCTCGATCGCTTGCTTCAAGCTGCTCTCTAAGAACTCCTGCATCACAACGCTATCTTGAATCTCTCCCAAACTCTCTTGAATCGCTTTGAAATTTTCAACTTGAGCCTTGTAAGCCTCTCCGTAGAACTCGGTGAATAGCTCAGTTTGATAGCGCACCCGTTTCATTTGCTTCCGTAAATCGTGGAGCGATGCGTTCTGCTGCAATTGTTCTCGAATCGATTCGGCTGTAATTGGGGCAAATCTGCCAGATTCTTCTCGTCCAATCAGCCAAGCGGGATGCAGCAGAACGCCATGAATCAGAGGCATCAAGACATCGGGTAAAACGGATTGAATTGGGAGTTGCCCAATCACCCGATAATGTGGCAACGCTAACCAATTCTCCATTTCTTTCCGAAATGCCTTGTATTCATGCGATTTCAACGCCTTTTGCAGTTTTTTGAAATCTCGCGATCGCTGCTTCTGGAGTTTCTTCAACGCCCGTTTTAATTCTTTCTGCTCTGATTCCGGCAAAGTGGGCGACTTCAATTCAAGCTGCAACACATCTGCATCTCGCACTGCACCTAAAATTTGAGCAAACTTACGGATTTTTGCTTCACTCGCGGCTTTTGGCAGATCTGCTACAAATCCAAAAACCTGAATTGCGGTTCTCAGTCGCCGCAGTCCGACTCGCATTTGATGCAGTGCCTCTGGATCTTGATCCGCTAAAACTTCTTCTTCGTGCTTCATCGCTTTACGGAAATGTTTCTCGATCGCACGATAAGCAAAGTGACTCAGCGTTTCTGATTGCAGTGGGATATGGAGATTCATGGCGAGTTTTTATCAAGGGAATACACCTCTATTCTGAGTCTCTGTCACTCCCAGAATAGAAACATCTCACTTAAGTTAATGATTGCGGTTCTGACGCATTCAGTGGTGTTTTAGAGATATTTCGGAATCCTAAATTTCAGCTTCTTTCATAAAGGAATCTCTTGGATCTCTGCCAAGTTTAAGAACACTTCCGCATTGACTGCTTCTGTCGATCGCTGACATCGCACCGCAAAACTACATCCGCTACATTCTTCGGTTTGTGGAATTTGCGGGAAAGGCTGATTTTTGGTCTCATAGCGATCGAGCCATTCATCCAACTGGGCTAACAATTGCTGCAAGCTTTGCCGCGTTTCCTTATGCTGTTGCGTACTGTAAGCGAATCTCAAGCTCTGAGGAGATTCAGCGGCTCCCTGCGCTTGGAAAAACCAATACGTCATCGAAATCTGCTCTGGTGCGTATTCACTCGTCTCCGCTAAAACGAATGGATACAGGCGAGACTGCCAGTTTTGTGATAAGTCCTTTCGCGCTGGTTTTGGATAAGTCTTCCAATCTAAAATTTGCGCTGCTGAATCTGTTAAAAGTAGCAAATCATAGACCACAGTCAATAAATGCCCATTGAATTCGAGCGTCCGAAGATGCTCACTCTCCCGAAAGCTAGGACGCTCAATCTGAAGAATTGTTGGAGCAGCACCCGTAAAAGCGTGAAACCATTGACGAAGTTGCGGATCTTCTTGCAGAAAAGGCTCGATCGGTAAATCCATTTCCCACTGTTGCATCAGCGCATGAAATCGACTTCCCGCTGCAAGTCGCTCCTGTTGCTCGGGTGAATTTGCTGATCCCAACTGCTCTATATAAGTGTGCTGAAATTTGCGCGGACACAATTCAAGTAAATTCAAATGTCCTTGAGAGATTCGCATTAGTTCTTCGTTAAAACAAACACACTGCCTTCATTGCCGCGTCCGATCCGCAAATCCTCATCGAGATAGGTCACATCCAGCCATCCTTGTTGATCCCGGTCTTTGATCTGAAAATCGATCGCGGCAAACTTCTTCTCGGATTCTAGCTGTTGAATAAAGTAACTGGGAGATTGGTAATCGATTAAGCGTTGCAGACCAATGAACGATCGCTCAAATTTCACATCGACTCGGCGATCCGTCATCCGACGAAAGCGAGCAACCACAGCCACGATTCCTTCTAAAAACGGCACGCCCGAAACTTCCGCAATATTATAGAGTTTCGCTTCGGGAGCGTGAATACACTGATAAACCTGTCCCAATTTGAGCAACGGAAATTGATCAATCCCCAAAATGCCGCGACTGGTCGTGTAAATTAACCGCCAATTACCATCAAGTAAGTGAATTGCTTCAAGTGGGCGAGGGGTAGGATTGCGATCTTCGAGTTGAGCGATCGCCGCTAAAATTGCCTGTTTTTCGGACTCTGAGGCGAGAATGCCGCGATTCGTTCCCGCGATCGCTTCGAGTAAAGCAGCTTTCCCGATCATGATGCGCTCCTAGCGTAAACAGAATTAATCGTAATCGCTCTCCACGGCTCTGCTTCAGATTCAAAAAGTTTCTTAAATTCAGTCTTGATCCAAAAAATCCGAAAATCCGAAATTATTTGCTTGACAATTTCAGAAAAACGTAGAAAATGCATTGAATCTAAACCGTATATTGCTAATTTGCGAAAGCAAAAGCAAATTCAATGTGCCAGCTATACCCGTAAGTGTTACACTCTGGGTGTTTCGGTCGATCTAAGATAAAGTAGAAGCTCTCTACTGTTGGAGTTACAACCGCTCAATGATTTACAACCCCTCTCTACGTCAAGAACCTCGAACCCAACGTGCCGCTGTGATCCCGATGCAGCAGGAATCATCGATCCTCGACTGGTTAGAAAGCACAGGACGACTTCTGGCACGCGACAATGCAGATTTCGACTATCTAGACGATGAAGAAGAGATCAATGAACTGATGGATGGCGAAGGCAGCAGTGCCTTTGACACAGACGATGACGATGATGATTTAGATTTAGAAGATTAGACGATGAGGCGCGAGATTCTTCTGAATCTTGTGCCTGATTTGATAATTAAGTGGTGAAATGTGCGGAGTGAATTGAGAAGCCTGTGGACGCAAAACTTTTTACAGGAAGGACATTGAATTTTTCGGGTACGAAGCTGTTCCTTCTACTCACGATTGGCATGACGATCGCAGCAATCTCGCTGGATCATTTTAGTGGACGAGTTTGGAGCCAGAATACATCACTGACGTTCCCCATGTGGATGAGTGGACTGGCAACGGCAGGGATCGGCTTTTGGGCTGTGCCTTTCCTCAAGGCACTGAAAGCTGGACAGATTATTCGCGAAGATGGCCCACAATCGCATTTGAAGAAGGCAGGAACCCCGACGATGGGAGGAGCCTTCTTTGTTCCCATCGCGGTTGCACTGGGTTTAATTTTGTCTAATTTTTCGGGCAATGTAATTGCCGTTTCAGCATTGACCATGGCGTACGCTGCGATCGGCTTTCTCGACGATTGGCAAATCATTCGCCGCAAGTCCAACAAAGGCATTTCTCCGCGGATGAAAATGGGACTGCAAATCTTCTTTGCAGTTGCGTTTTGTCTCTGGTTAGCCCTGACAAATCCGAGCGTCACTTCGATCGCATTGCCGTTGGGTCTAGTGCTGCCGTTGGGATCGCTCTTTTGGGCGTTGGCTTGTTTCGTTTTAGTTGCAGAAAGCAATGCGACGAATCTGACTGATGGAATGGATGGATTGGCAGGTGGAACAGTCGCGATCGCGCTGTTGGGATTGGGTGCTTTGATCGCACCTGAGCATGCTGATTTAGGTATCTTCTGTGCGTCCCTAAGTGGAGGTTGCCTCGGCTTCCTGGTTCACAATCGCAATCCGGCAAAAGTCTTCATGGGAGACACTGGATCGCTGGCGTTAGGTGGCGCATTAGCGGCAGTTGGATTACTAACGAATTCGCTGTTCGCGTTGTTGATTCTGAGCGGCTTGTTCTTCTTAGAAACTCTCTCTGTCATTGCTCAAGTGACATATTACAAAGCCACAAAAGATGCAAATGGCATCGGCAAGCGTTTGTTCAGGATGTCTCCATTCCATAACCATTTGGAATTGACGGGCTGGACAGAAACACAGGTTGTCGGTTGGTTTTATACGATCGCGGCTGTCCTGGCTGGATTCAGTCTTGCAATTCACTAATTTCTCAAATCTGCACAAAAAACTGTGATCGAGTCACAAAAAGCTGTTATGATGTGACTCGACAACTCTGGAGAGATGGCTGAGTGGTCGAAAGCGGCAGATTGCTAATCTGTTGTACGGTCTTGAACCGTACCGAGGGTTCGAATCCCTCTCTCTCCGTTCTAAAATCCCGTAATCAACCGATTTAAACTTGTATCTACTGCAAGTTACGAACGCGGCTGAAATTTTTAGCAGCTATCATTAAATTCACCTTTGATCGGAACCTGTCGAAATGATTGTCTGTCCCAATTGCAATCATGCTAATCCTGACGGTGCAGTGCAATGTGAAGCGTGTTACACGCCTTTGCCCGTCTCGATCGCCTGTCCAAGCTGTGGCACGACCGTGCAAGCGGATGCCAGTTTCTGTGGACAGTGCGGCTATCACCTGAAATCTGTGAGCGCTCCTATGTTATCGACTCCTGAATCTTCGCTGCCTGATCCCTTAGAATCGCCTGAACCGATCGTGCCTGAACCTTTGGTTCAGCCCGATCCGATTCTTCTACCGACCCAAGCTGAAAGAATCCCTGAAGCTGCCGCCATTCAGCCTCCAGTCTTGGCAACTCAGCTTCAGCAATCCTTCGCCCGTTTGTTAAATCTACAAACCAGCACGGTGGTGGAAATCCCGCCAGGTCTAACTGTGGTGCATATCGGAAAACCCAACGATCAAATTCCACCCGACATTGATGTTTCGGGGTTTCCAAACTCAGAGATCGTTTCACGGATTCATGCCGACATTCGCGTCGAAGGTGAAACCTACTACATTGAAGATGTCGGCAGTTCTAACGGAACTTATATTAATAATTCGCCCCTACCGATGGGCAATCGGCATCGATTAAGACCGGGCGATCGCATTTCACTCGGCAAAGGCGATAAGATTTCGTTTCTCTTTCAAACCTAATCCATCCTCACCGTTTGCCAGTCACGATATAAGCCACCCGTTTGCCAATATTTGCAGCGTGATCTGCCATTCGTTCTAGATGGCGGATCACCAGGATTTGCAGCACAATTGGCTCGATAATGCCTTTTACGTCTTGCTGACGCGCCAGTAGGTTGTAAAGCGTTTCATAGTCAGAATCGACCGCATCATCTCGCTGGCGCACATCCATTCCGGATTCTGCATTCAGATCAGACAACGATTCTAGACTCAACGCTAACATCGCACGACAGCGATCGAACATTTGCAAAATCTGACCCATGTAAGGTGATTCTGCATAGGGAAATAGTTGCACTGCGACATCCCCTAAGTTTTTGGCATAATCTCCAATTCGTTCTAGATCTCGGACTAACTGCATCAGAGCACTTAACAGCCGCAAATCCTGCGCGACCGGAGACTGGAGCGCAATTAAATTCACACAATCGAGTTCGATTTGTTTATAGAGACGATCGATTTTTTTATCTTGTTTATTAATTTGCTCAGCCGCTTCAAGATTGCGATCGAACAGAGCTTCTCTTGCTAGACAGCAGGAGCGTTCAACTAACGCGCCCATTCTCAAAACATCACGCTGAATGCGTTTAATCTGACGCTCGAAGTGAACACGGATCGGTTCCTGACCTTCTGGCACATTTCTATACAGCATCAATTAGAGGGATAAATTTTGGACACACAACCGAGTATCGAATGAACATCAGGAACAGCGGTTAATTTCAGCCGCCTCAATATAACAAGAGAAATTTATCTTGACAGGTATTACACAAAACGTTTTGACTCTTTTTCTATTGTAGAGTGATCGATCTGGAGAGAGATCCTGTAACCTATAAACTTTCATGGTCGCGGCAGTTTGCCCTTCTTCCTACAATAGATATGATTGCGAACCTCACTCCTGTTATGTTCTCTTCCTCTGAAGATTCTCTCAATTTGGCATCTCACTCCCAAGGACATAGTTTATTTGCTCAGTTGCGGAGCCGATTTCCGCAAGGAGCGCTGATTTCAGAACTGGTGCAGGTGCAGGATGGGCAATTTGTCGTTCGCGCGATCGTGCAAGTCGGAACGGCGATCATGGCAACCGGAATGGCTGCCGCCGAGAAGATTGAAGTCGCAGAAGATCGAGCCAGAGTCAGAGCGATGGAAGTGTTGGGAATTTCACCAACTGGCGGTGCCGCGACATTTGATGTGCCATCTAGACCAATGGTGGAAGCGCCAAAAGAAGTGGAACCCAGCTTAGACCCCATGGCAGAAATTCCGTTGCCGCCCGTTGAAGAGTTGGTTCCTGAAGGGGTTGCACCGAAAAAGCCCGCGCGCAAAAAGAAAGAAGATCCGATCGCCCCTGCGCTTGAATTTTCCGTGCCAGACTTCGATCTTCCCGAGATCAAATCTGAACCTCTTGAATTTACTCGCGAACCTGTGCCGCCTGTAGCAGATTTTGCACCCGATTTTGAGGAAGATGATTTTCCAGCACCCGAACCCATCGACTTATCCGATGCGATCGCTCAGATTGGAACTGAGATCGAGCGCATCGGCTGGACGAAAAAACAGGGCAGCACTTACTTGCAAGATACATACGGCAAGAAAACCCGTGCGGAGCTTGATGAGGATGAACTGATCGAGTTTCTGCATTACTTGAAAGCCCTTCCCAGTAAAAATAGCCAAATTCCCTTCTAAACCTTATGCCTTCGATCGCCGCACAGCCTTACGAATACGAACTTCCGAGTGATTCCCAAGTCGCGTTAATCGTGATCGATATGCAGCGCGATTTCCTGGAGTTAGGCGGATTTGGTGAAGCCCTTGGCAATGATGTGAAACTCGCTCAAGCGATCGTACCCACCGTGAAACAACTGCTCGAAGGATGTCGATCGCTGCACCTGCCGATCTTTCATACTCAAGAAGGACATCTGCCGGATCTGTCTGACTGTCCGCAATCGAAGCTCAAGCGGGGAAAAGGAAACCTGACCATTGGCGATCAGGGCAAGTTGGGGCGGATTCTGATTCTGGGTGAACCTGGAAACGCAATCATTCCTGAACTCGCTCCCTTACCGGGGGAAGTTTTGATTCCCAAACCCGGAAAAGGAGCGTTTTACAACACTGATCTGGAGATGCAGTTGATCAATCGCAATGTTACCCATCTTTTGATTGCAGGCGTAACAACCGAAGTTTGTGTGCAGACCACGATGCGAGAGGCAAACGATCGAGGATATGAGTGCTTACTCGTCGAAGATGCCACTGAGAGTTACTTTCCACAATTTAAACAAGCGACGTTAGAGATGGTGCGGGCACAAGGGGGCATTGTGGGATGGACGGCAAACACAGAGGCGGTGTTACAGGGTTTACGATCGTGGAAAGCCGGAGAATGATAAGTTAAGTCCAGTGCATCTCGATCAATACTTTCATCATTATTCCTTGCGTTTCGGGTGGCGGTTTGTCACCCTTTTTGTTGCCCTCTTTGAATCGGGAACTTGAGGCGCTACAATGTGACGGTTGAATTCGGCACCCCTACCTTGATTGAGCGTTACACCCTGCCTGAGATGGGCGATTTGTGGACAGATCACTACAAATTTAAAACCTGGCTCCAAGTTGAAATAGCAGTGTGTGAGGCGCAAGCCGAGCTAGGTTATATTCCGGCTGAAGCGGTTGAAGAGATTAAAGCGAAAGCGAAATTTGATGTGGCGCGGATTTTAGAAATCGAAGCGCAGGTTCGTCATGATGTGATCGCGTTTTTGACGAATGTGAATGAATATGTAGGCGATGCGGGTCGCTATATTCATTTAGGCATGACCAGTTCGGATGTGCTGGATACCGCTTTAGCCTTGCAAATGGTCGCCAGTTTAGATGTGATCATGACGCATGTAGAAGCGTTGATTCAAGCCATCCGATATCAGGCCCAACAGCATCGCAATACGGTGATGATTGGTCGATCGCATGGAATTCACGCCGAGCCGATCACATTTGGATTCAAACTGGCAGGCTGGCTCGCTGAAATGTTGCGTCATCGCGATCGCTTATGCCAACTCAGAAAATCGATCGCAGTCGGTCAAATCTCTGGCGCAGTAGGAACTTACGCCAATATTGATCCGCGCATTGAGGCGCTGACTTGTCAGAATTTAGGACTTGAACCGGATGCCGCTTCAACCCAGGTAATTTCTCGCGATCGCCATGCCGATTATATGAATTGCCTCGCTTTGTTAGGAGCTTCGATCGAGCGGTTTGCAGTTGAGATTCGCAATTTGCAGAAAACGGATGTTTTGGAAGTTGAGGAATTTTTCTCAAAGGGTCAGAAAGGATCTTCTGCAATGCCCCATAAGCGAAATCCGATTCGATCGGAGCGTTTGACCGGAATGGCAAGATTACTCCGAGGCTATGCAACCGCTGCATTAGAGAATGTTGCGTTATGGCATGAACGCGATATTTCTCACAGCTCCGTTGAGCGAGTTGCGTTACCCGATGCGTGCATTTTGACGCATTTTATGTTGGTTGAGACGACAGACTTGATTAAACACCTGCTGGTTTATCCAGAGAATATGGCTCGCAACATGAACGTTTACGGCGGGGTAGTGTTTAGTCAGCGGGTGATGCTGGCATTGGTGCAGAAGGGATTGAGTCGAGAGGATGCTTATGCGATCGTGCAATCTTGCGCCCACCAAGCCTGGAATCGGGAAGATGGGAATTTCCGTCAATTGCTGAGTGAAGACGATCGCGTGACCAAAACGCTATCGACTACAGAATTGGATGAGTGTTTTGATCCACAGGTGCATCTGAAAAATCTCGATCAGGTTTATCAACGGTTAGGGATTTAATCGGGGAATGTGGGAATGGGGAAAGTAGCAATGGTTATGCTGACTTCCCATTCCCCTAACGTGCCTCGACAGACACTCCATATTCATATCCTTTGAAGTTCGATTCAAAAATAACTGCGTAATCTCCGGTCGCAGCAACCTCACCCGTCCAAGATTTTCGGTCTTCTCTGTACTCAACCAAATCTTTCCCATCCGGCGCAACAATTCTGGGAAAAACTTGGCGATCGCGCGTCACCGTCAATGTCTGACCTTTGCTCAAATTGAAGGAATAGGTGTGACTGCCAGTTCCAATGAAGCGATCTCTAATTTCAATGTTGTCTTGTCCTCCAGCAAATTCGATCCGCTCAACTTTTTCACCACAGTGATTTTCTGTTCTAGATTTCGCAATCCAACCTGGCTTCTCACCCGTGATTTTGAACCAGCCGTCTTGTTCATTCTCAACATCGACAAACGTTCCATTTGGCAACTGTCCCAAAATCTGTGAGGAAGCATTGGGACTCGATCGTACATTCAGAGGTGACTCCGGATCGTTGACTTTCGCCATACGAATCACACATTTTTCGACGGTTCGAGTCGCTTTTGATCCAGAGGGCTTAGCGTCAGAAGCAGCATCCGATTTTGGGGATTCGGGCGACAGTTGAGGGATCGATTGAGGTGCAGCCGTGGGAGATTCAGTCGGTTTTGCAGGAGATTGAGGCGCTGCAGTCGGAGAGCTTGCACTTGGGGCAGAAGATTGAGGCGCAGAAGAACAAGCTGCCATCATCGCTAACAAGGTTGCACAAGTGCTTGAGCGGAACCAAATCAATGCTGAGGATCTAAAAGGCATATGTCGTAGAGAAGCTTAGGATCAAGAAATTACTTCAATACTTGCAAATTCAATCACGGAATGGTTTAGTGAATTACAAAAAACCTCCAGACTTGCAAAAGCCTAGAGGTTTCAATTCAACTTTCGCGTCAGGTTGAGTTTCGGCTATGGTAAACCCGCACTGACCTTGACTGTGCAAAGACCTACTGAAAGTCTTGAGCATTGTACAAAGCTCAATGTGCCACCTTACTGAACATCTCTATCTGACCCGGAAAAATCGTGTTGCATCTGGATCGCCCGTTTTACAATCGGCGTGAGTTTCTCTCTCCAGTAGCGAATATCGGGATAATTCGTCGCGATCTTGAGAATATCGCTCCAACGGTTCTGTTCTTCTGCTGCTAGCGCCGTTGAATATTGAGTCACAGCTTTATCCCAGGATTTGGGCATCGTCTTGAGAGCCGATTGAGCTTGGGGATAGGCGGCGCTGTTGGCTGGCACAGCTTTTGCAAGTGCGATCGCGCCATCTAAATTTCCAGCTTGGAAATGCGAAAGTGATTCACGGTAGAGGCGGCTGCCTGGATCATTCGGCAAACTCGCTAAAGCTGGATCATTCGCTCGTTTCCGATTGAGCGTTGCAACAGGACCATCACTTTCACAGGTTTTCCGAGTTAAATTCTCATAAATCCAGCCCACAACAGGTTGGCTAATTTGTAACCAGCCATCTCTGCGCCCAATCACGGTAACAACAATACCATTCTGTAGCGACCCCACAATATTTCCGACCTTCTCGATTGGAGCCGATCTCACATTCAATGGCGGCTTATCGTCAAAGACGATCGTTTGACAATCCTGCGCGACCGTTTGAATGACATTCGCCGATTCTGTACTGTTAATCGTCGCCTTGGGTTTCGCTACCGCATACAGAGTTCCAGACACGGTCATGACTGCGGTAATACAAGCTCCAACTGCCAAAGGAGATTTCAGAATCGTCTTCACGTTAACCGACATGGTGATGCCTCATGCTGATCCAAAATTGAGAATTCAAACTTTACAAGCGCTTGTTCAGTTCCGCGACTCGTCTTCACTCTTGTAGATTGCCCTAAAATTCATGCAAATGCGTTCAGGAGTCCCAACAATCCTAGAAAATTAACTCTTCTCAATTCATCGTGTTCTCCCACTTGACAAAATAATCTGGGTCAGACCCATGAGGGGTAATACCCCTCGACATTTGATTCTGTCTTGTCAGCAGCTTAATAAGACGCAACATCCTGGTAAACTTTTGGATGGTCAAGTATCAGAAGTGGCAATGGAAATTGGTCAAAAAGTGCGCGTTCGGCGACTGCGCGATCGTGTCCCCCAAGATGTGGTTAAAAAGCTCGGAGCAACTGGCGTTATCAGCCAATACAAAGTGGTTGATGGCAAAGGCATTGGTTTACTCGTCCAGTTTGAGGATAAATACTCAACCTGGTTTTTTGAGGATGAGTTGGAAACGATCGGCTAATCGAGCTAAGAATTCGACCAGTCGATACCATAGGGGTTAGGGAATCAAGCAGTTTGCCTTTTTCCCTGACCCCTCTTCTCATGAATCGCCCCTTTTTGCGGATTTGGATATGGCTTTTATATTGACGTTTTTAGGTAAAGGCGGAACCGGACGGACAACTTGCGCGATCGCGGCTGCCAAAAAGTTTGCTGCTCAAGGAAAGCGCGTTTTACTGGTCGGACAAGATCCGACTCCGGCTTTTGGTTTAGCACTCGGAACAACGGTTGGCGTTGATCCACAAGAAATTTCTGCCAACTTCAGCGCCGTTCAACTTCAGACAACAACGCTGCTCGAACGCAGTTGGGAAGAAGTGAAAAAGTTGGAGGCGCAATATCTTCAGTCACCGATCCTAAAAAATGTGTTTGGTCAGGAATTGGCGATTTTTCCAGGCTTGGATCAGTTGCTCGCTTTGAATGCCCTGCGAGAGTTTGATAGCCGCTATGACGTAATCATCTACGATGGCGCAGGCAATCAAGATACGCTGCGATTGTTGGGAACGCCTGAGACCTTGAGTTGGTATATTCGTCGATTCCGTCAGGTCTTTATCGATTCAGATTTAGGGAAAACGGTTTCGATGTTGATTCAACCGATCGCTGCTGCAATTTTCACGAACAACAATTTCGTCGGGGATAACTTTGCCCAGCCGACTCGTCAAGCCAATGATCTGTTAGATCAAGGGAAGCAAGCGGTGAATGATCCGAAACGCATGGCGGCTTTCTTAGTGACGACTGAAGATGAAGCAGCGATCGCGAGTGCAAAATATCTCTGGGGCAGCGCTCAGCAAATTGGCTTAACCGTTGCAGGCGTTTTGTGTAATCGTTCCAGCGATGCTTCTGCGGTCAGCGAAGCATTTCAGCCTTTGCCAATTTCAGCGATTCCGGTTCAGCCCGTGAATGACTGGCAGTCCCTGATCGATGCATTGCCAGAACTCGATCACACTTCTGAAGCCCCGAGACCGATCGCGGTGAATGTCGCCGAAAGAAAAGTAAGCTTATTCTTGCCGGGATTTGATAAAAAGCAAGTCAAACTGACCCAGTATGGGACAGAAATCACGATCGAAGCGGGCGATCAGCGGCGCAATATCGACCTGCCTGCGCCATTACGCGGGCAACCTGTGACAGGCGCAAAATTCCAAGACGGCTATTTAATCATCTCGTTTTAGCGTGTCTTAGTCGTCCGCGATTATTCAATTCACGACCCTAACCTTATGACTGAATCTTCTGAACTTCAAACCGAGCGCTCTGCCAAAACTCGCCAGATTCTGGGGATGAAAGGCGCAGACGTGAAAGAATCTTCGATCTGGAAGATTCGGCTGCAATTGATGAAGCCGATTACCTGGATTCCGCTGATGTGGGGAATTCTCTGCGGTGCGGCTTCGTCTGGAAACTATCATTGGGCACTCGAAGATGTGCTGAAATCTGCGGCTTGTATGCTGCTGGCAGGACCACTGCTCACAGGCTACACGCAGATTATGAACGACTACTACGATCGCGAGATCGACGCCATCAACGAACCGTATCGTCCGATTCCATCGGGTGCGATTCCTCTGAACCAAGTTGTAATCCAAATTTGGTTCTTGCTCCTCAGCGGTGTGGGACTTGCCTATGTTTTGGATCGTTGGGCAGGGCATGAATTTCCAACGATTACAGTACTGGCGATCGCCGGATCATTCTTGTCTTATATCTACTCAGCACCCCCTCTCAAGCTCAAACAAAATGGCTGGCTAGGCTGTTATGCGCTCGGGGCAAGCTATATTGCGATTCCCTGGTGGACAGGACATGCTTTATTTGGCGATTTGAATCCGACCATTATTATCTTGACCTTGTTCTACAGCTTTTCGGGATTGGGAATTGCGATCGTCAACGATTTCAAGAGCGTCGAAGGCGATAAAGCGCTAGGACTCAAATCACTTCCGGTCATGTTTGGAGTAACAACAGCAGCTTGGATTTGTGTAGCAATGATTGATGTTTTTCAAGCAGGAGTTGCAGGTTATCTGATGACCATTCATCAGAATCTGATGGCGACGCTGCTGATCTTGTTAATCATTCCGCAGATCACCTTTCAAGATATGTACTTCCTGCGAGACCCGATCAAGAACGATGTTAAATATCAAGCCAGCGCCCAACCCTTTCTTGTGTTTGGCATGTTGGTGACGGCGTTAGCATTAGGACATGCAAATATTTAGCCTTGATTTGCGATCGCTAACCCCGGAATCAAAGGGATTGCGATCGCAAAATCCTGAAAGTCTTGTAGACTAAACGTCAGTAATTCTTCAAATTCGGTCATGATTCTGACCCCGCAGCAGAGATCATCCGTTTGAAGAACACGGTTGACGTAAGAATCGCTTTCCGTCAATTTAACAGAGATGAATTCCCTGGTTTCTGCGGATCTTTTCTTCTGCTTTGTGATAAGAGGCACAATCGTGGCACAGCATCGCTCAAAACGTAGAGAAAAACCGACTCGGATGGATCAATCTTCAACAGGGCTGGACTCTATGACAGACGGAACAGGAAAGAAGCGCCAAGTGAAGCCAAAATCTAGACGAGAACGCGCCCGCAACCCTTTATCCGCAGGAGTAACGAAGCTCATGGAGCATCCTCGGATGGCAGGGGTGCGAAGGTTTTTAGATGTTACCACTCGTCGCCTTGAAGCACTAGACCATAAGATACCTGCACCGATCAAAAATCCGGTGGTACAAAAGCGAGTCGCGATCGGGATTGTCATTTTGGGCGGAGCTGGACTATTCCGATATGCTGCGATTCAAGTCGATCAAAGCTTACCTGACCCGGCTGAATTAAAGACATTTGCTCGTCCCGGAACACTGACCATTCGAGCTTCCGACGGATCAGTTTTACATCAATTGGGTCCCGCAACGCGCGATCAAGTGGCGGTTGATCGGATTCCGAAGCGATTGATCGATGCATTTGTTGCTTCGGAAGACCGTAGATTTTACGATCATAACGGGCTTGATCTTCAGGGAATTGGGCGGGCAGTCTTTCGCAACCTGACTTCGAGAGATGTAGTTGAGGGAGGAAGTACGCTCACTCAGCAACTTTCACGAGTGGTCTTTCTCGATCAAGACGATCGCTCTCTCGGTCGCAAGGTTCGCGAAGCCCTGATTGCTCAGAAACTTGAGCGCACGATCGATAAAAAGCAGATTCTCGAAAAATATCTGAACTTTGTTTATCTTGGCTCTAATGCTTACGGTGTAGCAGATGCAGCGTGGATCTATTTTAGTAAGCGCCTCGATCAGCTAACGCTAGGCGAGATGGCAATGATCGCGGGATTGCCTCCTGCGCCCAGTTTATATTCCCCATTAGTGAGCTTAGAAAAAGCTCAAGAGCGGCGAAATACAGTGCTCGACAAAATGGTGGTGGCTGGTTACATCAGCGAAGCAGAATCTCAGGCAGCCCAGGCTGAGAAATTGGTTGTGAAGCCCAGTATGCCGAAAAATCTTCAAAGTACGTCGCCATACTTCACATATTACGTTCAGCAGCAGCTTGAGAAACTTGTACCGAAAGACGTACTTGCAGCAGGTGGCGTGACCGTTGAGACGACTCTGAATGCGAAGTGGCAAAAAGTTGCAGAGCGATCGATTCGAGAGGCGATCGGCGTAGACGGAAATGCTGAAGGCTTCAAGCAAGCCGCACTCGTTGCTATCGATCCGCGCAATGGTGAAATTCGATCGATGGTCGGTGGATATGACTTCTACAAAGATAGTCAATTCAACCGAGTGACCCAAGCTCAACGGCAACCTGGATCGACATTTAAGCCCTTTGTCTATGCCACTGCCATTGCAACCGGCAAGTCGCCTTATCAATCCTATTTGGATGAGCGTTTTAGCGTCGATGGCTATCAGCCGAAGAACTACAGCAATAAGTATTCTGGCTGGTTGAACATGAAAACGGCACTGACCAATTCAGTGAATGTGATTGCCGTTAAAGTGCTGATCGATGTCGGATTTGAGCCTGTGATCAAACTAGCGCAGGGCATGGGAATTCGATCGAAGATGGAACCCACTTATTCATTAGCGTTAGGCGCATATGAAGTGAATCCATTAGAACTGACCAGTGCGTATGGCGTGTTTGCTGCTCAGGGAAATTATGTTGAACCTCATGCAATTCGCAAAGTGATCGATCGTAAAGGCAAGGTTCTCTATGATGCAAACTACAAACCAAAACGAGTTTTAGATGCAGAAACGGCGGCAATTACGACTTGGATGATGCGTGGAGTCGTTTCAGATGGAACAGCACGGGCAGCCCGACTCGATCGACCCGTGGCAGGAAAAACTGGAACTTCAGAAAACGCGCGTGACCTTTGGTTTATTGGCTATGTCCCACAACTGGTTACAGGTGTATGGCTCGGCAACGACGATAATTCCCCCACTTGGGGAAGCAGTGGAACGGCTGCTTTTACCTGGCATGAATTCATGAAAGAAGCTGTGGCAGGAATGCCGACGCAAAAATTTGCTGAGATTCCAGAGAATTTGGACGATCGCAAAGGCACGATTAAGGCTCAGCCTGTAAAACCGAATCGGCTCCGAGCACTGGGCACAGCTCCAGATTCCCCTGAAGAACAACCTCGTCGTCGATATGAGGAAGCTCCACCCGAACCAACTTACTCAGAACCCCGCTATTCTGAGCCAGAGCCTCCTAGATCTGCTCCACCTGAACCTGAGGCTGCTCCACCTGAACCTGAAGCTGCTCCACCTGAACCTGAGGCTGCTCCAGTTGCACCACCTCCTGCTGATCCTGCTCCCGCCGCTGCTGACCCTCTACCTCCTCCAGGGAATTAGTAGAAAGTACCTAATTCTGTAACAACGGATCGAACTGGCGAAAGATGCCCTGCTATGATGACTTTGTTAGTCTGGATTCCACAGTAGAAAATTTACAGGAGCAGTTTAGATGAATCTTCTATTAGAAGTGGCAACCGAAGTAGCAACAAAGCCTGGAATGCAGTTTCCGACCTCGTTCACGTTAGTTTATGGGGTTGGGTTTGTGGCAGCCGTGACGATTGGGTCAATCGCTTGGTACAACTCGAAACGCCCGGTCGGTTGGGAAGATAAAGAGCGTCCTAATATCGTGCCAGAAGTTGAAAAAGAAGAAACGCCTGGTATTTAGGCTTAAACCAAGCTCTGGATTACGATTCAGAGCTTTTCAATTTTTTGGAGTCCATGCTGATAGAGCTTACGCAGCGCTGAGACAACCTTGGTTTGCAGGGTTGGGACAGGTTCAGATTCGAGAATTTGCAGGCGAGTGAGAAGCTTGGCTTCCTCGCTGTCGATCATGCCATCGGTATAGATAATTTCACTAATGGCTTCGATGAGATGATGGCATTCTTCAGAGGTAGGATGCTCGCCCAGATAGTCTTGTATCCATTGGTAGCATTCCTCTGATCGAACCGCTCGAAGTTCGTGCAGGATGGGTTGAATTTCTGGATCTTTTGCCACTCCTTTTTCGATCGCAATTCGCTGTAAGTACGTTCTTTCTTCCGGCTGAATTTTCCCATCTAACCAAGCGACACCGATCAGAATTTTTACTAAATCTTTGACATCGTTTTTCATATTTGTTTGAGTCGAACCATAAAGAATCCGTCCATATTGTGGCAGTGCGGGAGGACTTTGATCCACCCTTGTTGGGAAGTGAGTGTGATCAAAGCTGGATGCGTAGGGTGTTCGATCGCCCAATTTGGATGCTGATGGAGGAATTTCTCAATCACGGATTCGTTTTCGAGCGGATTCAAGGTGCAAGTTGAGTACACAAGCACGCCTTGAGGTTTTAGCCAACTTGCAGCTTCGGTGAGAATTTCTTGTTGCAGTTGAGCAAGTGCTGTTGCGCTTTCAGGGGTTTGTCGCCAGCGTGCATCGGCATGACGATTCAGCGTTCCTAAGCCTGAACAAGGTGCATCGACTAAAACCCGATCGCATTTCCCTTTCAAACTGGGAACGTCTCGGCTATCACTTGTCAAAATCTGAATCGAAGTGACCCCTAAGCGATCGATGTTTTGCTGAAGCTTTTTCAATCGAGAGGCGGTTTTGTCGATCGCCCACACGGTTCCTTGATCTTGCATCAATTCTGCCAGGTGCAGAGTTTTGCCACCGGGAGCCGCACAAGCGTCTGCAACAATCTCTCCAGGTTGCGGATCGACTAAGTAACTGACGAGTTGAGCACTACTATCTTGAACAATCCACCAGCCTTCTGCATAGCCTGGTAAGTTCTGAATGGCTCCAGCGTTGCTAGGTAATCTCAGTGCATTTGGCACGTTGGGAATGCACTGCGAGTCTGGAATTGCAGATTCAACTTGCTCGATGTTGGTCTTTAAAGTATTCACCCGCAGATCAATCCGAGGGGGTTGATTCATCCATTCACAGAGTTTAGCTGTATCGTCGATTCCAAATTGCTCTAACCAAACTTGAATGATCCAATCGGGATAGCTATGTAGCGTTCCAAGTTGTTCGACTGGATCATCGCAAAGTTTTAATGGGTCAGCGTGAAGAATCAGTTGCGATCGCAGATACTGCCGCAAAATCCCATTGACGACTCCTGTGAGTCCACTCAGCTTATTTTTCTTCGCAAGTTCAACACTCGTATCGACTGCGGCGGATTCAGGAATTTGATTGAGATAGCGCAGTTGATACAGTCCCAATTGCAGAATCAATCTGAGATCAGGCGGTTGATCTTTCTTTTTCGCAAACTGATCAATCAGCGCGTTTAAGGTTCTCTGACGACGAACGGTTCCATAAACGAGTTCAGTGAACAATCGTCGATCGAGGAGATTCAGATCAGATTGATGCAGCGCTTGATCAACTGCAACATCGGCAAAGGCTCCTTTCTGAATCGATCGAAGCGTATTAAAGGCAAGTTGGCGAGGATTCAACGATTGAGGAAGTGTTAAATTGGCTTATCTAGAATAACAATCGAGCGATCGCTTTGGATAAAATGTATCCTCGATATGAGGCAAAATCTTATGAAAACCACTCAGGAATATGATGGATTTGCGTTAACAGAAAGTACACCTGCACCTCTAAGACTACGTATCAGCTGATTCTTCTAAGGCACCGTCAGAGTAGCACTGTATGGATAACATTCGATGATCAAGCTTACCTGATTGATTTTGCAGATGCTCAAAGCATGACTTATGCAATAGAGACGATTCCGATGAGTCGAATTACTCCTATTCTCTTCTTTGAATCGCTAAAGTGGCATCTCGAAAGATTTGAGCTTTTCTTGTTCCTGTTACAAAAGGCTCAACTCAACTACGCCTCTAAGTAAACTGGAACATAGTTGAGCAATCTTTTCAGATGGTAAGCAAAGCGTTAGGAATTTCCCATCAACGAAAGTGCTTTCTGACGCAACGGAGTGCACTTGGTCTGGAGTAATTATTTCGTGTTCTGTTCGAATTTTATCGGCGCGATTTGCAATTGTATTTAGCGTAAATACTCTGTCTCGCAACGTGTCATGCTTATGATTACTGAATTTGATAGCAAACATTCCAGCACTGTCCATTTGTTATTGCTTAAAAGACAACGGGATTAAATTGCAGGGCCATCGCAGAAATTGTCGATCCACAAGCCTTTTTTCTTCGTTAAACTAATGCGTAAATTGAAACATAGGGCAAATATGACTATTAGAGTTTTCTTGTCGTATTCTCACAAAGACGAAACGTTTAAGGAAAAACTTGTCAATCAACTAATAATTCTAAAGCGGCAGAGTGTGATTGATACTTGGGATGATCGCAAAATTTTGCCTGGTGAGGAATGGCATAACAAAATCAGTTCTGAATTAGACCATGCTGATATAATTTTGCTCTTAGTCAGCTCAGACTTTCTTGCTTCTGATTATTGTTGGGAAGTAGAAATCCGCCGGGCGATTGAAAGGCATAATCTGGGTGAAGCTTGCGTAATACCAATAATTCTGCGTCCTACTGATAACTGGGAAAAAGCACCTTTTGGGCATATTCAAGCACTTCCAAAGAATGCTAAACCCATAAATAAATGGGGAAATAGAGATGAGGCTTTTGCCATTGTTGCTGAAGGTATTCGTAAAGCAATACAACCGATTCAGGAGAGGAAGCAATATCAAGCAAAGTTGAATACTTACTCTCAAACTGTACATAGGGCATTTAATAGCTTAGATTCTTCAAGCAATGAATTTCGAGTTTTTTTAGAGACATACCAGCAGGAGCTAGGAATTAATGATGAAGATGCAGAACAAATTAACAATGCTGTGAGAGAGCAGTTATTTGCTCAAAGCAGAACTAATCAAAATCAGAGAGGCCATTACTATAACGCTTCATCTAACTCTCAACCTGATATACCGTTCTATGATGCTATCTCTAAAAACGTTATCTCTAAAGCTGGAGTTGTAGGACTAATTGTTTTTCTCGGTCTAGCTGTTATGTCTTTTCTCAATTCACAAGTACAGATTAACTCTGCTTCGCAAAAAATGCTTGAGCGAGCTAGAACTTCTTCTGTACCTAAATCCTCAGTTACTCAAGCTTCCGAATCAACAATTAAGATTTCAATGCTTTTTGATCAAGCAAGAGCAAAAGAAGCCAAAGGAGATAATGAAGGTGCACTCGAAGACTATACACAGATTATTAAACTGAAGCCTACTTCCCCTGCAATCTATAACAATCGTGGTCTCGCTCGGTTTCGCTTAGGTGACAATCGAGGTGCAATTCTAGATTTTAATAATTCCTTGAAGCTGAAAAACCCTGAGCCTTGGCTAGTTTATATGCACCGTGGTCTTGCTCATTCGAGATTGGGGAATAATCAAGCTGCGTTAGCAGATTACGACAAAGCTATTAAGTTGAAGCCTAACTATGCTGACAGCTATTACAATCGGGCGGCTCAGTATATTAACTTGAAAGACAGAATCAAAGCAACTGCCGATTTTCAAAAAGCTGCTAATCTCTACAAACAACAAGGGAATTCAACTTGGTATCAGAATACTTTAAATCGATTAAAAGAGCTTGAGTAGCAATGATTGTGATTTGTGAACTTCATCGTTTCACTACTTCTTAGATTCCCCATATAAGAAGTAGTGAATTCTGTTGCTGCCGGATCAACTTCTTGAAGTCTATCTCGACTATCTAAGCTCGCATTGCCAACTGGGTCAGCAAGCTCATTAACCCATTGATTAACATTTGACCGACCAGTTCTCATCTTAACAGCCAGGCGATTTTGGCTAATCTCATAGGCTTCTAAAACTTCTTCAGCAATTTATCTGCTTCCCACGCCTGACTTGAACAGCACCGTCTCCTATAGTGTCATGAGGTAATGTAATTAGGTGGATTGACGATGAGCGTTGAACGATCTCTAATCTTCTCTCAATAATGCTCGAAATCCTGCTTGCTCAAAGTGCTTATCGTACGCAAGTGCGTCTGTAATTCCTAGCTCAGTCATGATCAGAAACGAACTGCAATCGGTGAGGCTCCACTGTTTGTCGAGACGGTTGGCATAAAGTGCTAGAGCGCGGCTGAACTGATTAGAAGTTTGAACAATCACTTCAGTATTTGGATCGCCTTGAAGATGTGTGACCCATTGAGCGACTCGCGCACGTAGTTGAACATCCGCACGAGAAAAGTAATTTACAAACTCAACAAGCACCATTTCACTCGTACAAAGGCGTACATGATTCTCGATCGTGTTGCTATAAAAAGCCAAAGCCTTTTCGTGCCAGCAATCGCGGGAATAAATTAGTGAGATCCAATATCCCGTATCGACAAAAATCTGGCTCATGTTTCTTTGGATACACCGTATAAGTAGTGATCAACATTTGCTGAGCCGTCGGTTGGAATCCCTTCCCAAGCTTCATCAGGAAGACCACCAAATATCTCTTGAACCATCTCTGAGAGTGGTCGAGCCGTCGTATCGTAGGGCTTTTCTAAAATCTCTTCAACAGTCAACCCGCCTAATAAAGGACTACCTTTTCCCTCTCGTTGCTTTTCTTCAGAGATGATTTGTTTGGCAAGCTGGATAACACGTGCATCTAAATCTGCGATCGTCATCGAAGCGATCGTGTCATCTTTAACAGGTTGAGCGCTCGTCATGGCTAAATCTCCAACTCTACTGCCTATTTTAGCGATACGATCACTCACTCTTCTAATTCATCTTTTCCCCAATATAAACGAGTAAATTCTTCGGCAGCAGTTGCATCAAAACTTTCAAGTGCATCTCGAATTTCTAAAACAGACTCCGCAGATGGTTCGCGAGTTTCAGCCAGCCAGCGACTGATATTTGATCGATCTACATTCATCGCGATCGCCAATTGATTTTGGTTGATGCCGTAATTCTTCAACACCAGTCCTAGTGCCTTTCCTGCCCGTCCCATACTCTTTACGTTCACACTTCATTCAAGAGAAGATGTTTCCGATTGACAACAAAACTCTTATTTCGATATAATGTTGCCGAACGGAAACAAGACTAAAGCCAGTGCTTAGCAACGACCAACTCCTCAGCACTGGCTCAACATCACCATTCAACAATGGAGACAGCTATGATTATGCCCTATCGGGAGCGACTCGTTTCCTGGATTGTCGTGCAACTTTTTCCGGATATGCAGCGTGTGGTTCGCGGACGATATTACAAGCGATCTGATGCCGAAGGACATCTAGCAATTTTGCAGAAACAGATCCCTGACCAGACCTTCATTCTCATCTTCGACTCAACTCCAGCGAGAAGCATATAGAGATTCAATCATCCTGAAGCGTTCCGCAGTACGATGAAGGATGCAAAAAGACTCAGTGTGTTTGTGACTATGCCGAAAGCTTACGTAATTGGTTTGGGAAGATCTGGCAATGCTGCCGCCCGACTTCTGAAACGTCAAGGATGGCAAGTCATCATCAGCGATCGCGGGTCTTCCGAAGCGCTCCACTCCCAACAGCAAGCCCTGATTGTAGAAGGCATCGAGGTGCGGTTAGGCGATAACTTTGACCCTGAATCAGCCCGTCCAGATTTAATTGTGGTCAGTCCGGGTGTGCCGTGGGATGTGCCCAGTTTAGTCAAAGCGCGATCGCTCAACATCGAAACTATCGGCGAAATGGAACTCGCTTGGCGATCGCTGAATACTTCTCCTTGGGTCGCCATTACCGGAACCAATGGCAAAACAACAACCACCGCGCTGACTGCGGCAATTTTTCAAAAAGCCGGACTTCATGCGCCTGCTTTTGGCAACATTGGCTATGCCGCTTGCGAAGTCGCATTACTGGAGCAAAAACCTGATTGGGCGATCGCGGAAATTAGCAGTTATCAGATCGAATCGGCTCCTTCACTTGCACCTGAAATCGGCATCTGGACAACCTTCACGCCCGATCACCTCGCCCGCCACAAAACCTTAGAAAACTATTACAACATCAAAGCGAGTTTACTCAATCAAACTAAGCAGCAGATCTTTAACGGCGATGACCCCTATCTTCGGAAGATTGGAACAGCCCATGGTTATCCAGTTCAAGAGACTGCCTGTTGGACAAGTGTCAAAGGACGGTCTGAGTTGATTGGAAATCCCGCATTCGGAGCGTATATCGAGAACAATTGGGTCTTTGTCCGAGATGAAAAAATCGTCCAAGCAGATGCGCTAAAAATGCCCGGAGCGCACAATCTACAGAATTTACTAGCTGCTGTTGCAGCCGCACATTTTGCAGGCATTGAGAAGAGTGCGATCGCCGAAGCCGTTGCAGAATTTCCTGGAGTAGAACACCGTTTAGAATTCATCTGCACTTATCAAGGGGTCGATTACATCAACGACAGCAAAGCAACGAACTACGATGCTGCCGAAGTTGGACTCTCTGCCGTCAAAGCTCCAGCAATTCTGATTGCAGGTGGAGAACCGAAAATTGGCGAAGATCAAGCTTGGCTGAATGTCATTCAATCCAATGCTGCCGCAGTGCTATTAATTGGAGAAGCAGCCCCGACCTTTGCGAAGCGCTTAGATGAGGTTCGCTACTCGAATTACGAGATTGTCGAAACCATGGATCGCGCGATCGCACGATCACCCCAACTCGCAAAACAACATTCCGCTAAAGTCGTGCTTCTCTCTCCCGCTTGTGCGAGTTTTGACCAGTATCAGAGCTTTGAGCATCGCGGCGATCACTTCCGTCAACTCTGTCTAGAATCCTTCCAATGAAGCCACCTGAAGAATGCCAGAACATGACTGAGATTCGATCTGAGATTGATAATCTTGATCGACAAGTTATCCAACTTCTTGGTCAACGTTTCGCTTATGTGAAAGCTGCGGCTAAGTTCAAAACCGATGCAGCCAGTGTCAAAGCACCGGAACGATTTCAATCGATGCTGCAACAGCGGAGAGTTTGGGCAGAAGTAGAAGGATTAAACCCTGATGCGATCGAGAAACTATACCGAGATCTCGTCAATCATTTCATTCAGGAAGAACTCAACCAATGGAACACTCAACACCCGGATTAGTTAATCTCAACCAAAGAAACTTCAGGGATTTCTAAAAGCTTTGGTTCATCTAATTTTTCTGCTTCCAAGTTCACATCTTCCTCCACCTTTGCCCCAATTTCTAAAGGAACTTCCTGGGGCGCAGGCAACCCTTCCATCGGAGTTGGAGGTGGGACGGGCGCGGAAGCAGAAAGCGGCGTTTTCACCAACCGATCGACTGCCTGTTTGACAAACATTTGCATAAACGGCAACCGTCGATTCTGCTCAAAGACTCTTTCCATAATCTGTTGCAGAATATCAGGCTTAATCTCTTCTGCTGATTCCCCTTCAAAATATTCAATCAACGTCAATCCAGCTAATCTAGTTAAATACGCTGCACTCACGCCTTGAATCAATCCGCCTGCCACAAAGGTAATCGCATTCGTTTTCATAATTGCCGCGATCGCTTGTGTGGAAACCTCCACTAGCCCCAACTTCACCATCACACCTGCCATCGTCGCAGCCACAGTTTTCGCTTGTTCTAACGTGAATTTGCGCTGATACAGATGACTCAGATCCATCACCATCTGACCATTGATGGCAGCAGTTGCTAAGAGATCCAATGCTGGAAATGGATTGGCAAATGCTGTCCCTGCCACAATCCATTGGGCTTGATCAATTCGGGGCATCGCGCGATCGCGCCGAATTCGATTTAATGCGGATTTCGCTTCTGCCTGAACCGCAGTCACATTACTAAGAGAACTCGACAAAACCAGTTGCTTCCCTTCCTGGATGAGAATTTGATTTAACCGCTCCAGTAAGGGCAGAATCTGCGGTTCGACTTTCTCCATCCATTCCTTGAATGTGCCGTCTGATCGATGTTGTCGGATTTTCAAAGATTTTGGATTGGTTGCAATTCCAATGACATCTTGTGGGCTGAGAATGCCATCAACTCGTTCACGCAATTGCTCTAAAACGATTTTTTGCTCCTCTGGTAAATACTGATCTTGTTTGTTGAATACCAAAACTAGCCGTTTACCCACAGAAGTAATTTTTTGAATGGCTTGAAATTCCGTTGCTGTCAAATCACCAGTCGTCATAAATAAAATGACATCTGCTGATCGCGCTAATTTCCACGCATCCCGCTCTGCAATAATTCCGCCTTCCGTTGCTGCAAAGAGTTCAGGAGTGTCCTGCAAAACGAGCTTTTGTGAAATGCCTCTTGCCCATTTGATCTCGAGCAAATTCATCAACATGGTTTTGCCAACTGACTTACCGCCCATCACAGCAAACCGAATCTCATCTCGCTTCAGATCCGCAGTAATGTTTTGAATTTGCGATCGTAGGTCGGATAATTGCTGAGCACTGCCATCGATCGATAAATCTTGCGACTCGATCGCGAGTTGGTCTAGCAGTCCTTTCGCCTCGACCAATTCAGTCTGAACTTTATTCAGCGAAACTGGCTCGACTCGAATCTTAGGCGTATCGCTCTGTTGAAATTTTAGAACAACCCAGGCAATTCCACTTCCAATGACAATGGCGGGCAGCCAATCTCCCAAGGTATGCGTCAAATTTTCGAGGACCCAGAGTGAAAGCGTTGCGCCGACACCCCCTAAGATTAACGATCGCTGCCACGAACTAGTCATTCTTAACCCACTCTTGCAAATCTCTGACTTCCAGGATAAATCAAAGTCTCGCGATTGACTTGCCTAGCTGGGATCAATCCTCAAATACGAAAAAGCCCCCCATTTCTGGAGGGCTTCATTTTGCTCAAATCAGTTAAAGATTAACCGTTGATTGCAGGTGCGCTCATTGCAACAGGTGCAACTTCACCAGCAGCCAAGTCGAGCGGGAAGTTGTGAGCGTTACGCTCGTGCATTACTTCCATACCCAGGTTCGCACGGTTGATCACATCAGACCAGGTGCTCACCACACGACCTTGCGAGTCGATGATCGATTGGTTGAAGTTAAATCCGTTCAGGTTGAACGCCATCGTGGACACGCCCAATGCGGTGAACCAGATACCGACGACCGGCCATGCACCCAAGAAGAAGTGCAGTGCGCGAGAGTTGTTGAACGATGCGTATTGGAAGATCAACCGTCCGAAGTAGCCGTGTGCTGCAACGATGTTGTAGGTCTCTTCTTCTTGTCCAAACTTGTAACCGTAGTTTTGGCTCTCAACTTCAGTAGTCTCACGTACCAAGGAAGAAGTTACCAACGAACCGTGCATTGCCGAGAACAAGCTACCACCGAATACACCAGCTACGCCCAACATGTGGAACGGGTGCATCAAGATGTTGTGCTCTGCTTGGAAGACCAACATGAAGTTGAAGGTTCCAGAGATTCCGAGGGGCATACCGTCGGAGAACGATCCTTGTCCAATCGGGTAGATCAAGAAGACTGCGGTTGCTGCTGCAACAGGTGCAGAGTATGCAACACAGATCCAAGGACGCATGCCGAGACGGTAGGAAAGTTCCCACTCACGTCCCATGTAGCAGAAGACGCCGATCAAGAAGTGGAATACGACGAGTTGGTAAGGACCACCGTTGTACAACCACTCATCTAAGGATGCTGCTTCCCAAATTGGGTAGAAGTGCAAGCCAATGGCGTTCGAGGAAGGAACAACTGCACCAGAGATGATGTTGTTGCCGTAGAGCAAGGAACCTGCAACAGGTTCACGGATGCCGTCGATGTCCACAGGAGGAGCAGCGATGAAGGCGATGATGTAGCAGATGGTTGCAGCCAGCAAAGTGGGGATCATCAATACGCCGAACCAGCCTACATACAGGCGGTTTTCGGTGGAGGTGACCCAGTTGCAGAACTGCGCCCACAGGTTTGCGCTTTCGCGTCTCTGTAAGGTCGTTGTCATGATTCTGTATGAGTGCTTGATTTGTTTGCTCAAAGATTAGATTGAAATTTCAATCTATGAATCTAGATTAAGTGAATCGTTTCATTTTGTAAAGAGGTAAATTAAGTTTTTACTCAGGTTTTGTAACAGAAAGTTCACAAAATCGGCATTGAATCCCTGCAAAGCCTGACACAGAGCTTATTGCGAGGCGTCTCCGATTCTGAGATTTGAGAGTGCCCGCTGCATATCAGTTTCTAAGAAACGATCGATTGCGCCATGAATCCAAGCAAAGGAACGCTGACTGTCTTCACAAATTCGCTCAAATCCTAGAATTCGACGTAACTCTTCGTAAATTGGGTGAACGATTAATGTGTAAAGGTCACAGCTTTCCGGATAATCCTCACGCATCTTAATTAAGGTCTGCTGAGTATCTTCTAAGAGCTGGCAGAGCGATGTGATCGTTAGATACGGTTGATCAATCACCCAAGCCCGAATGTAAATCGAGACGCAGGTCTTATCGCCTGGCTGAGCCATGATGAATGGATCAACTGGATTGTCCGTTGTGAGATAAAAGCTTTTACTCGGTTGCTGAAAGAAGTACTGGTCGGATTCTGCGGCGACTGGATACAGAACACAAGCGGCCACTACATTATGATTATCTGACCGCCGAAGTACCCGCATTCCTTTGCCGTACTGTTGTGACCATAATCTGAGAACTTTAGCAAGCTTAGCCATCGCTGCACCATCTCGAATCATCGGTGCATAGTTTTTGGTGTATAGCGTTGAGATAGTAATTGCGTCAGTTCGAGGATTAAACATATCAGCAAAAAGCTCGACAGGCTCTTCGCTGGGAGGAAGTTCAATTTCAGGAAAGGTACGTATTTTGAGTGCGAGAGAATTCCCGTCATATTGTTTGTCGAGTAATCCTAACGCAGCAAGACGATCGATCATCATTCCCGCCGCACGATCGCTACCTTTTTCCTGATCTCGGTAAAACAGCTCAGCTGCTTCACGATGAGTACAGTTGACTAATCCTTCTGGAGCACGAAGTTCTTTTAAGCGAGTTGGAATACCGCCATGTAATTCTTCTTGCTGTTTCAGCAAGAGATACGCCCAGAGGCGGACAAAATATTCTGCCTTGCGCCGAGTGAGTCCGCCTCGGCGTTGAATCAGAGCGATGTAAGAACGTTGAACCTCGATTGGAAATAAGCGATCGACCAGATCTGGAAGCATGGCAAAGGTGGGGGCTAAAGAGAGTTGATAAAACAACCTGAATGGGTGAAGCGAGATAATGCTTGGATCAGCAATAGTTTAGAGTGCGAGACATTTGCACAAGTGAAATTGCTGGTGCATCGTTAGTCAATCCAAGCAGAGATAGCCCTGCATCAGTTCGGTCATGCAGCGCAAAACTCCTGTTGTTCTTACGATTATGACTAACTGTTTTTCCTCTGGGATGAAAAAGCCCTAAATCTTTAAATTATTTCAGCCTTGTTCACCTTTGTTCGGCATTCTTCGGGGAGCTTCTGTGCGCTCATTGTGACTTCGGACGTACGATGTTCACAATCATGAAATTGCTTGAGGATGTCACATTATGACTGCCCGCCTTTTTTCTGTTTCATCGGATTCTCAGTTTGTATTCACGCCTAATCTGCAAAAGAGATCGTCTCGGCGTTCTCAGAGAAAACAACTCAATACTAATAAACAGCAGCGATTACGATCGGTTGAATCACCCGATTTCAGTCGTAATTTCATTAGCCAGGATGCACTATGGGCAGTTTTGTTAGATACGATGCCAGTGGGGATGATGGTGCTCACCGATGAATTACAAGTGTTTTACTGCAATGAGTCAGCAAAGCACTTATGTCATCGTTTAGAACCCAATAACTCTATACCAGCGTTAGTTCGTTCGCTCTGTGAACGATTGCTAGCAGAAGGATTTGTCATACCAGACCCCCTCATAATGGAGTATCAAGATGGAGCCAATAAACTCTTTCGATTACAGGTTCGCTGGCTAAATTTAGCTGAACGGACATTCTTTCTCGTTCATTTAGAAGACTGTTTTGCCTTGTTACAGGAAGAATTGACGATCGAACAAGTAAAATACGATTTCACCGAACGAGAAGCCGAAGTTTGGTGTTTGTTGCGGCAAAAGTATTCATATCAAGAGATTGCAGACTTTCTAAAAATCACATTGAATACGGTCAAGACCCACGTTAAGAATATTTATGCAAAACGCAAGAGCATAGGAAACCAACAGCAAATTTGGTATTCCAGATAGACAAATTGAGTCGAGCATCCCGTCAGGGTTGGGTTTCGACTATGCTCAACCCGGCGTATGATGGCTCTATTGCCTGATAGCAAGTCTTCTTGGATCAATGAAAGCGATTACCTATAGTTCGGCTTACACGATTGTTCCAACCTACGAATGTTTTAATCGCTGTACGTATTGCAATTTTCGTACTGATCCGGGTCAGGATGAATGGATGAGTTTGGCACAAGCCGAGCATATTTTGCAACGATTAGACCATGTTGTCGAACTACTAATCTTGAGCGGCGAAGTCCATCCAAACAGTGCAAGACGCGCTTCTTGGTTCGATCGCATTTTCGATCTTTGCAAATTAGCGCTATCGATGGGATTTCTCCCGCATACCAATGCTGGAATTCTCAGCTTTGATGAGATGGCAAAGCTAAAAACCGTCAATGTTTCAATGGGGCTAATGCTAGAACAAATGACCCCAACCTTACTCGAATCTGTCCATCGCCATGCACCGAGCAAATTACCTGAGGTGAGATTGCAGCAGTTAGCCTGGGCTGGTGAATTGCAGATTCCGTTCACAACTGGGTTATTACTCGGGATTGGGGAGAGTGAACGCGATCGCATTGAGACATTAGTCGCGATCGCGAACATTCACGAACAATACAAGCACATTCAAGAAGTCATTCTCCAGCCTTACAGTCCTGGACAAAAAGAGAGCCTTTCTCAAGCTGCTTTTCAGCCTAGGCAGCTCATTCAACTGATTAAAATTGCACGATCGATCTTGCCAGATACAATTTCAATTCAGATTCCACCGAACTTGGTCGCAGATGATTTGATTGCCTGCTTAGACGCAGGTGCGCAGGATTTGGGTGGGATTAGCCCGCATGATGAAGTTAATCCCGATTATCCGCATCCTAAAGTTGAGGCGCTGAGACAACAGCTTGAGCCGCAGAGCTATCACTTAGTGCAGCGCCTGCCCATCTATCCGCAGTACGATCGCTGGCTGGCTGACGACCTCAGAACCGCAGTTGAGCATCATAGAACGGCTGGACTTGAAACCTCTAAAAACTCAGTCACAAACCGCAAATAAGTTGTCGGGTCTTCCAACATCGGGAAATGAGCCGTGTTCGGAATCACAACATGCTGAATGTGATCGCTTAATGCTGCCGCCTGTCTGCCCATTTCAGCCGGAATAATTTTGTCGTACTCTCCTGAGATTAACAACGTTGGAACGGTAATTCGAGAGAACTCCCCTGGCATTGTCTCCGCTGCTTCTTGACTCACCGCAGAAAACATCGTTCCGAGTGCAGCAGGTTCGTCTGCCATTAAGAAATCATCTAGAAATGCTCGGCTCATTTCCCTGGGCACAGACTGATGGAGAAAGCGCTGCATAAATAGTCGATCGGTAAACGGCAAGCTATAGAGCCATGGATAACGGAATTTCACAACGTAGCCACCAAATTTATGAAATGCTTTGAACGCTTTTTCTTGGTATTCAAAAATGCCGCTACAGGTGAGAATTGCTCGATCGACGAATTCCGCGTACCGATTCAGGAATAATACGGCGATCGAAGATCCGGTCGAATGCGCATTTAGGCTCACTTTCTGAAGCCGCAGCGCCACGAGTAATCCTGCTAAATCTCGAACATAAATATCTAATTCATAGGTTGATTCAGGCGCATCGCCCATTCTCGATCGCCCAAATCCGCGCATATCGTATAGCAAACAATCGAAATGTTGACAGAGCGATCGAGCCGTACTTTCCCAATAGCGCGCCGACCCTCCCCAACCATGCACAAAAACTAAAACAGGCTTACCGCTCGGCTGATTTCCCGATTCAGTAAGCCATTCGTAGTAGTGATTAAAACCGTTTACAGAGATGTAAGCCATGAGCGGATTGAAACATGTCCAGAACTTAGGGTAGCACTGGAATTTCAATCCGCTAAGAAGCTTTAGGCTGATTCCGGTTTTGGCAAAGAAGACGGGTGCAGCAGCAATTCAGCCGTCGATCGCTTCTCAACCATTTCGCGAGTAATCGTGCAGCGAGTCACATCTTTGCGTGAAGGTAACTCGTACATAATGTCGAGCATCATTTCTTCGACAATGCTGCGAAGTGCACGTGCCCCAGTTTTCCGGCGATATGCCTCTTGAGCGATCGCGGTCACCGCATCCGGCTTAAATTCAAGCTGCACATTGTCCATCTTCAGCAATTTCTGGAACTGCTTGACCAGCGCGTTCTTCGGCTCGGTGAGAATCTCAGACAGTGCTTTCTCATCGAGTGGATCAACGACTGCCATCACGGGAATACGCCCGATGAATTCAGGAATTAACCCAAATTTCACCAAATCATCTGGCTCGAGATGCTGAAGCACATCAGCGGTTCGCTTCTCTTTCGATTGTTCACCCGCTTGGACAAAGCCCATCGATCGCTTGCCTAAGCGCTGCTCAACCGCTTTATCTAATCCAACAAATGCACCACCGCAAATAAACAAGATATTGCTGGTGTCGATTTGAATACAGTCTTGGTAAGGATGTTTGCGACCGCCTTGCGGGGGAACATTCGCGATCGTGCCTTCCAACATCTTCAGCAGAGCTTGCTGGACCCCTTCGCCTGAAACATCACGAGTAATCGAGGGATTTTCGCTCTTGCGGGCAATCTTATCAATTTCGTCAATGTAGATAATGCCGCGTTGCGCTTCTTCAACATCGAGATCCGCAACTTGTAGAAGACGCAGCAAAATGTTTTCAACATCTTCGCCGACATAACCTGCTTCGGTTAGGGTCGTCGCGTCAGCAACCGCAAACGGTACATCTAAAATCTCAGCCAAGGTCTGAGCCAAGAGCGTTTTACCGCACCCCGTCGGACCAATCAGCAAAATATTTGACTTCTGCAACTCAACCGAATCATCAGGCGATGACTTACCGCTATTTTTCGCTTGTAAAAAACTCAAGCGTTTGTAATGGTTGTAGACCGCGACCGAGAGCACTTTTTTCGCCTCGTCTTGACCGATCACATGCTCATCCAGATATTTCTTGATCTCCCGGGGTTTCGGCAACTGATTGAGAGAGATATTGGCTGAGCGCGATCGACGTTTTTCAGGCGCTTGTTCTCGGCGCGGCACAGGTTGTGGAGCAGCGCTGGAGTCAAACAACTCCTCATCTAAAATCTCGTTACATAAATCCACGCATTCATCGCATATGTAAACCCCAGGTCCAGCGATTAGCTTGCGGACTTGCTCCTGAGACTTGCCACAAAAAGAACATTTCAGATGGGAGTCGTACTTTGACATAGCTGCCTCTTATCTTGCTGCGGCGACAGGTTCTCCAGCTTTGGGAAGGTTCTGCCGGGAAATCACTTGGTCAATTAAGCCATATTGCTTTGCTTCGTCAGCAGACATAAAGAAGTCACGCTCCGTGTCTGCTTCAATGCGCTCAAGCGGCTGTCCGGTATGTTGAGCTAAAAGCTCATTTAGCTTGCGCTTATGATAAAGGATTTCTTTCGCCTGGATCTCGATATCCACTGCTTGCCCTTGAGCACCGCCGAGCGGCTGGTGAATCATGATGCGAGAGCTGGGCAAAGACATCCGTTTACCGGGTGTTCCACCTGAGAGGAGAAACGCTCCCATACTAGCAGCAAGCCCAAAACAAATGGTCACAACATCACAGCTAACTTGCTGCATGGTGTCATAGATTGCCATTCCTGCCGTGACTGACCCGCCCGGAGAATTGATATAGATCTGAATGTCTTTTTCAGGATCTTCAGCTTCGAGAAACAGCAATTGCGCGACTAGAGAATCCGCAACGCTATCGTCGATCGCGCTTCCTAAAAAGATAATGCGCTCCCGCAACAGACGGGAGTAGATGTCGAAGGCACGCTCACCGCGCCCAGACTGCTCCACCACCATCGGAACGACGTTAGTTGGGGCAGCTTGAGAGACGACATCCAGCGTGCTGAGATTTTGAATTGCGTAGTCGAAAGACTGAGAGTTATACATGAGGCAAGCGGCTTACGTTCCACAAGTTCAATTCTAGCCAACAAACGCGAAGTTATCCGGCACACATCCGAATGCTTACAGATTTGTGGATGGACTTTAGATCTCGACAAAATTGAATTCCGGTTGTGGAGCAGGCATCTTGCCTGCAGTGGGGCAAAATATTCTGCCCCACAATTCATTCTGTCGCTAGACTATTCAACCACTTCAACTTCGACTGCTTCCGCTTCGGTTTCGTCGTCGTCAAAGCCGTCTTCATCGGGTTCGTCTTTTTTCAACGTGCCTTCTGGGACAAGCTCGATCGTTGAATTTGCAATCAGCCAATCCATGATCTTTTCTTTCAGCAGGTCTTCTTCAACCGCGCTTCTGAGCCGATCCATATCAATGTCGCGTCCCGCCAATTCTGTCAGAAGTTCCTGAATTTTGGTATTCAGTTCGTCTTCTTCGACTTTAAGCGATTCTTTTTTGGCGACTTCTCCCAAGGCAAGAGTGCGTTTGATTCGCTCGATCGCATCCGGTCTAGAGCGCTCTTTCAACATTGGGATGGTGTCTTTGTTGAGCAGGCGCTTGATGTCGATGCCTTGCTGCTGAAGCTGCATCGCGGTTTGAGTCACCATGTATTCGACTTCACGTTCGATCATGGTTTCAGGCAGATCAGCTTCAACTTGATTCAACAATTCGTTGAGCAGTGCTTCTTCTTTGTTGGTTTTGGTCTGCTGTTCCGCTTCGTCGTTGAAACGCTTTTCGAGGGCTTCACGCATTTCAGCGATCGTTTCATACTCATCGCCACTCGCTTCTTTGGCAAAATCGTCATCGACTTCAGGAAGTTCTTTTCCTTTCAGTTCTTTGAGGGTAATTTCAAATTTTGCGGGTCGTCCAGCCAGTTGTTCTTGAGGGTAATCTTCGGGGAAGGTGACGGAGATTTCCTTTGTTTCGCCAGGCTTCATACCGAAAATTCCGTCAATAAAGCCTTCGATAAAGCGACCATCTTCGAGTTCAAGTTGGAAATCTGATGCTTCGCCGCCCGGAACTTCGATTTCTTCTTCACCCTCTGCCGGAGTAAAGCGACCTTTAAAGTCGATCACGGAAACATCGCCTTTCTGAGCAGGACGATCTTCGATCGGGATCAAGGTTGCTAGCTGAGTGCGGTAATTTTCGATGACAGAATCCACTTTTTCTGGATCGGGTTTCACTTCTTCTGCTTGAACCGTGAAATCCTTATATTGCTTGAGGTTCACTTCCGGTGGGACATCAACAGAGGCGGAGAAGGTCAAGGCTTCGCCTGGTTTGTAGTTTCCAACCAGTTCATCAAACGACGACTTCAGTTGGAAGTTGCCCAATGCGTCGATTTTTTCTTGTTTGATGGCTTCTTTCAGTGCAGTATCAACCAATTCCTCCACAACTGATGCATTGATGCGCAACGAGCCGATCCGCTGAATCAGTACCTGTTTCGGCACTTTTCCTTTACGGAACCCAGGAATATTTAGCGATCTCGTGAAGTCTTGAAGGACTCGATCGTAAGTTTTCTGAGACAGTTCTGGCGTAACTTCAATTTCTAACCCGACCTGACTGGCGGGAAGCTTTTCCTGGGTAACTTTCATCGGCGTAAGTGACAAAAAATGCGAATTTCTACCAAGCAGTAAGCTATACTAACCGATTCTAGTCACGGTTGCGCGATTCGTTTCGGTGAATCTTTAGATTTTAGAGAGTCCAGATTGTTATAAAAGCCCGCCTGGAGAAGAATATGAGGCTGTATGCTTCGTTTCCATTTGCCCCACATTGCAGTGATCGGGCAAACAGTGCAGGTGATATCTATAAACATCGACGCTCTGCAATAATAATTTAAGAAATACCAAGGATCAAAACCTTGTCGGATCAGCTACTTGAATTCGGTTCAAAAGCACGCTAGTCTCTGAAAGAAATCAGAAGCAACCGAAAGTCTTTATATTTCAGATTATTCGTATTACCGATTCGTATTCAAACAAAATCTTATTGAAGCTTTTGAGACTTTAGTCATTCACTGTGGAGGAATTTATTTTGGGTCAATCCTATCGAGTAGCGATTTTAGGGGCGACAGGGGCGGTTGGAACTGAACTACTGGAACTGTTGGATCAGCGTAATTTTCCCGTGTCTGAGTTGAAGCTGTTAGCCTCTCCACGATCGGCAGGCTCAACCGTAATGTTTCAGGGCGAAAGTTTAACGATCGAAGCCGTCAACGAGTCGTCATTCAATAATGTCGATATTGTTCTCGCATCAGCAGGCGGATCAATTTCCAAGCAATGGGTGAAAGATATCGTTGCGGCTGGAGCCGTGATGATTGATAACTCTAGCGCGTTTCGGATGCAGCCAGATGTACCCTTGGTTGTGCCAGAGGTAAATCCAGAAGCGGCAGCAGCCCATCAAGGTGTGATTGCGAATCCGAACTGCACCACGATTTTGATGTCGGTTGCAGTTTATCCGTTACATCAAGTCTTGCCGATTCGGCGGATTGTCGCATCGACGTATCAATCCGCTAGTGGTGCAGGTGCGCGAGCAATGGAAGAAGTGAAAAAACAATCGATCGCGATTCTACAAGGACAAGAACCAAAAGCCGAAATTTTGCCTTATCCATTAGCGTTTAATCTGTTTCCACACAATTCAAAACTCGAAGCTTCCGGGTATTGCGAAGAAGAGTTGAAAATGGTGAATGAGACGCGCAAGATTTTTGGCGCGCCCGATCTGCGGATTACCGCAACCTGTGTACGGGTTCCTGTCTTGCGGGCACACTCGGAAGCGATTAACCTAGAGTTTGATTCTCCTTTTGCAGTCGAGAAAGCGCGCGAACTCCTGATCCAAGCTCCTGGAGTCCAGCTAGTCGAAGACTGGGACGCAAACTATTTCCCGATGCCGATCGATGCTAGCGGCAAGGATGATGTTTTAGTGGGGCGGATTCGTCAAGATATTTCCAATCCCAATGGTTTAGAGCTTTGGCTGTGTGGCGACCAGATTCGCAAAGGCGCCGCACTCAACGCGATTCAAATCGCTGAACTCTTGATCGAGAAGAATCTCTTGAAACCAGCTTTAGTCGCCAACTCATAGGATTTATAGGGAGTTTAGATAGAGTGTGATAAATTTTGGAAATGTCCTGACCGCAATGATTACGCCCTTCACAGCAGATGGGGAAGTCAATTATGCTGTGACCGAAAAATTAGCGGTTCATTTAGCAGATCATGGTACAGATACGATCGTGGTCTGCGGAACGACCGGAGAATCCCCAACGCTTTCCTGGGACGAAGAATTTGAATTATTCCGAGTCGTAAAAAGTGCTGTGGCAGGTAAGGCAAAAGTCATGGCAGGAACGGGATCAAACTCGACAGCAGAAGCGATCGAGGCAACTCAAAAAGCCGCTAAAATGGGGTTAGACGGTTCGTTACAAGTTGTGCCCTATTACAACAAGCCACCACAATCGGGGTTGTATCAGCACTTTAAAGCGATCGCGGAATCTTCCGATCTGCCGCTGATGCTGTATAACGTACCAGGGCGCACCAGTCAGAATTTGCAAGCTGAGACAGTCGCTCGACTTGCGAAAATTCCAAATATTGTTGCAATTAAGGAAGCGAGTGGCAATCTAGATCAAGTAAGCCAAATTCGACGGATGACCCCGCCAGAGTTTGCAATCTATTCTGGAGACGATTCCTTGACTCTGCCGATGTTAGCGATTGGAGCAAAAGGCGTTGTGAGTGTGGCGAGCCACTTGGTTGGCGATCGCTTACAACAGATGATTCAGGCTTTCGAGAGCGGTCAAGTCCAGAAAGCGACCCAAATTCATTTAGAGTTGTTGTCCTTGTTTAAAGTTCTATTTGTCACAACGAATCCAATCCCAGTTAAGACTGCCATGAGCCTGCAAGGCTGGCAAGTTGGGGATTTACGTTTGCCGCTCTGCGCACCTGACGACGCTGTGCGAGATCAAGTCATGCAAGTCATGAGTGAACTGAACTTGCTGAATGCTGCACATGTCTGACAAGTTTCTGCACAACTGAATAGCTCCATTTTTTAGTCAGCGACTTGAAAACTTGCTCTGCTGACTTTTCACTAAGTTTTTTTCGTAAACCTGAAGGATACTGATGACTCAAAATAACTCTTCAAACGCGCTCAAAATCATCCCGCTTGGCGGATTACATGAAATTGGTAAAAATACCTGCGTTTTTGAATACGGCGATGAGATTGTGCTTCTCGACGCTGGACTTGCTTTTCCGACCGATGGGATGCACGGTGTGAATATTGTGCTGCCGGACATGACCTATCTGCGGGAAAATCGCGAAAAGATCAAGGGGATGATTATTACCCACGGTCATGAAGATCATATCGGTGGCATTGCTTTCCACTTGAAGCAGCTAGATATTCCAGTGATGTATGGACCTCGTTTGGCTCTGGCATTGCTCGAAGGCAAACTCGAAGAAGCTGGCGTTGCCGACCGCACAGAACTCAGAACGGTTCGCCCACGCGACATTATCCGCATTGGTTCTCATTTCTTTGTTGAGTTCATTCGGAATACTCACTCGATCGCGGATAGTTTCACCGTTGCGATTCATACGCCTGTCGGGGTTGTGATTCACACAGGCGATTTCAAATTCGATCACACTCCAGTTGATGGCGAGAAGTTCGACATTCAGCGCTTAGCGGAGTACGGCGAAAAAGGTGTGCAATGTTTGATCAGCGATTCAACGAACTCTGAGATTCCAGGTTTTACTCCTTCGGAACGTGCTGTATTCCCGAATCTCGATCGAGTGTTTACACAAGCTCAAGGTCGCTTACTGATCACGACGTTTGCTTCTTCTGTGCACCGGATCAACATGATTTTGGAACTGGCAGAAAAGCATGGTCGTGTGGTTTCGGTCTTAGGTCGATCGATGCTGAATGTGATCGCTCACGCGCGAACTTTGGGATATATCAAATGCCGCGATGATATCCTTCAGCCACTACATGTGACGCAGAAGATGCCCGATAAAGATGTCCTGATTTTGACCACTGGATCGCAAGGTGAACCGATGTCAGCGATGACTCGAATTGCTAATGGAGAACATCGCCAAGTCAAAATTCGCGAAGGTGACACTGTTGTTTTCTCAGCGAATCCGATTCCAGGAAATACGATTGCGGTTGTCAACACGATCGACAAGCTGATGATGAATGGCGCGAAGGTCGTTTATGGAAAAGACCAAGGCATTCACGTTTCAGGTCACGGTTGCCAAGAAGATCAGAAATTGATGCTGGCTCTGACTCGTCCGAAGTTCTTCTTACCCGTTCACGGTGAGCATCGGATGTTAATCAAACATTCTCAAACGGCTCAAAGCACGGGCATTCCGGCTGAGAATATGGTGATTATCGACAATGGTGATGTTGTTGAATTGACCAAAGATTCGATCCGCAAGGCTGGCAAAGTGAAAGCTGGAATTGAGTTAGTCGATACGTCGCGATCGGGCATGGTGGACGATCGCGTTCTGAAAGAGCGTCAGCAGTTAGCGGGTGATGGTGTTGTAACCGTTGCTGCGGCTGTGACGAATGAAGGGCGCTTGTTCAGTAAGCCCGATGTGCATTTGCGTGGGGTTGTAACTTCGGTGAATCCAGAGCAATTGAGAACGAGAATTCAAGACGCGATCGAGGCGGTGTTAAGCGATCGCTGGAAGGAGTTCTACAGCACGTTTGAGGGTCGCATTGAGATCGACTGGGCTGGTTTGGAAGTTCAAATCGAGCGCGAGATTCATCGCTTGCTGCGTCGTGAGTTGCAAAGCAATCCGTTGTTAGTGTTCTTGATGCAAACTCCGGATGCGCCTGTGGTGAAATCGACTCCAGGAAGAACGCGATCGACTGCAAGAGTCGCGTCTTAAGAGACTAGAATTCGGAATTAAGGAATCCTTAAGTTCTTTCGTTCCGAATTCTTGCTATACTCACAAGAGTATTGCGAGGGCATGTAGCTCAGGGGATAGAGCACCAGATTCCGGTTCTGGGTGTCGCAGGTTCGATTCCTGCCATGCTCGTTAAACTGATCTCCTGAAAGTTAATAACTTTCAGGAGATTTTGTTATTGAAATACCGACCCTTTTTGATAGATGGGTTCAATGCAAGTTTAAGACGAATGCTGAGTATCGCTTTATAGTTGACAGAGCAATGTTTTTACTGTCCTACTAGACCGTTTTCTCATGAAGCGACTTACCTCTTCAGTGCCCACTTTCGACACAATGCTTTTACCAACAATTCAAGCTCTACAGACCTTGGGTGGTTCTGGCACAACTGAAGAAATCTATGACAAAGTAGTGCAACTTCTCAATTTACCAGATACGGTGTTAGAGATTTTACATGGCACCACTTCACAAACTGAAGTTGAATACCGATTGGCTTGGAGTCGAACCTATCTCAAGAAGTATGGCTTACTGCAAAATTCAGCCCGTGGAGTTTGGTCTTTAGTTTCAACCTCTATTAATCTCGATGATCTTGATGCAAAAGAGATAGTCAAAGCGGTTCGAGATACTCACAAAAACAAAGCAACTCAATCAGAATCGACAGATGCAGATGTAACGGTTGAATCTGAAACATTAGAAGAACTGACTTGGCATCAACAACTTCATAAGTTGTTGCTTTCGCTTACTCCTGCTGCTTTTGAACGATTGGCACAACGTCTCTTACGTGAATCTGGTTTTATTCAAGTACAAGTTACAGGTAAGTCTGAAGATGGTGGTATTGATGGAGTAGGAATTGCTCGAATCAATGGTTTTTTAAGTTTTCACGTTTTGTTTCAGTGCAAGCGGTATCAAGGTTCTGTATCAGCAGGTCAAATCCGAGATTTTCGTGGAGCAATGCAGGGGCGTACAGATAAAGGATTATTCATCACAACCGGAACTTTTACGAGAGATGCAATCAAAGAAGCAACCCGAGATGGTGCACCTCCAATTGATTTAATCGATGGAGAACAGCTAGTCCAAAGATTGAAGGAGTTAGGGCTAGGAGTCAAAATTACAATGATTGAATCAGTGGAAGTTGATACAAACTGGTTCACAAAGATTTGATCTACTAATTTTTAAGACGGCAAATTTTTCATTCTTTTAGAATTGTATTGAGTGCTGTAGAGAAAAGATTGTGTCGATCGAGATTACTCTAAACCCAGAACTAGAAGAGCAGTTACGCAAAAAGGCAACACAGCGGGGGCAAGATATCAGCCTTGTTGCCACTAAGCTTTTGGCAAGTGTTCTGGAATGGGAAGCCCAGGATTCAGAAGAAGCAATTCAAGGTATTAAGCAGGGATTGAATGATTTTGAAGCAGGCAATTTTCGCGGTTTTGACGAATTCGCTGCCGAACAACGCCGTAAATACAATTTGCCCGCATGAGCTACCGGATTAAGATTTTGAGTGTTGCGGAAGCAGAGGCAGACAGCATCTACAGACGAATAATGAATAATAAGTGAGTTTAGTCCGCTACTAACTCGCTTGGTTCACCCGGATAAAAGCGATCGCTCAATATCTCTTCCAAGTTGTAAGGACAATCGATCGGAAAAGTAGAATTCGGTAAATCTGTCTCTCTCACCGCAAGTTCAACTCCTCTCAAATAGGCTTTACAAAGCGCTTCTTCGATGTAAGGCTTCAAGCTAGGATTCTCGTCAAGTAGATCATTAATATCTAAACGCTGAATTCGCAGCGTTGACAACCAGCTACGGCTACGATGTTGAGGCTGATACTGCCATTTCAGCAAATGCCCAATTAAAATACTGAGACGATTCCGAAGTTCTTGGCGCTGCTGCTTTCCCAAAGATTCGATTTCCTCAATGATATTTGGCAGATCAATCTGCTCCCACTGCTGACTGTGCAGAAGTCGTACTTGCTGTTGTGTCCAACCGTAGAAATCAGCTTCGTAGAGATCCAATCCAGAAACTGTATGCTTTGCTGTCTCGGAATCCGCTTCTGGCATGTTCATCAGCTTGCCCCGATTGTGATGTCTCATTATAAAAATAAAATACTTATTCCTGGCGCTAAGCGATTCAAAACTTGAATATTGAAAAAAAAGGAGCGATCGCAGAAATAGCGATCGCTCCTTTTTTTCATTAAGCCGAGACAGCTACCTTCTCAACATCTGGATTTGCTTCCGGCGTGTCCTTCTCAGACGGCGGAACCACCTGCCAGAACTTCGGCAAATACTCCGACCAGTTCGCCAAAACAGCCTTCGCTTTCGGGCTACCCGTATGCTCAACATGAGCCTCAAGCAGTTCTTTTAACTGTTGCTCACCCGCAGGCGCTACAACTCGCTGAACTTTGACAATCTCAGGATTTACTTTCTCTTGGAAGCTACCATCTTCATCCAAGAAATAAGCTAATCCTCCAGTCATCCCTGCGCCAACGTTCCGACCTGCTCGACCGAGAACAACGACTACACCGCCTGTCATATATTCACAGCAGTGGTCACCCACACCTTCAACCACAGCTTCAGCCAGAGAGTTACGGACTGCAAACCGTTCGCCTGCTTGACCATTCGCAAACAGTCTGCCGCCTGTCGCACCGTAAAGGCAGGTATTTCCGATGATCACATTCTGAGATGGATCATACGTTGCTTCAGGAGAGGGTTTGATAGCAATCTCACCGCCATGCATTCCTTTACCGACGTAATCGTTTGCTTCTCCAACGAGATTCAACGTCATACAAGGTAAGTTAAACGCACCAAAGCTTTGACCCACCGCTCCGGTAAAGTTTAGAGTGACCTGACCGCTGAAGCCAGAGTTACCATATTGTTTCGCGATCGCTCCTGAAATCCGAGTCCCAACCGTTCGATCCGTGTTAACGACTTCAACGGATTTGGTCACATCGCCTTGATTTTGAATCGCAGCTTGAAGATCTGGATCACTGAGCAATTGATCATCCAGAACAGCACCATTGCTATGCACAGTTTCGTGATTCAGCCAAGTGCGATCGCTGCGAGTATCCGGCAACTGAGTCAAACAATCTAAGTTCAACAGTTGAGTCTTGGTCAGATTCACAGCTTCTCTGGGCTTGAGCAGATCAGCACGTCCAATAATTTCATCCAGAGATTTGTACCCTAAGCGAGCCAAGAGCGATCGTACTTCTTCTGCGATGAACAAGAAGAAATTCACAACATGCTCAGGTGTGCCAGGGAAGCGTTTGCGAAGTTCTTCCTTCTGACTCGCAACACCGACTGGACAACTATTGGTATGGCAAATCCGAGCCATGATGCAGCCTTCCGCGATCATTGCGATCGAGCCAAATCCATATTCTTCAGCACCCATCAACGCGCCCATGACAACATCCCATCCCGTCTTGATACCGCCATCAACACGCAGAATCACACGATCGCGCAATTGATTTTCCATCAAGACTCGATGCACTTCGGTTAAGCCCAATTCCCAAGGACTTCCAGCGTGTTTGATTGAGCTGAGAGGAGATGCACCTGTACCGCCATCATGTCCAGAAATTTGAATGATGTCAGCATTCGCTTTGGCAACCCCAGCGGCGATCGTACCGATTCCTACTTCTGCAACCAATTTCACGGACACTTGAGCCAGCGGATTGATTTGGTGCAAGTCGAAAATCAGTTGGGCAAGATCTTCGATCGAGTAAATGTCGTGATGCGGAGGTGGAGAAATCAGCGTTACTCCAGGCTTCGATCGACGCAGGAGAGCAATGTAAGGACTGACTTTTGGCCCAGGTAATTGTCCACCTTCACCCGGTTTTGCACCTTGAGCCATCTTGATTTCGATTTGCTTCGCGCTCATCAAATACTCAGGCGTAACTCCGAAACGTCCTGATGCGACTTGTTTAATCGCAGAGTTTGCAGTGTCGCCTGTTTGCAGTCCTTTGAGATGCGGCAAGAGCGGGGATGTCCCGTTCTCAACTTCATTCAGGATCTTGTATCGAACTGGATCTTCGCCACCTTCTCCAGAGTTAGACTTACCGCCGATTCGATTCATCGCGATCGCTAAGACTTCATGCGCTTCACGAGATAAAGCACCGAGGGACATTCCACCTGTGCAGAAGCGTTTCACAATGTCGATCGCAGGTTCTACTTCATCGATCGAGATAGCTGCGCGATCGCTCTTGAAATCGAGTAGATCTCTCAATGCCGTAAGCGGACGACCCGCTAAATGCTTCTGATAGAGGTCGTAATGATCCGGGTTCTTCGTTCTCACAGCTTGGTGCAAGTGCTTCGCCATCTCTGGACTGTTCATGTGATACTCGCCGCCTGGACGGTATTGCACAAAGCCAAAGTTTTCCAGCTTCTTGGTTGTCAGCTCAGGGAATGCCTTGCTATGGAAGGAGAGAATTTCTTGAGCCAGCTCCGCTAAGGTCAACCCACCTAAGCGTGAAGCGGTTCCAAAGAATCCAGTATTGAGTAAATCGCCGCCGATTCCGATCGCTTCAAAAATTTGTGCGCCTTGATAGCTCGAAAGCAGGGAAATTCCCATTTTCGAGAGAATCTTCAGCAAGCCATCTTCGATCGCTTTTCTGAAATTCGCTTGAACGGCTGCAATGCTGGCAGATTTAATTTTTCCACGTTCCATCAAAGCCTGAGTCTTAGAATCCGACCACCACTGACGCACAGATTCCAATGCCAAGTAAGGACACACCGCACTTGCACCATAGCCAATTAAGCAAGCGAAATGATGCGTGCTCCAAGCTTGAGCCGTATCTACGACCAGAGAAGCTTTCATCCGTAAGCCTTTCTGAATCAAATGATGGTGAACAGCTCCCACTGCCAGCATCGGCGGAATGTAGCTGTAGTCCGCATTCAGTTGAGTTGGATTGCCAGATTGATCTAAGCGATCGCTCAAGACCAAAATCTTGCTTCCGGATCGCACTGCTTCCGTCGCCTGCTCACATAAGCGAGCCACCGCAGCTTTCAAACCTTCTGGGCCTGCTGCGACTTCAAATAAAGTCGAAAGATTTGCAGTCGCCAAACCCGATTCACGAATCTGATCTAACTCAGGTTCAGTTAATACTGGAGAATCAAGTAAGAAGAGATTTGCGCCATCTGAATTAATTTTCAGCAGATTTCCGCGCTCACCTAACTGCATCGTCAACGACATGACGAGTTTTTCGCGCAGTGGATCGATTGGCGGATTTGTCACCTGAGCAAAGCGCTGTTTGAAGTAGTCATACAGCAAATGAGGACGCTCAGACAGCACTGCAAGGGGAATATCATCCCCCATACAGAATGTTGGCTCTTTCCCTTGAGCCGCCATATCTTGGATGACCATTTCCAAATCTTCCAAGGTGTAGCCAAAGGCAGTTTGATGCGTCAGCAGCGATTTTGCATCCAATGCCGCTGTTTCCAAGAAAGCATGAGATTTCAGAGTTTTACGATTTTGCTTCAACCACTCTCCATAGGGATGAGCGTTGGCAATGCGTTGCTTGATTTCCCAATTTTTCAGCACTTCACGAGATTGCAAATCGAATGCAATCATTTGCCCTGGACCAAGCCGCCCTTTCTCAATGATTTCGGATTCTGGCAGATCTACAACACCCGCTTCTGAACCCACTACAAAGTAGCCATCGCGCGTAATGCTGTAGCGGGCTGGACGCAAACCGTTCCGATCGAGAGTTGCTCCAACAATTTTTCCGTCACAAAATGCCAGCAGTGCAGGACCATCCCAAGCCTCTTGAACACCGCTGTTGTACTCGTAAAAATTGGTGATTTCAGGGTGATCTGCTAGTTCCGGCTGGTTCTTGTACGCTTCTGGAACCATCATCATGAGCGCTTCGACTGGGCTACGTCCAGATCGCACTAACAATTCCATCACGTTGTCCAAATTCGCGGAGTCACTGTTATTGGAATTCACCGTTGGCTTGAGCAAATCAATGCGATCGCCCCAAACCTCATGCGCTAAGTCCGCTTCTCGCGCTCTCATCCAGTTGACGTTGCCAAGCTGGGTGTTAATTTCGCCATTATGACCGAGCAATCGCATCGGCTGCGCGAGTTGCCACTTCGGCATTGTGTTGGTACTAAATCGACGGTGATACAGCGCGAAGGTGGTTTTGTATGCTGGATTTTGCAAGTCGAGATAAAACTCGCCTAAAATCTCCGATCGCACCATGCCCTTGTACACGATCGTCCGCGTCGAGAAAGAGCAAACATAAAGCTCATCAAATCCGGCTTCAGGTCTTACTGCAAGTGTGCGATGAATGCGTTTGCGAGCAACATAAAGCTTGCGCTCTAATTCTTCATCGGCAACTTCAGACTGCACAATTAACTGTTCAATCAGCGGCTGATTGTCTCGAGCTTGAACGCCTAAAACTTCGGGTTGGACTGGAACGCTTCGCCAACCTAAAAGGGTCAGCCCTTCTTCAGCAATAATTTTCTCTGCGACCTGTTTTGTTTCAGCCGCGATCGTAGGGTTTTGCGGCAGGAAAACCATACCCACTCCGGTATAACCCGCTTTGAGCGTTACACCGCGATCGCTTGCCCATTGATTCAGAATCTCCCAAGGAATTTCTGCCATCACACCCGCGCCGTCTCCGGAGTCTTGATCCGCGCTGCATCCGCCCCGATGCTCCATACAAGACAGGGCAATCAGCGCTTTGGACATCAGATCATGACTGGCTCGACCTTGCTGATCGACAATAAAACCAACTCCACAGGCATCGCGTTCCTCGACTAACCAGCGCTGCCCTGCATATCCATTCGAGATTGACTGAGATTCATTCGGAGACGGAACACTTGCTTGACTCATGGGTGGATTGATTCGATTCATTTCAATGAGAATTTGAGGGTTAGAACGGAGAGCGCTGGGACTTGAGAAACTTTTATGAAGAAAGGAGAAGAACGATCACATAAACTTAACAATCAAGGAAAAGATTCTGCTCGTCAAGCAGTTCTGTAGCCACGCTTACCTGTGACGAAGGCATCGTAAAAGATCTATCACAACAAAACAGCCAAATCTGTTGCCAAACCTCAAGTCTGAGAAACCATTCACTCGTTCATGGTGATGTCAGATTTATCAGAGCTGAACTAGCCAGCCTATACCCAATCGCCGAAGAGATCTTAGCTTGACTGAATTTTTATAAAGACCGGATTAAGAATATTATAGAAAATTTTGACTTCTGACAATCCCTGTAAAATTGCGGTTTCAACTGAAATAGACTGACGTTCTCAGCCCAATCGCTTTGCTGAGCCAGTAGATTCCCATAAAGTCCCCTGAGGAAAGTTATGGTTTGTTGATAGTTTCACCTTTGGACGATCGCAGTAAAATACCGCAGGTATTGCGGAATCTCTTTCACGAAATCTTGTCTAGATGACTTCTCCCAAATTTGGTTTCTACGTCCTAGCACTTCTCTCTTTTTCACTTCCTGCTCGGGCTGATGCCCCTGCAGCTCTTGATTTTAACGTGGCGCAACAATCCGTTCCCCAAAGAGTTCCTGCTTTGAATTTCAATGTTCCAACGGCTCAAGGTACTCAAATTAATTTGAATGGCGTAACCATCAGCGGAAATTGGATGCAATGGCAGGGAAATCGCGTCGGAATCAGTGATGCCATCATTCGTTCTCAATTCGGAGCGGAGCTTCTCAGTACAACCGATGCTACTCGCCAACCTGTGCAATGGTTCTCTGAAGCCGTTTTACCAACTCGACTCACACCACCCCTGCGATATTTGGATGTTACAGATCTCGCCCAAAAGTACGGGTGGCAACTGCAAATTAGCGGCAATATTCTCCAGATTTCGACTCCAAAAGCAAACCTGACAGCGATTCAGCAAGAGCAACTGGCTGGAAACGTCGATCGCATTACAATTTCGCTCGATCGCCCAATTACCTGGCAAGCTGATCCGCAGTCGAATGAACTTGTTTTAACATTCGATGCCCAAGCGGATCAGAACCGGATTCAAGCGTTTAAGCCGATGCCATCTTTTCGACTTCGTTCTCTCAAAGTCGAGCCGACGCCAAACCGAACCACAGTTCGGTTTGGTATCCCCATTGGTTTCAGACCTCGAATTACCACGCTTTCCAATCCCGATCGTATCGTCATCGATATCGGTTCCAACTTTCTCAGTGACAGAGATATCCTCTGGACAAACGGCTTACTCTGGCGGCAAAGATCCTTAACTGTACGATCGAATCAATTCCCGATCGTTTGGTTTGAAGTGAATCCACGTCAACCGGGTCTCAGCATCCGCCCGATTTTGCCCAATGCTACAACATTGACGGGAACCCTACCTTTATTTACCACGGCTCAACAGTCCCTCACTTCAGCAGCCATTAACGGTGGATATTTCAATCGCAATAATCAGCTTCCTCTAGGTGCAATTAAGGTAAATCAGCGATTTGCTTCTGGTCCAATTTTGAATCGGGGGGTTGTCGGCTGGGATGCAGCGGGAAATTGGAAGTTCGATCGCTTAAGACTTCAAGAAACTCTCATTCTCAGTTCGGGTCAACGCTTTCCTTTAACTGCTCTAAATTCTGCTTATGTTCAAGCTGGGATTGCCCGGTACACCGCTGATTGGGGCAGTACTTATACGACTTTAACCGACAATGAAATTCTGCTCACTGTCCAGAATAATCAAGCGGGAACTCAGCAAGCCGCAGAAAAAGCGGGAACGGTCATTCCGTTGCCAACGACTGGATATCTACTCGTTTTTCGATCGAATCGAACTGCTGCCGCATCTTTCCCACCCGCAACACCAGTTCAACTAGAAAGTATCTTTACTCCTTCTGACCTTGCTGCTTTGCCTAACCTGATTGGTGGTGGGCCGCTTCTTATCCGCGATGGTCAAATCGTTCTCGATGCTCGGCTCGAACAATTTAGTGATGCGTTCATTCGAGAAACGGCAGCACGAAGCGCGATCGGACAAACTTCTGACGGCAGAATCCTCATTGTTACGGCTCAGAATAATGTTGCAGGTTTAGGTGCGACACTCAGTGACATGGCAGACATCATGCAGCAATTAGGTGCGGTCAATGCGTTAAATCTCGATGGAGGAAGTTCAACGACGCTTTATCTAGGAGGACAGTTGCTCGATCGACTTCCTCGTACTTCTGCCCGTGTTCATAATGGAATTGGCGTTTTTATCCAGCCCTAACGCCTCTTCGCCCTTCTTCACCGATTAAGCAATTTAAGTCAAGACTTCGTGAAATCTTCGCAAATCGTCCACTATAGACAAGCGAGTTCTAGATTGGTCTGTTAGGCTTCTTGGTTGGTAATCCAATCGGTGAAGTCAAGCAGTACGACTTCGTTCCTAAGTTTTAGAGGAGGAAAAACGGTGGCTCAGGCTCAAGAAAAGACCCCAACCCTTACTTTATCGCCAACTGCTTTGAAGTCGGTGGGTGCTTCCGAACTCCGTCCTTGGGGTTCGTTTACAGTTCTGGAAGAAGGTCGTGGCTACAAGATTAAGCGGATCGAAGTCAAACCTGGTCATCGTCTTAGCTTACAGATGCATCACCACCGCAGCGAACACTGGATTGTAGTCTCCGGGACAGCAAAGGTTGAGTGTGGCGGTGAAGAAATTACCCTCAGCAGTAATCAATCGACCTATGTGCCTCAATGCACGACCCACCGCTTAGAAAATCCTGGCGTCATTCCTCTAATTCTGATCGAAGTTCAAAACGGCGAATATCTTGGCGAAGACGACATCGTAAGATTCCAAGACGACTACTCCCGCGCTAACTAAATCTTATTTATTTTCTAGAGGGGCAATTCTACCGGGATTGCCCCTCTATGTTTTTGGAAATTCCAATCGCGGTACGATAGGAACACAAAATTTTGCATCCAATATCGTGCCAGTTCTATAAAGTCCCAGTTCAAGGACAATCACCCTAGAAATGTAGTGAACTGGTGCGGGTTGTTAATTCTAGGAAATTCCATGATCAACTTAAGCCCTTCGGCGATCGCCGAAGTCCAACGCCTTCGCACCCGCCACTCTACTCCTGACGCTCTTTTCCGTCTCCAAGTCATTCCAGGCGGATGTGCCGGACTTGCTTATGAAACGAAATTCGATCTTGAAAGTAGGTCCGACGATCTCATTTTCAATTGTCACGGCATCCAAGTCGCGATCGATCCACAAACCGCCACTTATTTAACTGAATTAACGATCGACTTTTCAGAAGACTTAATGGGCGGCAGTTTCCGCTTCCATAACCCCAATGCTAAAAAAAGTTGCGACTGTGGGGTCTCCTTCTCGGTAAACGAGAGCTAGAATAGATAGGCTTTACATTCCGAAAATGTCGATCGTTCTGGATTTCCCAAAAAAAGGGTTTGACAGGCGTATCGATCCATTGGTATGTTTAGTGATCGTTGAAAGTCGGAGCAGTCTCGAAACTGCATTCTCCAATACATTTTAGAAGATGCCCACCATCCAGCAACTCATCCGAGATGAGCGCAGTAAAGCTAAGAAGAAAACCAAATCCCCGGCTCTGAAGAGTTGCCCTCAGCGTCGTGGAGTTTGCACACGGGTTTATACCACTACGCCGAAGAAGCCGAACTCGGCTCTGCGTAAGGTGGCGCGGGTTCGTTTAACTTCAGGATTTGAAGTGACAGCGTACATTCCCGGTATCGGTCACAACTTACAAGAACACTCCGTTGTGATGATTCGGGGCGGACGGGTAAAAGACTTGCCTGGTGTCCGTTACCACATCATTCGCGGAACTCTTGACACGGCTGGTGTAAAAGACCGCAAACAAGGTCGTTCTAAGTACGGCGCGAAACGTCCGAAACCAGCGGCTGCTAAATAAGCACGCTAAAATTATCTGCTTAATAAAGAACCTCGTCGCTCATACTTATGAGTCAATGAGGTTCGTTTGTTAGCGATCGAAGGTATTGATAGAAAACATCTCACGGCTTTCTGTTCTGCGATCGCGCTTTTGTCGGTCAACTATGCTGGTTGAACCTCAATCCATCGTTGTTTTTCTTGAAGGCTCATTATGTCTCGTCGCGTCGCAATCAAAAAGCGTCCCATTCCTGCGGACTCGGTACACAATTCCCGTCTCGTCACCATGATGGTGCGGCGGATTATGAAAAGTGGCAAGAAATCTCTCGCCACTCGCATTGTTTATGATGCGTTTGAAACGATCAAAGAGCGCACTGGCGCTGATCCGCTCGAAACCTTTGAACGGGCTGTAAAAAATGCAACGCCGCTCGTCGAAGTGAAAGCGCGTCGGGTTGGTGGTGCGACTTATCAAGTTCCGATGGAAGTGCGAACCGATCGAGGAATCGCGTTGGCCTTGAGATGGTTAATTCAATTCGCACGGGCGCGGGCAGGAAAGTCCATGTCAGCGAAACTGGCGAATGAATTGATGGATGCTGCAAATGAAACCGGAAGCGCAATTCGTAAACGCGAAGAAACGCACCGGATGGCAGAAGCAAATAAAGCATTCGCGCACTATCGCTATTAAAAAGTATAGAATCTTAACAGACGCACAGACGCAGTAGTGTGATTTAAACCCAAGACCCTTTTCACAGATGCTAAGGAGGTAGCTGTGGCTCGTACCGTCCCGCTCGAAAGAGTAAGAAACATCGGGATCGCCGCGCATATTGATGCGGGCAAAACAACAACAACAGAACGGATTTTATTTTACTCCGGCATCGTCCATAAAATTGGCGAAGTGCATGAGGGGACAGCCACAACGGACTGGATGGAGCAAGAGCGGGAGCGGGGAATCACAATTACCGCTGCTGCAATTAGTACTCAATGGACTCGTCGCGATGCAGACAAGCCGAACCAGCCCGGTGAAGGCGAACTCGAACACAAGATCAACATCATCGACACGCCTGGACACGTAGACTTCACGATTGAAGTTGAGCGTTCCATGCGAGTTCTAGATGGCGTAATTGCTGTGTTCTGTTCCGTGGGTGGCGTTCAGCCCCAGTCCGAAACTGTGTGGAAACAGGCGAATCGCTATAACGTTCCCCGCATGGTGTTCGTTAACAAGATGGACAGAACTGGCGCAGACTTCTTTAAGGTCTACGGTCAAATTCGCGATCGTTTAAACGTTAAATACGCTGTTCCAATTCAAATTCCGATCGGTGCTGAAGATCAATTCAAAGGCATCATCGATTTGGTTCGGATGAAAGCGTACATCCACAAAGACGATTTAGGTCGTGAAATTGAAGTCACCGATATTCCTGAAGATCTCAAAGAGAAAGCTGAAGAATTCCGCACGATTCTGATCGAATCCGTTGCAGAAACCGATGAAGCTCTACTTGAGAAGTACTTCGCTGGTGAAGAACTGACCGAAGAAGAAATTAAAGCTGCAATTCGCAAAGGCACGATCGAAGGAATCGACGGAGAATTTTTTGTTCCGCTGCTTTGTGGTTCTGCCTTTAAGAACAAAGGCGTTCAGCAGATGCTCGACGCAGTCTTGGATTACCTTCCTTCCCCGATCGATATTCCGCCGATCCAAGGAACGATGCCGGATGGAAGCCTTCAAGCTCGTCCGCCGAAAGACGATGCACCTTTGGCTGCACTCGCTTTCAAAGTCATGACCGACAAGTTCGTGGGTCGCTTAACCTTTGTTCGCGTATACTCTGGTGTGCTTGCGAAAGGGAGCTACATCTACAACTCGACTAAAGGTAAGAAAGAGCGCGTCTCTCGTTTGATCATCTTGAAAGCAGATGAGCGGATTGACGTAGACGAACTCAGGGCCGGTGATTTGGGAGCGATTCCTGGATTGTCCGACACGCTCACGGGTGACACTCTTTGTCCTGAAGGCGACAACATTGTGCTTGAGTCGCTGTTTATTCCTGAGCCTGTGATTTCGGTTGCAGTTGAACCGAAAACCAAAGGCGATATGGAAAAACTTTCCAAAGCGCTCAAGGCACTGTCTGAAGAAGACCCGACGTTCCGCGTCAGCATTGACCAAGAAACGAACCAAACTGTAATTGCCGGAATGGGCGAATTGCACTTGGAAATCTTGGTCGATCGTATGCTTCGCGAGTTCAAAGTTGAAGCAAACGTCGGTGCGCCTCAAGTTGCTTACCGTGAAACGATTCGCAAAGCTGTCAAAGCTGAAGGCAAGTTTGTTCGTCAGAGTGGTGGTAAAGGTCAATATGGTCACGTTGTGATCCAGCTTGAACCTGGCGAAGTCGGAAGCGGATTCGAGTTTGTCTCGAAAATCGTAGGTGGTACAGTTCCGAAGGAATATGTCGGGCCTGCTGAGCAAGGGATGAAAGAAGCTTGCGAAAGTGGGATCGTTGCGGGCTATCCATTGATTGATGTGAAAGCAACACTCGTCGATGGTTCGTACCACGATGTAGACTCTTCTGAAATGGCGTTTAAGATTGCTGGATCGATGGCGATCAAGGATGGCGTTATGAAAGCCAGCCCGGTACTCTTAGAACCGATGATGAAGGTCGAAGTTGAAGTGCCAGAAGACTTTCTTGGCAGTGTAATGGGGAATCTGATCTCGAAGCGTGGGCAAATTGAAGCTCAAGGTGTCGAGCGCGGAATCGCCAAAGTCACCACCAAGGTTCCACTGGCAGAAATGTTTGGATATGCTACGGATATCCGATCGATGACTCAGGGACGCGGTACTTTTACAATGGAATTTAGCCATTACGAGGAAGTACCTAAGAACGTCGCTGAAACCATCATTGCGAAAAACAAAGGGAACGCTTAATCAGGAAAGAGGAATTGTAATTCATGGCACGCGCAAAGTTTGAACGGACTAAACCCCACGTTAACATCGGCACGATTGGTCACGTTGACCACGGTAAAACGACGCTGACGGCTGCAATCACGATGACCCTATCAGCTCTGGGTCAAGCAGCGGCTCGGAAGTATGAAGACATTGATGCAGCTCCGGAAGAAAAAGCACGGGGTATCACCATCAACACCGCTCACGTGGAGTATGAAACTGAATCCCGTCACTACGCTCACGTAGACTGTCCTGGACACGCTGACTATGTGAAGAACATGATCACGGGTGCGGCTCAGATGGACGGCGCGATCCTGGTGGTATCGGCGGCTGATGGTCCCATGCCCCAAACTCGCGAACACATCCTCTTGGCTCGTCAGGTTGGCGTTCCCCGTCTGGTTGTCTTCTTGAACAAGAAAGACATGGTGGATGACGAAGAACTGCTCGAACTCGTAGAACTTGAAGTTCGCGAACTTCTCAGCTCTTATGACTTCCCCGGTGACGAAATTCCTATCACCGCTGGTTCTGCTCTTCAAGCAGTTGAAGCGATGACTGCGAACCCCAAAACCAAGAAGGGTGAAAACGAGTGGGTTGACTGTATTTATGCGTTGATGGATTCCGTTGACGAATACATCCCAACTCCTGAGCGTGATGTTGACAAGCCTTTCTTGATGGCGGTTGAGGACGTATTCTCGATTACAGGTCGGGGTACGGTTGCAACGGGTCGGATTGAACGTGGAAAAGTCAAGGTTCAAGACGAAGTTGAACTCGTTGGTATTCGTGACACTCGCAAGAGTACTGTAACGGGTATCGAAATGTTCAAGAAATCCTTGGATGAAGGGGTTGCTGGTGATAACGCTGGTATTCTTCTCCGTGGTATTCAGAAGGCTGACATTGAGCGTGGGATGGTCTTGGCTAAGCCAGGTTCGATCAAGCCTCACACCAAGTTTGAGTCTGAAGTTTACATTCTGAAGAAGGAAGAAGGCGGCCGTCACACTCCGTTCTTCCCTGGCTATCGTCCTCAGTTCTATGTTCGTACAACCGACGTAACCGGAACGATCAGCGACTTCACGACTGACGAAGGTGGCGCAGCAGAAATGGTGATGCCTGGTGATCGCATCAAAATGACGGTTGAACTCATCAACCCGATCGCAATTGAAGAAGGAATGCGTTTTGCAATCCGTGAAGGCGGTCGTACCGTTGGTGCAGGTGTTGTTGCTAAGATCCTCAAGTAAGTCTTAGTTAGCTAACTTGAAGCCCCCAGTGGAGAGATTCACTGGGGGCTTTGTTATTTCCAAGTACAATTGAAAGTTTTTGAAATCTCGATCAAACTAACCCGATTCGAGTTTCCTCGATCAGTTCAAGCTAGATTGCAGTTTTTGCTCGATCAATTAAGATAAAAGTCACGAGCTATCTCAAGCTGAACGACAAGGAGAAGGCTTAGCAGAATTTTTGTCTTTGCTATGTTTATGCTCGAGACAATCAACAAAGTAAGCAAGAGCAATATCCGATTCAAGTTCTTATTCCATCCAAAACTTGAATCGGATATTTCTTGATTTGACTTTGCTTAAAAAGCTTGCAAACCGTTCAAGATCTTGAATGATAACTGCTACTGATTCATCGTTGTTGTGAGTCCATAAATGAGTAAATAGGTTGGGGTTGATTTGTAAAGATTCAACTAATTTCTGCATTGTCCTAATTGCAATATCAGCATCAGTAGAACTGAACCAGTCAGGTTGTCTTGAAAGTTGTTGCAAGCTCTCCTGAATCTTCTGCATAAGTTCATCACGTTCAGGATTGTCCAATTCTTCAGCAGCTTTCAGAGCTTCTTCATAATATTCAGGGTCGTCGATAAAGAAGTGGCTTAACTTTGTTAACCCATTCTCTTCAGCGATTTCCTCAAGTTTCTCCCAAACTCCTCTAATAGTTAGATTCTGACTGGGGAAATTTTCTGGGAGGGATTGCATCCACTTCTCACTCTCTAGAGCGATTCCAAACGCGATTGACACTACTTAGGCTCCACAACTTTCAATCTTATCTGTAGTTCAAAACACCTATACAAGCGACAGGCTTTCTCCGTTGATCCTGTATAGCTCTCTCAAAGCTGCCTCTAAACCTACAAAATCTCATTGATGAGCACTGCACTACCATGGCAAAAATCAATACCAATCTGTGCATCAGCTTGTTTTGCCATTTATGATCTTCAGCTTTTAGACAGTTATCAACTGCCGCACATCAATTTGAATGTTCGGAAAAGACAATGGGCTGATTACTCCAGAAGTGACACTAACTTCTGATTGGTACTCTCCATTCACTGGAGTGCGAAAAACAATCAATTTCTTGTCACGCAGATTAATCACCCAATACTCAGCAATGTTTACTTCTGCATAGATTTTGCTTTTAATCTCTAGATCTTTCGTCAAGCTTGACTGGGCATATTCAATGACCCAAAATACATCGTCTGGATAGGGGTGATGCGCTAGATAAATTTGATCAAGGGGTTGAACGATCGCAATATCTGGTTCTGGTTCTGATGCATTCGGCAGCGTGATCGGTTTTGCCTCTCTGACATAAGCGAGTTCAGGAAGTTCCAATAATCGTCTGAGGTAACGAGCGGCTCTATCACTGTAATAAGCATGAGGTGTCCCTTCAGGCGACATCAGAACCAATTCTCCTTTCAACAATTCGATCGCTTGATCCTCAAACACGCCAGCTTCTACCGCTTGATGGTAACGGTCGATCGTCCATTGGTAAGTTGCGATCGTCATCTGCCTCGCTCCACTTGAACCTGGTTCTATTTTACTGAGAATTCACTGACCGTATGTTGCTCACTGCTGATCAAGTCAGTCGATCAAGGTTTCTTGAGAAAAGAGCGAGTCTGAAGCGTTTTTAGCGCTACAATATTTTACTGGCGCGATCGCGCGTCCACATCTGAACCATTGACAACTTGGGAACTTAACTTCAAATGGCAACGATTCAACAGCAAAAAATTCGGATTCGTCTGAAAGCGTTCGATCGACGTTTACTCGATACATCTTGTGAAAAGATCGTCGATACCGCAAACCGCACGAATGCCACTGCAATTGGTCCTATTCCGCTCCCGACTCGCCGTAGAATCTATTGCGTTCTGCGTTCTCCCCACGTTGATAAAGACTCGCGTGAGCATTTTGAAACTCGCACTCACCATCGCTTGATCGATATCTATCAACCTTCTTCTAAGACCATTGATGCTTTGATGAAGCTTGACCTTCCGGCTGGTGTTGATATTGAAGTCAAACTCTAGAACTTTGAAAGGATGTGAGTGATCACATCCTTTATTTTTTTAAAGATGTTTACATTTCTCAATAACAGATCCGTTAGAGTAGAGTAAGCACCCTCAATCACAAGTTTGCAGAGCATGACATCATCGATCGCGGTTCGTGAACTCCCCCTGTTTCCTCTTCCCGACCTGGTACTTTTCCCAGGTCGCCCCCTTCCTCTTCACATCTTCGAGTTTCGCTACCGCATGATGATGAACACGATTCTGGAAAGCGATCGACGATTTGGAGTATTAATGTGGGATCCCGTTAAGGGACAGCCTGCTCCGGTGGGATGCTGTGCTGAGATTGTTCAGTTTCAGCGGTTGCAAGACGATCGCATGAAAATTCTCACACTTGGACAGCAGCGATTTAGAGTGTTGGAATATACTCGCGAAAAGCCATATCGAGTTGGTTTGGTGGAGTGGATTGAAGATCATCCTCCCGCGATCGATCTCAGACCTTTAGCAAAAGAAGTCAATCAACTTCTGCATGATGTGGTTAGGTTGACTGAGAAGCTTTCTGGACAAGAGATTGATCTGCCTGAAGATATTCCAGAGCTACCGACTGAGCTTTCCTACTGGATTGCTAGTAACTTGCACAATGTTCCAGACGAGCAGCAAGCATTGCTTGAGTTGCAAGATACGGAAGCTCGCCTAGAGCGAGAGTCTGAGATTTTAACTTCAACTCGGAACCATTTGGCAGCTAGAACGGTTTTAAAGGACACCTTAAAAGACGTTGCTGAATAGTTGAAGAATCAAGCGAATGAAGAAGCGATCTTTTGAATCTGCAAGCATTTAACCGATCGCGGGTAAAACGTCATAGCTTCCGAAGATTTTCAGAGTCTCGGTGCAATGCTCTAACTCAGCGAGTGCAGATTGAATCGCATCTTGTCGGGTATCGGCTTCTAAATCGACAAAGAACACGTAATCGCCGAGCGATCGCTTTGTTGGGCGCGATTCAATTCGGCTCAGGTTAATCCCTTTTTCTGCAAAAATCTGCAACGGTTTAACTAATACTCCAGGCTGGTTCGCACTGACACTAAACGCGATCGAAGTTCGACTTCCGCCGGGTGACGGATCGAGACTGACAACAATAAATCGCGTGCAGTTCTCTGGATGATCATTAATCGGAGACGCAAGAACGGGCAGGCTGTAGAGCTGGGCTGCTCTTTGTGAGGAAATAGCAGCGATCGTTTGATTCTCGCCTAAATGCTGTAATGCCTCAGTTGTGGAATTTGCGGCAATGACTTGCGCCGAAGGTAAATTGCGATCGAGCCAATTTTGACATTGAGCCAGCGCTTGCGGATGAGAATAGACCGTTTGAATTTCGCTGAAATCAGATGCGATCGACAACAGTGCATGATGAATCGGTAATACGATCGCATGTTGAATTCGCAAGGTATCAAGCCGCCAGAGAGCATCTAAGGTCATCGTGACACTTCCTTCGATCGAATTCTCGATGGGAGCTACGGCAACCTGAACTTCTTCCTTTGCCACAGCTTCTAAAGATTGCGTAATACTGGGATAAGGACACAGCAACGCAGCTTGATCGTGGCTTTTCGTGAACCAGTTGAGATATTTCAGTGCAGCCGTTTCTGCATAAGTTCCATGCGGTCCTAAATGTGCGATCGAAATAGTCATCGCCTTTTTCCAAAAATGATTCAGTACTCTATATACTCTGCTGAGTTTTGTAAAACAATAATCTTTTGTATAAGTAATTATGTTTATATTTCAGTAAGATGACTTACGTGACTGAGAAGCCCTTAAAATTAGTTCATAATTAGATCAAACCTTCCCTAAATCTTTGCGAATGGATACTCGGTTTTCCGCCTCTCTGGGAGTTGAAATGGTTGTTCCAGAGCAGCCCATTCATATTACGAATTACTTGCGCCAGCCGCAACGGGTTGTCAATGCACTCGCCGCTTCTAGCCAGATTGAGCGATTGGATTCAGACCTTTATCGGCTGAAAATGCGATCGCTGAATTTTATGACCCTCAGCATTCAACCGATTGTCGATATGCGCGTTTGGGCAAATGAGGAAGCAGCGATTAATATTCAATCGGCTGCCTGCGAGTTGCGTGGAATTGAGTATGTCAATGACAAGTTTTTATTCGATTTAAAAGGACAATTATCACCGTGTCAGCAGCATGGTGAAACCTATCTAAAAGGCTTAGCAAATCTTGCGGTCGCAGTTGAACTTCCGCCGCCTCTGAACTTTATGCCACGTCCCCTAATTGAGACGACTGGAAACGGGTTGCTGTTGAGTGTTTTAACCACGATTAAGCAAAGATTAATGCAGCAGTTATTGACTGATTATCGGAACTGGGTTGCAGTGCAAGTGGGAACTAATTCTGTGCAAGATTCGGTTGTGCTTAAGCCTCTAAATTAAGCTCGAATTGCTGAATGACTTTCTGTACTGGAGCATAAGTTTTGCGGTGATAAGGAGTAATTCCCAAGGATTGAATCGCGGCAAGATGCTGCTTTGTTCCGTATCCTGCGTTTTTCTCCCAGCCGTACCCTGGATATCGTTGTGCCAAACGGCGCATAAAGCGATCGCGTCTGACTTTAGCAATGATCGAGGCAGACGCGATCGCGTAGCAGGTCGCATCTCCATCAATGATTGCAGTATGTGAGCCTAAATCCGTTTGCCGAATGGGACGACCATCAATCAATGCGTGATCATAAGGTGCAACTCGGCTTAAAGCGCGTTGCATCGCGAGATAGGAAGCGCGGAGAACATTGATTTGCTCAATTTCTCGAACTGTGGCAATGCCAACTCCAATCGCGATCGCATTTGATTTAACTATGTCAAATAGTCGCTCTCTCTGAGATGCAGAAAGCAGCTTAGAATCTCTGACTCCGGCAATCATTTCGCAATGCACAGGTAAGAGAACGGTTGCGGCCACAATTGGACCAGCAAGACATCCTAATCCGGCTTCATCTACACCCGCGATCCGAAGCAGTCCTTGCTTCCACAAAGACTGCTCGATTTCTAGGGTCGGATTCTGCGGCATCTTACTCGTTTGTCGAAGCAGACGAGCGACGACGACGACGACGAACGGTCGTGTCTTCTTCGGGTTCCGCCGGAGCTTCCTCAACTGTGGGTGGCTCTGGTTCTGCAATGTCTGCAAATGTTGGAACTTCAAATGCAGGTTCTTCAAACGCAGCTTCTTCAAACTCTGGAGCTTCAAACACTGGTTCTTCAAACGCTTCGAGATCCTCTACTGGAGAAGATTCTACGTCAACAGATGGTAGAGATTGAACTGCTTCAGGAGGTGGAACTTCACCGGGTAAAAGAATGGACACGATCGCATTTTTGGGATTTTTCACTTCCTGATTTGAGAGAATCAGCGGTGAAATTCCCATCCAGGCGTAAACATCCTGTTCATCGGGAGTCATTTCGACATAAACCGATTCGGGCGGTTCGGATGGCGTTTTATTAAAGCGATCGCGTCTTTGTGACCGTCCACCGCGACGCTCTTCGTATCGATTTTCGCGAGGGGCTTCTTCGGTTGGGGGTTCTGCAACGGGTTCTGCGGGGAAATCGCTATTCGATCGAGACACCAAAGTGGGTGCAGAAACTGGGGGACGGCTGCTGCCGGATTCTTCCCAACGAGAAGGTCTGGGGGCAGATTCGCGCACAGGAGCTTCGGATCGACTCGATTCACGTGGGGCATCTTGGCGACGATGACGCGTTCTTTTCGCTGATCGACCCCGTTCTTGATAACTCGGATGATGCAGAAGTTCGAGGTCAGAATCGCCCGAATCGCCTTCCAAATCGTCGCCTTCCCAGAATGACTCTGAAGCGGCTGGAGCTTCGCGACGTGATTCGATGCGACGAACTGAAGCATCTCGCTCAGTGTAACGAGCCGCCGGACGCTGCTCTAAAGTCTCAAACTCTTCAGATGAGTCTGCTTCACCCGGCAAGTGAACGACATGACCTAAACCGCCGCAGGTCGGGCAAGGACGACCAAAGAGTTCGTAAATGTTTTTCCCTTGACGTTTCCGGGTCAGTTCGACGAGTCCGAGTTCGGACAATTGAGAAATTTGCGGTTTTGCTTTGTCCGATCGCAATGCTTTATTGAAATGCTCCAAGACCTGCAATTGGTCGCGGCGCGAGTCCATATCGATAAAGTCTACGATAATCACCCCGGCAATGTTGCGGAGGCGGAGTTGTCGAGCAATTTCGGTTGCCGCTTCGCAGTTTGTCCAGAGAACCGTTTCTCTTGCCGTTGCCGATCGCGTAAATGATCCAGAGTTAACATCAATGACCGTTAAAGCTTCGGTGCGTTCAATAATGATGTAACCACCAGAAGGCAAGTCTACTCTTGGTTTGAGCGCTTCTCGAATCGCAGCATTGACCCGGAAATAATCGAGAATCGGAATGCGATCGCGGTGATGATCGATCAGAACTCCTTGCGGCGTTTTGCCACTGCCCCAGTTGAGCAGTTGTTGTTTGACGCGCTTCAGCCCGGTATGAGAATCGACCACAATCCGGTTCACGTCTGAACTGTAGACATCGCGCAGCACTTTTTGAATGAAGTCGTCATCTCGATTCAAGAGCGCCGGGGCACGGGTGGAGCTTGCTTCTTGCAGAATCGCTTCCCACTGCCGTTGCAGCGCTTCCAAGTCCTCGATGATTGCCTCTTCGGGCATTCCTTCGGCTTCGGTGCGGATGACAATGCCCATTCCAGCAGGCTTCACTAGAATTGCCAATGCCCGTAATCGGTTTCGTTCATTCTCGTTGCGAATCCGACGAGAGAGATTAACGCCGCGACCGTACGGCATCAAGACTAAATAGCGACCCGGCATAGAAATATTGCCAGTCAGGCGAGGCCCTTTATTTCCGGTCGGCTCCTTCATCACCTGAACTAAAACTTTCTGCTGCGGGGCAAGCAATTCGGTAATTGAACCTGCCGCGCGCTTGAGCCGTAATGGCCCTAGATCCGAGACATGAATAAATCCGTTCCGTTCCGAATCGCCGATATTGACAAAGGCAGCGTCGATTCCGGGTAAGACGTTCTCAACAATTCCTAAATAAATGTCACTAACCTGATGACTTCCGGTTGCAACGATTAATTCTTGAATTTGATCTTCTGAAAATACAGCAGCGATTCTATGCTGCTCAGCAATCACAATTTGCTTAGGCATTCAATTTCCTCAAAACTGAGCGCGATCGAAGCTTTGAAGTTTGACTTCTTTCGCGTTAACAAACAAAAATACAGGCGCACAAAATCACACAAATCTGGGCGGTTTCTGGCTGAAGTGGTTTCTGAAAAACCGACAACCTCAAGCCACTTCTCGCCAAATGACGATAGGCATCCAACGAGTGAACTTCGATCAAGCTAGCAGCGGTGGTAAAGAGTTACGCATGCTGCATCCGGATGAAGAATAGCGAAAATCTGGCAGACAAGATGAGCAAAGACTCTAAGACTATCTCCCGACAGCATCTACGGGGATTCCTAGCTTGCTTCAGCTTGTGATGCAAAGCATTATAACGTGCGAATCTGCATCCGTACCATTTTTAACAATTGGATTCAAAAAGGGGGAGTAAAAGCGTGGCTTATGACCGTGTTCTTATTGCCTAACTCCCCCTTTTGGGGATGACAAATTACGCTAAAACCAGCTGAATTCGATGAATGGTGAACAAGTGGAGTTCTTGCTGGCTCACCTGTTCAAAGATTGAAACCAGTTGTTCAGGTTTCAACAATGTCCCGTCATTCTGACAGCTTCCGACATAACGAACGATCGCTCGATCTGAAGACGATTCGAGTAATTCCAATTCAAATAAGCGATCGCGCATGTTCAACGGATAGGTCTTACCCGATTTCGTCGTATGTTCTAGGAGAATCTCAGATTTCGCCAAAATTTGCTCGATCCAATCTTGCCAATTTCCCTGATCACCCGCAATTTCAAGCCGATATTCAGCTTTCTGTAGCAAAACTGCGGCGGCAGGTTGTTTCGGATCTACGTCTTGCACTTCATAGATGGGCATGTCAGCCGGAAGTTGAGCCGCGAGTTTAGTGCGGAATTCTTCGATCGACATTGGCTCAGTCAATTCAAAATCGACAATTTCACCGGAACTACTGACCCCAAGCGGCAACGCACTGGCGGGCACAATTCTAGGTTGAGGATGAAATCCACCTGTAAATGTCAGTGGAATCGAAGCGCGGCGAATGGCTCGATCGAATAATCGCATTAAATCCAAATGACTTAATAACGCCATTTCGCCTTCTTTGCCCATCCGCACCCGAATACGTTGTGCGCGGGTTTGATTGGGGACAAAATGCCCTGTAAATTCTGGGATTTCTGGCGGTGGGATCACAATATTGTGTCCAAAATCAACGCCACAAACGCCACAGTGAGAACAGCCTTCAAACGAGCAATCCGGCACGATCGCGGCTTCTAATGCCTTCTGCAAATCTTCTTGTAGCCATTTCTTATCGATTCCGGTATCCAAATGATCCCAGGGCAGAGGTGCATCGAGCGAAATGGATTCACTCGCCTCAAAAATATTCCACTCACCGCTATCGACTTGGCGATATTTCCACGTTAAGCCTGATTCTTCAATGGCTTGTGTCCAAGCTCCAAATGCTTTTTCGACACTTTCCCACCAGGAATCCATCCCTGCACCGAGTTCCCAAGCCCGCTTCACAACAGGCGCTAATCGTCGATCGCCTCTGCCGACAAAATCTTCCATTGCCGAAATCCGCGTGTCGGTGAAATTGACCTTTGTGCCTCTAATCGATCGAAACGCTTCTTTCAATAATTCTTGCTTGCGCTTGAATTCTGAGGTCGAAACAGAGTGCCATTGGAACGGCGTATGGGGTTTCGGTGTGAAATTAGAAATCGTAATGTTGAAATCCAACCGTCTGCGCCCCTGTTTACTGCACTCGCGGCGCAACCAGCGAATTGTATCTGCAATGCCCAAAACATCTTCGTCAGTCTCACCGGGAAGCCCAATCATGAAATAAAGCTTCACCTTGTCCCAACCTTGCTCAACGGCGGTCTTCACGCCTCTGAGCAGTTCTTCATTGGTCAAACCTTTGTTCACAATGTCGCGCATTCGCTGAGTTCCAGCTTCCGGCGCAAAGGTAATCCCGATTTGACGAGTTCCGCCAATGATATTGGCGATATTTTCATCGAAGCGATCGACTCTCTGACTGGGTAAAGACAACGAAATGTTTTCGCCGTGCAACCGATTCTTAATCTCAACCCCAACGGCTGGAAGGGCTAAATAATCCGAACAACTCAATGAAAGCAGCGAGAATTCGTTATATCCGGTGGCTCTCATTCCGGATTCGATCGCTTCGACCACTTGTTCTGGTTCAACATCCCGTGCCGGACGCGTGAGCATACCCGGCTGGCAGAATCGACAGCCGCGAGTACAGCCGCGCCGGATTTCGATCGTTAAGCGATCGTGAACAGTTTGCACATAGGGCACTAAGCCAATCGAATACGCTGGAATCGGAGTTGCAACGCGTCTCAAAATTCGTTTGGGTACGTCTGGACGATTCGGACGCACTGATCCATCTGCCGCCATGTCATAAAATCGCGGCACATAAACCCCTGGAATCTGTGCCAGATCGAATAAAAGGTCTTCGCGGCTCAGTCCTGCAAGCTTCCCTTCTTCAAGAACTAATCCAATCTCTGGGAGTAATTCTTCGCCATCGCCTAAAGCGACGAAATCAAAGAAATCCGCGTAAGGTTCGGGATTGGAAGTCGCAGTTTGTCCACCTGCAAAAATCAGGGGGTCAGATTCGGATCGTTCTCTCCAGGTCAAAGGAATGCCAGCGAGGTCGAGCATTTCGAGAATATTAGTTGCGCCCAATTCGTAGCTGAGGCTGAAACCAAGAATATCGAAATCGGTGAGAGGGCGACGCGATTCAACCGCAAAGAGTGGCGTTTGCGTTTCCCGAAGTTTTGTAGAGAGATCGGGAGCGGGGAGATAAGCGCGATCGCACAATTGACGCGGCTGGGTATTGAGAATGCTATAGAGAATGATGTGACCGAGATTTGATGCCCCGACTTCATAAACTTCTGGGTAAGTCAGCACCCATCGAACGACTGTGGTTTCCCAATCTTTGTGAACTGCGCCCAATTCGTTCCCAAGATATCGAGCGGGGCGCAGAATATCGGTTGTTAAGAGGTTTTCTACTGCAATTGCCACGATTCCACCTTGCGTTCTTAAATCAGATGCGTTCGAGTCTTTTAGTATAGCGACGAACGCAAGGTGAATTCGGGAAATTAGGCTGCGGCAAGTTCAAATCCAGAAATGCTCTCGAAGATTTCAAATACGCGATCGAGTTGAGTCAGTTCAAATACGATCCGGACTGAGGAGGAAACAGAACACAGACTGAGACGCTTTTGATTCACTTTTGCTAAGTTCAAAGTGGAAACCAGTGCCATCAAGCCAGCGCTATCTAAGGCTTCAACCTGGCTCATATCAACCACAAGGGCGTTATTGTGCTCTGAGAGAACGGCTGCATTTAGTTGCTGTTGAAATTCTGCGGCATTCGCAGCATTGAGAGAACCGCAAGGACGGATGATGACAGCCTGTGGACGAACGAGCAAACTCTGCATAACTACTTACCCTTTAAGCTCTCAAACACAACTTTCATGTGAACGCTTTGACGATAACTGTCGGCATCCGCGAAAGCCTAGAGAGAACTACGAGTTTCGCAGAAACTTCACTTGATTACCTCAATTGTTTAAATTTTTCAGTAAGCTTGAAATCCAAAAATGTGTAATTTTACACATTTCGGCAGTAAAAGGCATAAGCTAAATCGTTATATAACCAACTATTTTGGCTGAGATATTTACGTATTATTCACTACACCATAAAGTTATTGAAATGCTTCAGGATGCGCTTGCCAAATCTCGTGGATGAATTGGTGTAAATCTGAGGATTGAGGTTTAGAGTCTTGCAGTTGATACAGTCGATCGAGTAAGGGCAATACCTCGGTATCTAATGCTTCATGAAAGAGACGAGCCGGACACATCAAATCGGAGCCATCTCGCAGATCTTGAATCATCCAGTACTGATAATCTGTCCACCTCTGTTCTGGATCGGTGACGAGTGCGATCGGGCGCACCCAGCAGAGCTGCCTTGACTCTACGAATTGCACCACTTCAGCATAGAGGCGTGAATGCTCGTGTTCGAGGAAAACAACTTGGGAGGCATGGAACTTGATCAGCGCGGTCATAGAAAACGGTTGAAGGTTGCTATTTCTAATTCTAGAGGTCTGAAAATTAGATCTGCTACTCTTGAGTCGCGTCTGGGAGCTTCAAGCTAGAATACGATCGCTAGATTAAATTTGTTTAAACCCGGATTGTTCAAATAATCCATCTGATTTCGCCAATTTTGGTCGAAGTCATTAAAATTAGGTGGGTGGATTTGCCCACAACATTGTAGTAAACCCCTAATTGCTTACCGAGAGGAAAGACTTGTGTCTGTTGAAACGATTGAACAGCGCTCAACAACCCGTAAACTTGCCCCTCGCTATCGTGTTTTGCTTCATAACGATGACTACAACACGATGGAATACGTGGTGCAAGCTCTGATGGAAACGGTTCCCAGTCTGACCCAGCCCCAAGCGGTCAATATCATGATGGAAACGCACAATAGTGGCGTTGGACTCGTGATCACCTGTGCTCAGGAACATGCGGAGTTTTATAGCGAAACGCTGAAAATGAAGGGCTTAGATAGTACGATCGAGCCTGACGAATAAACCTCAGAACTCGACTTGAAGCTTAATTTTGCCAACCTTGCTCACCGCCCAACTCCGATCCGGATTGGGCTATTTTTGCTGATGTTGTTGGCAATTTGGTTGCCTGTGAAGCTCCCAATCGAGTGGGTGATTTCTGTTCTTTATGGCGTAAATGATGCGGCTCGAAATCTTGCTTCGATCGTGACGCTGGTGATTTTGTATCTCGAATTCATTGTCTTAGTGAGAGTTTGGAGTCGAGCGGTTTACCACGAGAATCTCTTCAAAACTTACGGACTCAGGCAGCCTCGTCAAACTGTTCGCGATCTGCTGAAAGGGCTTGCGATCGGGCTTGGCAGTTTGATGCTGATGTTTTTACTGCAAGGTCTATTGGGCTTGGTGCAGTGGCAAACTCCACAAAGTTCGTTTCCCCGAATTCTGCTCGAAGGTGGGGTGATGGCGATCGCAGTTGGTTTTGCAGAGGAATTGCTGTTTCGCGGCTGGTTGTTGAATGAACTCGATCGGGATTATTCGCCTCGGATTTCCTTGTGGGTGAGTAGTTTAATTTTTGCGATCGTTCATGGCACTCGACCGCAGTTTTTTGCGCTGGTGCTGCTTGGAGTAGCTTTAGTTTGGGCGAAACGAGGAACAGAAGGGCGATTAGGTCGCTCGATCGGACTTCATGCTGGATTGGTGTGGGGCTATTACTTAGTGAATGTCGGGCAATTGGTGAAGTATACGAATCACGCTCCGGAGTGGGTGACGGGAATTGATCGAAATCCGTTGGCAGGGCTGATTGGGATTTTGGCATTGAGCGCGATCGCGTTCAGTATCAAAAAAGCGAGTGTAAGAGCGTTAAGATAGATCACGCAAATCGCACATCGGGTTAAAAACGTGGTTGTTAAGCCAGAGTGGTTAAGAGTTAAGGCTCCGCAGTGGGAACGAGTCGGCAGCGTTAAAGAAATTCTGCGAGATCTCGAACTAAATACAGTCTGTGAAGAGGCATCTTGTCCCAACATTGGCGAATGTTTCAATGCAGGGACGGCAACGTTTTTGATTATGGGTCCAGCTTGTACGCGGGCTTGTCCGTATTGCGATATTGATTTTGAAAAGAAGCCGAAAGCGCTCGATCCGACAGAGCCAACTCGCTTGGCAGAAGCCGTTCGGCGGATGAATCTGAACCACGTTGTGATTACTTCTGTGAATCGGGATGATTTGCCCGATGGAGGCGCATCGCAATTTGTTCGCTGCATTGAAGGAATTCGAGCCGTTTCACCGAAAACCACGATCGAACTGCTCATTCCTGATCTCTGTGGCAACTGGGACGCTCTGGCAACGATTCTCAGCGCATCACCGGAAGTCTTGAATCATAATACTGAAACGATTCCTCGGCTTTATCGTCGGGTGCGTCCGCAAGGGGATTATGCGCGATCGCTAGAACTCCTGCAAAAAGTTCAAGACATCAATCCTCACGTTTACACGAAGTCGGGGATCATGGTTGGACTTGGCGAAACTGATGAAGAAGTGCGCCAAACGATGCGAGATTTGCGATCGGTGAACTGCGATATTTTAACGATTGGTCAATATCTCCAGCCGACTCAGAAGCATTTAGACGTAAAAGATTTCGTGACTCCAGAGCAATTCGATGCTTGGCGAGAATATGGCGAGTCGATTGGCTTCTTACAAGTTGTTTCGACTCCGCTGACTCGTAGCTCGTATCACGCAGAGCAGGTTCGCGCATTGATGGAACAGTATCCGCGATGAAGATTGCTGTGATTGGGGCGGGGGCTTGGGGGTCAACGCTGGCAGGATTAGTCCGCGAGAACGGGCATGAGGTGTCAATCTGGTCGCGTCGGAGTGAGCGATCGCTCAACGACACGATCGCGAATGCTGAACTGGTCATCTCTGCTGTGTCGATGAAAGGGGTGCGTTCTGTAATTGAACAAATCTCCACTCCAATTCCCGCCATTGTGACAGCAACGAAGGGACTGGATTCACAATCAGGTAGCGATCAGGCGTTGCCCTTGTTGCCGTCTCAGGTTTGGCAATCTGCATTTGCAAAGAGCACGATCGCGGTTTTATCAGGTCCAAATTTATCGAAAGAAATTCAGCAAGGCTTACCCGCGGCGAGTGTGGTTGCAAGTCAGGATCAAACGCTAGCGGATCAGGTGCAACGAGCCTTTTCATCGAGTCGATTTCGGGTGTATACCAACTCTGATCCGCTAGGCGTTGAACTGGGTGGCACGTTGAAGAATGTGATTGCGATCGCAGTGGGTGCCTGTGATGGATTGCAGCTTGGAACCAATGCAAAATCAGCATTAGTCACACGTGGACTGGCTGAAATGATTCGCTTGGGGACAACTTGGGGCGCGAAACCAGAAACGTTTTACGGATTGTCGGGATTAGGGGATTTGTTGGCGACTTGCAGCAGTGCGTTGAGCCGTAATTATCAGGTGGGATGTGGGCTGGCTCAAGGGCGATCGCTCGATGACATTCTCACAAATTTGGAAGGGACAGCCGAGGGAATTAATACCTCTCAAGTTTTAGTCAGACTGGCAAAAGAGCAAGGAATTTCGATGCCGATTTCGACTCAAGTCGATCGCTTACTGCGAGGGGAAATTACGCCTCAACTGGCAGTCAATGAACTGATGCAGCGTGATAGTAAACCCGAACAGTAGATTGCAGTGGGGCGAATCGTTCATCCACCCCCTGCGATCGCACTTAAGATTGTAAACATCGAATCGCTTCTAACAACCCCCGCGCTTTGTTCAGGGTTTCCTGATATTCGCTTTCCGGGACAGAATCCGCGACGAGTCCGGCTCCGGCTTGTACACTCACGGTATGTTTGCCGTTGCCTTGATCGCGAACAACCATTGTCCGAATCGCGATCGCGCTATTCAATTGCCCTTCAAAGTCATAGTAACCATACGCTCCAGAGTAAACTCCCCGCCGACAAGGTTCTAACTCATGAATAATTTCCATCGCTCGAATCTTCGGCGCACCGCTCACCGTTCCGGCGGGGAATCCGGCTTTGAGTAAATCCCAGGCTGATTTATCGGGGGAGAGCTGTCCAATCACATTACTGACAATGTGCATGACATGAGAGTAACGCTCAATCACCATCAGTTCGTCAACTTTGACTGTGCCATTGATGCAAACCCGCCCTAAGTCATTGCGTCCTAAATCAACTAACATCACATGCTCAGCCACTTCCTTTGGATCAGCGAGTAAATCCTGTTCCAAGGCAACGTCTTCTGCATGAGTTTTGCCGCGTTTGCGAGTTCCTGCGATCGGGCGAACAGTAGCAATTCTGGGTTCAGTTGGATCGCTTGCTTGTTCTGCTTTCACCAGGACTTCTGGGCTTGAGCCAATGATCTGCCAATCGCCAAAGTTGAAATACGCCATGTAAGGCGAAGGATTAATCAATCTCAACGATCGATACAAGGCAAACGGATCGCCTTCAAATTCTGAAGAAAGCCGTTGAGAAATCACAACCTGGAAGATGTCACCCGCTTTGATATAGTTTTTCGCGGTCTCTACGCTGGCACAGTACTGTTCTTTCGTCGTATTACTCGTCCAATTCACCGAAGTATCATTCTTTGGTGTCCAAGACAGGAGGCGATCTTCCTCGGAAAAGGGAGCTTTGAGTTTATCGACGAGTTGAGAAACGCGATCGCACGCTTGTTGATAAGCTGCCTTTAAATCTGTATTTGGATCACGCAAGTCGGCATAAGCGATCGCCCAAATTTTCCGCTTCACTTGATCAAAAATCAACACTTGATCGATCTGCATCCATAACCCATCGGGCAAATCGTCTTCTGTCGCCTGATAAATCGGGACACGCGGCTCAATCCAATTGATCAGTTCATATCCCCAGAACCCAAACAGTCCGCCGATTCCAGGCGGTAACTCTGGCACTTTTACCGGATGATAAGGCGCTAAACATTCAGACAATGTCGTAAATGGATCGCCCTCAAAAACTTGCTGAGTGCCATCTCGATGCGTTTGGGTTGTGCGATCGCCTTTCGCTTCTAAAATCCACAACGGATCGCATCCTAAAAAGCTATATCGCCCGATCGTTTCTCCGCCTTCCACCGATTCGAGCAAAAAGCTATAAGGCTGTCCGGCACAGACGCGATACCACGCGGAGACAGGTGTATCTAAATCTGCGACCCATTCTTGATAAACCGGGACAAAATTACCTTGTTTTGCAAGTTCGGCAAACTGAGAAAAATCAGGAGAAATCATAGAATCACGTTTGAGCTTGGCTTTAAAGAATACAAGCTTAATTAGCAGTTTGGTATGCCAGAAACAACAAGAGGAGCCAAACTTCAACCGAAACGGCTAAACTTTGGCTCCTAAAAGCACAACCAATAAAATTGAAATTAAGGATCGTAAGGGAGACGACCGCTAAACTTCAATTTTGCAGGTTCGGGGTTAGAACCGATGTTGCGCGGCACGCTATTCACGGCTACGCGACCTTCGTTCACCTTCTCAGGGAAAACACCATCTGCGGGATGCAAATACTGAATTTCGCCGTTGGGGAAGACACGGTAGATCTTGTAGTTGGTGATCTTAAACTTCGTGCGAAGTTGTCCACCGAGTGCAAGACAGTGTTCCTTGCGAGCTAAATACAGCAAGTTGTCACCTTGACGCATTTTGGCTGCACCACACATGGGCATTTCAAAGACTTGCTCTTTGGGGCTGCTCCATGTGATGGCATATTTCTCTTCTACTAAGGCTTTGGTAAGCAGTCCGCCTGTGCTGCCTCCGAACAAAGGTGCTTGTCCAGTAAGAGTTTCTGACATAGGTCTCGCTCTAAACGTTTTTGGCATCGTATCATCGGCTGTTTACAGGTTTAACGATTCCGTAACAGTTGTTAATAGGTGCTATTCCACGGTCTGTTCAGTCGGGTCGATTGATTAATTTTCTTAACAAAATAGGAAGTTTTTCTAGTGAATGGGCGTGTTGCTCAGCTTTAGATTCGGAGTTGGGTAAGCCGGAGAATAACCCGCCGATCAATCTCTCGATCGAGACGTTCTTTTCCGCTGTGCCGTTCTCTTTGTCTCGCCTGTAGCAACGATTGGAATCGTAAAGTGGAACTCACTGCCTAAATCTTTGCCGCTCGACTCTGCCCAAATCTTTCCGCCCCAATTCGTAATAATTTGGCGACAAATCGCAAGTCCAAGCCCTGTTCCGCCTGTCGTTCGACGGAGCGCGCCTTCCTCTTGGTAAAAGCGATCGAACACGGTTTCTAGGCGGTTTTCCTCGATTCCGCGTCCTGTATCGGAAATCATTACCTCCAGCATCGTGTCTCCGCTGCGCTGTGCTCGAATCGTCACTCTGCCAGTAGCGTCAGTGAATTTACAAGCATTATCCAGCAGTTTGGTTAAGACTTCGACGAGCCATTCGCCATCGACTTGTACCAGAGGCAATTCCGTTGAAAGCTGTGTGACAATTTGCGGCAAATTCGTAGTCATACGGCGAGTTTGCAGACTACTCAGCGCTAAATCGACGCATTCCCACAGAGGTAAGGGTTCAAATCGCCATTCGACTCGACCGCTTTCTAGGCGAGACAACGTGAGAAAATCCTGAATCAGCTTTCGCATCCGCTCTCCATCCACGAGAGCAGAATTCAGCATGACTTGCCGCAAGTCGGGGGACATGTCAGGTTCACTCGCTAGGCTTTCTAGACAGACTTGAATCGTTGAAAGTGGAGTCCGAAGCTCGTGTCCAGTAATCGCGATCAAATTGCTGCGCGTGCGATCGAGTGCCTCTAACTGCTGATTGAGATCTTCTAAATTCGCAAACGATTCGGCTTGAATCAGGGCAACCCCGATTTGAGTCGCGATCGCTTCTACCATTTCGACTTCATCACGCTCTAACACATGCGGTGTTGCACCCCAATAATGCAATTCCACCATGCCGAGCACTTGGTTTTGATGCAGAACCGGAACCATTAACCATGATCGAATATTCCAATCGAGCGTTAATGCCTGCAAGGTACGATCGCCATCCTTGATCATGGAGAATCGCGGATCGGTTTGCGTATCTTCAATAAAGACGGCTTCCTGGCGCTGAGCAACTTCTTCAAACAGAGGATTGCCTTGTAATGTCCAGACATGCCCTACTAAAGACGGCATGGATTCTGTGAGATATTCGTGACTTAAAGTGGCAGATAAATCAGTCGATTTGCACCGATAAATCAAACAGCGCTCTGCACCGAGAACTTTGCCGAGTTCTTCTGCCGCAACATTCAGAATTTCAGTTGGATTGAGCGATCGTCGAACTGCTGACGTGATCGAATTGACTAAGCGCTCTTTGCGTTCTTTTTCAGCGATCGAGCGATAGGCTTTCGCTAATTTGTACTGTCCTGCTTGCAAATAAGTCACTAAGCGATCGGCAAACGGAGCCGGATCGACTTGATTCAACTTAGAAACCATACCAGTCGCCATCTGATCCAGCACAGGCGCAATCTTGGTTTGCAATTCAGGACGATATTGGAGAATGCGGTGCAGCAAAATCTCAGCGGCTTTGAGGACAATATCGCGATCGAATGTCCAAATGCCTTCAAATCGCCGCGATTGATCGACATGCAGCGGTGGAGCAGATTGATTCTCCGTCGTTAAATCCCGTTCTCGGCAAATCAAACACGATGCGTATTGTTCGCTCATGACGACTAAATGCCATTCTTGGCTGAGTCCATCCTCTGGCTCAAACGCGATCGTTTCATAATGCTCTGAGCGATTGGTGAAATCTGTCTCAGGAGCGGCAAGCACATAAACTTGATCCGTGCGGCTGGCAATTCTCAAATATCGATGCGCTTCTTGACGATAGAACCGTTCGCGCTGGAAACTCGCAATCACCAGTGGGCGATCGTGACCTGCTAAAACTTGGTCTTCCATGGCATGGGACAATGCCGTTAAGGAAGACTTGAAATAGATTTGAGGTCGCACCTGGGGAAGCGCATTCAGTAAGGCTTCCAGGACAGAATCAGTAAGAATCATCGATAATAATTAACCCGCCAACTGTGTAATTTTTTGTGCAATTTCCAGTTAGGTCGAGAAGCTGAGGTCGTTGAGGGTTCAGCCGACGACCCAGACCCATATAGGACTATATTCTCAGCCATTGTAAAGGTTGAGCGGGATCGATGACTGAATCATGTTTTGTTTCTTAACTCATGCTTGAATTAGTAAAACTACCGCATGGGATGCGATCGCTTGTTCGTTCCCGACTGCATCCATCTTTTCATTCGTGGTTGCTTTCACACCGACTTGATCAGGCGCGAGGTTTAAAGCATTGGCAAGACGCGATCGCATCGCTTCAATATGTGGCTTCAATTTCGGACGCTCTGCCACGATCACCGAATCAATGTTACTAATTTGCCAACCTTGATCTTGAATGAGTCGATGAACTTGTTCTAACAGCACAATGCTATCGGCTCCTGCCCATTTCGGATCAGTCGGCGGGAAATAATGACCAATATCTCCCAAGCTCAAAGCCCCTAGCATGGCATCCATAATGGCGTGAGTCAGCACATCTGCATCACTGTGACCGAGCAATCCGGTTTCATGTGCGATTTGGATGCCACCTAAGATTAAGTCTCGTCCGCTAACTAAGCGATGAATATCGTATCCGTTGCCAATGCGAAGCTTCATGAGAGTGTGAAATTAACGATCGATCACAATTTTTACAATATCGCAGTTTAGGCGTTGGATTTAGGTTCCGATGATGCAGGTGCAAAAGTTACACCGTGCTGAACCTGAAAATCAAAACGCCCGAAGCATTGAGAATCTCAGGTGTTAGGCGACACGCTCTGCTAATCGTCGATCGCTTCTCCGCCAACCACGACATCTCGAATTCTTAGACTCGGCCCGCCACATCCGACGGCTAATCCACTCTGTCCACCTTTGCCACAGCCTCCCGACTCATCCCAGAAGAAATCATCTCCGATCGCTTCAATGTCGGCTAAGGTCTTAAACGCATTACCTGAAAGCGTGACATCCCGCACTGGCTCAGCAATTTCTCCATTCCGAATCATCCAAGCTTCGCCCGCAGTAAAGGTAAACATTTCGCCATTGGTCATGCCTCCGATCCAGTTGCGGGCATAAACACCTTCTTGAATATTCTGAAAGAGATCCTTGACGGGAGTCTTACCCCGCTCGATCCAGGTATTGGTCATTCTGACGATCGGGGGATAGTGATAGTTCAAGCAGCGTGCATTTCCTGTCGGCGCTTCTTCTAATTTTCCAGCGGTTTCCCTCGAATGCAGTCGTCCCACCAAAACGCCATCTTTGATCAGTTGCGTCGTAGTGGCTGGAACGCCTTCATCATCGTAGAAATAGCTGCCTCGATGTCCCTCGATCGCGGCTCCATCATAAATCTGCAATTCCGGCGATCCAAACCGTCGCCCTAGGCTCATCACTTCCAAAATGTCCGGATTCTCATATGCCATATCTGCTTCAGACAAATGCCCAAACGCCTCATGCACAAACAATCCAGACAGAATCGGATCAATGACAACGGTATACGCCCCACCTTTGACCGGGGGCAATGCGAGCGAGTTGACAGCGCGCTGCGCGGCTTCTTCAACTTGTCGATCGAGTCCCAGTAGATCCTCGTAAGCTTTCCGTGATCCAACCGTTTCGCGTCCTGTCTGCACAGTTTCGCCGTCACGGGCTGTCGCTGCAAATCGCATCTCCAGATCGACCCAAGACTGCTCGATCATGCTGCCGTCAGAAGTTGCCAAAATAATTTTCTGGGCGCTATCTCCATATCGCACCGAAATCGTCGCAATCCGAGGATCGACACTGCGAAGAATTTCTCCATAGTGCTGACAGAGCGATTTTTTCTGAGCAAGCGAAATTTGACGTGGATCGCTTCCTGTCAGGCGTAAAGCGCGATCGTCTTGAATCGGCGCAACAGGTGCCAAAATCGTTTCATCCATGCCGACTAACTTTGCGGCAGCGATCGCATCTTCAACGCGCTCTTTCAAACTCGACAACTGATTAAAACTCGAAAACCCCCAACCGCCTTTATAGCAAGCGCGAACCTGTCCCCCGATTGAAATTCCTTCACTCAGCGTTTCGATCTTATGACCTCGCAATAAAATGTCGGTTCCTTCTGCCGCTTCGAGTCGGATTGCCAAATAATCGACCTGATGACGGTAGCGACTCATCAAATCAGAAATTAAGTTCTTAGCGTCAGATAATGCCGAATTCATAGATGTTTTAGAAAATCACTAGATTAGTCGCAAATTCGATCGTCAAATTCCCCAAAATGATTCAGTCACTTCGTCGAGCGAGTTTCCCAACGAGAAAGCAGGTGACGTAGCGGATTTAGGAGATGGCAGCCGCGAGTCATGAAGCTGCTAACCTATCAAATTCACTTCTTAATTGTGCGCCTAATCGCGCCACCCTGCAAAAAAGGAGCCACGGATTGTCGTCGGCTCCTTTTTTGTAGTATTCAATTTGTGAACGATTCAATCTTTCGAGTTGCGAAGGCGCATGAGACGGCGACGCATCTGAGGAGAAGCCGCCAGTTCAGAAATCTCCGTTGCCTTTACATCCACATCCAGAGGTTCTAAATATTCATCTGCTCCGCAGGAATAAGCATCTAAGAGAAACTCTAGAAGTTGCTCTGGGTTGCTCAAAGCGCCCTTCTCTTCAATCAGTCTAAACTTCAGTCGAACCTCACACTCGTAAACTCCAACCTCTGCTGGAGCTGTGACTTTACACTCTAAAGGATCGTAATTCATCTACGCAGGCAGTCCCAATGACGCGGTTAAGTTGGATAGGGTTTCAGAATTAGGCTGTTCGATTGGCAGATCGCCACGAAAAAGATGCAGATAAGTTGAGTGCTTCAAGAAATCACGCCGAAACAGCAATTAATCTAGAAGCAATCTGGTAGATGTTCCTTTAACTGCTTGAACTTAGCACTTTTAGGAAGTTAGTCAGATCAGCTATATCGCTGAATCAAATTCATCAATATCTCAGCTTCATTGAGAAGTGAACCTGATTTTCTCAGCCGTTCTCAAATCCTGCTTATGCTCAGTTATAGAGGAGTGATTTTGGAATTAGTACCGTAATAACACCAATCTTTCAGGCACTTTGAATTGGAGAGTCAGAAAGATTGAATGCAAAATTTTGATCGAGTCTGTCTTTGATTTTTTGATCTCAAATTTGTGTGATGCATTGATGAAGTTCTCCCTGATTCAGCAACCCGTAATTTCAATTTCTGAAGCTAGTAAATTCCCTTGTAGCCTGTATTACAATCCTTAAATCCTATACGCAAGGATGGCACAAATCTAAGCGATATCAGATTAGGTTGATTTCGATCTGATCTGAGTGGACTTCGCAAAACTAGAGCGAATCAGTTTTTAGAGAATGCGCCTTGAAACCATCAATCTTGTTCTCTACGTATTTAACTAAATTTGATGTAATTAAAAATACATTGCCTGAAATTAAGCCTGGTTTTTTCTGAGTTGCCAAGTATCGATCGCACTTCAGTAGACGAGTTGTTTTAGACCATGAGTTTAAAGATTTTGTATAAGGCAAGATTCGGTTCTTAAATTCTGCTTTTTCGGTTCAGATCGCATTCTCCGAAATAGTATCTTTCTTGCTCAGATCCTTACATATTCAAGCATTCAAGCACATTGATTTTTGAACCTTCGTTGGTTCAAAAACGATCATTCAGTACAACTACTGAAAACTCCGTATTCTCCACAGGCTAGGAGCGGAATATAGGCAGGGTAAAGTGAAAACAACTGCCTTGATTTGCGATCGAATCGACCCAAATCTGCCCGTAGTGCGCTCTGACAATCCTTTGGCATAAGGATAATCCAATGCCGTATCCGTCCTGAGCTTCATCGCGTTGCAGCCGATAATGATCCTCGAAGACGCGATCGCGATTTTCGGGTGGTACTCCAGGGCCTGTATCACAAATACTGACTTGCACTTTCTGAGCAGTGCGGTGCAAAATCGAAACCTGAATTTTGCCACCAGTCGGCGTGTACTTAATGGCGTTATCCAAAATATTGACTAACACCTGCCGAATTCGCTCTCCATCGGCATACACGATCGGCAGATCCGAAGGCATATCTGTTGCGATCTGCTGATTTTTAGACTGCATGCGATCGCCGAGTCCTGCTAAAACATCCTCACAAAGCGCTCTCAAATCAATTTTTTCAGGTTGAATATGCAACTCGGAACTTGTCCCTCTTGCCGCTTGCAGGATATCCGTGATCATGCGGTCGATCGTCCGGATTTGAGTGCGCCCATGCTTCAACAGGTTCGCAGTCATTTGCGGAGTGAGCCGAGAAGTTTGCCCGTCTGCTTGTTTGTACGCAATTTCTAAGGTTTCGATCGCAATTGAGGCGGCGGTCAACGGATTGCGCAAATCGTGCGCCAGCATGGAAATAATTTGATCCTTAAACTGAAGCTGCGCTTGGAGATTCTCGTTCTCGCGCTGCAACCGGAAAACTTCATCAGTAAGTTTAATTAATTCCGCAGAATAGCCGACAGAGGCAGAGGGTTCAGTAGAATCAGAAGGAAGAGTCTCTTCGATCGATTTTTGCCAGCGCGACCACCAATTTTTCAGCTGAACGATTAAATCACTTCCAGTTAAAGTCTGACGGGGTTCTGGATGAAGTTTGATTAGAGCAGGTGTAGCAATGAGGCGAAAATGTTCAGCGAGATAAGGCTGCTCACCGACATCGACAACTTCTAATTCAAATGGACATTCCGCGCTCCGGTCTTTGAGAAAACCGCGAATTTGTCTGATCTGTTCGCGGGACGCGGGTCGTTGATCGACGAACAGCAAAATTTGGAGTGTCACTTTGGGGTCAGTGGCTGGGTTAGAGTGTGCCTGCATCGTCATGAATGGGCTTCTCAGAACTGAAAGCGGGTCTGAAGACGAAGGTTAGAGTGCACGATCAAGGATATTAAATTAATCGAAACATCACGCAAAATGCGCGGAGCTTGCCCCCAATCCAATATCGATCGTACTCACTCTATATAGATAGATTACCGCATCACCTCCATTGTCGGGCGTTTCAGTTAGATTCTGCGTCAGTTCCCCTACAAACTGGTGATTCAATGTAAAGTAAAATTAATAAGCTGTCATAAACTTTCTAATAATTCTGGAAGCTCGTGCAAGAAGACTTTCGTTTAATCGTTGATCTCGTCTCAGTATTAGCGGCAGCAGCAGCGGGTGGATTATTCGCCGCACTATTGAAACAACCTGTGTTGCTGGGCTATTTGGCGGCAGGGGTGATTGTTGGTCCGACTGGCTTGGGGTTAATTAAAGAGATTATCCAGGTCGAAACGCTTGCCCAGTTTGGGGTGGCGTTTTTGCTATTTGCGCTAGGGGTCGAATTCTCATTTTCAGAACTGAAAAAAGTTAAAGTGATTAGTCTCGGGGGCGGGGGCTTGCAAATTGCGCTCACGATTCTGGTGACGACATTAGTTTCTTTGGCAATGGGATGGGTGACATCTCCCCCTCAAGGAGTCTTCCTGGGCGGGATTCTGTCGCTGTCTTCGACGGCGGTTGTACTTAAGTGTTTGATGGAGCGCAACGAGACCAGCACGCCTCATGGTCAAGTGATGCTCGGGATTCTGGTGGTTCAGGATTTAGCGTTGGGGTTGATGTTAGCGGTATTACCTGCGTTAGATCAGCCAGCGGAAGAAGTCGGTTTAGCGATCGGGTGGGCACTTCTCCAAACGGGTCTTTTTGCACTTGGAGCCGTTGCCGCTGGGATTTGGGTAATTCCACGACTTTTAAGATTACTGGCAAAAACTGAGAGCCGCGAATTATTTTTGCTGGGAGTGGTTGCGCTCTGTTTAGGTATTGCTTTATTAACTGAGCATTTGGGTCTGTCGATCGAAATGGGAGCCTTTGTTGCAGGCTTAATGATTTCAGATGCAGAATACGCCGACCAAACGCTGACTTATGTAGAACCCCTGCGCGATATTTTTGCGTCGTTGTTCTTTGCGTCGATCGGGATGTTGATTGATCCCGTCTTCCTCTGGAATAATTTGGAATTGATTCTCGGTTTAGTCACCCTTGTTTTCATTGGCAAATTCTTAATCATTACGCCGCTGGTGCGAATTTTTCGATATCCCTTGAAAACCGCTTTGATTGCAGGATTGGGACTGGCTCAAATTGGAGAGTTTTCATTTGTTTTGGCGAGTGAAGGACAGACATTAGGATTAGTTTCGCGTCGAGTTTACCTTCTCATTTTGGGGACGACGGCGGTTACTTTGGTTGTGACCCCATTTGTATTGAGACTTGTTCCAAAATTATTTGCTTGGGGCGAATCAATTCCTTGGCTAGTGAAATTCTTAGAACAATCCGATGAACCGTTAGCGATTTCTGAGGATCTGCCGATCAAAGATCATTTCATTGTTTGTGGATACGGTCGAATTGGACGAAATATTGTGCGATTGTTGCGCGATCGCAATCATCCGGTTCTGGTGATTGATCAATCCGAGTCTCAAATTCAAAAGGTTCGAGACGCTGGAATTCCCTATATTTACGGCAATGCTGCAAGTTCCTATGTTTTAGAAAAAGCAGGCGTTGCAGAGGCGAAAGGCATGGCGATCGCACTTCCTGATCCGATGAGCACAAGATTGTGCGTGAAGCGATCGCTAGAAATTTCTCCAGATTTAGATTTAGTCGTCAGAGCCAACAAAGACAAAGACATCGAATTGCTCTATCAGCTTGGAGCGCGCGAAGTCGTCCAACCTGAGTTTGAAACGAGTTTAGAGCTTTCGGCTCATTTGCTGGCAGGAATTGGCATCCCAAGTCCCGCAGTACACCGAGAAGTGCAGATGATTCGGAATTCTCATTATTTAGAGTTTCGCCCAGACCAGGCTTCTGAGAACATTTCGCGCGATCTCAAAGCGGTCACAGGTGAGATGAATAGTCGTTGGTATGCGTTGCCAGAAGAGTCTCCATTACTGGGAATGTCGATCGAAGAAACAGATATTCGCCGTTTAACGGGTGTGTCTGTGATGGCGATTCGTCGTGCGGGTGGGTTGACGATCGATTATCCAGAGAGTTTGACGACATTGGAACAAGGCGATCGCTTATTAATCGTGGGTGAAACCGATGAAGTTGCTGCATTTGACCAACTGGCAAAAGGCGAAGCAGCAGTGCCTTCGACGAATTCTTCTTGCCAGTGGCTACAAGTGCCTTCAGAAAGCCCTTTGATCGGTAAAACGCTCTTAGAACTTGAACTTCAGCAGCGCTATAAAATCACAATTCAGACGATTCGACGCGATGGAAAATTGATTCGATTTCCTGAACCCGACGTAGAGATTCAGAATGGCGATCGTTTATTACTCTGTGGCGGATTTCATGCTCTGACTCAAGCGCAAGAATCCCTTGCCTCAAAAACGGAAGTGCCTTTAATCACGACCTCAATCTCTGAAGCAGAAAGTTAACATCAAACAGAATCGGCAATCAATGTGCCATTGGTTATAGATGTTTAGTCCCAGTTCGTAGCTTGGGAAAAATATTGCTGTTGTCAGTAAGAATTAAAGAAACAAGCAATGAGTGATCTATACGAACTCGCATTTACGCTTCAATTAAAACGAGATTTATCTCAGGAAACCCGTGGAATATTGAGATACATGACTCGATCAGTTGGTGTAAGTAACAAGCCACCCACATTGGATCATCCATTCTTTCATGTTGAAGGCTTCAAAACTGAGTGGACATATTTGATTGCAAATCCTCGTAATGATGACGAAGAAATGTTAGAGGGTGAATGTGGTAGCGCTTTAACGGATGAGCAACTAACATTTCGCGGATTGATTCATGAAGACCCATTTTGGAATACTTGGGAGCATTTTTCAAACTGGCTCCTGTCAATCAGTTCATCGACTGGGTTAATTGGGTATTACCGAAACATTCAATACGACGATCACATTACCTTAATTGTCTTTGAAGCAGAGAGGGTGTGCGACTTACCTTGTGAGGACTATTCAGAATTTGAGGATTTGCAGATTGAGATTATCGATACACTCAGAATTTCTGAAGTTGATCCTCCTATGATTCAGAGAGTAGATGGATAATAGCTTCATTGAGCATGATATTATTCTCGCTAGCAAAATTTTGAATGTGGCTACAAAAAAAACAAAACCCGCGTGAAGCGGGTCTGAAAAGCGAATTTGAAGTTATTTTCTACATCTTTGGCTTCACGAATACGATCGACTGTCGCCAGACAATCGTGGGCTGGTCGTAGTGATCCATGATGCAGATACAATGAGGGTCTTGCCAGCGAACCTTTCCCGTGAGTAAATCTCCGGTAGAAAGTTTCATCTCAACTTCTTTTTCTTCACGAATAATCGTCTGAATCTGACGAGTACTTGGCAATCCGGTATCTAGTTCAATACTCATTGGGGAAAAGTCCTCGATCGAAATCGTTCTAATTTACTAGAGTGCCTCAATTCACCACATCCTATACAGTCTTGCACTATGGCGATCGAATTTACAAAGTATCATGGGCTTGGAAACGACTTTATTTTGATTGACAATCGGGCTTCGACAGAACCAAAACTAACGCCGGATCAAGCGATCGCATGGTGCGATCGACATTTTGGCATCGGAGCAGATGGAGTCATTTTTGCACTTCCCGGTCAAGATGGCACAGACTATACGATGCGGATCTTCAACTCAGATGGCTCCGAGCCAGAGATGTGCGGCAATGGCATTCGCTGTATGGCAAGATTCCTCGCCGACCTAGAAACGGCTGAGACTGGAAAATTTCAAGAAAAATATCGCATTCAAACTTTGGCAGGTATAATAACGCCGAAGTTTGAATCCAACGGACAAATTACCGTAGACATGGGTGAACCCCGTCTCTGGGCAAGTGAAATTCCAACCACCTTAACTGGTGAGAAGGTAATCGATCAGCCGTTGGAAGTCGCAGGACAATCCTGGAATGTGACTTGTGTGAGCATGGGAAACCCGCACTGCATCACATTCGTTGATGACGTTGCTGCGATCGAGTTAGAGAAAATTGGTCCGCTGTTTGAACACCATCCAGTGTTTCCACAACGCACCAATACGGAGTTCATTGAAGTCGTCCGATCAGACTACCTGAAAATGCGAGTTTGGGAGAGAGGAGCCGGAATTACACTCGCGTGCGGCACAGGGGCTTGTGCGTCATTGGTCGCAGGGGTTCTCAATGAGAAATGCGATCGACGCGCAACGATTGAATTACCGGGTGGTTGTCTCGACATTGAATGGGCAGCCGATGGTCGAATTTATATGACCGGAGATGCAGAAAAAGTGTTTACAGGCAGTCGAAGTTAGAAAGACAGAGGATGGAGAGAAATGGAACCCGCTTTTGTTCCCGATCTCCCCATCTCCTCGTCTCCCTAATCGTTATCCCAGCACTCCTGAGCCATCAAATCGCCAATTCGGTCACGCAGCAAGAAGTCGAACCGCTCTAACTCAGTTTCAAAACGAACCCATTCACGAGCTGGAATATGCTTGCAAAGGGTGTAAATGGGCTGGTGGCGGCTCACAACACCTCGATCGATAAGTTGACGTACCTCGTCTTGAATCATGCAAAGCGAGTACTGTGCTGTCTGAAGCATGGGTCTACCTTCCTGAGAAATCTGGGATCGAAGATTGAAATCTATTTGGGGGACAAACCAAGTAGCAAAAGTTCGGAACATCAATCCTCAATACAATCAGCCATTACTCTCCTCAAAACGGCTGAAATCTGTAGTGAGATATACTGAATTCTCTCTATTTTCTAACTCATTTTGGGGTCAAAAGTTTACGAAGTGTCTCTAAAGTTATGAGATTCTGACATTGTTTAGCCATGTTACTCCTACAAAATTCAGCTCAAAGGCTTTGCTGAACGCGGGTCTGACGGATTGTGTTGCAGATAACTGTTTTTGGCTTAGATTGCCTTCATGGATTGAGACAATGCTTTACGTTTTGCAAGTCTAATTGCGAACTCGATCGCGGCTTTCATACTGGTTGCATCTGCAATGCCTTTGCCTGCAATGTCAAAGGCAGTCCCATGATCCGGCGATGTCCGAATAAATGGCAGTCCGATCGAGGTGTTGACAGCGCGATCAAATGCCATCAGTTTCACCGGGATCAACCCCTGGTCATGATAGAGCGCTAGATATCCATCGTGAGCGTTGACCTGTCCCAACCCAAACCAAGCCTGACCCGGTTTCACCCACATCGTATCTGGTGGCAATAATCCATCGAGTTGAGCCTGTGGGAAGCGTTGCCGCATTGCTGCAAGCCAATCGGATATCCAGTCCATTTCTTCGCGTCCTAGTTGCCCCTGCTCGCCGCTGTGGGGATTTAACCCGGCGATCGCAATTCGTGGCTGAGTGATCCCAAACGAATCTTGCAGCGATTCAATCAACAAGTCCAATTTGAGCGTTAAAACTTCTCGGGTTAATTTCTCCGGTACTTGGGATAAAGGAATGTGCGTGGTTGCTAACAGAGCGCGAAGTTCCCAGTCGGTATGTGGCGATCGCGCAACAAACATCATGCCGAATCGATTCACACCCGCTTTTTCTGCTAAAAGTTCTGTCTGTCCTGGGTAAATGTGACCTGCGGCTTTCCAGGCGGATTTTGCAATCGGAGCGGTCACGATCACATCAAACTCGCCGCTTAAAGTGCGGTCGATCGCCGTTTCCAAATATCGAAATCCGGCTTCACCACTGGCTGCATTTCCGGTTCCAAGTGTGATTGAACCGGGAGTTTCGATGTGAAGCAGGTTGAGATTCTCAGGATTCGCGGCGCTGTCTAAGCGATCGTACGTTTCGAGGAGAATATTGCGATTTCCAGCGATCGTAATTTCGGCTTGTTGTGAAATGGCTGGATCGGCTAAAGCTTTGAGGATGACCTCTGTACCGATTCCGGCAGGGTCGCCCATGGAAATAACTAAACGTGGCATTGGGTTCTAAGGCGTGACTGAACTGCTTTACAATACTTAGAGATGACCCACCTAATTGCTGTTTAAGAGGAGAATTCAAACAATGGCTGGCGAAATTTTTAACACTGCATTTTTAGCGTCCACCCTAATCTTAGTTGGGTTGTCGCTCGGTTTCTTACTCCTCAAACTCCAAGGTGGAGAAGAATAGAAATCAAACGCGAGAGTGGGGGAAATCCTTCACTCTTCTTCGTCTAAATGTTCAGCAACCTCGCGATAAAGATTGAGAACGTGATGATCTTTGAGCGAGTAAAAAACATTCCGCCCTTGTTTGCGATAGCCCACTAAGCGCATCGATCGCAGCGCTCGGAGTTGATGCGATACCGCCGATTCCGACATTTTGACGGCTGCTGCCAAATCACACACGCATAATTCCTGAACTGCCAGTGCCGAGAGAATTCTAAGACGGTTTGCATCGCCTAGCAAACTGAAAAACTCCGCCATGCGCTGAGACTTCTCTACACTCAGTAAGTCCCGGTGGAGAAAGCGAATATTATTTAAATTCACAGGATGCTGAACCGCACATTGCTCAGTTTCAGCCGGATTAGGGTTTGCCATATTCAGTTACAAGGTTGAGCGATCGCTTTATTTAGCGTAGCGTACGGAGTCAGGTTACATCCCTTAATCCAGGTTACGATGAGGGATGTTCGACTGGGGATCTGGAATTCGTTCTTGCTTTGCGCGACTCAACGCCAAGATTTCTGATAGAATTTATCGAAAAGTTAACAATTTGTCACATAACTCCTCATGAGCGTATTGATAGTAGGTGCGACTGGCACTTTAGGAAGGCAGATCACTCGGCGCGCCCTAGATGAGGGATACAAAGTTCGCTGTTTGGTACGTAGCCCCCGCAAAGCTGCTTTTCTAAAAGAATGGGGAGCCGAACTCGTGACCGGAAATCTCTGTTATCCAGAGACGCTTCCGGCAGCGCTAGAGGGTGTGACAGCGATTATTGATGCTGCAACTGCACGAGCAACCGATTCGCTCAGTATCAAAGAAGTCGATTGGACAGGCAAGGTCAATCTGATTCAAGCCGCGAAGAAAGCGGGAATTGAGCGATATATCTTCTTTTCGATTCTGGATGCAGAGAAATTTCCCAAGGTTCCTCTGATGGAAATTAAGACTTGCCTTGAGAAATTCTTAGCAGAATCAGGATTAAGCTACACAATTCTTCGCCCTTGCGGATTCTTACAAGGCTTAATCGGACAATACGCTATCCCGATTTTAGAAGGGCAAAGCGTATGGGTGATGGGGAATACTGCTCCCACGGCTTATATGGACACGATCGATATTGCAAAATTCGCGGTTCAAGCCTTAAAAGTCCCAGAATCAATTGGCAAAACCCTTCCGGTTGTCGGTTCAAAAGCTTGGAGCGCGGACGAAATTATTAAAGTTTGTGAGCGGCTGTCCGGCAAACAGGCAAAAGTGACTAAAACGCCGATCTCAGTTGTGCGGATCTCGCGGCGGATTGCTCAATTCTTTCAGTGGACTTGGAATATTGCCGATCGCTTAGCGTTTACGGAAGTCGTGGCAACAGGCAGACCGTTAACGGCTTCAATGGATGAAACGTACGAAGTTTTGGGATTAGATCCTCAAGAAATGACGACGCTAGAATCCTATCTGCAAGAGTATTTCAGCCGCATTTTGAAGAAGCTGAAGGAAGTCGAATACGCCCAAGAGCAAGCTAAGAAAAAGAAAGAGCGTACAAAAAAAGCGTATCCCCGCTTTTAGAATTAGAATTCATCACCATTTCACAGGGTTTTGCGCGTGCCGAAAGCTGGCATTATCTACAACGATGACAAGCCGATCGCTTGTCAAGTTGCGACCGATCTCGAAGCGAAGCTGACTTCGCTAGGCTGGGATGTGGCATTGGCAACGGGTGCAGGCGGAATCCTCGGATATGCTTCACCTGAAAGTCCAATTTGTCACACCCCGATCGATCGCTTGGTTCCGCCTGGGTTCGATTCTGAAATGAAATTCGCGATCGTCTTAGGTGGCGATGGCACAGTTTTGTCTGCATTTCGTCAGGTTGCACCCTGCAACATTCCACTGTTGGCGGTCAACACGGGGCACTTGGGATTTTTGACCGAGATTTTATTGGATCAATTGCCAGCAGCGCTCGACGCGCTGCTCTCTGAAGACTACGAAATCGAAGAGCGCACCATGCTGCATGTGCAAATCATTCGAGAGGAGGCCATGCTTTGGGAAGCCCTATGTCTGAATGAGATGGTGCTGCATCGTGAACCTTTGACCAGCATGTGCCATTTTGAGATCAGCGTCGGGCGACACAATCGTGTCGATATTGGTGCAGATGGAATTATTGTGTCCACGCCAACTGGCTCAACGGCGTATGCTTTATCGGCAGGTGGGCCTGTGATTGTTCCCGGTATTCCCGTGATGATTCTGGTTCCGATCTGCCCACATTCTTTAGCTTCGCGATCGCTCGTATTTCCCAATCGCGATCCGGTCACGATTTATCCTGCAATTCCGCATCGCCTCGTTCTGACCGCCGATGGCAACGCCGGATCATACGTGTTGCCAGACGATCATGTCTGTGTGAAAAAGGCCCCATATCCTGCAAGATTTGTCCGTTTACGTCCGCCTGAATTCTTCAGTGTCTTACGAGAAAAACTTGGCTGGGGCGTAGCGCATGTTGCCAAACCGACTTAGAGTCTGAGGACGTTATTTAATTATTTAATTGGGGCACTTTTCCCAAAATTGCCGTCTATGGTTAGAATAGGCTGAATTTCCATGCGAGGCTCTGCGGAATGAGTATTGCCGATGTGACTCCGTGCGTTTTGATTGTCGAAACTGATGCAGCACTAGCAAATCATGTGAGTTTGGATTTGCAAGAATCGGGCTATGACACGATCGTGGCTCATGATGCGCATATGGGATTAAGACAAGCGATCGAGAAACATCCCGCGCTGATCGTTGTCGATCGTTTACTCGATGGCGATTCTGGACTCTCGTTTTGTCACAATCTCCGAACCAGTGGTACTCGAATCCCAGTCTTGCTCTTGATGGCACGCGATGCCGTTGAAGATCGCGTCGCGTGTATCGAAGCCGGAGCCGACGATTATTTTCTCAAGCCTTACCGGAGTGAGGAATTTCTCAAACTGGTGAAACTTTATCTCAAGCCTGATATTCCGAGTACTGAGCAACTGAAGTTTGGCGACTTGGTTCTAGATTTAGCGACTCGTCAGGCGTTGCGAAATGGTCGAGCGATCGACTTAACAATGAAAGAGTATGAATTGCTCAAATACTTGATGGAGCATCCGCGCGAAGTTCTGACCCGTGAGCAAATTTTAGAGAACGTTTGGGGCTATGACTTTGTTGGCGAATCCAATGTCATCGAAGTCTACATTCGGTATTTGCGGCTCAAGATTGAAGACGAGGGTGAAAAGCGCCTCATTCAAACCGTTCGTGGAGTCGGCTACGTTTTACGAGAGTCATGAAAAATCGATTTTTTGCCTGGTTAAGTTTGCTTGTGTTGCTGGCAAGCTGTTCCACCACAACACAAGCAAAACCCTCACCCACTGAATTACCGCGCAGCAGTTCGCCCGCTGCGCCTCTGGGGCAAGTCTTGCCGCTCTCCGCATTTTTTCAAGTTGCAGATCAAACCATTCAACTCGAAGTTGCCCGAACCCCCGCAGAACAAGCGATGGGGTTGATGTATCGCACCAGTTTGGCAGACGATCGCGGCATGCTTTTTCCCTTCAAGCCAGCTCGCCCCGCCCAATTCTGGATGAAGAATACGCTCATTCCTTTAGATATGCTGTTCGTGCGAGATGGCACAATTCGATTTATCTCTGAAAATGTTCCGCCTTGTAAAGCTGATCCCTGTCCAACTTATGGATCACCGACAATCGATATTGATCAAGTGATCGAGCTACGAGCAGGACGAGCCGCTGAATTGGGGCTAAAAGTGGGCGATCGCATTTTTATTAAATCGCTTAAAAAATAGCAATGCTTGTCACAATCTCTTAAACTACTAAGGCTAATTCTTAACTCTTCTGGAAGAAACGAAAGGGTTCGAGGATGTGGTATTACACTCATCTCGTTAACATTTGTTGTAAACCTTGTTTATAAATGAATGAACATAACGATCTGTGTGACGGCAGGCAACCTAACTTCAGATAGAGACACTTTCCGCTATCTCGATTTACGCTAGAAGCCTGTTCTTGTGGCAGCTTGAGCTTGCGCTATTTAGCTTGAATCTGTGAAACTTTTACGCAGCTTCTATCTAATAACAGTAAGAAAACCTTAAGATCTGCTGATTCCAACTCAGAATTGCCTTGATACTCGGACTGACAAACTTAATGGAAACGATATGTTCAGTATTTCTCAACTGTACTGACCACTTCGTACACTGGCTACTCTCATAGGTCAAGCTAGCTTGGCTTTTCCATAATTAGATTCACTTGACCCTGTGTAAAACCCGTCTACTCCAGAGGTATTTGTCTGATGTTGACTGCAACCCATTCCAAGTTCATCCGGTTTTTACAAGAAGAACTGTCGCTATCTACTTCTTCGATCGCGCTGGCATTGCGCTACCGTGAACAAAATCCAGGACCTCTGCCGATGATTCTCTGGCAGTATGGTCTCGTTACGATCGAACAGCTCGACCGAATCTACAACTGGCTAGACTCATCCGAAAGGTAGGTTTCTCAGGTTGTGGCGTGAAAAGACTCCTATTTTTAGACCAGACAGGTAAATCTGGAGGTGCAGAACTGTGCCTACTTGATATTGCAAGAGCGTATCGAGATTCTTGCTTGGTTGGGTTGTTTGAAGATGGTGACTTCCGAGAACGGCTTGAGCAAGAGCAGATTCCGGTTCAAGTTTTAGCGAAAAAGTCGATTGCTGTACGTAAATCAAGCGGCGCGATCGCAGGTTTCCTGGGTTTGGGACAATTAATTCCTTTAGCAATGCGTGTTGCTACCCTCGGTCGTAGCTATGATGCAATCTATGCGAATACGCAAAAAGCTTTAGTTGTTGGTGCGATCGCGAGTGCCTTGTCAAACCGACCTTTGGTGTATCACCTGCACGATATTCTTTCTCCTGAGCATTTCAGTAAAACGAATCGACGCTTGGCAATTCTGATGGCAAATCGCTCCAAGCTGGTGATTGCAAATTCTCAAGCGAGTCGAACTGCATTCATCGAAGCAGGTGGAAATCCCGATCTAGTTGAAGTTGTTTACAACGGATTCGCGCTGGAGCCTTATCAGACTGATGTGCGATCGCCAATTGGATTAGAAGAATTAGAAGGGCGCTTCGTCGTTGGTCATTTCAGCCGCTTATCACCCTGGAAAGGGCAACATGTATTACTCGAAGCGTTGCAGTACTGTGACGAAAGCGTGAGCGCAATTTTTGTTGGTGACGCATTGTTTGGCGAACAAGATTACGTTCAACAATTACAAAATCAGGTGCAGCAATTTCAACTGCACGATCGCGTCAAATTTCTCGGGTTTCGCAATGACGTGACGGCACTAATGAAATCTTGTGATGTGATCGCGCATACCTCGATCGCAGCAGAACCCTTTGGACGAGTGATTGTGGAAGCTATGCTTTGTGGCATACCGACGATCGCAACGAAAGCAGGCGCAGCAATAGAACTGATTGATCCCGGAGTTACAGGATGGCTCACTCCGCCAGGTAATGCGAAAGAATTAGCGAATACGATCGAGTACTGTCGCCAACACTCGACTGAAGCTGCTCGAATCGCGGCAGCAGCTCAACTGCAAGCTAGCCAGAAATTCCGTCTGACAGAAACGAACGCTCAAATTCAACAGCATCTCCAAGCTCGGCTGTAGTTCGATTTGCACCAGTGTAATTTCAAACTACAGAGAGATGAATTTGTAGAAAAATTCCTTCATGCTATCAACCGCCGTTCTGCAAAACAGCATGTCTACTGTCAAACCCTTACTCAGTATATTTTTACCGACTCTCGATGGGGGCGGAGCGGAACGTGCCATGCTTTATCTCGCGATTGGTTTCGCTGAGCGAGGCTGGAAAGTTGATTTAGTCTTGGCAGAAGCTAGAGGAGCCTATCTCGATCGCGTTCCGCCTGAAGTTCGCATCGTCGATTTAAAAGCAAAATTCCCGGTTCTAATTACAAAAACGCTGGCGCTGCATCAATATTTGCAAACCGAACAACCTGCCGTTCTATTCTCTGCATTAGATATCTTAAGTTCAGCGTTATGGGCGCGCGGTAAGGCTCCGACTCGAATTGTGATGTGTGTCCAGACTTATTTATCTGAACAGTTTAGAAATCATCAAGGTGCAACCTTTGGCAAAGTGCGATCGCGCATGGTGCGCTGGCTCTATCCCAAATCCGATGCGATCGTCGCTGCTTCTTTAGGAACTGCAAAGGATGTTGCTGAACTTACCCAAGTTCCAGTCGAACAAATTCAAGTCATCTACAATCCGGTGGTCACGCCCGATGTATTTCAGAAAAGCCAAGAACCGATCGATCACCCTTGGTTTCAGCCTGGAGAACCTCCTGTGATTTTGGGAGTCGGACGATTGGTCAGCCAAAAAGATTTTTTCACGTTAATCGAAGCTTTTGCTCAAGTTCGGGTGACTCGTCCCGCACGCTTGATGATTCTGGGTGAAGGCGAACAACGTGCTCTATTAGAGGAACGAATTCGGCAACTCGGACTCGAACAAGACGTCGCCTTGCCCGGATTTGTGGAAAATCCCTACGCCTACATGGCAGCATCAGCTGTATTTGTTTTGTCCTCGAAATTTGAAGGCTTTGGAAATGTTGTGGCAGAAGCCCTCGCTTGCGGTGTTCCGATCGTGGCAACAGACTGTCCCAGCGGACCTGCGGAAACTCTAGCAGCGGGAAAATACGGTAAGCTAGTAAAAATTGCTGATCCGGCAGAAATGGCAACCGCGATTCTGGACACGCTGGATAGGTCGATCGATTCGACGCTTCTCAAACAGCGCTCTCTAGACTTTGAGCGCGATCGCATCGTCGATCAATACCTCACATTTGTGGAAACCCTGTTGCAGACTAGCTTAGATGCGGATTCTTCACATCCTTAACCACGCTCAAAATATTGGAAACGGGATTGTCAATGCTGCAATCGACCTCGCCTGTGCTCAAGCTCAAGCAGGTTTTGAGGTCGCGATCGCTTCGGCGGGCGGTGAATATGAATGTTTGATGAAGCAATTTCAAATCCAGCATTTCCCGCTAAAAGTTTCTCGCTCTCCGATAGAAGTATTAAACGCTACCAAGAAATTTAGAAAAATTACGCAAGAATTTTCACCGAATATTGTCCATGCCCACATGATGACTGGCGTGATTTTAGGGAAAGCTTTGCGTGGAAATGCCGATTATGCTTTGGTTTCAACCGTCCACAATGAATGGCAATTTCATGCAGTTTTGATGGGAGTTGCCGATCGGGTCATTGCAGTCAGCCAAGCAGTTGCGCGATCAATGCAACATCGGGGTATTCCAGTACGGAAACTCCATGTGGTGCCGAATGGAACGATTGGCAGTCTGAGACAGACCCCCCTGGATCGGGTCAAACCCTTATTGTTAGAGCGTCCTGCCATCACGACTATCGCCGGACTCTATCACCGCAAAGGAATTGAAGACTTACTTGAAGCCTTTGTGCAGATAGCTGACGAACATCCAACCGCCCACTTATATTTAGTAGGAAATGGTCCGCAACGGGCGGCGTTCGAGCGTCGAGCCAGGAAAAGTCCTCACCGGAAACGGATTCACTTTGAGGGTTTCCAAGCGGAACCGCAGCGATATCTGCTTGCAACGGATGTGTTTGTACTCGCCTCTCGCCGAGAACCTTTTGGGTTAGTGCTCTCTGAGGCACGGGAAGCTGGATGTGCGATCGTCGCCTCCAATGTCGATGGCATTCCAGAAGTCCTCGACGGTGGAAGCGCCGGAAAACTCATCCCACCCAAAGACATCACCGTTCTTTCTAAGACACTTTCCGGGCTGTTGACTCGGCGAGATGAATTAGAAGATTGGAAGCAGCGTGCCCAAACCAATTTAGATTGGTTACGGGTGGAACGTGTTCATCAGGAAACGCTTGGGGTGTATCAAAGTGCGATCGCAGAACTGACTCGGACTGTTTGTGCTTAGGAGATTTATCAGATCTATGGATTGGAAAAAGGCTCAGCCTAACCCGCTGATGATGGCAACACTACTCGGATTGACCGCGATCGCGACTCCTGCAATCGCCCAGACTGCGCCCACTCGACCTGCCCCAGCGGCTGCGAGTCCGGCTCCGGTTCGAGTAGATGAAGGGTACTTACTTGGCTCCGGTGACAGAGTGAAGATCGATATCTTCGGTGTCCCAGAATATAGTGGCGAATATCAAGTCATGTCGGATGGCTCGATCAACTTGCCGCTAGCAGGTGGAGTCGTGGTGCAAGGATTAACGATGCGGCAGGCATCTGATACGCTGGCACGACGCTACAGCGAATATCTGACTCGTCCCGTGATTACCGTCAGCTTGTTGACTGCTCGTCCCATTCAGGTGGCAGTATCCGGCGAAGTGGCACGCCCAGGAACCTACACTACGACGCTGGGGGATGTTGGTATTCCCACCCTGAGCCGCATGGTACAGATGGCAGGTGGAATCAAGCAGTCAGCAGATCTCAAGCAAGTCGAGATCGTGCGTCGTCGCCCCGGTGGTGGTGGAACACAGACATTCAAGGTTGACTTAGCCAAACTCTTGAGAGGTGGTGATTTAGGTCAAGACGTGCAGTTGCGCGACGGGGACAGTGTCTATGTGCCTGCAGCGGCCGCGCTAAATTTTGATCAATCGAGTGAACTGGCAAACTCTAGTTTAGGCGCAAGCTTCGATCGACCAATCAGCATTATTGTTGCCGGGGAAGTGAATCGTCCTGGACCTCAAACCGTGCGCGGTGAAACAATCGCGGTCTCCGATACAGGTGCGACAACCCCTGCTCCTGGAGCCACCACAGCAGCACAGCGCCTGAGAGCACCCACTGTTACCCGAGCACTGCAACAAGCAGGCGGTATCACTCAGCGAGCCAACATTCGCGATATTGAAGTGCGGCGGACGGTTGCCAACGGAGCCGAACAAACCATCAAAGTGAATTTGATGAGCTTGTTGAGAGAGGGCGACGGCAAGCAGGACATCATCTTGCAAGAAGGCGATCGCGTCATTGTGCCTCTGGCAACTGCTTCGATTACTCCAGAAGATGCCGCGATTATGGGTCGTGGGGTCATCTCGCCTGAACTGATCACAGTCAATGTGGTCGGGCAAGTAGAAAAACCTGGTGCAGTTCAGGTTCCACCTTACACGACGATGAACCAAGCCCTTCTTGCGGCAGGTGGCTTTGCTCGGGGAGCGCGTAAGAGTTCGGTTGAATTTATTCGCCTTCAGCCGAATGGAGCAGTTGATCGTCGTCGGGTCGATATCGATTTCTCCCGCGGCATTGATCAAGCAAAGAATCCTCCTCTGCAAGCCGGAGATACGATCGTGGTCGGTAAGACTGGACTTCAAAGTGTCGCTGAAGGAATCGGCAGTTTCTTAGGGCCGGCACTTGGTATCTTTGGGATTTTCCGTTAGGTTTCGGTTCCATCTCAAGCTGGGGAAACAAGGCTCTGCATATAAGGTCTGAGCCTTGTTTCTCTTTTTCCCGGCTATTTATAAATTTAATCAATGGGTTAACGAGATTAAATCACTCTTTATTCCGAGACAGGCGACCGAAGAACCGTTTACACTGAATCAAAGCAAGCTTTCTACTTCATTCTTCATTGGAGAATGAGTGAGTGAGTAATCACAGTTGGCTATCGGTCGAAGCGGGATGGTGAAGTAGATGGGTGAGCTAGAACGCTGCTATCAACTATTAGGATTAGAGCCTGGGGCATCGATGGAAGAGGTGACCCAAGCTTATAAGGACTTAGTGTTTATTTGGCATCCTGACCGTATCCCCAAGGATAATCCCCGCTTAGTGCAAAAAGCCGAAGCGAAAATCAAGGAATTGAATCAGGCACGAGATACCTTGCGATCGCACCATAAAAACGGCGCAACTCCAAAACCTGCAGCGGCTCAACCTAAGCCTGCGCAGCAAACTTATTATCAGTCCTACTATTACCGTCCTCCGACCCAATCTTCGACGGGCTACCACAGTGGGCAGACCTCCAGTGGACGGCAAACCAATGGGCATTCGACCAATGGGCATTCGACTAGCGGGCACTCAAATAACGGGCACTCAAATAGCGGGCACTCAAATAACGGACATTCGGAAAAGCACACCGCGAATTCGCGCCCAAATTACCAAACCTATCAGCCTTATCCCCGTCCAAATTATCATCAGACTTCGGATGCCAATCGCTCTGAACAGGCAAAATCGGCTGATGCGAATCCGCATAAATCGACGAATGATCAAAACTATTATCGTCAATCCCACTATCGCGCTGAATATCACCAGCCTCCCAAAACGCCCGCACGTCCCCACATGACAGATATGACGGGGAAAGATTTGAGCGGACAGAACTTAAAAGAGAAAGATTTGTCTGGCTATAACTTGAGTCGTGCGAATTTAACGCGTGCCGATCTCAGTGATGCGTTTATGCACAAGGCAAACTTGGAAGGTGCGAAATTAGAGAAAGCGAATTTGTTCCGTGCGAATTTGCTGGAAGCAAATTTGTGTGGGGCAGATCTGCGGGAGGCGAATCTAATCGGCGCGGATTTAAGTGGGGCAGACCTGCGGGGCGCGAATTTAGAGGGTGCGAAAGTTGGCTTTGAAGATCGAGTCATGGTGAAACTCACGGGAGCAAATCTTCAGGGCGCAATTATGCCGAATGGAAAAGTCCACGGGGTTAAGACTTCCTGATGTGTCTTATCGCGCTTGCCAACGGAATTTGCGCGATCGCAAAAACCCGAGTTGTTCTCTCAAAAAGGTCTGTTCCCGGGCTGCATTCAATCTCTGAGCCACCGAATAAGCTTGCTGATAATAGCCCTCAGCCGCAGTGAGTTTGCCCTGCTGCTGTTGATGCTGCGCCACCATTTTCAAAGAGTTCAGCATTTGCCAAGCGTCGTTACTCCGATTTGCCATTGCTAAACGCTGATTCAGCATCTCGGTGAAGCGATTCTCTTGACCCATGCCTCGATTTGCGAGCATCATGCCATCAAACGCTCGAAATTGAGCCGCTTGGTCGCTTCCTGTCTGTGCGAGCGTCATCGCGCGATCGTGGGCTGCATAAGCGAGCGCAAAAGATCCAACCGCCCGATAGGCATCGCCTAAGTTATTCAAAGTATTCGCTGCACCAATGGGATCTTTTGCCTGATCTCGGAACTTGCGGGCTTCTTCGAGAAATGCGATCGCGGCTTGATATCGCCCTTGGGCATAAGTTGCTAATCCCAAATTGCTCAGCGATAATCCCAGTCCTGCATCATGTTTCGCTTGGCGAGCGATTCTCACACCTTCTGCAAAAGAATTCGCGGCTTCAACGGTTTGCCCACGTTGCAGAATCACCTGTCCGACATTGTTATAGCCGTAGATTTGCCGAATCGTATTGCCTTCATCGCGGGCTGCACCCAAACTGCGGCGGAAAGCATTCTCAGCATTGTTCAATTGATTGAGTTGGATATAGGTCATGCCGAGCAAATCATAGACCCGCCCCTGCGCTGGGATTTCGCCAATTTGTTGATAGAGGTCAAGAGCGCGATTCCAATCCGCGATCGCTTGATCGAGTAAACCGCTTCGTTGCGCTTGAATTCCAGATTCCACGATGCGGTCTGCGGTTTGTCGCGCACTGCCTTGCGTGCCGTTATTGTACTGAACACGAAGCTGGTGATTGAGTGAAGACGCGAAGCTAGGAGCAGCCAGAGCGCTACTGACCAACAGGCTGAGCGCGATCGAGGGGACGAGTTTCAACATTAGAAAAATTCAATTTCTTCTAGGCTTGGATCGAAATCAGCCTCCAATTCGGAAACCGATTCTTGATCTAAAGCATTCCCACCCAGATAGATGGTTCTAATGTCATCCGGCAAAAGTTTCTCTAAGGCTTTGTAGCCTGCGTGCAAATGCGCTTTGACTTGATCCGCATCGATTTGTTCACCTTCTGCCTGCAAATACGCGGCAATTCGAGTTTCGCCCCAATGGAAGGTCTGAGCCATGACGATCGTCAAACGTGTCAAAGCTGGCAACTGTTCTAAAGCACGATCGAGATAACACCAAAATGGCGGAGAAACCCGTCGAATGTCATAATGAATTTCCTCAACAGGCGGCAATTCTGCTTCGTTCATCCCCGATGCCGTCACAGCTAAAAGCCAAGTTTGGAATGTTGAGCCACTTTGACTAAACACTCGCAAATCAACGCCTGCCAATTCGTGAAAGACATGTCGCCAAATCAATGCCAAGAGATACTCAGCTTGCACAGGCGAGCGGGCGGAGCGCTGAATTAACGCATAAACCATGGGACTGTAGCGACAAAACAGCGCTGTAAAGAATTGCCCAGAGTCAGGATAGCGCTGAAACAAGGTCAGCAATTCCTGATCGCTGTGATGAAACAATGCTTTAACGATTGGATGATTTGCTTCTGGAAAAGTTGGAACCGCTACAGCTTTCATAAGAATGTCAAGGTCGGATTAATAACTATATACAGGCTGAATCGAAAATGGCACGTTTTTTTAGAGGTCGATCGCCCAAAAAAATTGTGATTTTCTAAAGCTTGCGGATGGTTTCAGAATCGTATTGATAGAATAAGTGGACTGATTCTGTAACTCAGCCCGTTGCGTTAGTCTTTTTAATCTATGGATAGTTTATTCTCAACTCAAGGCATCATGGTGATGTTGCTCGGCGCATACGCTGTAGCAATGTGGCTTTTCCTGACGAGCGCTCCCAAGGTTCATACTGTGATGGTTTCAGATATCGAAAGCGCCCGCGATTTCTATGAAGGGATGTTGAAGCTAGCAGTGGCTGAGATTCCATTGCACTATTACTACAATTACGAACAGTCATTGGGAACGGCAGGAGTGAACCCGATGTATCTTACTGGTTCGATGGGAAGTACGACGGCGCGTGGTAACGGCAATGATGGACTGTGGTATCAGCTAAAGAAGAATACTCAACTGCATGTGATTTCTGGTGCAACTTTGGGTGAGAAAGACCGACAACGGCATGTTTGTTTCGATCGAGATTGTCTCGATCAGATTCTCCTCCGCATTCAAACTCGCGGCATCAAGCACAAGATCCGTCGTGAAAAGCCTTTGAACTTCTTAGCAAAAGACTTTACCGGGCAAGTTGTTGAGTTTGCAGAAGTTGTGAACTAAGCCTGAATTTGAGTTTTACAACGAGGAGTTAGAAAAGTCTGGCTCCTCGTTTTGCTGTTTAAAAAAGAATAGCTCCCGCAAGGGAGCCGAAGTTATGGTGATTTGACTCTAGGACACAATCGTAATTTTGACGGGATCTAGGCGAGAAATCTGTATCGAAGATTGCTCAAATCCCATTCATGCCTATGGCAAACTTTCAGGAGGACTGACTGAATTTTTCAAGGCAGGTAGATTGTCACCCGGAACTTGACGAATGCGATTCAGTTGTCCTAATGCCCATTTTGCTGTTTCTTGCACATCTTGGTCTGAATCCTCAGTGGCTTTGTGCAAGAGATTGCTGATTTGCGAAACCATGTCATACACGCGCGTCAAATCTCGAATGGCATTTTTTCGCACTTCTGCATTTTCATCTTGCAATGACACTGCTAAAGCGCGGGTCATTGGTTTGAGGGTGCGAGTCCCAATCTCTGACAGAGTTGAGAGAATTAAACTTCGCTGTTTAGAATCCGAATCAATCAGCAAATCGACGAGTGGCTGAACGGCACGAGTGTCGCCTCTTTGTCCCAACTCCCAAATCACTTTGCGGCGCTTAACTGGATCAGGCGATCGCAGATCTTGAATCAGTTCATCGACGATATTGACTTTCGCAAGTCGCGTCGTTTCCTCAAGCTTGGGCTGAGATTCTAGCTCCGTAGGCTTTGGAGAATTGACAACCTGAGTTAGCGGCTCAGCAATCTCAGATTGGAGAGTTGTCTGCGATCGACCATTGCCATTTTGAGAGGTTGGGCGAGAGTTTGCTAGCTCTGACTTGAGAGTTGAGCCGTTCAACGTTGGAACACTCAATGGCAAGGATGGGGAGGCTGGTAAGGATGGGGGGACAGGGTTTAAATCAGGCGTAATCGGCTCTAGGATGTCAGGCGTTGTTTGTCCCATACGCTTTAAGGCTATAACAACTGCAACTCCCACGATCGCGACTGCTCCAGCGCCTCCTAGCACAATTGGAGAAGCCCAAAGCGGTGGGGTTGCTGGCTGACCTGTTTTTGCCAAAACGGGTGAGGCTAAATTTTGAGCTTGACTTGCCTCGACCGAACGCGCCGACACACTGAGACAAGCTGCACAAGTGACAATCAGGAGACTGGGGCGTGGGATCATAAACAAATCCAAAACTGCAAATCGCCATTCGACTCCTAGAATGCCCGAATCGATTTAGCGATCGAGGTTAGAGTCCGAGATGGTTGTAATTTCACTGAGATTCGAGTCGGCTTGCGGTAGCATTTGCCTATTCTCGGCTATGTTACCCTGAACTTCTTCGATCGACTCAGAAATTGATCCACTCAAGACATCGCGTTGATTGATTAAGTAAATACTGATAAGGGTTAAAGCAACGCCAATCCACTGAATCGGACTGAGGACTTCAGCTAAGAAAAGGTTGCCAAACAGCAAAGCGAATACGGGTGTCAAAAATGTCAGAGAACTTAAACTAGTCAAGCTCCCACTCGCAGCAAAATAGAAAAATAAACCGTACGCAATTGCACTGCCAAAAATTGTGGAATAAGACAACGACACCCAATTGGCTGCACTTAAATTCGTCCACTGATCAGTCTCTAACTGGCTCGACAATCCAAACAGGGGCAATCCGCCTAAAATCATGTGCCAGCCTGTGGCTGAAATCGGATCTGCATATTGGCAAACATAGCGAGAAAGAATCGTTCCCACCGCCATCGACAAAGCAGCGAGTAACATGAGCCATTGCCCGTTATCGAATAAGCCAGCGAGCAAGTCAGCAAATGAGCCGATATCGACAAAAGCTTCTCCTAAACGTGATCCTGCTGAAAGAATGAATTCTTCAGGCAAGCCGAGCAGACTGATGCCGCAAACGCCTATTGCTAAACCCATCCAGCCCCACACTCCAATCTTTTCCCCAAAGAGCCATAACGCCATCAGCGCGACCGCTAAAGGCTGAGAATCAATCATCACTGATCCCAGTCCTGCCCCAGTTCTCACCAATCCTTGCGCCAAAAAACCCTGAAACAGTGCGCCATCGACTAGGGCGAAGAAACTAATCCAAAGCCATGCTGCCCACCCTTGTGGTTGCGATCGCTTCATCCAAATTGCTGCCAATAAAACCAAAATTCCCGCAGGGAGTAAACGCACCCCTGCCATAAAAAAAGGCGTGGTATTGGGAATGACTCCTTTCATCGCGACCATTGCAGTTCCCCATAGGAAAAAAGGTGCGATGAGCAGGAAAGGCGATCGAGATTTGAGTGACATGGGCAATTAGGAATGAGGCTACTCTAATCTTAGTAAATTATGTAGATTCGTTAAGTATTCTTTATAGCGATGGCGATCGGATTCGTTAGAATCAAACATACTTGTGATGGTTGAAATTTATGGTTCGGTTCTTTAGAAAACGTGGGTCACGAAAACAGATTGCTCGAATTGAGGTGAAAGGCGCGATCGCAGGTGCAACTCGAAAAAGAGTGCTTGAAAATCTCAAAGTGATTGAGGAAAGAGAATTTCCAGCTCTATTGCTGAGAATTGATAGCCCGGGCGGAACCGTAGGCGATTCTCAGGAAATTTACGAAGCGCTGAAACGATTGCGCGAAAAGGTAAAGATCGTTGCGAGCTACGGCAATATTTCGGCTTCAGGTGGCGTTTACATTGGCATGGGCGCACAGCACATTATGTCGAATCCTGGAACGATTACAGGTAGTATTGGCGTGATTCTGCGCGGGAATAATATTGAGCGCCTGCTCGAAAAAGTTGGCGTTTCGTTCAAAGTGATCAAATCAGGTCCGTACAAAGATATTTTGTCGTTCGATCGAGAACTGACTGAGCCTGAGCAAAAAATCCTACAAGAACTGATTGATATTAGCTATTCTCAATTCGTTCAGACCGTTGCAGAGTCACGAAACCTCCCAGAGGAGACGGTCAGAACGTTTGCAGATGGGCGGATTTTTACCGGACAGCAGGCACTCGCTTTAGGAGTTGTCGATCGCTTGGGAACTGAAGAAGATGCCCGTCGTTGGGCTTGTGAATTGGTTGGGCTTGATCCTGAGAAAACCAAGACATTTAACTTTGAAGAGAAGAAGTCGGTTGTGAGTCGATTCACGTCGAACGATCGCTTAGACGGACTGATTGGAGCCTTGCCGCCGTTGGTTGTCGGAATGGATTGGTTGGAATTTGAACTTGAGACTTGTGGGTTGCCTCTGTGGTTATACCGCCCTTAAGCGTAAAGAATGAAGCAATGATCCGGATTCAATCTATATCCCTTCGTTGATAAGCTAGTGGATTGAGACGAGCAAGATATGGAGGATACCCACGTGCATTGGCGAGTACGAGCAATTCGGGGAGCGACCACCGCTTCAGAAAATACGATCGAGTCAATTCGGGAAGCGGTGACGGAGTTATTAGACGAGTTGGAGGCTTACAACACGTTAGACCCTGATGAGATCGTCAGTGCTACGTTTACGGTGACGAAAGATCTGGATGCGATTTTTCCGGCTGCGATCGCTAGAGAACGCGCGCATTGGGCAAATGTGCCGCTAATCGACGTGCAGCAAATGTATGTGAAGGGGAGTTTAGAGCGGTGTATCCGGTTTTTGATTCATTTCAATACGCCTGATCCGGATGTGAAAATTCATCATCCTTATCTGAGACAGGCAAAAAATCTTCGTCCAGATTGGACGATCGCTCAAATTGCTGGAACGCAAAGTTAGATTGCAAAAAAACTGGGCATCTCTACCAGAGATGCCCAACAGACTAGCTTTCAAGGTTGACCAGAATTTAAAAGAAAGATAACGATACGATTACATCAGACCCAGGAAGCGCAATACGCCGCTACCTGTTAAATATTCAGTGATCAAAGCAGCCACAAAGCCGATCATTGCTAATCGACCATTCCATAGTTCAGCTTGCGGAGTGAAGCCAAATTTCCAAGCGTTACGATCCTCTACAGCAGGTGCTGTAATCTTTTGTGTGTCTTGCATGGTAAGTACTCTGAACGCATTAGCTGTAAATATATTAACTAATATTACAAAAAGTGTCAAAGTATTACGAATATGGTTAAGTGCGATACATAAAGCTGATATGGAAGCGTTAAGTCGGGTTGGGTGAAACTGAGAAGCATTGATCGAGCTATCTGAGAAGCGGCAACAAGAAATTATCATTGCAACTACGAATGTCGGTCATCTTTCAAGATTTACGATCGCTCAGCATTGGCGCGATCTTGTTTGACGCTCCCTATCTCCCTATCTCTCCACCTTCACCTGCTTTGCAAAATGCTCCAACAGTTCCCGATGAATGAACCGATAGCGTCCGCCGATGCGTTGTAGCAGTCGCCGCTCGGTGCAGTAGTTGAGAAATTGCGCTATGTTCCAGGGAGCAAGATTGTTTTGCCAAAGTACTAAGCGGAGACAGATATGCTTGATGCAAGTCATTCCAAGCTCAGGACGTATACTCCAGAAAAGCGCTATTGGTAATCCAATGAGTAAGAGAATTGGAATATTTATGCTTGTAATTGAATTACCCTTTAGTGATTGGTCTACTGCCAATCGAAATATTAGAACCAGTAGGATGAGAACTAATCCTACTAGGTAGCCTACAATAGCGCTTTTTAATGTATGTTGTGCAGAAATCCACATTCCTTGGTTGGGATAGGAACTAACTTTTAGTTCAAATGTGTTCCGCTCTTCTATGAGGGCTTGCCTCAACTTATTAATTCTTTGCTGTAGTTCAGATATTTCTTCTCGTGAAACGCCTACTTTATCGAGAATTCCGTCTACTCTTTGTCGTGCGAAATCTATTTTCTCCATAACTTCATCTATGTTTGATGGTCTGTCCTCCAGTTGGTTTACTTCTACGCTGATTTGCGCTAATTCCTTTTCATCTCGTATTACTGAGCTTACATCGCTCATTAGTGAATCTATATTGCTGATTCGTGCTTTCCATTTCTGTATTCGTGTATCTCTCTCTTGTAATAGAGCATCCATATTTTGCCGGATTCTATTTAGCCTCCCCTCAAGTCTATTGTTTACTTCAAAAAGTAGCGCAAGAGTTAATGCAATACTCAGTGCAGGAATCATGCCTATATTCTGTGCAAATAATATTGCGAAGAACAGGCTGCTGACTATCAAGTTAATTGATTGAATGAGCAACCGATATCGATTGCTTAGCCAAGGTGATTCAAGCCAAGAAAAATCGATTTGTTCGATCAGAATTTCTATCTTATTTCTTTGTTGTAGCTGTCTTGCTATCCATCTCAAATGTTGTTTTGCTGCTGTGTGATTTAGCTCCTGTTCTACTATTTCATAAGCCCAATTTTTCTTATCTAAGTTTTTTCTCCGATCGCTAGATCTCACATCAAAACTCAATTGCCGATCGATATACCGTTCCAGCAATTCTCCCTTCGCCCGAAACGGCTGATTCCTGTCATAAATTGCCGCTGCCAAAGACACAAACAAAGGAACCCGCAACAATCCCGCTTCCCCATTATTCGGCTCCAACATCTGCTGCATCTCTGGCGTTTCCTGAATCTGTTGCCAAAGTCCCTCTCGTTCAACCTGCTGCAAATAAGTCTGAATCTGTCGATCGCTTAACGGCTCTAACTCAACTGCACCCCGCAAATTTCCTAAGCGAATTCCTGACTCTTCAAATTCTTTCGACCTGCAACACACCACAACTTGTGGATACTGTCGCGTAAAATCATTCAATTTCGCCATACATTTCTGCTGGCGTTCCATTCCCAATTCATCTAATCCATCTAGCAACGGTAATAAAACTCGTTGTTCTAACCATTGCTCATAGCGTTTCAGCTTACGATCGCCCCCGTACAGATCGTAAAGCTGCTCAATCAGCCAATCTTGAATCGATTGATTGTCATTCTTCCAAGTTGAAAGCTCAAAGATGACAGGAATTACTGTTTTTGGATTGTCGTAGCCTTCGGCGCACGCTTGCGTGTTCGCTCCCGCCAAAAGCTGTTCTGCCAAACTTAGCAATAGCGTTGTCTTTCCCGCCCCTGGCGTACCCAAAATTAGCAACTTTCCTGCAATGTCGCCTCGTCCAAAGACCTCAATCATTAACTGTCCTGGATCGAGTAATTCTGAATCTTCTCCAGCGATCGTCAATCTTCGCTCTGACTCCAAAGCAGGCAAATTTACCCGTTCTGGCTGTTCTGACAGTTGAAGTGAGAGAGGATCGCGATCGCGCAATACGTATTTCAGTCGATTACGAACCTCTGCCTGCTGCTCGTGAATGACTCGCCCTGCCCATTCCCAATCGATTCCTGACGCAATCGAGCGTGAACCAAACAAGCCGTTATAAACGATCGTCACCTGCTCCACATTTTGGAAACTCAGCGCATCCCGTCCTGCCTGCGTCTGTTGCAACGTGCTATTTACGACAGAACTATCCTTCAGCGTTTGAGCTTGACGCGACTTCAGAAACCAAATCATGGGAAATCGATTGAGAGGCTTCTCCCTATGTTACTGACATCGAAAATCAATCTTAGGGAGAGCAGAGAAAAATTGTTACAGTTCAAGTGTTTTGCTGATGAAGTGGAGTGCGATCGCATCAGAACAGAATTGACCATTTTCCTCGATTAGAATAAGCAATATATCGCACTCTTCGGATTGCAAGTATGACAACGCAACGAGTCACAATCGATCTTCCAGAAGCAGTGTTTCGGCAGCTTGTTCGCATTGCGGAAGCAACCCAGCAGCCCGTTGAGAAGCTTGTCGCTCAAAGTGTGCTGAGTAATCTTCCACCTTCAGTAGAAAATGCTGCACCTGAGCTACAGAGAGAGTTGATCAGAATGCAAGTGTTGAGTACAGAAGAGTTATTGGAAATCGCGCGATCGCACAACGAACCTGCTCAACAAGCCCGTCATACAGAACTTCTCACCAAAAACGAGATGCAATCGCTTTCCTTACAGGAACAGCAAGAACTATCCACATTGAGGGAGTCTGCTGATCGTCTGATGCTCCTTAAAGCCTATGCCTGGTCTATTTTGCGCTGGCGAGGACAACGAATTCCACCCTTAGAAGAAATCCCTTTGCCCCGATGACGATTTCAGAAGCTTTACGGCGGCAAATAATCGAGGAAGCGGGTCATCGATGCGAATATTGCAAAACCTCCTCACGCTTGATTGGGATGCCGCTGATTATGGAACATGTCTTTCCAAAATCGTTAGGGGGACAAGACGATCGCAGCAATTTGGCAGCATCGTGTTACCGATGTAATGAATTTAAAGGAGCCAGAACGGATGCCCGTGATCCCGAAACGGGTCAGCTTGTTCCTCTGTTCAATCTTCGAATGCAGACTTGGAGCGATCATTTTACGTGGGGAAATGGGGGCACTCATCTTTTGGGCATAACATCAACAGGGAGAGCTACAGTCATTTCGCTCCGACTCAATAACGAAAACATTGTCGAAGCGCGAGCCATCTGGATTGAGTTCGGTTGGCATCCTCCTACAACTTGATCCTGTCTTAGAATTTAGAATCCTAAGAGTTTTGCGGCTCCTCCTAGCCAAGGCGCGATCGCGTTAAATACCGCCTGTCCCTTCTCCCAAAGCCCTTTCCCCGCCTCAGTTCCCTTATTCAAAGCTTCCAGCGTTTCCCCCGCTCGCTTCAGATTCTTTGCCACCATTTCTTTATCCGCATCGTCCCGCTTTGCCTCATCCTTTGCGGCTCCGACCGAATTTAGGAGTTTTTGCTGCGTCTCGGCTTCAATGCTCGATCGCTTCACCGTGGTCTCTAATTCTTCCAATAGGTTCACGACATCTGAACCAGTTAAGCCTGATTGCTGAACGGACGAGACGACGGATTGAGTTGCAGTTGCATCTGCTCCTGCCTGAGTCATCTGAATCTGACTGCCGACAACGGAACTTCCTGAAATCGCTTGAGACTGAGGCGGCTTTTTCTGAAACATGGTCGAATTACCAGCATTTTCCCTATTGTAGAAAATGCAACGCGAGGAAGAAGACTCGTAAATCAGTAAATCGCAACTTTCCGCAGGTCGGATAATACCCGGCTTCTGGATCTAGCGATATGATTAAAGACATTGATATTTGTAAAGAAACGTCAATGATTGTTTCTGACTCTGGTTTATCCAAACTCAAGGCATCCGTGACCGAGAAACTCTTCTTTGGGCACGAGCCATCTGCTGAGTTAATCGCGATTCTGCTGGTCTATTTTGTCCAAGGGATTCTCGGATTAGCTCGACTGGCTGTGAGTTTCTTTCTCAAAGACGAGCTACATCTCAATCCGGCTGAAGTCTCAGCACTGCTGGGTATTGTAGCGCTGCCCTGGATGATCAAACCTCTATTTGGGTTTATCTCGGATGGCTTACCGATCTTTGGATATCGTCGTCGTCCTTATCTGATTCTGTCTGGACTCATTGGAACCACAGCTTGGATTCTCCTGGCAACGGTTGTACATTCCGCTTGGGCGGCAACGTTGGCAATTTCATTAGGGTCTTTGTCTACCGCGATCGCAGATGTCATTGTCGATTCCCTGGTTGTCGAACGAGCTAGAGGCGAATCTGTAAGTGGTGCGGGTTCGTTGCAGTCCCTAAGCTGGGGAGCTTCTGCATTGGGTGGTTTGATGACTGCTTACTTCAGTGGGGCATTGCTTCAGCAGTTTGATACTCGAACGATTTTCTTAATCACCGCCACATTTCCGCTGATTGCTTCATCGGTGGCTTGGTTGATTGCAGAGTCTCCAGTTACCTCGAAGCCTGATTGGTCAGTTGTGGGCGATCAATTGAAGCAATTGAAGCAGGCGATCACGCAGAAATCGATTTGGCTGCCAACTGCGTTTTTATTCTTGTGGCAAGCGACTCCAACAGCTGAATCTTCGTTCTTTTACTTCTCAACGAATGAATTGGGATTTGAGCCGGAGTTTTTAGGGCGAGTTCGACTTGTCACGAGTATTGCCTCGATCGTTGGAATTTGGGTGTTTCAACGATTTCTCAAAGGGGTGCCATTTCGAGTTATTTTTGGCTGGTCTACCGTCATTTCAGCCGTTTTAGGATTGTCGATGATCCTGCTCGTGACGCATACCAATCGAGCATTGGGAATTGACGATCGCTGGTTTAGCTTGGGCGATAGTTTGATTCTGACGGTGATGGGACAGATTGCTTTCATGCCTGTGCTCGTGCTTGCAGCAAGACTCTGCCCGCCGGGAGTGGAAGCGACCTTATTCGCGTTGCTAATGTCGGTTGTTAACTTGTCTGGATTAGTCTCATACGAGTTTGGAGCGTTACTGACTCACTGGTTTGGCGTGACCGAGACAAACTTCGATAATCTATGGATTTTGGTCTTGATTACGAATTTGAGCACGTTGTTACCCTTACCTTTACTCGGTTGGCTGCCTGGGGCAGATGCGACGACTTCTGAGCCGATCAAACTTGCTGAGCCAGTTGGACAAGCTTTGGTTTCGGTCGGTAGCAGTGAAGTCGTTGAAGTCCAGAAAGATAGTGTTTAGGAATTGATTGGATAATGCAAGGATTTCAGCTTTTTGAACATGCAGCGACGGTTCCGACCCGTTCTTACAACACAGAAGAATGGCAACGCGGATATCGATCGCTGAAAGAAGAACATAGTTATTGGATTGAAGAGATTGAAGGCGAAATCCCGACTGAGCTAAACGGAACGTTGTTTAGAAATGGGCCTGGATTGCTCGATATCAATGGAGAACGGATTCAACATCCGTTTGATGGCGATGGCATGATTAGCGCGATCGCATTTCACAACGGTCGTGCTCATTACCGCAATCGATTTGTTAAAACTGAAGGCTACTTAGCAGAACAAAAAGCTGGCAAAATTCTCTATCGAGGCGTATTCGGCACTCAAAAATCTGGCGGCTGGCTCGCGAATGCTTTTGATACTCGCATTAAGAATATTGCTAACACACAAGTGCTTTACTGGGGCGGTAAATTACTTGCCCTTTGGGAAGCCGCAGAGCCGCATCGTCTTGATCCGAAAACTTTAGAGACGATCGGGTTAGAGTATTTCGATGGCGAACTCTCGACAGGCGCACCGTTTGCGGCACATCCTTGGATTGATCCATCGAGTCAATTTGATCAGGGCAACCCTTGCTTAGTCAACTTCTCGATCAAGGCTGGATTATCCTTCACCATTAGCATTTACGAATTGGATCTTGATGGCAAAATTGTTCGGCATCATGAGCATCCAGTTCCGGGATTTGCTTTTATTCATGACTTTGCTATCACACCGAACTATTGCATCTTTTTCCAAAATCCAGTTGCATTCAATCCTTTGCCGTTTTTAGCAGGATTGAGATCGGCAGGTGAATGTATCAAATTCCGCCCGGATCAACCCACAAAAGTTCTGATTATTCCCCGCGATCCAGCCCTCAAAGCGAAACCGAAAATTCTTGAAACGCCTTCAGGTTTTGTGTTCCACCATGCAAATGCTTTTGAGCAAGATAGCGAAATCGTGCTCGATTCGATTTGCTATGAGAGCTTGCCATCGGTTGAACCGGGTTCGGACTATCGCGAAACTGATTTCGATGCGCTTGCACCGGGTCAATTGTGGCGATTCCGCATGAATTTAGAGTCGGGAACAGTCGATCGACAACTGCTCGAACCTCGCTGCTGTGAATTTCCTTTTATTCACCCTGCGCTCGCTGGACGACAGCATCGCTATGTTTATCTCGCTGCGGCTCATGCTGAAAGCGGGAATGCTCCCCATCAAGCGATTCTCAAAGTTGATGTTGAAACTGGAGAACGTCAGACTTGTAGTTTCGCACCCGATGGCTACGTTAGCGAACCTGTCTTTGTGCCGCGTGGAAAAGCTTCAGACTCTGGGCTTTACACCGAAGTGCAAGGTGCAGAAGATGACGGATGGCTAATTGCAGTGGTCTTTGATGTGAAACGCGATCGCTCAGATGTGGTGATTGTTGATGCAAAGGATTTGAGTGTTGTTGCAAAGCTCCATTTGAAGCATCATATTCCTTACGGGCTGCACGGCTCGTTTACGCCGCATTACTTTGAATAGATTGCAACGCAAAAGAGCGATCGAATAATTTCGATCGCTCTTTTGCATCAGCGTCGTGAAAGTTCTCTTGCTGCGTAAATCCCGCCCAAGAAGCCGAAAAGGTGCCCTTCCCAGGAGATACCGAAGCGACCCGGCAGCACTCCCCAAATCAAACCGCCGTAGAGCAAACCGACAGCGAGAGATAGCGCGATCGACAAACTACTCCGTTCAAAATAAGCTCGTGAGAGTAGAAAGCCGAAATAGCCAAAGACGACACCACTCGCCCCAATATGTAATCCTGCTGAACCAAATAACCAAGTTCCGATTCCGCTTGCTAAAGCGACGATCACACTGACTTTGAAAAATTCAGGAATGCCGCGCAGCATCACAAACCAGCCCATGACAACGAAGGGAATGGTGTTACTAATGAGATGCTGAAAGTTCAGGTGTAGAAATGGGGCTAATAAAATACCTCGCAGCCCAATCGTGCTACGAGGATAGATGCCCAGGTAATTTAATCGACCGCCTAAAGCAATATCGACAAATTCCAGCAGCCACATTGCGGCAACGATCGTGCCAAGGATTGCAATATGAGCTTTGATTTCATCACCGATTCCGTTGGGATCGTTATAGTCGCGTCGCGTCATAGCGGTTTTTTGTGTTGAGATATTTCTGTTCTAGCACAGAGTTCTCAACGAAATTAAGCCGCGATCGCCGATGAGCGTTGAGCCGCGAGTTCCATTAAGCGACGAATTCGTTCTTCGGTTGCAGGGTGAGTGCGGAAGAGAGACTGTAACCCTTGGGTTGATAGCGGATTCACAATTAAGAGCGGTGACATTGCCGGATTTCCATTCATGGGGATTTGATGCCCAACGGTCTCCAATTTCTCTAGCGCACTGGCAAGAGCTAACGGGTTGGCAGTGAGTTCAGCAGAACCTTGATCTGCCGCAAACTCACGAGTTCGAGAAATTGCGAGTTGAATCAATGAAGCGGAAAGGGGGGCAAGAACAATCAGAAATAAGATGCCTAAAGGATTGTTGCCCCGGCGATTATTTCCGTAAACTGGCCCATATAGAGCGCCGAAGGTTAAGATGCGACCGAGAAAAGTGATGGCACCTGCGATCGTACCTGCAACCGCTTGCGTCAGCGTATCGCGATTCTTCACGTGAGTTAATTCGTGAGCGAGAACGGTTTCTAATTCTTCCGGGGATAGCAAATCAACAATCCCTTCTGTCACTGCTACAGAAGCATGTTCTGGATCGCGTCCGGTTGCGAAGGCATTGGGGGATTTGGTGGGAACGAAAAAGATTTTGGGCATGGGAATTTCCGCTCGATCGCTGAGTCGTTTCACCATGTCAAAGAGTTCGGGGGCTTGTTCCCGTTCGAGTGGCTGAGCAGCATAGGATGCAAGCGCAACTCGATCGGAGTAATACCATGACCCGAAGCTCGTGAAAGCTGCAAAGATTAGTCCTAAAATAAGACCTTGCTCATTTCCGACGAGATAGTAACCTGCTAAAACTAGGATTCCGCTTAAAAGTCCTAATAGTCCTGCTGTTTTAACTTGATTGATACCTAGCATGTTGATCAAATTTTGAAGGGGCAGTCTGATTGTCTAAATTTACGTTGTGATTTGACTCTATCTGATGATTGAATCCTCTTTCTCCGACAGAACGAAATTTCGGATCGGTTGTGCAATTTGGGCATATAAGCAGTGGGTAGGCGATCTGTTTCCCCCAAAAAGTAAAGCTTCTGATTTTCTAAATCTCTACAGTCGTCGCTTCACTTGTGTTGAGGGTAATACGACGTTTTATTCCATTCCCGATCGCGCTACAGTCGATCGCTGGAAATCCGAAACGCCTCTTGGCTTTAAGTTCTGCCCAAAGCTGCCAAAAATACTGACTCATTCTGGAAAGCTTGCCTCGTCGATATCAGGAGCCTTGCAGTTTTTGGAACTCATGCAGGGACTCGACGATCGCTTAGGGGTCTTGTTTGCTCAATTACCTCCAAGCTATAGCCCTGCGAATTTTGCAGATTTAGAAACGTTTCTTCGCGGCTGGAAGGGTGCAGATTTGGCGTTAGAAGTTCGACATGCCCAATGGTTTCAAGAACCGCATCGCAGCCGCTTGAACGAGCTATTGCAAGAGTTAAAGATTGGGCGAGTGTTGCTAGATACACGCCCAATCTATGAATGCGAAGATGATCCGCAGTTGGAGAGCGAACGCAAAAAGCCGAAAGTTCCATTGCAGCCGGATGTGACTGCACCGTTTACTTTGATTCGATATATCAGCCATCCAACTTTGAATCAGCAGTATTTGGAAGAATGGGTGAAAATTGTCGATCGCTGGTTACAACAAGGCACAGAAATTTACTTTTTTGTCCACTGCCCTGTTGAAGAACATTCACCCCAAAACGCCCGCCAATTCCAAAGATTACTAGAGCAGCAAGACGTGAATGTTCCGCCTCTTCCCTGGGATTTGATAGAACAACCGCCTTCACAAATGAGCTTGTTCTAAAAAACGTTATGGAATTTCAGCGTCAAACGGATTTAACAACTGAAACTGCCCTATCCACTGAAAATCGTTGATATTTCGTGTTACTAGGGTCAAGTTATGAACGAGTGCAGTGCCAGCAATTGTGGAATCTCCAAGTGAGATTCTGCGAATCTGGCGGAGTGCAACAGCTTGTTCCAAGACAGGCTGAGTCATCGGCAAAACTTGAGCGACTTGAAAAAACAGTCCCAAGCGATTCGATCTGCTTCTGTTAAGCGATGATAACCAAGAACCTCGACGTAACTTAACGCAGAGACAGCGGGAGCATGATCAGCGATAAATTGCCGAAGCTGAGCATTTTCAGGTTGAATCGCGTAAATGATAATGTTGCTGTCGAGAAGCATTATTCATCTCGTCCTGGAATAGAGCGATCCTGACGGACTTCGTGCTGCCAAGCGATCGGATCAATCTCTGAGAAAGCACGACTTGCGGCGAGTTTCTCAAGCACTTCAGCCATTCTTTGCCCACGAGTAGCAGAATCTATGCCCGTTTTTTCCTCTAAGACGGTGATGTGAACTGCGATCGATTGCTCTCCCAATTCGGGGGCTTCATCAAGCCACTCGATCGAGTTTCCCTTTAAAGCAGCCCTAAATGTTCGCAGCATACGGATAGCTAAGTGATGTATTTGTATTATCTCGTTTACTCGATCTAAACCGAAAGTCTCAACAAGAATCCACCGTTCGTCGTGACGATCAAATCCTTTTCAAAAGCGACAATTCCCGACGGAATCTGATATTTCGCTGTTTTTACATCGGCAACAGTCGAAACTTTTCCGGCTTTATCCACTGCGACAACTAGCCCTGCGTTCGTCGTCGCCACAATTTGATCGCGCCAAATTGCCACATTAAACGGCAATCCAAATCCTAACTCTTGCAAATCGACGATCGCTTTCACGTCTCCTTTCTCACTCACTCGCACCAAATGCCCACTCGACTGCGCCACAACCACGGAGTCCCCTTGCACGACTAGCCCGAATGGATTCTTAAACTCAGTCAAATTCGCGATCGTCTGAATCTCACCTTTTTGGCTCACTCGCACCAACTCACTTGTCGATTCGACCACATCCGTCGAGACTGTGACCCAGTACTCATCTCGAAACACCGTCACCCCAAACGGCGCACCATAAGCCCCACTCTGACGAGATAAATCTGCGATCGTCTCTACTTTGCCATCGGGTTTCACCCGCATTAAATAATGCTGAGGCAGAAAACCTGATACCGTTGCAATCACATCATTGCCTTGAGCGGTCATCCCAAACGGGACACCTAACTCATCTTTCATAAAATTCGCGATCGCCGAACTTTCTCCCTGGGGTGTCACTCTCAACAGTTGCCCATCTAACAACGGCACAATCAAATCCCCTTGCCTCACCGTAATATTCTGAGGGGTATAGATATTTAGCTTTTGAGAAATCACGGAGAGAGTTGCCATCATCTCAGAAAGTTTAGAAAAGTTGATAAGAATTCAAGCAGAAGGAACTCCGCTAGCGTTCTGGGGTCAAAAAAGCTTGTGATTTCTAAGCGTAGCAATGTTACCCTCTACATGCGGTGCAAACCTCAACTTCTATTTAGAATTTGATTCATTGACCTGACGTAGACATCCTCGGTATTCCTGCGCTTGAATCGCCATATAACTCATGTAAAATAACCAAGTTTCCAAAGTCACTTTACATTGAAGAAAGAAATCGCGCAGATCTAACCCGATGAGGTTTGAGTAATTTGCAATCCGTAGACAACCGTTAAATTTCTAGAAAGCCCGATGAAAGCAACGAATTCACTTCCCACCGCCCCCTTCGTCCTCCGACTCGTCGGCATCATTATGATCGTGTCGTCGATGGTGGACTATATTTCGGTTCTAATTCCGCCGAATTTCTCTGATAAAGCCTGGTTCGCGAACGTTGTCACACAAATCGTCGATCGTGGAATCATCCCACTCGTCGGTTTTGCCTTCCTCTTCGCCGGTGCATTCCTAGAAAGCGGTTCTTTCAATCTTGGAGAGCGCGTTAAACCTGCGATGTCGTTCCGGTTCTGGGCGATGCTGCTGTCTTTGCTCCTCGGGTTGGTGTTCCTCATTGCTTTCCCGCTGCACTTAAACAATACCCGTCAGGTTTCGGATCAGGCGCTAGAGCGCATCGATCGAGAAGCAAAAGACGCAGAAAATCAACTCAATACCCAAGTTCAACAGCGTCAAGATCAGATTACTGCTGCGCTGCGTGACCCGAATCAGAGCAAACAATTGGATGATCAACTCAAACAAATTGATGCAGCGATCGCCAGTGGTCAATTAAAAGGAGATCAACTCACTCAAGCCCAACGAGCGCAGAAAGAACTGCAAGCGCTAAAAGCGAATCCCAATTCGGTTGCCGATCGTGCAAAAGAATTCCGCAACACACAATTGACTTCAATTCGCGAACGGCGCACTCAAGCCGAGAATCAAGCGAGAAACGAATTCTGGAAAACTGGAATTCGAGTCGGGATTAGCAGCTTACTGCTTTCGCTGGCGTACTTCGTGATCGGGTGGTCAGGATTACGCGAGTTGGGTGTGATTGGTGGGAAGCGCAAGCCTGTAATGCGATAAAAATCTGAGGCTGCTTGCAAGATTAAAAAGGCAAATGGGGAGAACTAGAAGGTGATCCCCTTTGCCTTTTTTTACGGTTATGTTTTCTATTTTCATCCTGACGCACAACGAAGAAGTCGAAATCGCTGCATGTATCGAATCAGCGTTGTTGTCAGATGATGTAATCGTTGTCGATTCTTGTAGCGATGATCAAACGATCGCGATCGCAAATTCTTATCCCGTTCGTGTGATTCAACATCCCTTTGAAAGTCACGGCAAACAGCGCACCTGGATGCTGCAATCTGTCCCTGTGAAACACGAATGGGTCTACATCCTCGAAGCCGATGAGCGGATGACGCCGGAACTGTTTCAAGAATGCCTCGACACAATTCAAACAGCCGAGCATATCGGCTATTACGTGGCAGAGCGCGTGATGTTTATGGGCAAATGGATTCGCCGCAGCACGCAATATCCGAGATATCAGTTGAGACTCTTTCAGAAAGAAAAAGTTTGGTTTACCGATTACGGACATACTGAACGCGAAGTCGTAGACGGAACCACTGGATTTCTCAAAGAAACTTATCCGCATTACACCTCTGGTAAAGGGTTCAGCCGCTGGATTGATAAACATAATCGCTATTCGACAAATGAAGCGATCGAAACGATCCATCAACTTGAAACCGGAGGCTTAAATTGGAGCGCGCTATTTTTTGGCAAATCTGAAGTCGAACGGCGACGGGCATTAAAGGATCTGTCGCTGCGACTGCCTTTTCGACCGTTGATTCGATTTTTCTATATGTATCTGCTCTTAGGTGGGATGTTTGACGGCTATCCAGGATTTACCTGGTGCATGCTGCAAGCGTTTTACGAATATTTAATTACGCTGAAGGTTTGGGAACTCCAGCATCAGCCTGTAGACTCTCCCAAACTCGTCACACCGATCCTAGAAAATGTTAAATAATATACAGATCGTGTTCGGATATGTCGAGCGGGGATCAATGATTAAATAAGAAAGCTTAGAAATTCCTCAAATTCTCAACCTTTCTTTACAATATTAATAAACAGAGTAGATGCTGATTGCAAGATTTTTTGAGGAGCGTTCCTAATTGCGATTCAAGAATCGAAATCTACTTCTAAGGTAACGTCTACACTGAATGGCATAGCTGCCGTTAGATGAAGGAGATATCTGTGATCCATCGTCTTAAGCAAGATCTAAAAAACGACCTGATCGCCGGATTACTGGTTGTAATTCCGTTGGCAACGACGATTTGGCTGACGTATACGATCGCGAATTGGGTGATCAATTTCCTGACGCGCGTTCCGAAACAATTGAATCCTTTTGACGGCTTACATCCGCTCTTAGTGAATCTGCTCAATTTTATCGTAGGGCTAGCGGTTCCTCTGTTCAGTATTCTGTTTATCGGTTTGATGGCACGGAATATCGCGGGGCGTTGGCTCTTGGATGTCGGTGAGCAAGTTTTGCAGGCAATTCCGCTGGCGGGTGCGATTTATAAAACGCTGAAACAATTGCTCGAAACGGTATTACGCGATTCGAGTGGAAAGTTTCGCCGCGTCGTGTTGGTGGAATATCCGCGTGAGGGAGTTTGGTCACTAGGATTTGTCACGGGTGCGATCGGAGCCGAGGTGCAATCGCATTTCAAAACGGATATGCTGAGCGTCTTTATTCCCACGACTCCCAATCCGACCACGGGCTGGTATGCTGTTGTGCCTGAGAATTCGGTGATTAATTTGTCGCTGCCGATCGAAGATGCGTTCAAGGTAATTATCTCAGGTGGGATTGTCAGCCCAGACTCAATGAATGTGATTACAACTTCGACAACTACGAAACCTCCTTTAGTTGAAGCAACGGCGGACGAGTAGTACGCTTGAGGGGAATTTGAGGAGGTTGTATGCCGGGTTCCCCTAGTGTGTTGGCGTTAGATTTTGATGGTGTAATTTGTGATGGTCTGAAAGAATATTTCCAGACCTCTTGGCAGGCTTACGCGCAAATTTGGCAGACGGATACGACGCCGAATGAGCAGATCGCACCTGCTTTTTATCGATTGCGTCCGGTGATTGAGACGGGCTGGGAAATGCCTATTTTGATCCGATCGCTGGTAGTCGGTGTTCAAGAAGAAGAGATTTTGCAGAATTGGCTGACGATCGCGACTCAGACGATTGAGAAAGAGCAGTTAAAACCGTTAGAGATCAGTGCAGCGGTCGATGGAATTCGCGATCGCAAAATTGCAACCGATTTAGACAACTGGCTGGCAGAGCATGAATTTTATCCGGGCGTGATCGATCGACTGAATACAATTTTGAATAGCTCAACTGATTTTTTCATCATCAGTACAAAAGAAGGACGATTTATCAAGCAGCTTCTGAAACAGGAAGGGATTGAGTTAGCAGATTCGCAAGTGTACGGCAAAGAATCGAAGCGACCGAAACCACAGGTTTTGAAAGAACTCCAACAGGTTTATCAGGGTGCGATCTGGTTTGTTGAGGATCGATTGAAAACCTTACAGGCAGTTGAGCAGCAGGAATCGTTGCAAGAGGTCGAATTATTTCTAGCAGATTGGGGATATAACACGCGATCAGAACGAGAAGAGGCGCAGAATAGCGATCGAGTTCATCTAATTTCTTTGCAACAATTTGGACAAGACTTTCCGAATTGGCTGTGATGCTTATTCAGTTTGAAGCTGTTGTACCTCAGTTTCAATTAGCCCTGTGATCTGACTGACTTGCTCGATCGACATTCCTGTTTGCAGGAGATTTCGAGCAACTTGCAGTATTTGAGCTTCTGCTTGATTGGCGCGTTGTCGTTCTTGCTCTGCATCAGTCAGTATCCAATTGCCTTGATCGTCGTACCACCGTAACCAAGACCGACAAATTCCCTCAAATTCGCCTTGCCACAAGCCCAGTCCGATTTCCAGTTCTGGAATCCAAATCCGAGAATTTTCAGGATCAAGGGGTTGTGCTTGATATTTTCCACTCACCAGTTTGAAGAAATGCACCTGATCGTCATAGCGACTAAACACAATGTAGTAAGGAACGCGCAAAATCTGCTCGTAAACCTTCCATTTTGAAGGAGGTTTCTCTGACTTTTGACCTTTCGCTGTCGGCGTTTCAGATGCTTCTCTCACAGGTTGAAGGGGTTCCAACTCGATCTCTGGAGTATCAGCATAGGAACCCAAATCTTCTTTTTCTGTCCCAGGCGACAACAGTTCAACGACCACAAAGGGCGCACGTCGTTCTTGCCAGATCACATAGCTATTGCGGAGATCTCGCCCTTGATACAGACGCGGAACTCCGATCGACAAAAACCAATCTGGGCGCTTGTACCATTGCGGATGTGCGCTGTCGTAATACAGGTTTAAATCTGCTCCCGTAAAAAATTGATCAGTTACGGATTGGGTTAGTCGCAAGGTGCGGCTGAGAAGTTGAGGTTGAAGATCGTGAAATTCGTCGGGTAAACCAGGCTCCTCTGGATTCTCGCTGGGCAAATCATACATCGTTGGGAGCGTTTGCCAGGGAGGAAGTGGTGGATCGGGCTGGGGAAATGGTGAAGTCATAATAGATCAGCGATCGATGAGACTCTACTCTCATATTGTGCCGGATTATTGGGGAAGGCACGAACGCGATCGCTCTCGAAAGATAAGTTGTTTTATCAACCTAATTACGAGATGGAATTACGTAAATTACGAATTTGTGTCATATAAAACAGGAATAACCGCTTCTACTCAGTAATATCCCTGATATTTTTCATCACAATGATACTGTGTGCAATAGTCGATCGATTTCATTGCAAACGTTGCTTGATGTATAAGAGGGACAAAAATGAGGAACATGGGTTCAGTCTTTTTAGCACTTGCCATAGGGACGACATTGACAGTTTCTGAGGGGGCTTCTGCACAATCTACACCACCAGCAGGGCAGCAAATTCAGTACTCTGGTTCTTTTACAAATGCAACTCATAATCTGAGCGGTAAAGTCCTCATTAATCTGAGCTTTGGCTCCGATGATCAGGTCTCCGGCTATATCAACTTTACAAATTATCCTAACGCTCGTGCGCTATGCGGAGCAGGTAAGCTTACTGGGCGCAGACAAGGTAAAACATTGCAGTTTAGATTTGTCTCTGATGATCCAGATCCAGGTTGTGGTTTCGATCGAGGTTGGATATTTACAGGTAGCGCTACGCTTTCAAGCGATCGCACTGCGCTCGAAAATGGAACTTACCAGGTTATCCCTAGAGGGCGACGTGTTGAGAGTACTGGCATCTTTAGAGCCACTGCTCAGAATGTTGATCCGGTTGCGACTCGGATGCGGCAACTATCTTTACGGGAACAAGTTGGCTATCTGACCCAACTTATCAAAACTGGTAGTGAACAAGACCAGGCTAAAGCAAGAGAGATTTTGAAAACAGCACCCCCCGATGCAATTCCCTACTTAATTCCCTATCTGAAAGAGTCATCACCAGAAGTTCGCAAGGTTGTTGTTCTCTCCTTTGTTGGGATGAAAAGGTCAGCAGAACCAGCAATTCCCCACATCATTCCGCTACTAGAGGACTCAGATGAGTGGGTGCGGGCTTACTCCGTCATGGTTTTATTGAATATGGGAGAATCATCCAGTCCCTTCATTCCGCAACTGACGCGATCGCTGAAAGATCCATTTGTGACAGTTCGTTATTTATCGGCGCAGGTATTAGGAGAGATAGGAGTCGCCGCTAACTCTGCAATTCCTCATCTCATTCCGCTGTTGAAAGAGTCCAATGTCTTTCCTCGTTCTGCGGCAGTAAATGCTTTAGGAAAGATGGGAGAGTCTGCACGAGTTGCGATTCCCCAAATCATTCCGTTATTGAAAGATCCAGACCCAAAAGTTGTGGATGCAGCGAGAGCTGCGCTAAGAAACTTGGGGTATCAGGAATAGTCTGAACGAATCGCATGCTGCAACGCAATGAGAACACTTGTATCTACAAACTCCATGCTTTGTATCAGGAATAGTCTGAACGAATCGCATGCTGCAACAAGTAGGCAAATAAAACAAGAAGTCCAGCTTTTCAAATCGGCTGGACTTCTGAAAAATTGGGTCGATCGCGCTAAATTTTCGCGCCGCAATTTGGACAGAACTTATTCGTCGGAAGATTTTCAGTGCCACAACTTGCACATTGAACGGTTTCTGCCGCCCGTTCTAGCAATTTCCGCTCAGGGAGTCCGATCATTTGAGCATTGCTCTTACCGGATGGAACCATCGGATAACAGTTCTCATTCTTCTTGACGCGGACATCCATCAGAACGGGGCCTGGATGAGCGATCATTTCAGCGATCGCACTCTTCAACTCTTCGCGCGTTTCGACAATCATGCCTTTAATGCCAAACGCCTCTGCCAATTTGACAAAATCTGGCGTTCCCACCTGCATGTTGGAATTCGAGTAGCGCTCATCATAGAAGGCTTCTTGCCACTGCCGCACCATCCCTTGCCAACCGTTGTTGACAATCACGGTCTTCACACTGATGCCGTACTGTGCCAAAGTCCCCAACTCTTGAATGTTCATCTGAATACTGGCATCGCCACTGATACAGATCACTTCTTCATCGGGAACTGCCACTTTCGCGCCCATTGCCGCAGGCATACCAAAGCCCATCGTGCCAAGCCCCGCACTGGAAATCCAACGGCGTGGTCCATTTTTCAAGAACTGTGCTGCCCACATCTGGTGCTGTCCGACATCTGTCGTGTAGAAAGCATGAGGTGCTTGTCGTCCGACTTCTGCAATGACTTCTTGGGGAGAGAGAACATCTGAATATTCGGGAACCACGAGCGGATAATCTTCACGCCACCGATCGATTCTCGCGAGCCATGCTTCTGTCTGATTTGGATTCGCCGGATCATTCTCGTCTGCACTGCGCTCTAACAAGTCGGTTAAAACTTGTTTCACATCGCCCACGATTGGCACATCGGGCAAGCGAACTTTACCGACCTCTGCCGGATCGATATCAATGTGAATGACTTTTGCACGAGACGCAAATTCGTCGAGTTTTCCGGTCACACGATCGTCAAATCTTGCTCCAACTGCAATTAGCAAATCGCATTCCGTGACCGCAAAGTTTGCATAAGCTGTGCCATGCATCCCCAACATGCCGACAGAAAGCGGATGATGCTCATCAAATGCGCCAATGCCCATCAAAGTTGTCGTCACGGGCAGTTTGAAGCGTTCAGCCAGTTCTTTTACTTCTGCATGTGCGCCTGCTGCGATCGCGCCACCACCCACATAAAGCAGAGGTTTCTGAGCCTGACGAATCAATTTCAAAGCTTGTCCAATTTGGCGCGGATTGCCCTTCGTCGTCGGGCGATATCCCGTCAAGCGAACGGAGCCGGGATCGATTGGCTCATACTCAAATTGCTCAACGCCGACATCTTTGGGCACGTCGATCAACACAGGACCAGGTCTGCCCGTGCTAGCGATAAAGAAGGCTTCTGCCACAATGCGCGCCATGTCGCGAGGGTCACGCACCACATAGGAATGCTTGACGATCGGTAAAGTAATGCCGTAGATATCTGTTTCCTGGAAAGCATCACTGCCGATCGCAGGTCGAGGCACCTGACCGGTAACGATAACCATCGGAATCGAATCCATGTGAGCCGTAGCGATTCCGGTGACGAGGTTCGTCGCTCCGGGACCTGAGGTTGCGAAACACACACCGACTTGACCCGTAGCACGGGCATAGCCATCTGCGGCATGTGCTGCACCTTGCTCGTGGCGCACAAGAATATGCTGTAGAATTCCGGCTTTTTCGGCGCGATAAAGCTCATCGTAGATCGGGAGGATTGCTCCGCCTGGGTAGCCAAAGATATGTTTTACACCGTGGCGACTGAGACTATCGATTAAAGCAAAAGCACCCGTCACCCGTTGGACTGCCGATCGTTGCTGCAATTGCACTGGGGGAACCTCGTCAAGTATTACGCGATTTGGATAAATTGGAAGAAATTTGTATCGTAGGATGCAAGCAATAAGAATATAGTGTAAAACTGATCCCTATTTGTGTCGAGAGAATTGACTCAAGATATTTTCAAAATGCCCGATGACTGGGGAGTTTGAGCAATCTGAGCGAGAAAAAGCCGTCAGAAAAGCCTGACAATACCGAATTTTTGGTTTGAATCTATTGTCGATCGCGGGCCAATCGGATTCGGCATCGAAATAGACAAAACTTCTAAAACCAACCTTAAGACTGAAACTGAGTGATACCTGCTTTCTCAAGGATAAAGGTTGCAGCCGTCGTGACACGATTTGGGGTTCGATTTGAAAAGTCAACGTAGCCACGAACCAGATGTGGAGAGTGCCACATGGTCAGATGGTCAACGGCTGGATCAGCATAAAAGCTTTCTCCGCCCCCAAGCAGCTTTGAACTCCAATGTGTGAATTGATCGTGGCTTACCCGGTAGATTGGAAAATCTCCAAATAATGGAACTCCCCAGCCATCGATCGCGATCAAGGCAGAAATTGGAATATTGCGATCATACCAAGTTCGAGTGGCAGCGATCGCGCCTACAACTCCTGCACTAAACGCAATCATCACAACGGGGGCTTGCGGTTCAAAGAAGTCAAGTACATGTTGCGGAGAGTAAACGGGCTGATCTGCTGGAAAGATTAAAACTTCCTGTTGCAACAGTCCTAACGCTGTAACAAATTGCGTCGTTAATGTTGGCGAATGTATGCCCGGACAAATAAAAATCTGCATTGCTGAAGTTTCATCACAATCTACCGAGGGATAGCACCATCCCCCAGTAGGGGATGTTAGCCTAATGCCTAAACCTACTCGATACATTCTTTAGGCAAGGAGCTTTAATAGTGGTTGCAACTCCAGACAAGCTCGAACATTCTCATCATCTCGCATCTTCAGGCTCAGAACGAGTTGCGGTTTTATTGATGGGATATGGCGAAGTCGAAAGTTACGAAGATTTTGCAAATTATAATGAACAAGCCTTGAATCTGCTGACTGCTAAATTTGCACCCGTTCCAACTTGGGTATATCCCCCTTTGGCAAAACTTTTAGCGGTGTTTGACCTGCATGAGTGGGGTCATCAGCATGGCAATTTTATTTCTCCACACAATGCGATTTTTGAGCGGCAACGCGCCGGGGTAGAAGAAATTCTGCAAGAGAAATGGGGCGATCGCATTCAAGTCTTTAAAGCGTTCAACTTCTGTAAGCCTTTTCTTCCAGAGCAAGTGCTTGCCGAAATCAAAGCGCAGGGGTTTTCAAAGATCTTGATTTATCCTTTGCTCGTTGTGGATTCGATTTTCACGAGTGGAATTGCAGTGGAGCAAGTCAATAAGGCTTTGGCGAATTCGGCAGACGAGGGAGAACATTGGCTGAAGGGAACGCGGTATATTCCTTCTTTCTTCGATCGTCCGGAATATCTCAATCTGATGGCGCGGATGGTTGAGAAGCAGATTCAATCAGATTTAGCGGAGCACTATCTCCCGTCTCAAATTGGGATTGTGCTGATGAATCATGGCTGTCCTCATAAAGCGAAAGGCTTTACCTCTGGGATTACCGAGAGTCAGGCGCTTTATGATAAGGTTCGCGATCGCTTAATTGACAAGTATCCTTTGATCTCGGTCGGTTGGCTCAATCATCAAACTCCGTTGATTGAATGGACGCAGCCGAATGCGGATTTAGCCGCAAAGAATTTGATCGAATTGGGCGCGAAAGCGATCGTGTTTATGCCGATCGGATTTGCGACTGAAAATCATGAAACGCTGTTAGATGTTGAACACATCATTGAGAAGTTGCATCGCAAATATTCCGATGTGAAATATGTGCGGATGCCTTGTGTGAATGACGACGCAGACTTCTTGAAGATGGTGGCAGATTGGGCGAATCCACAGATTGATTCGCTGTTGACGGAAGAGGCGTTAGCGGTGACTCCAGTCCACGGTGAGGTACATCATCATCACCATCATGGGCACGATCATGACCATGATCACGCGCACGATCACGAGCATGCTCATCACCATTAATCGCAGTTTTGCTTTGTTTGAATAGATGAAATCCCGCTCAATCTCCCCAAATTTGGAGGATTGAGCGGGATTTCTGAATTAGAACCAGAGCGATTTATTGATCCTTGCGTTTCCAACCGGGTTTAACGACTTGGCGGGCACGCGCGATCGCTAAACAATCATTCGGCAAATCTTCGGTGATCGTCGAACCTGCTGCGGTTGTGACATCTTCCCCGATCGTAATTGGCGCGACCAAACAATTATTTGAGCCGATTTTGGTACGATCGCCGATCGTCGTTGGATATTTTTTCACGCCGTCATAATTGACGGTAATCGTTCCGGCTCCAATATTGACGCGATTGCCGATCGTCGCATTTCCTAAATACGACAAATGCGCCGCATTCGTTTTCTCACCTAGTTTCGTATTTTTCAATTCCACAAAATTCCCGACTCGGCAACCCTGCCCGATCTCAACGGGTGCTCTTAGATGTGAATAAGGCCCAATCTGGGAATTGGAATGAATCACACTGCCTGCCACGACTGAAAATAGAACCGTTACGTTCTCTCCAATTTGGCTGTCTTCAATTAAGCTTCCAGGCCCGATACGGCTTCCAGTCTTGATCGTTGTCTTGCCACGTAAATGGGTTTGTGGCTCGATCGTCACATTGGCTTCAAGTTCGACCGTATCGTCGATCGTGACGCTATTGGGGTCAATGATGGTCACGCCTTCTCGCATCCAGCGATCGCGAATTCGTTTCTGCAAAATCGCATAAGCATCAGCCAGTTGAGCGCGATCGTTAATCCCCAAAACCTCTTGATAATCCGGGACATCAACCACAGTCACTGCATCAAAGAAGTTAATCGCATCTGTGATGTAATACTCTTTCTGCTCATTATTAGAGTTCAGCTTGGGCAAAACCTGAACCAGATCTTTCCAGCGAAAACAATATGCGCCTGCATTCATGCGATCGTTTAATCGCTGCTCAGGGGTACAGTCTCGATCCTCGACAATTTCGGTCAAAATCTGATTCTCGTCACAGAAGACTCGTCCATATCCAGTCGGATCAGGAACATGGGCTGCAAGTAAGGTTGCTGGATTACCTTTTGCGCGATGGGTTTCAAGAAGCAGAGAAAGCGTTTCGGGGCGTAAAAGTGGGAGATCGCCATTTAAAACGATGAGATCATCGTCAAAGTTTTCTAGAGATGGAATCAATTGTTGAATTGCGTGACCTGTTCCTAACTGTTCGGTTTGGTCAACAAACTCGATCGCGTCTGGATAATCTGCTAATGCTTCTCGAACTGAATCTGCCTGATAGCCAACAATCACTAATCGACGAGAAGGCGCGATCGCAGTTGTGCTGCCCAAAACTCGTTCAACGAGCGATCGACTTCCCAACTGATGCAACACCTTGGGTAAATCCGATTTCATCCGTGTTCCGCGACCTGCTGCCAGAATTGCCACCGCTACCATACGTTTTCTACTTGCTCAATACGAGAGGGAGTATACCGTGAGTCGGTTATTCCTTCATCTTCTAATGAATCTTCACCGGGAAGTTTTAATTTTTAATCGGACATAATAGTACAATTGCTTCAGTTCTCCCTCGTCTTCTATGCGTCGTGATTCGATCTTTTATGCGCTGTTTCGGCAATCTCCCTCGCTTCTGTTCGAGCTTCTAGACTCCCCACCCCTGAATGCAGAAGCTTATCGATTCGACTCGGTTGCAGTCAAAGAGCCAAAATTTGAGATCGATGGCGTATTTCTGCCGCCTGATTCTGAGGCTGCTGGAATTGTCTATTTCTGCGAAGTGCAATTTCAAAAAGATGAACTGCTGTATGAAAGGTTATTTAGTGAGTCGTCTTTTTACTTCTACCGAAATCGGACGAAGTTCTCAGATTGGCGAGGAGTCGTAATTTATCCTTCACGCAGCACTGAGCAATCAGATACTCTTCCGTTTGAGGATCTATTAGGAGGGCATCGGGTTTGTCGAATTTACTTGAGTGAATTAGGCGAGATAGAACAGTTGCCGTTGGGAATTGCACTGATGGTGCTCACGACGATCGCTGAAAATCGCGCCTTTGAATCTGCTCGTGGCTTGCTCGATCGAGTGCAGCAGTCCGAATTTTCAACACAAAAAAGACGTGACATCATAGAGATGGTCACTACAATTCTCGTTTACAAATTCACAGACCTAGGTCGGCAGGAGATTGAACAGATGCTAGGAACTTCACTTCAACAGACACGGGTTTATCAAGAGGCAAAAGAAGAAGGTAGAGAAGAAGGTAGAGAAGAAGGCAGAGAAGAAGGTAGAGAGTATGAGTGTCGATCGCTTGTCTTACTTCAACTGAATCAGAAACTTGGGTCGCTTTCAGAAGAAACGATCGCTCAAATTTCCACCTTGACTCTTGACCAATTGGAATCCTTAGCGATCGCTCTACTCAACTTCACAACAATGCGCGACTTGACAGCCTGGTTAGAACAAATTTGTTAGTTTCTCAAAGTTCATACAAAAATTTAGGGATTGCACGAAAGTCTCGATCGAAGAGCGTTATGATCGGAAATCTTGGAAGCGCCCGATTCGTGATTGAGCCGTCTCAGATTGTTTTACCCCTTGATTCGCGTCTCGTTTCACTGCTCAATCGCGCGACTCGAAGGACGACTTCCGAATCGACGAATTAAAGGAATTAGCACTGTGACTCAATCAGACTTTCTCGCTAAGAGTGACCCCGCACTCGCCGAAATGCTTCAACAAGAACTCCAACGCCAACGCGATCACCTCGAACTGATCGCCAGCGAAAACTTCACATCGCCAGCGGTGATGGAAGCGCAAGGTTCAGTTTTGACCAATAAATATGCAGAAGGCTTGCCCAATAAGCGGTACTACGGTGGCTGCGAATTTGTCGATCGCGTCGAACAACTCGCGATTGATCGCGCGAAAGAACTCTTCGGAGCGGCTCACGCCAACGTTCAACCTCACTCTGGGGCACAGGCAAACTTCGCTGTTTTCCTCACGCTGCTCAAACCGGGTGACACGATCATGGGCATGGACTTGTCCCACGGCGGACACTTGACCCACGGATCGCCCGTCAACGTCTCAGGAAAATGGTTCAACGTTCAGCACTATGGCGTGAGTCAAGCGACTGAGCAATTGGATTATGACCAAATTCGCGATTTAGCCCTTCAGCATCGTCCGAAATTGCTGATTTGCGGCTATTCGGCTTATCCGCGTGTGATTGACTTTGAAAAATTTAGAGCGATCGCAGATGAAATCGGCGCATACTTACTCGCTGACATTGCTCACATTGCTGGATTAGTCGCCACTGGACATCATCCCAACCCGATTCCGTTCTGTGATGTTGTAACGACAACAACGCACAAAACGCTACGTGGGCCGAGAGGCGGTCTGATCATGACTCGCGATGCTGAATTGGGTAAACAACTCGATAAAGCTGTCTTCCCTGGAACTCAAGGCGGACCTTTGGAGCATGTGATCGCTGGAAAAGCCGCAGCGTTTGGGGAAGCATTGAAGCCCGAATTCAAAACCTATTCGGGTCAGGTGATTGAGAATGCCGCAGCAATGGCATCTCAGTTGCAAAATCGCGGCTTCAAGATCGTTTCAAACGGAACTGACAATCATCTAATGTTGGTAGACTTACGATCGATCAAAATGACCGGAAAGATTGCTGATCAACTCGTCAGCGGTGTCAACATCACGGCAAACAAAAATACGGTTCCGTTTGACCCGGAATCGCCGTTTGTCACCAGTGGTCTAAGACTGGGATCGCCTGCCATGACGACCCGCGGTATGGGAACAGCAGAATTCACCGAGATCGCAAATATTATTGCCGATCGCTTACTCAGCCCAGAAGACGACACCGTCGCTCAAGATTGCCGTCGTCGAGTGGCTGCATTATGCGAACGCTTCCCGCTTTATCCGCATCTTGCGGCTCAAGTTCCAGCGCTGGTCTAGGGAAATGATAGGGAGTCGTAGTTCACTACCATCAATTGGATAGCGGGATAGGGAGTAATCTGTATCTGAGTTCTCCCTATCTCCCTACCTCCTCACAGGATTGCTTCCAATCCTTCCTGATTCGAGTCGAGTGCGCCGAATAATCGTGACAAAGGCATCCCCTTCAGGATGCCTTTCGTTGTGTTTGAGTGAACAAATCTTGCGATAGATGATAAATATCAAAATAAATTTATGAATTAAATAGTCAACCGTGGTTCATAATTCTTTGCGAAGGATTCGCGAATCCGTAGTACACTCTCCCTGAAGCTTCTGTTCTTCCTACCTACGATTTCTAATGCCGTCGTTTTTTGCCGCATTCCTGATTTCTTTCCTCGTTGTTATCGTGACAACCCCCATCATCAACCGCTATGGCAGGCGAATTGGCTTGGTCGATCAGCCCAACCATCGCAAAGTTCATCAACGTCCCATGGTGCGACTGGGTGGCGTTGCCATGTTTATTGGGGTCGTGATGGCGATGTTGGTCGCTTGGGGAATGGGAGGATTTGATTTCCTCAGACCTGGAAAAGAGTCAGAGGTCTTAGGAGTCGCGATCGGTGGAATCGCCTTCTTTTTGATCGGGCTGGCTGATGACTTGTTTAACCTCTCACCGAAAACCCGATTAATCCTGCAAGTGGTCGTGTCCGGGCTGGTTTGGCAATCCGGTGTTCAGATTGATTTCTTGACGAACCCGCTTGCCGGATTAGGATTGTCGGCATTGCCAGAATGGGCAAGTCTTGCCATTACCGTGGTCTGGTTGGTGGGAATGGCAAATGCAATTAACTGGATTGATGGGTTAGATGGCTTAGCAGCCGGAGTGTCAGGCATCGCAGCTTTTGTGATGTTTTGGACTTGTCTGTTTATGGGACAGCCTCATGCCGCATTATTTGCAGCGGCTTTGGCAGGAGCAGCGTTTGGATTTTTACGCTACAACTTCAACCCGGCTCAGATTTTTATGGGTGACGGTGGGGCGTATTTTATCGGGTTTACTCTCGCTGCTGTGAGTGTGATTGGTCTTGTGAAAAGTGTCACGACTGTCGCAGTCTTGTTGCCTTACGTAATTTTGGCGGTTCCGATTTTGGATATGTCTGCTGTGATTCTCGATCGCTTACGGCGCGGAAAATCTCCGTTTGTGGCGGATAAGCGACATTTACATCACCGCCTTCTTAAAGCAGGACTCTCGCAACGGTTGGCGGTTTTGTTTATCTACTCGCTGACGCTTTGGGCAGGGAGTTTGGCGATGGCAGTATCAGGAATGCCAAGCGGAGTGGGATATGCGATCGCGGCGACAGTGATCTTAAGCGTAACGAGTTGGCAAGTTTGGCGCACCGCACGATGAACGCAGAAATTATTAGCGTCGGCACAGAGATCTTGCTCGGCGATATTCTGAACTCGAATGCTCAGTTTTTAGCGCAGCAGTTTGCGGAATTGGGCATTCCCCATTACTTTCAAACTGTGGTGGGAGATAATCCTGAGCGGTTGAAACAGGCGATCGCAATTGCCAGCGATCGCGCAAATTTGATCGTTTTCACAGGCGGATTAGGACCGACTCCAGACGACTTGACGACCGAAACGATCGCAGATTTTTTCCAAACGCCTCTGATTGAAAAGCCAGAAATCATCGAAGACATTCAGCAGAAATTTGCTCAACGCGGTCGGATGATGACCGATAACAACCGCAAGCAAGCCTTGATTCCGGAAGGTGCAGACATCTTGTACAACGCGATCGGCAGTGCGCCCGGTATGATTTGGCAGCCGCGCGTTAATCTGACCATTCTGACGTTTCCAGGGGTTCCGACTGAGATGAAGTATATGTGGCGTGAAGTCGCTGTACCTTATCTCAAATCGCAAGGCTGGGGAAAAGACATCATCGTGAGTCGAACGCTGAGATTTTGGGGCATTTCAGAATCTGCACTGGCTGAAAAAGTTGCACCATTTTTTGATTTGCAAAATCCCACTGTTGCGCCGTATGCCAACTATGGAGAAGTAAAATTAAGAATTTCAGCGAAGGCTGCTTCTGCTGAAGCTGCCCAAGCGTTAATTACGCCGATCGAACAGCAATTGAGCGAGATTGCAGGCATTGATCAATATGGCGCGGATCAAGATACGTTAGCTTCTGTAGTCGGTGACTTGCTGAAATCGCGTCATGAAACCCTGAGCGTTGCTGAATCTTGTACAGGTGGCGGGTTAGGACAAATGCTGACTCGTGTTTCAGGAAGCTCAGCCTACTTTTGGGGCGGAATTATCTCTTATGACAATTCAGTTAAAGAAAAAATGTTAGGCGTTGATCCAAGTGCGATCGCCGAGCAAGGAGCCGTGAGCGCAATTGTTGCCGAACAGATGGCGATGGGAGTGCGTACTCAACTGAATACAACTTGGGGCGTGAGTATCACAGGTGTCGCAGGACCAGAGGGGGGTACGGACGCGAAGCCCGTGGGACTGGTTTATATTGGCTTAGCAAATGCTGAAGGCGCGACAAGCCAACCGTATCAATTTGGCGATCGCGGTCGAGAATGGGTTCGTCAAGTCAGTGCTTGCAGCGCCTTGGATCAACTCCGGCGGCGGTTGTTAAACAAGTCTTAAGTTTTATAACTTGCGTTTAATCTATCTTTCGGTATGATGTTTAAATAGCCGATCTTCCTACTCCGGGATCATTGGTTTTCCAAAATCCGCCTGATAAAATTAGGTTACGCTTCAATCGCTGATTGAGCAAAATTTAGACCCTATCAAAGGAGCCGTCTGACTGATGGATTACGTTGAAAAGGTATTAGAAAAGCTTAAAGAATGGGCACGTCGCTTGATCGAAACCCTCTTAGGTCCTGAAGAAGAACCTGAAGCAGAGTTGATCCCAATCCCCGTTCACGACCGCCCTCGTCATCGCTAGTTTGACGCTACTTACGAGGCAAGTGAGTTGGATAGCATTTTGGTTCTCCACGGACCAAACTTGAACCTCCTGGGTAAAAGAGAACCTGGAGTTTACGGGGTTGTTACGCTGGACGAAATTAATCAGGCTTTAGAAAAGGAAGCTCAGTCGCTCGGGTTTGAAATTGCCACAGCGCAATCGAATCACGAAGGCGCGCTTGTTGATCTTATCCACGATGCGATGGGTCGTCATGCTGGAATTTTAATTAATCCAGGTGCATATACGCATACGAGTGTTGCCATCCGAGATGCGATCGCGGGTGTGAATCTGCCAGCGGTTGAAGTGCATCTCAGCAATATTCATAAGCGCGAAGAATTTAGACATCATTCTTATATTGCTCCAGTCGCGATCGGACAAATTTGTGGATTTGGAGCCGAGAGCTACCGTTTAGGATTGCAAGCACTTGTACACTACTTAAGACAGAATATGTAGTCTCTATCAGTTTCAATGAATAGTGCGGTGCGCTTAGCGGTCAATGGTACATTGATGCGCGGGCTTGAACTCAATCAAAACTTATTAGCCATCGAGGCGAAATTTCTGCGAGAGACGCAGACTGAGCCAGCCTATCGAATTTGGTCAATTGGCGATCGTCATCCGGCAATGTTGAAAGTCAAAGAAAATGGCGTTGCAGTGGCAGTCGAAGTGTGGGAAGTTCCAGCCAGTGGATTAGCAACCCTATTGATGCAGGAACCGCCTGGATTGTCGATCGGGAAAGTTCGGCTGATTGATGGCGAAGAAGTATTAGGCGTATTGGGCGAACCTTTTCTGTGTGAAGGGCAGGTCGAGATTACTGAATACGGCGGGTGGCGAGCTTATACCGAGGCAAAAAAATGACGAATGACCCGGAGAAATTTGTCGAGGTGATGTCTGAAGTGGTTGCGATGCCGATTCCGGACGAGTATCGAGAGAGTGTCGTTGCCAACTTTCAGCGAATTCAGACTGTTGCGAAATTGGTGTTAGAGTTTCCGCTTCCCGAAGAGATTGAAATTGCCCCGGTGTTTGAACCATGACGATTCCTGATGCGACTCAAATTGCGACTGCTGTTGCAAACCGCGAAGTCACCGCAAAGTCTGTGACAGCAGCGGCGCTGGCTCGAATTGCCGAGGAGAATCAAACTTATAACTGCTTTACAACGGTTTTGGCAGAGTCAGCGATCGCAGATGCCGATCGTATCGATCAAAAAATTGCGGCAGGAGAAGAAGTTGGAGCCTTAGCGGGGGTTCCTTTTGCCGTGAAAGACCTCTTCGATGTCGCAGGAATTCCAACGTTAGCAGGTTCTAAAATCAATGCTGACAATCCACCTGCGACTGAAGATGCAACGCTAGTGGCTCGATTGAAGCAGGCAGGTGCAATTTTAGTCGGCGCGCTCACGATGGATGAGTTTGCTTACGGGTTCACGACTGAGAATGCACACTATGGAGTTACCCGTAATCCGCATGATCTAGAGCGAGTCGCAGGAGGGTCATCCGGCGGCTCAGCGGCAGCCGTAGCAGCAGGGCTTGTCCCGTTTAGCTTAGGGTCTGATACGAATGGCTCGATTCGCGTTCCTTCCTCGTTCTGCGGGATTTTTGGACTCAAGCCAACCTATGGGAGACTACCGCGATCGCGCACCTATCCGTTTGTGGGCAGTTTGGATCATCTCGGTCCGTTTGCGCGATCGACTCGTGACATTGCACTCCTGTTTGACCTGATGCAGGGTTACGATCCGAGCGATCCAGTGTGTACCCAAAGACCGCCCGAACTTTGTTTACCCGAACTGGCAAAAGGCAGTGAAGGATTGAGAATTGCGATCGCGGATGGTTACTTTGCCAAAGGTGCTGAGCCAGAAGTCTTTGAAGCTGTTCAGAAAGTGGCAGAAGCGTTGGGGGTAACGGAGCGCATGATCTTGCCAGAGGCGCATCGGGCAAGGGCAGCCGCATTTGTGATGACGGGGGTAGAGGGAGCGAATTTGCATTTTGAGCATCTATGCACTCGTCCCCAGGATTTTGATCCGGCTGTGCGCGATCGCTTGTTGGCGGGAGCATTGATGCCAGCACAATGGTACTTGCAAGCGCAGCGATTTCGGCAGTGGTTTCGCGATCAAGTCCGCGAAGTTTTTCAGTCAGTCGATATTATTTTGGCTCCAGCGACTCCTTGTGTCGCGCCTCGGATTGGACAGCAAACGATGGTTTTAGATGGGCAAGAGATGCTCGTGCGCCCGAATATTGGCATTTTTACACAACCGCTTTCATTCATTGGATTACCAATTATTTCGGTTCCAGTGAAACGAGAAGGATTGCCGTTAGGAGTGCAAATTATCGCTGCTCCTTATCAGGAAGCCTTAGTGTTGCGGGTTGCAGCAGAATTGGAAGCGAAGGGTGTTGTCTCACTGAGTTAACTTTTTCATGTGTTAACTCTTTCAACAAAAGCGACCAGAGAAATCCACAACCGGGTATCTATGATCTTGGTGAATGTGTCAATTTAGCAAGACATAGGAGAAAAACTTTGCTTTACTCATTACTTCTTACGGCTGCACCTCGGACGATCGAATGGTCACCGGGTGTCGGAATCACCATGACGCTGTGCTGTTTGTTTTCAGTTGCGATCGGACGTTTTGCGATCAAAAATCGCGGAGTTGGCGCGAAACTTCCCGTTAGCACTCCTGCATTGTTTGAAGGATTCGGAGTTCCTGAACTTTTAGGAACGATGAGCTTTGGACATGTTCTAGGTGCTGGTGTAATTCTCGGACTGAGCAACGCAGGCGTGCTGTAAGCGAGAAGATGACAAGCTTCCTCACCGATCGTTTTGACTCAAAAAGAGTTGACTCAAAGCGATGGGTGAGGAAGTTATTTTTAGGTTGAGATGCAGAGACAGAAGAACTACTTGTCAACACTCCCTACTCCCCACTCCCCACTCCAGTTTCAATACTTCACCGCCATAGACACATGCGAGAATACCTGCCATCCGCTAAGATTGCTGCATCCGTTCCCTTACCTTGACGTTTATCATGGCTCATCGTGCGCTACTTCTGGTTAATCGCAATGCTCGCAAAGGTCAGCAACAACTCGAAGCAGCGATCGCTCAACTGCAATCGGTTGGCTTTGAACTGATCGAAGCGCCGATTGATCGTCCTAGCTTACTGCCACAAGTGATTCGAGACCATCGCGATCAGGTTGATTTAGTGATTGTGGGTGGAGGAGACGGAACGTTGAATGCAGCCGTACCGGGTATTGTGGAAACGCAACTCCCACTGGGAATTTTGCCGCTTGGAACTGCAAATGATTTGGCTCGAACTTTGGGCATTCCGTCCACTTTAGCGGAAGCGTGTCAGGTCGTTGCAGGTCGGAAAGTGGAGCATATCGATCTAGGTTGGGTAAATGGTCACTATTTTTTCAATGTGGCAAGTTTGGGGTTGAGTGTGCAGATTACGCGTGGGTTGACGAAATCGGTCAAACGGCGGTGGGGAGTCTTAGCTTATGCAGCGACTGCGTTGAAAGTGCTTTGGAAATCGCGGAGATTTAAAGCGGAAATTGTCATCAATGGTCAGTCTCAGAAAGTGAAAACCATTCAAATTGCTGTCGGGAATGGGCGTTACTATGGCGGGGGAATGACTGTCGCAGAAGATGCTGCCATTACTGATGGTCGCCTAGATTTGTATAGCCTTGAGATTGATCATTGGTGGCAAATGCTAGCTGTCTTGCCTGCATTGAGACGAGGAACACAAACGCGATCGCCTTGGGTACAGACTTGGGCAGGAGAGGAGTTCTTTGTGTACTGTCCCACCCCAAAATCGATCAACACAGATGGCGAGATTACAACTTCAACTCCTGCTCACTTTAAGGTGATTCCAAAGGCACTGCCTGTTTTGGTTCCGTAAGGCTTCTGAGGTAGAGGGTTCCAACTGTCGCCAAAAAGGTGAAGTATGCGATCGCTTCTGCCCAGTAAAAGCGATCGACATAACCAAACAAGGTATGCAAAATCACGCCCGGAAATTGTTTTTGAGGTAGGACTTGCGAAGTATCCCAAATCAAGCCGCCTAAAATGCAAGAATCTTGATTACAGGGGAAGTTTGGATTGAGCACTAAACTTTTATTCAGATGTGCGAGTACTCCAATCACTAAGCCCGAAACAATCAAGAGTAAAAAGATTCCCATGACTTGGAAGAACTGCTTGAGATTGATTTTAATGCCGAGTTTGAACAATAAAATCCCGATGATCGTCGCCCCACAGAGTCCACCCATTGCACCAATCACAGGTGAGCCACCTTGCTGAAATTGGGCAGCGATAAACACAACAGTTTCAAAGCCTTCTCGCAGAACTGCAAAAAAGATAATGCCAAAAATGCCCCAAGCGGCATTGGTTTGAATGGCGCGATCGAGTTCGAGTTCGACTTCACCTTTTAAGGATTTTGCTTGTCGGGTCATCCAGATCAGCATCCAACTTAAAAGCGCGATCGCGATCAGTCCAAATATCGCTTCGAGCAATGGTTTTAAATACAGTTGATTAGTCGTGTCTAAACTCGATAACGTTCCAATAAATATGGTTCCAATTGCAACGCTTGCGAGAATTCCTGCTGCAATGCCAGCGTAAACCCAAGGATTCAGATACGAGCGATTCGCTTTGTTCAGATACGCCAACACAATTCCGACAACGAGAGCAGCTTCTACACCTTCTCGCAGGGTAATCACAAACGTCGAAAGCATACATTCAAACCTGAAGAACTATGACTTATTTTAGAAGCTCGATCGAAGCTATCATCAGGTCAGGAGGAAAAAGCGATGACTCAAGCCAAGCCGAGATTTAGAACGATCGAGGAATATCTTGACTATGACGACGGCACGGACATCCGCTATGAGTTAGTTGATGGAGAATTAGTCGAGATGCCGCCGGAAAGTAGGTTAAACCGCCAGATTGCATCCTTTCTGTTTGAAGTCTTTCTTCGGTTAGGTTTGCCGTCAAGGTTGCTTGCGATCGGAACGCAGATCACGGTAACGAATCGCAAAGTTACAGCTAGACAGCCTGATTTCGTCGTGCTATCGCAAGATTGTGCAGATGCACTAGATGGAGCAAATCGCGATGTGATTACATCGAACATCCCATCTCCAACGCTAGTTGTTGAGATTGTTTCACCGGGAAATCCTGGAAGCGAGAATTACGATCGCGATTACATTGAAAAGCGTAAAGAGTATGCCCTACGGGAAATTTCTGAATATTGGATCATCGATCCGAATCGCAGTGCTGTGACTGTACTCGCGCTGAATGGCAACGAATATCAGGAAATTGGCTGTTTTCAAGACAATAATTTCATCATTTCTCTGGTATTTCCAGCACTACAAGTCACTGCAAAACAAATCTTACAGGCTGGAATGTGAGATTCAATCGATGTTCAGATACTCTCAACCCTTGCGCCTATAACGCTCCAATCCCTTTAAGTGATCGAGGAAAAAGCGATGACCCAAGCTAAACCGAGATTTAGAACGATCGAGGAATATCTTGACTATGACGACGGGACGGACACCCGTTACGAGTTAGTGAATGGAGAATTAGTCGAGATGCCGCCGGAAATGCCCATTAACAATTTGATTGTTAGTTTTCTGTTTGCGACATTTTTACGGATCGGAATTCCTCATTATCGATTGGTGATTGGTCATCAGGTTGTAACAAGTTCAACTAAGGTCACAGCACGACAGCCCGATCTAGTTGTGCATACAGAAGAATCTGTCTCTGCGATTTTGAGCGGAAGCCGAGTGTTGCAAGCTGAGATGCCACCGCCCTTGCTAGTGGTTGAAGTTGTCTCTAACAGCGAAGGAGACAAACGATCGCGAGATCGCGATTACGTTGAGAAACGCAAAGAGTATGCGCTGCGGGGAATTGCTGAATATTGGATTATCGATCCGAATCTCAATACCGTGACTGTCCTTGCTCTGAATGGGGATGAATATCAAGAAATTGGCTGTTTTCAAGATAATCATTGCATCGTTTCTCCGGTATTTCCAGCACTAGAAATCACTGCAAAACAAATCTTACAGGCTGGAATGTGAGATTCAGTCGAATCCTAACCTGCTGCTATTCTAGACACCAAACTTCACGGAAGTTGTGAGGCAATGCCTTTAAGTTATCATCGGCTTAGAAGGAGAGAAGCCATGACCCAAGCCAAGCCGAGGTTTAGAACGATCAAGGAATATCTTGACTATGACGACGGGACAGACACCCGTTATGAGTTAGTGAATGGAGAATTAGTCGAGATGCCGCCGGAGATGCCCATTAACAACACGATTGCAGTATTCCTGATTGTGACGTTTGTAAGATTGGGTATTCCTCATTATCGTTTGGCGACTGGGCATCAAATTGTTGTTAGTTCGTCGAGAGTAACAGCACGACAGCCCGATCTAGTTGTGCATACAGAAGAATCTGTCTCTGCAATTTTGAGCGGAAGTCGAGTGTTGCAAGCTGAGATGCCACCGCCCTTGCTAGTGGTTGAAGTTGTCTCCAACAGTGAAGAAGATCAACGATCGCGAGATCGTGATTACGTTGAGAAACGCAAAGAGTATGCGCTGCGGGGAATTGCTGAATATTGGATTATCGATCCGAATCTCAATACCGTGACTGTCCTTGCTCTGAATGGAAATGAATATCAAGAAATTGGCTGTTTTCAGGAAGGTGATCGCGTCGTTTCTCCTACCTTCTCAGAGCTAGATCTCACCGCAAAACAGGTTCTCAATGCAGGAATGTAAATCAGCAAACTATCCACTGCCAAATCGATACCCTTTGCCATATACGGTTGTAATTAACGATGTTTCTCCTTTGGCTTCGATCTTTCTGCGGAGCAAACGAATTTGTGCAACTAAAGCGTTGCTGGTTGGTTTCTCGCTGTCACTCCAGAGATGCTGGGAAATCTGTTCGTGGGTGAGAAGTTGATTCGGCTGTCGCATTAAATATGCCAACAGTTGGCTCTCTTTTTCAGAAAGCTCGATCGCTCTGCCATTGCGATAAGCGACTTGATTCTGAGTGTCTAATTCTAAATCGTCTACTTTCAATCGAGGCGTAGCAGTTGGCTCAATATTTGTCGGTCGGCGGAGCAGTGCTCGCACTCGTGCCAGTAATTCTCGCAGTTCAAACGGTTTGACAATGTAATCGTCGGCTCCTGCATCTAATCCTTGAACTCGATCGTCGATCGTATCTTTTGCCGTGAGAAACAAAACCGGAGTCATATCACCTTGCGATCGCAAATTTTGGCAAATCTCCAGTCCAGAATATCCAGGCAACATCCAATCGAGAATCAGCAAATCGTAAACTCCCTGACCCGCCAGTTGCCGACCGTGATCGCCATCATACGCGACATCCACTTCGTAGCCTTCGCGCAGCAGGGAACGGCTTAAGGGGTTTGCCATTTCGATTTCATCATCGACTAACAGAATTTTCATGCAATTCCCTACTCCCCACCTCAAATGCTCCAACTCAAAACGGATTGCTCTAATATAAGATTCTGACATTCTTGCGGGTTGATTTCATGCTTACCGTCGCGTTGCCGAAAGGCGCACTCCTCAAAGACAGCATTCGATTGTTCAAAGCGATCGGGCTAGATTTTAGCGCATTCCTCGAATCCGGCAATCGACAACTTCAAATTACTGACCCTACAGGCACAGCTAAAGCGCTTTTGGTCAGAAATGGAGATGTGCCTGTTTATGTCGAATATGGGCAGGCGCAATTAGGCATCGTTGGCTATGACGTGCTGAAGGAAAAAGCGCCTAATGTTGCACATCTGATTGATTTGGGATTTGGTGGTTGCCGAATGTCGGTGGCGGTGAAAGCGGAAAGTCCTTATCGATCGTCGTTAGAATTGCCCCTGCATGGTCGAGTCGCTTCTAAATTTGTCCATTGTGCGCGGGAATATTTTGAGAATTTAGATTTACCTGTTGAAATTGTGCCACTGTACGGATCTGTGGAATTAGGTCCAATTACAGGCATGTCAGAAGCGATCGTAGATTTAGTCGCAACCGGAAATACGCTGCGTGAGAATGGCTTAATTGAAATCGATGTCTTATTTCATAGCACGGCTCGTCTGATCGCTCATCCACTCAGCTATCGCCTGGATAGCGATAACATCAGTCAGCATATCCAGAATATTCGTCACCAAATTGCATCTCCTGTATGAATTCTTCTCGCTCTAAAGAGACTGATTGGCGCTTATTTCTGCGTCTTGCTCCGTATGCTCGTCGAAATCTGAAATTATTGCTGTTGTCGATGGTATTTCTTGTGCCATCTGCGATCGCAAGTACTGTGCAGCCGATTTTGATCGGGAAAGCTGTTTCTCTGCTCAAACGCGAGCCTTCTGCATTTGATGCGCCCTTCGGCTTTTTGCGCGATCTCTCGCTGAGTCAAGGGCTGAATGCACTAGCAATGTTGTTATTGACGACGATCGTATTTCGATTGATTTTCGATGCGTCTCAAGGCTTTCTTGTGCAGAATGTGGGTCAGCGAATTACCGCTAACATTCGCAATGATTTGTTTGATCATGTGACTTCTTTAGCGGTGCGATTTTTCGATCGCACTCCTGTGGGCAAGTTGATCACCCGCTTAACCAGTGATGTCGAAGCGTTGGGCGAAGTATTTTCGACTGGAGCGATCGGGGTTGTCGGTGACTTGTTCACGATGCTGACGATCACGGTGACGATGTTTCTGATTCAGTGGCAGCTTGCGTTACTGCTCATTTTCATGCTGATTCCGGTCACAGGATTGATCGTTTACTTTCAGCAGCAGTATCGCAAATCGAACTATCGCGCCCGCGAGGAACTCTCTGATCTCAACTCGATGCTCCAAGAGAACATTACGGGGATTGGGGTCGTTCAATTGTTCAGACGAGAGCAGTTTAATAGCCAACTGTTCCGGGAAGTCAATCAGCGCTATATCAAAGAAGTCGATCGCACTATCTTTTTCGATTCTGCGGTATCGGCGACCTTGGAATGGATTTCACTTGTGGCGATCGCAGGTGTGCTCGGTGTTGGGGGATGGCTGGTCACAGGCGGGAATTTGAACTTTGGCGTGTTGTCTACGTTCATCTTGTTTGCTCAACGCTTGTTTGACCCGTTGCGGCAGTTTGCGGAGAAATTTACCGCGATTCAGGCTGGCTTTACCGCAGTCGAGCGAGTCAGCGAAATTCTCAATGAGCCGATCGAGATTCGTGATCCAGCAAATGGTCAGATTCCTCCTTCCTCGCAAGCGGGCGAGATTCGCTTCGAGAATGTCTCGTTTGCTTACAAAGCAGATGAATTCGTTTTACACAATCTCGACTTTACAATTCGTCCGGGTGAACAAGTTGCTTTAGTCGGTCCAACTGGAGCCGGAAAGAGTTCGATCATTCGGTTACTCAGTCGTCTATACGAACCGACGAGCGGCAGAATTCTACTCGATGGGGTGGATATTCGAGACTTGCCTCAAGCCGAACTGCGTCGTCGCATGGCGATTATTTTGCAAGATGGCTTCATCTTTGCTGGCGATGTCAAAAGCAACATTACTTTGGGTGAGTCGTATAGCTTTGAGCAAATTCGCTCTGCTGCTGAACGAACAAATGTTGATCGCTTAATCGAACAATTGCCGCAAGGCTACAATACTGCGCTGCGAGAACGCGGCACAAACCTTTCTGGTGGCCAGAAACAACTGCTAGCCTTTGCGCGCGCAGCGATTCGCGATCCGAAAATTCTGGTTTTAGACGAAGCTACCGCCAGCTTAGATGTGGGCACAGAAGCTTTGATTCAAGAGGCATTAGAACATCTGCTCGAAAATCGGACTGCGATTATTATTGCCCACAGGCTCTCAACGATTCGCAATGTCGATCGTATTCTCGTACTCAAGCGGGGACAGTTAATCGAATCTGGAACCCACGAGGAACTACTGAATCTAGGCGGACTCTACGCAAGTCTCTATCATTTGCAAATGCTTGAGAGTTAGCATTCCTCTTTTTTTGGAGTAGCAGCAGTTCTAGCGGAGCTAATGTTCTCCGCTAGAACTGTTGCACGATCGCTTTTTTCCAAAAAGGGTTTACAAACCGAAATTTATGGGGCAGAATTTATAACAAGCGTTCGATATAAATCCATGACTCAGTTTCCATCAAGGTTCCTCTTCCGGTTAGACGATAGAATATATCGATCATTCGATATCCCAATTCGCCTGTATGCCGAAAATTGTTGACCACGATCGCTATCGCAAGGAACTGATTTTTAAATCGTTTGATCTGTTTGCTGAGAAAGGATACGCCGCGATTACGATGCGGCAGATTGCCCAAGGCTTAGGAGTTTCGACTGGAACGCTGTATCACTACTTTCCGAGTAAGGAGGCATTGTTTGAGCAATTAATCCAAGAACTGACTGAGGTGGATATTCTCAATTTTTCGACTCGATTAAAAGGCAAAAACCTAGTCGAACAGACTCAAGCAGGTTTTGCACTGTTTGAGGAGCATCGAGACTACTTTCTGAAACAGACATTGCTGATGACAGATTTTTACCAACATCAGAAACGAGAGGGAAAAGAAGTCAGTGAAGTCTTCAGAAGAATCTGTGATCAAGCTGAAAAAACGATGTCTGCAATGCTTGGAATTGATGATCCACAGATTCTGATTTTTATGATGAGCTTAGTCGATGGATTATTGCTCCAAGACCTTTACGGGCATCGCAAGATTGATTACCAAGCTCAAGCAAAATTACTTGCTGAAATGCTAACGCTGTACTTAGAGAAACACAAACCGAAAACATCATGAGTCTGGATCTCTTTCTGAAACCGAAAAATCGTCTCTGGAGCGGCATTGCGATCGCAACCTTGATCACAGGTGGAACATCGTTTTATGTCGTCTCTCAATTCAGTCCTAAGCCTGCGATACAATCTGCTGAAACCGCTCCGACTGTGACCCGAATTGCTGCGTTGGGACGACTAGAACCCGGCTCTGAAGTGATTCGATTGTCGGCTCCGATCTCGTTAGATGGCGATCGCATTTCTGAGCTATTCGTAAAACAAGGCGATCGGGTTCAGAAAGGTCAAGTGATAGCTGTTTTAGACTCGCGGGATCGATTGCAGGATGCACTCTTACAAGCTCGCGAACAAGTTCAGGTCGCACAGGCGAAACTTGCTCAAGTTCGAGCAGGCGCAAAGACTGGAGAGATTGAAGCGCAGCAAGCAACGATTGAACGACTCCAAGCCGATCGACAAGGTGAAATCGCAGCTCAGACCGCAGAAATTAATCGCTGGCAATCTGAGGTGAGGACAGCTCAAGCAGAATTCGATCGCTTTAATTCACTCTACAAACAAGGTGCGATCGCAGCTTCTAACTTAGATAGTAAACGCCTTGCACTCGATACTGCTCAATCGCAACTCAGACAAGCTCAAGTCAAACAGAATCAAACTGCAAATTCGCTCGAAGCACAGTTAAGTGAAGCAAGAGCAACGTTGAATCGGATTGCAGAAGTTCGTCCGGTCGATGTTCAGACAGTTGCAACTGAAGTAAATAGCGCGATCGCTGCTGTAAAACGAGCTGAAACTGAACTCGAACAAGCTTACATTCGCGCACCGATGGCAGGACAGATTCTCAAAATTCATACTTGTGCAGGTGAAAAAATTAGCGAATCTGGGATTGCAGATTTAGCTCAGAATGATCAAATGGTGGCTGTAGCTGAAGTGTATCAAAGTGACATTGCCAATGTGAAAGTTGGACAGCGAGCGACGATTACTGGACAAGCATTTGAAGGAGAGCTACAGGGAACAGTTTCAGAGATTGGATTGCAGGTGAATCAGCAGCAAGTCTTTAGTAACCAGCCAGGCGAAAACCTCGATCGACGAGTGATTGATGTGAAAATTCGCCTAAATCCAGTAGCAAGCCGAAAAGTTTCCAGCCTGACGAATTTACAAGTTCAGACTTCGATTCTGCTGAACTAATGGATAACGAACGTTCGATTTAAGGAGTGAGAGATGGACATTGTCAAACTAAAGCCTTCAGATTTCGCGATCGCATCGGATCAGCTTTCAGCAGCATTTAATCAAGATCCGCTCATCGGTTACTTCTTACCCGAAGAAGCATCTGCTAGGTTAAATGCCCTCAAGCACATGGCTCGCGCTTTGTTGAACTATGGTCAGCCTTACAATCAAATTTATACAACTGCTGAAACGCCAAAAGGGGCTGCAGTTTGGCTGCCCCCAGAAGCTTCTCAGTTTACTTTGTCGAAGGGGTGGCAGGCAGTGGTATCAGGATTGATCACTGTTCCGTTCTATATCCGTTGGGATCGAATTGGGGATTTACTTTCTTTTGTGGGAACAGAGATCCAATTACAGACCAAGAATGCTTCAGAGCCACACTGGCACTTAACTCTGCTCGGAGTATCGCCAGCATATCAGGGGCAAGGAATTGGTGGAAAGCTACTCCAACCCGTACTTCAAGAAGCCGATCGTACAAAATTGCCTTGCTATTTGGAAACTTCGACAACAGGCGCAGTGCGATTCTATCAGCGGCATGGATTTGAGATTGTTCATCAGGGAACCTTTGCGGGTCGTGAATACTGGGCAATGAAACGTAGCCCACAAGGAGGCTAGAGCGATGGACATGATCAAACTTTACTTCGATGAGATTGGGCGAATTCCGCGTCTGACTCCAGCACAAGAAATCGAACTCGGTCGGCAGGTTCAACGCCTACAAAAGCTCTATGAGATTCGACAGCCGACGCTTGAACAATGGCAACAAGCAGCAAACCTATCCTCTGAGGAGTTACAACGTGAGGTTGCGCTTGGAGAACGAGCAAAGCGCAAAATGATCGAAGCGAATCTACGCTTAGTGGTTTCAATTGCGCAGCAATATCAGAACCGGAATCTAGAGCTTTCAGATTTGATCCAGGAGGGAAATCTCGGCTTACAGCGCAGTGTCGAGAAGTTTGATCCCGCGAAAGGCTATCGATTTTCGACCTATGCGTATTGGTGGATTCGCCAAGCGATGAGTCGAGCGATCGCGCTAAAAAGTAGAACTATCCGAATTCCAACGCATTTGACTGAGAAGTTGAATTTGATTCAGAAGACTCAGCGATCGCTGTCTCAAACTCTCGGCAGAACTGCAACGATCGCAGAAATTGCTCAAGCATTGTCTTCTGATGCAACAGAGATTCGAGAAACATTGTTATCCGTTCGTCGCTCTGTCTCGCTAGATTTGCCCGTTGGCAGAGATCAAGACACAAAGTTAGGTGAGTTGTTGCCAGATGAAGGAGAGATGTTAGAGGAGAAAGTAACACGATCGCTGCTTCGAGAAGATCTATTCAATCTACTAGGATTGTTGCCTGCGAATCAACGTCAAGTCATGACTTTAAGATTTGGCTTAGAAGATGGGGAAGCTCTGAGCTTATCTCAAGCGAGCCGGAAGATGAATTGTAGTCGAGAAACGGTTCGCTTGTTAGAGAAAGCAGCAATGAAGACTTTGCAGCAGTATAAGGTGCGATTGCAGGAATATGTTGCGGTCTAAAAGTTCAACGTGAATTCAAATCTGGAGTATTTCTGATGCAATTTCTAGGGATTGGAGTTTTCATCTGGTTGACTGCCACGATCGCGTTTCGTCTAATCGGTCAATTTCTACTCGATCCGACAAACATTGCACTCTCAATTGGTTTATTTCTCGCTACCAGTCTAGTAATGCTGATTGTTGTTACTAGCGTTTATCTCTGGCAGCAAGTCAAATCCATTGATCGACCGAAAACTGCATTGCTGATTGCTCTACCGGGAATGCTACTAGATGTTGGAAGTATTTTATGGTTTCCAACGGTCTTCCCAAACATTGATCCAAATGCAAACATTCTATTTGCAGGACTGATGCTATGGGGATATACATCCATTCTAGTTACTGGTTTTTTACCTGAGCAATGAACAGCAAATTTCTTTTAGTCTGGGGACGTTTTTTGCGCTTGAAGCTTTCGCCGTGGTTGACTTTGATGCGATCGAGTTACCGAGCAATTCGAGGCTGCCCCCGAGGACAATCCCGCTGGATGATGGCGATCGCAAAACTCAATCTACTCCCTATCTATGATTTGCTGGACGATTTGATTCGTTATCCACCGTACTAAGGAAGCTTGATATGGCTCGTAAAACACCGCTGGCATGGTTCCAGTTGATGAAAGAGAAAGCCCGCTTAGTCGTCGCGATCGCGGGAATCGGGTTTGCTGACATGCTGATGTTTATGCAACTCGGCTTTCAAGATTCGCTCTACGATAGCGCTACTGTGCCGCATCGCATGTTGCAAGCAGATTTGGTGATCATTGATCCAAGGTTCAAGAGCTTAGCAGCATTTACACCTTTTTCTCGCGAACGCCTTTATCAGACGAAAAGTAGCGATCGCGTTCAATCAGTGAGTTCTATCCGAATTGCGATGGGACAGTGGAAAAATCCTGAAACTCGCTTAACTCGCAGCATTCTCATCTGGGGAATTGAACCGGATGCGCCGAGTTTTAAGCTCTCCGGATTGCAAGAGAATTTAGAACCGCTGAAGTTACTCAACAATGTGGTCTTTGATCGAGTAGGTCGTCCTGAATTTGGCGCGATCGCAGATACGTTTCAAAAACAAGGTAGTGTCTCAACGGAATTGAATCAACAATTGATCAATGTCAGTGGACTGGTCACGATGGGCGCATCTTTTACTGCTGATGGCAATGTGTTCATGAGCGATTCAACTTTCTTGAGGCTGTACCGCGATCGCCAAGCAAGCGACATCGACATTGGGCTGATTCAACTCAAACCGAACTCAGATGTCAAAGCCGTTCAAGCTCAACTGAGTGCAAGTCTGCCAGATGTAAAAGTTCTCACGCCTGAAGAGTTTGCAGGCATTGAACGCAACTACTGGGAAAGCCAAGGAACAATTGGCTTTATTTTTGGAATTGGTGTGATTGTTGGATTCATTGTTGGCACTGTGATTGTTTATCAGATTCTCTACACCGATGTTGCAAATCACCTGCCTGAGTATGCCACGTTAAAAGCAATGGGATATAGCGATCGCTTTCTTCTGAATATTCTGCTGCAAGAAGCTCTAATTTTAGCAGTTCTTGGCTTTATTCCAGGCTTTGCGGTTGCAGTTGGACTTTATCAAATTACTTATGCTGCAACGTTGTTACCGATCGCAATGACAGCAAATCGGGCCATTACGGTCTTTGTTCTAACTGTTGTGATGTGCTCGATTTCGGGCGCGATCGCCATGCGAAAACTTCAAGCTGCTGATCCTGCGGATATTTTCTAATGATGCAACCTGTTATTTCTGTTCAAAATCTCAACCATTACTTTGGTCAAGGTCAATTGAGAAAACAAGTCTTATTCGATGTCAGTCTGAATATTCATGCAGGCGAGATCGTGATTATGACGGGACCTTCTGGCTCTGGGAAAACAACGCTACTAACGCTCTTAGGTGGATTGCGATCGGCTCAGGAAGGAAGCTTAACGATTCTGGATCAAGAAATTCGAGGCGCGACCAAGCAACAACTGACCCAGCTTCGTAAAAATATCGGCTATATCTTCCAGGCACACAATTTAATGACATTCTTAACCGCAAAGCAGAATGTCAGAATGTCTCTGGAACTGCACGATCGCTATCTCAATCAAGATCTAGATGCAATGGCAGTGTCAATGCTCGAAGCTGTTGGACTTGGGCATCGAGCAGATTACTATCCAGATGGACTCTCTGGAGGTCAGAAACAGCGAGTTGCGATCGCGCGAGCTTTAATTAGTCACCCTAAAATTGTTCTCGCAGACGAACCGACTGCTGCACTCGATAAACAATCGGGTCGAGATGTCGTTGAACTCATGCAGAAGCTCGCAAAAGAGCAGCATTGCACGATTTTATTAGTAACCCATGACAATCGGATTTTAGATATCGCGGATCGCATTGTTTATATGGAAGACGGGCGATTGGTCAGTGATGGAAAAAGTGCGATCGCTGCCGTAAAGTAACGTCAAGTGCGATCGCACCCCAACGGATCAAGTATCTTATGACTTTGGTGGTCCGGCGGTCACAATGATCAATTGCTCTGGTCGAATCAGTTCTTGAGCAGCCTGATTGACCTGAGCTTGCGTCACCGATTCGATTTGATTCGGAAATTGACGCAACTCAGCCGGGTTTAAGCCATAAGTCTCATTCATCAAAATTTCACTGGCAAGCTGATCCGGATTCGCTAAATCAACCGGATAGCTACTGGTGATCGATCGCTGAGCAGTCAATACCTCAACTGTACTGACTCCCTTTTCTCGAACTTGCTCTAAGAGCTTCACTGTACTTGCGATCGCTTTATCTGCATCTTCTGGAGCAGTCTGCATCGAAATCACAAATGGACCCGGACGATTTCCCGCTTGGAAGTAACTGTAAATTCCATAAGTTAATCCTTGTCGATCGCGCACCTCAGCCCCTAAACGGCTCGATAGCGTATCGCCTCCTAGTACCTGATTCACAATCGAGGCATTGTAGAATCGTGCATCTCGTCGATCGATTCCGGCTGATCCAATCAGCGTGACAGATTGTGTCTTACCCGGAATCGGCGCATAACGACGCACGACAGAGCTAGGAGTAGGCAAGGGTGGATAGGTCAAAGCTGGTGCGGCTCCAGAAGCTTTCCATCCGCCCAGTTCTTTCTCAACTAGGGTTTTCACATCCGCGAGATCGAAGTCACCCACTAAAGACAGAATCATTCGATCGGGTCGATAGTGTGTTTGGTAGAAGTTCAAGACATCTTGGCGCTGAATTGCTTTTAGACTCGTTTCGGTTGGGAAACTGTGGAACGGATGATTTTCGGGATAGACTGTCTGCTGAAAAACTCGACGAGATAGAACTGCCGGATTGTCCAGTTGAACTTTGAGCGCCGAGAGCGCGCGATTTCGAGCCAGTTCAAGTTCTCGATCGGGAAATGTTGCATTTTGGGCAACGTCTGCCAACGTTTGAACTAAAACGGGGAGATGTTCGCTGAGTGCGCTTGCGTTGACTAACACGCTCTCACGATTGGTTTCAATTCCAAGCTCAATGCCTCGATCTTCTAGCGTTTTCGCTAACGTTAGCGCATCTTTGGTCTGGGTTCCATTCGTTAAGTTATCAGCAGTCAGCTTGGCGATTCCCGCTTTTGCACTTGAGTCAAATTCGGAACCTGCTTGCATAGAAGCAGCGAGCGAAACGGTTGGAGTACTGCTATCTCGCATCAATAGCAGGCGCAATCCATTCGGCAAGACATAGCGTTCTGGTAGCGCTTGCGTGGTGCGATCGCTCTTTTGCACGGCAGGCAAATACTTGGCAACTTGAGCCGGATCAACAGGCGCACCTAGGTTAAATTTCTCAGTCGTCTGACCTGAATTCGCTGCATTTCCTGCTTTTGCATCAATCGTTGTCGGTTGGAAAAAGCCAATCGTCGATTTTTCAGGGGCGAAATATGTTTTAGCAACACGTTGCAGATCAGCTGCAGATACACGATCGACGGCGGCTAAAAAGCGATCGGTATATTTGTAATCGCCTGTCGTCGTCTGATCATCCCCAAGCTGAAAGGCTTGGCGAGTAATATCGCGATTTTTGAGCAGAATTGAAGACTTTAACTGCGTCTTAGCGCGGGTCAGTTCTTCTTGGGTGACTCCTTGCGATCGCACATTAGATAGTACTTTCTCGATCGCGGCGCTGATTTTATTCAAATCTTGATCCGGCGCAGCAGTTGCAGAAAGGTCGTACCATCCCCCCGAAATCATATTCGCTGGATAACCGCTAAACCCGCTGACCAAGCCCGTTTCAACCAATGCCTGATACAGTCGAGAACTCCGACCCTGAGTCAAGACTAAATCCAACACATGCAATGCAGGTACATCGGGATGGGTTGCTTTGGGTAAAGGATAGACTGAGTTCAACAAGGGCGCGCTACCCGGTTCGCGAAGCACAATCGGTTGGGCTGGTTTTACAGGTTTTGCAACAGGCTGAGCTTGTTGCTGAACAGGTTGCTTTTCTTTTTTCGGAACTTTGCCAAAGGAGTCTTTGACCGCTTGCAAAGTCGGCTCTGTTTTGAAGTCCCCGACAATGATTACAGTTGCATTCTCAGGGCTGTAGTAATTGCTGTAGTAGCTACGAACTTGTTCGATGCTAAACTTTTCGACATCTGCTTTTGTACCGCCCACAGGCAGTCCATAAGGAGAATTTGGGAGAGCAGCCCGCATCACCGCTCGACTTAATCGATAGTTCGGGCTATTCTCGTTACCTTGCAATTCTGAAATGACCACTCGCTTTTCACTGGTCAGCGAATCTGCGGTGATCAAAGCATTCTGCATCCGATCCGCTTCGAGCACTAGCAGCGATCGCAATTTGTCCCGCTCAACGGTTCCGAAATATGCAGTCTGATCGTAGCTCGTAAACGCATTCGATTGACTGCCCAAGGCATTGAACAGGCGACCGAATTGAATCGGTCGATCGCTCGTTCCTTTAAACATCAAATGTTCTAATTGATGTGCAATCCCATTTACACCTGTTGCTTCATCTCGTGAGCCAATGCGATACCAAACTTGCACGGTTACCACTGGAGCCGTCGGAACTTCTTTCGTCAACACGGTCAAGCCATTGTCGAGGACTGTCTTACGAACTTCATCGGTCGTCGTCATGGCAACGATCGCAGGAGAACTCGCCCACGCCTCTAATTTGCCAAAGTAGACTGAATTAGAAAGCAGAACGATGCCGAGGCAAAGTGTAAACAGCCCACTAAAAAGGCGATGATGTCGAAAGAATTTCAGAAAAGACATAAGTTAATGAGTAAAGCGCCGACAGAAAAAATTCGGCTTGAGAAATTTAGACCTGATCTGACCAGGTAAGTTCCACTTACTTTAGCGTGTCTTTATTTAGATCGACTGATGCAATTTGTGAATGGCGATCGTGTTCTGGCTTACATTTGGGAGATACATAGTTTAGGGTAGGATGAAATGATGTCTACCAAACTTATTTCTGGAGTGCCGCATGTCTATGACTTGACGGCTCCGACTTCCCATCCCGAAACGCTAGTTTTTATTCACGGCTGGATGCTCAGCCGAAATTATTGGCAACCCTTGATTGATCAACTGTCAGTCGATTATCAATGTCTGTCTTATGATTTGCGGGGTTTCGGTGAGTCTCAGCCTGGTCGAGATCGCGTCATCTTGCCAGAGGCTCAATCGTCTGGAAACCTGGCTGTTGCAGTACAGGCGAGGGTGACCCAATACAGCCTTTTATCGTATGCCAGAGATCTGGGCATGTTGCTCAGAGAGCTGCAGATTTCCAAGGCATGGCTGATCGGGCATTCGTTAGGAGGATGTGTGGCACTGTGGGCAGCGGATCAAATGCCGGAACAGGTTCAAGGCGTGATTTGCTTGAATTCAGGGGGCGGAATTTATTTGAAAGAAGCCTTTGAGCGGTTTCGATCCGCCGGGCAGCAAATGGTCAAATTTCGTCCAAAATGGTTGCCACAGTTACCGGGATTAGATTTAGTATTCACGCGCGCAAATGTGGTGCAGGCGATTGATCGATCGTGGGGTCGCCAGCGGTTGATTGATTTTGTCAAGGCTGATCCAGACGCTGCTGTTGGCACGTTGCTCGATTCGACGACAGAAGCCGAGGTGCATCGATTGCCGCAAGTTGTAGCACGCTTATCACAGCCTGTCTATTTTGTGGCAGGGACGAAGGATACGGTGATGGAGCCGAAATATGTTCGTCATCTTGCTAGTTTTCATCCGCGATTTGGCAGCGATGCGGACAATGTGCTAGAGATTGCCGATTGTGGACATTTATCGATGTTGGAAAAAACGGATGTTGTCGAGGCTCATATTCGTCGTATTTTGCGATCGTAAGTTCAACCAAGCAGAAATAGTTCTCAACTGTCTGCTCAAGGCTCAGATTCTCGCAAGCTAGGCGAAATGGGCAACGTTTATTCTTTGATCAAAGTGATAGTAGCTGCGATTCTTGTGATATATTGCTCCGCGGTGGGAGTGATTTTGTTACGAAGAATTTAAGTAAAAGCTACGTGAGCAAGATGCAAAGATCCGAAGAAAAAGCCCTGACTCGAATTCAAAAAGTAATCAAAAACACTGCTTTAGCTGTCAGTATTAGTCTGGGAGTCTGGAGCCAGTCTGAAGTTGCCACTGCCCAAACTTCGTTGTCCGATGCACCATTAAATTTTGCGGTGCGATCAACTTCTAGATTCTGCCGAAGCAATTTAGAATCTGCGATCGACGCTATTGTGAAAAATCCAAGATTTCGCAATGCTCGCTGGGGCATTCTGATTAAGCCGATCGAAACGCCTGCAATTCTCTACCAGTACAATCCGAATAGTTCACTCATTCCCGCCTCGAATGTCAAACTGCTGACGACCGCTGCCGCGCTGAAAATCGCTAGCACCAACAATCCTCAAACGATACCGTCTTTTAGTAACTGGGTGACTGAGGTCAATCGCTATAGCGATAACAATCGAGCGGATGCGCTGCGCCGTCGTATTGGAGGACAAGCTGCCATCAGAAATGCATTAGAACTGCTAGGAGTGAATGCCCAGAGCTATGCGCAAGTTGATGGTTCGGGACTCTCTCGCAATAATCGGGCAACGCCATCTGCTCTCGTTGCTCTCTTGGAAGGGATGTTTACGAATGATTCAAGTGGACTATTTTATCGATCTTTAGCCGTTGCCGGAGTGAATGGAACACTCCAAAATCGCTTTCGCAATACTCCTGTTCAAGGTCAATTTCATGGCAAGACTGGAACCTTGCGGGGAGTCAGGGCATTGTCTGGATATTTAGACAACCCGAACTATGGCACGATCGCGCTGAGTATTGTGGTCAATCAACCTGGGCAGTCAGGACAAGTCCTCGTCCAAGCAATCGACCAAATCGTGCTGAAAACGGCTCAAGTCGATCGCTGTGATTAGCCTGCGAATTCCGTGCTGAGGTGTATTGTGTGAGATCCTATTGATCAGGTGCTCGCACAAACTTCTCTCAAACTATGCCGCATACGATCGCTAAAATCTTGAAATTCTCCTTGATTGTTCTCCTCATTGCTGGAATGATTTGGGGAATCAATCAAATTGGTGTCGATCAACTCCGAACAGAAGTTCAACGCTTTGGCGTATGGAGTCCGATTGTTTTACTCGGACTGCGATTTGTCAGTATCGTGATTCCGATTCTTCCAGGGACGTTGTATGCGCTGCTCGCTGGCGGTCTATTTGGCTTTGGAGTGGGGTTAGCGACGATCGTTGTCGCCGATCTCCTTGCTTGTGTGCTGAATTTTTACCTAGCACGTCGCTATGGTCGATCTCTTGTCCAAAAGCTGGTGGGCGCAAAATTTATGGAGCGCGTCGATCGGTTTAGCCAAAAGCATCTAGAGAAGAATTTCTTCTTAGCTACGGGCTTTATGATGGGCGGTGGTTTTGATTTTGTCGCATATGGGATTGGCTTAACTCAGATGCGATGGAAAAAATTCCTAGCATCTTTGGGGCTGAGCTTGATTGTTGCCAAGCCTCCAATAGTTGCTTTGGGTGCAGGATTATTTGATGGCGGTCAAGCAGTAATCGGCATCGCAGTTATCAGTTGCTTTGCACTCGCGGTCGTCACTGCACTTTTGAATCGGCAAGCAGACAGTTCATCGGCAGAATAAAGACGTTGAATGATGAACATGGTGAAAAATCGAATATCTCAATCTTTGACGAATCAACAAGTTGAAGCACTACTATCAGACTCTAACTATAACCAGAATGTGGAACTCAGTGAGCGTTATGGTGGCGAAGTTTATCAATTGCAAGATAAACGAATTTTAGCAATTACAAATGGAGTATGCCGTAGTCGAATCTACCCTTCAATTGACATTTTTACTACTTCTCTAATCGATTTAGAAAGTGAGTGGCAAGGTGATGAAAAAAAGCCAGCCTTTCTGCCCCTTAAGAAGGCTCGTAAACTTCTAGAACGCAACTCAGGATGGAGCCAGAATCAAGATTTAGAAGAGCAGGCTAGAATAAAATTCTCTGAAATTTATGAACATGATGATGGGCAAATTCTTACATTTCCTAGTGCACAAATTCTTAAGCAACCGTTCTCCAAACTGAAGGGAGCACTGCTGTATTCCTCTTTAGAATGCTACCAAGCACAGTACGAATTCCGGTCTAAACATATGCTTGCAGGTCTACTGCCACAGCAAAACAAATTCATTGAAGCTATTCCTAAACTTTGTACTAAACTCGGCACTCAGCTAGCAATTCCAGAGCAATATCTCGATAAGAGCGAAGCAAGTCTTAAGCACGTTGAATGGGCAATCAAACGGCATGGTAAGCGGAATTGCTTAAACTCTGAAGTTTTTCCATCTCTTCTTGCGTACATTGGAGAAGTTATCTGTCATGAAACCCATATAAGTTGGAAAATGAACCTACGAGAGGGGGAAATCTGGGAACCCTGGCTAGTTGCTTCTGATGGTTGTAAGTATGAGTTTTTTGTGGATTTGTACAAACAATTAGACAGTGAAGCTCTGCAAATCCGCACAACTGTAGAATGTCTTATTGATGCAATTAGAAGCAATAGTCGTTTTGACAACTTAGACTACCCATCTGATGATTACCAATTTCTTGATGGTGATGACGATGATTTAGGCATTGGTCTAGATTAACGATAAGAAAAGAACTCCAGGCTTGATTAAAACTTGGAGTTCTGTAGCTGCTCGAAACTTTAAAGATTCAGGTCAGGAGAATAGGGTGAAGATCTGAAATGATAGTTGCTACTCCCCACTCCCCACCCCGCAACATGAATGCGATCGACGATTACTCATCCGACTCAAAATGCGAGTCCAAGAAATTCAACGCATGATTCCGCAGTTCATAGTAAGCAGGAGAATTGCGAATCTTCGCTCGATCGCGGGGATGCTCAAACGGGACTTCTAGAATCTCTCCGATCGTAGCTTCAGGCCCATTCGTCATCAGCACAATGCGATCGCTCATATAAATCGCCTCATCGACATCATGCGTAATCATCATCACCGCTTGCCGATGCTGCTCCCAAATTTCTAGTACCTGTCGCTGTAATTTACTCTTCGTCAACGCATCCAAGGCTCCAAACGGCTCATCCATCAGCAGCATTTTTGGGCGGATTGCTAAAGCTCTCGCAATCCCGACTCGCTGCTTCATGCCGCCTGAAATCTCATCCGGATACTTATCCGCCGCAGCATTGAGATTCACCATGGCAATGTGTTCATTGACAACCTGTTTTTTCTCAGCCGCAGACAAGCCTCGCGACACTTCATCGACAGCTAAGCGAATGTTCTGTCGAACGGTTAACCAAGGCAGCAATGAATAGTTCTGAAACACCATCATTCTTTCTGCTCCGGGTTTGCGAATTTCTCGCCCTTCGAGTAAGACGGAACCTGAAGTCGATCGCTCTAGTCCCGCCACAATTTTTAGCAACGTAGACTTCCCACAGCCCGAATGCCCAATAATCGAGATATATTCGCGCTCCCCGATCGTTAAATTGACATCTTTGAGAATCACAGTTTCGCGATCGCCGTTTTTATACGATTTAGAAAGCTGCTGAATTTCAAGAAATGCTGGTGCATATGACATCCCAAACTCAGGCTTTGGCGCATTGAGCATGTTGAATTTTGTCATGAAGAACTCCTTCTAAAATACTCGTTAACTACGAAAAATAAACCTAGGAAAAATAGACTTTTGTAGCTTGACTCGCCCGAATCTCGAAACTGTTGAGATACCCGACTGGATCGCTTGGGTCAAACGCTTTCTTGTCGATAAATGCTGCTGATGGCTCAACTTTGTAATCTTCAGTTGGACAGGCAATTCCCAACTCTGCTGCGACTTCGCGATAAATATCGGTGCGCCAAGATTTTGCTGCAATCTGATCCGCATCTTTCGGAATTTCTTTGATTTGTCCCCATCTCGCTGCTTGGGTCATCAGCCATAAACTGCGCGATTGCCACATAAAAGTAGAATGCTCATCTTTGGCGTGAGGCACATCTTTCGGCATGTCGAAGAACATGGTTGTCGAATCTGATTTCACGGTTCGATTTTTGCCATCAAATCCGCCGTAGTTGTAGTCTCCGACGATCGCTGGTCGAGTAAATTTCACATTTGCTCCGGTATACGATCGCGCTGAAATAATCTGAGCGACTTCTTCTCGATTTTGATCACAGTAGCGACAGGCTTCGATCATCGCTTTGAGTAATGCCCGATAAGTTTTGGGATTCTCATCAATAAAAGATTGCATGACCGCAAGTAAGCGATCGGGATGTCCATTCCAGATCTCTCGTCCTTGAGCAAAAGTAAACCCGATGCCTTCATTCCCTGAAATTGCCCGTGTATTCCAGGGTTCAGCGACCATGTAACCTTGCATTGCGCCAATCCGCACATTCGTCACCATCTGGGGCGGGGGCACAATAATCACTCGAAACTCTTTGAGTGGATTGACTCCTGCTGCTGCAGCAACGTAGCGCACAAAGTACTCGTAGATTGAAGAACTGAGGACGACTGCCCAGACTCGTTGCTCTGAAGGTAAGTTATCAAAGTACTGTCGAAAGTCTTGCCCAAATGTGTCTAAGTTGCCGTTGTATGCTGACCAAGGACGCAATCCTGACTCCCACATTGCGCGATTCATCGTCATCGCATTTCCGTGATGATGAATGGTCATGCCAGCACACATCGGAGCATGGCGCGCGCCTTCTGCTCCAACTCGCGCATTTGTAACTGCTCCGGCAACGACGGGAGCCGCATCTAAGCGACCGAAGATTAAGCCATCTCGTGAGGTCGCCCAACTGGCTTCACGGCTCAATTGTACATTCAAGCCATATTTGCGAAAAAAACCTTTTTCCCAAGCGATCGCAAATGGCGCACAGTCATTGACCGGAACATAGCCGATCGTCAAATTCGGTTTCTCTAACTCGCTCGATTGAATCACAGGAGTAACTGACATTGCAGCCTCAGAGAGTCCTTGGGGTGCACGACTGGCATTGATCGCACATGAAGGCAGTGAAGCTGCCACAGTCGAGGTTCCCGCGCCGATTAAAAATGCTCGTCTTGTCCAATTTCTCATGCTCTACTCTCTGCATTCGGAGGATGTTCAGTTGAATGTCGGGTTCGGTTTAAGGGTGCTACAGTAACTTCGGCTTTAGCGTCTAAAGCTCCTAGAATCAGGGACTTTAAGTTTTGAAACCTCTAAATTTTCAAGATCTGCTAAGCCTACAAATTGCTATCAATCGTTCCTGATAGCACGCAATTCTCTAGAGGGTTTCTCGAAGCTAAACCGATCGCCGACGATGTGTTACTAGAGCTTCAAGCTGGGCTAATCCAAAATCTAATAGCAATCCTGTTAAGCCAATGACAAACACGGCTAAAAACACAGAGCTAAGATTCAATCGACTCCATTCATCCCACACAAAGAATCCGATTCCCACTCCGCCAGTTAGCATTTCGACTGCCACAATCACCAGCCAAGCAATTCCCAGGCTAATTCTCAAACCTGTAAAAATGTACGGCAAGCTAGCAGGGAGCACAATCTTCAGAATCCGCCGCCACTGCGGCATTTCCAACACTCGCGACACATCAATATAATCTTTTGGGACACTCGATACGCCCAACGCAGTGTTGATAATCGTTGCCCAAAGTGAAGTAATGAAGATCACGAAAATTGCTGAAGGATCAGCCAGATTGAAAATAGAAAGCGCGATCGGTAACCACGCCAGCGGTGAAACAGGCTTAAAAATCTGAATGACTGGATTAAGCGCCATCATGGCTTTTTCAGACATGCCAATCAAAAAGCCGACTGGAATCGCAACCAATGCCCCCAAGGTAAATCCAATCAATACTCGTCGCAAACTCGCAAGTAAGAGCCATCCTAATCCCAAATCTCCGGGACCTCGACGATAAAACGGATGCAGAATGTAATCCAAATTCGCAACCAATGCTTCAGGAGGCGTTGGAATCAATTCAGGTTTGGCAAGTGCGATCGCCCACCACAGCACAATCACACCCAAAAAGCCCAGAATCGGTAAAAAGACACGATCGCGACTAATAACTGGACGAACCCGCCGCCCCATCGCTTGAGAAACAACAGCAAACATTGCTGCCAAATTGATTTGCAGGATCATAAGTTTAGATTCTCCAGAGCCAAACTCTCGAATGCTGACGAAGTTAGCTGACGGGCGAGGGCTGCGAGATGCCCCCCATTGGGTTACTTAGAAATAACTAAGCTCACAACAGTAAGCCCCGAATAAACTGGTTCCTCCGCTTCAGAGATTACTCTCTGAATTAAGCTGACCGACTCGAATAGGAGATACTTTACCATCGAAGTATCAAAATGAACAATCTTTCTTTAGAAGTATTTCATGATCCTCTCACAACAGAATGCATAAAAATTCTCAATCGATTGGATAGTTTATCGATCGAACACTATGCCCGTCTCCGATCTCTAGAACTAAATCTGCCTGCTTTAGCAGGGGCGGAATGAATAATTCAGGGTGTAAGGCTTGCCAAAAGTACTCGACAAATTCATCGATTTCAGCATCACTCATTCCAGCTTTACCTTGAGCAATCATTTTATGCTCAGCTTCTTTCCGCCATTGTTTGCTCAGTTGATACTCTGGAACATAGAGAATCACGAAGCGATCGAGTAATTCCCACAACGGTACATAGCTCTGTAATTGCTGATTCATGGCTTGTGCGAATTGCTGATCTGCAACAATCTCGAACTCAGAAACAATCGGGCGTACTCCCACAAACCATCCCTCAAAGAGAATAATATCTGCCTGTGTAATGAGTTCTGGCTCACTGCGATCGCCTTCGCCTCCATGAGCCGATTTATCAAATCTGGGCAGTGCGATCGGAAACTCTCCCCGCTGAAACTGCTGTAAAACCTCAATGCCTAATTGCACATCATGCGTTCCAGGTGGTCCTCGACGAATCATTCGCGGATCACGAGTTCGCAACCGAACTCGATCGACATACGGCAAATACAAATCATCAAGTGACCAACTCACAGTCGAGTAGCCGAGCTTGTTGAGAAGCAGCGCAAGGACTTTAGTTAAGGTGGTTTTTCCAGTTCCTTGCCCACCTAGAAAAGCCTGAATGAGAACACGAGATTGAGCGTTGCGCCAATGTGCAATCTGGAAGGCTAAAGGTAGCCAGACCTTCTCAATGGTGTCAGGGTCTCGCACAATTTCGAGTTCGTTGCAGAGTTCTACGATCGCAGCTTCGTGGATTTTAAGAAACTCGGATCGATTCCTTTCAGACTCATAATCAATATCCATAGAATCAAGTCTTTATCCGTCGCAATTCTATTATTGAATCAAAAAAACCGGGAGAATCTATCCCCCGGTCTATAACCCCTGAAATCAAACCCTAGCTCGTGCAGCGATTATTTAGCAGCAGCTTTTTGTACTTCGCTCTTTCTCGCCTTGAACTGAGTTGCCAGATTTTCCAGTTCAGAACTGCTGAAGTTATCGCGCAATGCTGCAAAGAACGTGCTTTCTTCTTGACGAACGTGATCCATGATCTCATCCATCAACTTGTTCAATGCAGACATGAACTGATCCGACATCATGTCCATTTTTTCCATCGCTTCAAGTGCGGGGAACCAGGAATTTTGCTCATCGTAAAGTTCTTGCAAGTCGCTTTCAGCATACTTACCTCGAACTGCGGGATAAGCAATTTCGTTTTCAGCGATCGCATGAGCGCGTAAGTCACTCGCCAACTGAGTGAAGAACTCTTTGCGCTTCATTTGATCTTGCGTTCCTTTGATTTCAGCAAACAGAACATTCACTTTTTGGTGATCCATCCGAATCACATCTTGAATGTTCATATCAGACTTGCCACTCGCTTGCGTGACAACACTACCTGCTACACCAGACAGTGCCGCAACCGCATCTTGAACCCGGCTCCACAGTCCTTGGTCTGCATCCATTCCGGTCAATTCCCGCACGCCCAACGTTTCGAGAACGCCTTTGAGTTGCTCTTGGTGAGCACGGTTTTCAAAGTTGACAGTATTTAGTGGAGTAATCGCCGCTTCGATATCTGCACCCACGCGCTGAGCAGCTTTGTGAATCGTGATTCCGGTCATCACTTGTTGATGTTTCATCAATTCATGTTGAAACACCTTTTCATACATGGTCAATTCGGAACCAGACATCATCTGATCCATCTTGCTGACGAATTCGCTAATCGTCTGCTTCGGTTCAGATGGCACACCATATTGAACAATCACAGTGTCTAAGATTCCCAGGTTCTTCTGGTCATCTTTCAGCATCTCTTGAAAGCGCTTGGCAATCTCAGAATCCGTCGTTGCTGAAATAAATTTCTGTTCATTAGAGATGATTAATTCTTGAACAGCTTTCATATCCGCAAGCTTCATCGCGATCGCTTTGCGTTTCGTGTCGTCTACTGTTGTAACCATAATGAGTGTTCTCCAAATTTGCTCTTATTGAGATTTCGGTATTCGTTCCAGCTTTGAGCTTCGCACAGGCATCTAGAAACAACATCATTCCCGTGGTTGACTAAAATGTTGGGTAAATCACCTTCGGGATCAGACTCTAGATACACGTAGAATCTAAAATTTCGTCTTTAGATAGTTGCCTTTTGCTCAGTTGTGCTAGACGCTTTTGAATAAGAATAAAAAATGGGATGCTTAGGCGAATCGTGCCGCTAGGACTGTTCGCACATCACGTGAGAGAAATGCTAGGAGCAAGTATCGATGTCTACTTATGATGTGGTCATAATTGGTGCAGGTCACAATGGATTAGTCTGTGCTGCCTACCTACTCAAAGCTGGGTACAAAGTGCTTTTGCTAGAAAAGCGATCGGTTCCAGGTGGAGCCGCGACAACCGAAGAACTTCTACCCGAAGAAGCGCCTGGATTTCGATTTAATCGATGTGCGATCGATCATGAATTTATCCATCTTGGTCCAGTAGTCGAAGAACTGGAGCTAGAAAAATATGGGTTGAAGTATCTTTACTGTGATCCGGTTGTCTTCTGTCCGCACCCGGATGGCACTTACTTTCTGGCACATCAGTCTGTTGAAGAAACTTGTGCTGGAATTGCTCAATATAGTGAGCGAGATGCGAGAAAGTATGCAGAGTTTGTGGATCTGTGGCAGCGGACGATCAACGCCATGATTCCGATGTTTAATGCACCTCCTAAGTCAATTATTGATATTGCTGGAAACTATGATCTCAAGAAGATCAAAGACTTTCTCTCAGTAGTTGGTTCGACTAACAAAGCGCTCGATTTTGTGCGAACGATGCTTTCGAGTGCTGAGGATATTTTGCATGAGTACTTCGATACGGAAACAGTCAAAGCACCTCTAGCTCGATTAGCAGCAGAAATGAGTGTGCCGCCTTCACAGAAGAATTTAGCGATCGGAGCAATGATGATGGCAATGCGACATCATCCAGGAATGGCACGCCCGCAAGGGGGAACAGGTGCGCTGACGGCTGCTTTAGTAAAATTAGTTCAATCTCTAGGTGGGGAAATCCTCACGGATCAATCGGTGAAGCAAATTCTGATTGATGACGGAAAAGCAGTGGGTGTCAGAGTTGCAACAGGTCAAGAATATCGAGCGACTCGTGGCATAATTTCTAACATTGATGCGAGACGAGTATTTTTGCAGCTTGTTGATCCAAGCGATGTGGATTCAGCCGATGAGCATTTGCGAGAAAGGCTCGATCGTAGAATCGTGAACAACAATGAAACCATTCTAAAAATCGATCTAGCAATGTCTGAACCTTTGAAATTTATTCATCACGATCACAAAGATGAGTATCTCATTGGTTCAGTGCTGATTGCGGATTCGGTTAAGCATGTAGAAATTGCTCATCACGATTCTTCGATCGGCAAAATTCCCGATGCTGATCCCTCAATGTACATTGTTCAACCGACGATGCTCGATCCGACGATGGCTCCTGAGGGTGGTCATACGGTGTGGATTGAATTCTTTGCGCCTTATTACGTTGAGAATGCTGAAGGAACAGGCTTGAATGGCACAGGCTGGACAGATGAATTGAAAAATAAAGTTGCCGATCGTGTCGTCGATAAGCTGGCTGACTATGCGCCTAATGTGAAAACAGCTACGATCGCTCGTGCGGTTGAAAGCCCTGCCGAGTTAGGGGAACGGCTTGGCTCTTACAAAGGTAATTACTATCACATTGATATGACCTTAGAGCAGATGGTCTTTTTCCGACCTTTGCCAGAGATTGCGAATTATAAAACGCCGATCGAGAATCTTTATCTCACAGGGGCCGGAACGCATCCGGGTGGGTCAATTTCGGGAATGCCGGGGCGGAATTGTGCGCGAGTGTTTCTCCATGCTCAGCAACCGTTTTTGCAGACGTTTCGGGATGCAGGCAGTTCGATCAAGTCTGTGTTTGATGGGTTGTTTCAGAAATAATCGCGATCGATGGTTTGATCATCATGGTTTTGACCATCGTGTGGTTGATTTGACAAAACAATCATCGTGCTGGTTACTGACAAATCAATTGAGCTTTGCTGCGTTGCTATCTCGCCCCGGATTAAAATCGCGGGGCTAACCGTGCGAACTCCCTGAAGGGACTGTTGGGGTTGAGTGGTGGGTTAGGAGATGGAGGGATTGGGTCATTCTAGGCAGGATGTTTTGTCAGATCGCGCTCATGTCACTTTGGAAGCTTTACTATCACTTCGTTTGGGCAACCCATCAGCGGCTTCCTCTGATCAAATCGAGCAGGGAAGCACCGCTCTATCAATTCATCCAGCACAAAACGAATGACTTGGGTGGCTATCTCCGCGCAATTGGTGGGATAGATGACCATGTTCATCTGATCGTCTCGATTCCACCCAGTCTTGCACTTGCTCAGTACGTTCATTTGGTTAAAGGCAGCAGTAGTCGCTATATGAATCGTTACTATGCTGACCCTGATGCGTTGTTCAAGTGGCAACAGGAATACAGTGTTTTCTCCATCAGCGAGAAAAATCTAACAATCGCCCTTCACTACGTCAATCACCAAAAACGCCATCATGCAAAGTCCAAACTTCTCCTCCACCTAGAACCCGACGCGCTCTTCAGTCGCCTTATTCCACCCTAGTCCCTTCAGGGAGTTCGCACGGTTAGCACCGGGTTTTTAATCCGGTGCGGGACTCAATTACAACTTCGGAACTCTTGTATGCCAATCCGTCGCCTGCTCATAAGCATAAGCAACTTGGAAAACCTGATCCTCTCTCAGCACATTGCCAATAATCTGAAGCCCGATCGGTAAACCTTGCGAATCAAATCCACAAGGCACACTCATTCCGGGCAATCCTGCCAAATTCACCGGAATCGTCATCAAATCAATCAGATACATGCTCAAGGGATCTTGCGACTTATCGCCGAGCTTAAATGCAGTCGTCGGAGCCGTCGGTGAAACTAAAACATCCACTTCCTCAAACGCTTTCTCGAAATCTTGCTTGATCAGCGTTCTCACCTTCTGAGCTTTCAAATAATACGCATCGTAATATCCAGCCGAGAGCGCATACGTTCCGATCATGATCCGGCGCTTCACCTCCGCGCCAAATCCTTCTGATCGCGTTTTCGTATACATCTCCATTAAATTCTCAGCATCCTCAATCCGCGCCCCATACTTCACCCCGTCATATCGTGCCAAATTCGCCGAAGCCTCAGACGGAGCAATAATGTAATACGCTGCAATTCCATACCGGAATCGAGGACAAGAAATCTCTTTAACTTCAGCACCTAAAGCTTTGAGTTGATCGATCGCAGCATTCACCGATTTCTCAACTTCGGGATCAAGCCCTTCGCCAAACGTTTCTTTAATGACTCCAACTTTTTTCCCTTTCAAATCAGTCGTGAGAAACTGCGTGTAATCAGGAACATCTACTTTCAAACTCGTAGAATCTTTCGGATCGTACCCCGCGATCGCATTAAGCAAAATCGCCGCATCTTCCACCGATCGCGCAAACGGTCCAATCTGATCCAACGACGACGCAAATGCCACTAATCCATACCGTGAAACCAATCCATAAGTCGGCTTCATCCCCACAATTCCACAGAATGAAGCAGGCTGCCGAATCGATCCCCCGGTGTCTGATCCCAACGAAATCGGACATTCGCCGCCTGCAACCGCTGCTGCTGAACCACCCGATGATCCGCCCGGAACTCTTGAAATATCCCAGGGATTTGCTGTCTTGGCATAAGCCGAAGTCTCGGTCGATCCGCCCATTGCGAACTCATCGAGATTCGTCTTGCCGACCATCACCGCGCCCGCATCGATCAACTTCTGCGTCACCGTCGATTCATAAGGCGGCACAAAATTCTGCAAAATCTTAGACGCACAAGTGGTCGGAACCCCTTGTGTACAGAGGTTATCCTTAATCGCGATCGGGATTCCTGCCAGCAGCCCGATTTCTTCCCTGGCGGCAATCTTTGCATCGATTTGCTTCGCCTGTTCTAATGCGCGATCGTTCGTGACCTGCAAAAAACTATGCAACTTCGGCTCCAATGCTTGAATCCGATCCAGCGACTCCTGCACAATCTCAACGCAAGACCGCTCTTTGCTAATCAGTTGCTGATGCAACTCACGAATCGATGCCATACGAACCTTCCTCAATAGACGTGCGCACTCAAAAATCTGCACAAGTTTACAGTATAGGGGAAGCCAGAGATCGAGCGTTAGAAAAAAAGACGTTATCCCACTAGCAAATTCTGGGAATTTTGAGAGCAAAGCAGAAACTTTAAACTTCTATGACTGCGTTGCGAATTCTATTCGCGCTTGGCTCAGTCAGCGGCTGGAATAATTTCTGCGTCAGTTCTAGGGGGCTAGGTTAAATTGTTTACATCAATTTCCTACGCGCTCTATGATTTCAAATTCCTGAAATTCGCGATATTTCTCAGTTTTTCGTCCAAGTTTTCTGTGGCGTGCATGTGATTACTCTAACTTTATTACACCCAGTTCAGCTAACGCCCGTTCAACACTGGACTTTTGAGGACTCCCCAGTGGTAAAAGTCGGTCGATCGACTGACAATCACGTTGTGCTGTATAGCGCAGTTGTGTCTCGTTACCACGTCGAACTTCGGCAAGTCAACTTAGCCTGGGAGTTGGTCAGTCTCGGTGCGAATGGGACTTATTTTGAAGGCAAACGAGTCTTACAATTGCCTGTGCGAGATGGCATGATTTTCCGACTCGCGCGATCGGGTCCCAATCTTCAAGTTCATTTTGGGCGACCTGAAACCCTGACCGTGAAGCGTTCTGTTGAGCCTGCGAAAATTCCCGTTGCGGCTCTCAATGTGCCGTTTACGAGCACCGAGGATGAGGATAGAACTCAGCCTCTGCTCAATACTCAAACGATCGCGGTTTCAGATTCTAAGACAACGATGGATACAGATGTATCTTTCGGGCATCCCAGTGCGGAGTGGATTCGCAAGCAAGATGAAACGAGAATCGGCAAATACCAAGAGATTCAACTGCTCAGCCAAGGCAAAGTGGGGATCACCTATCTGGGAGAGCGAGACGGCGAATTGCTGCTGCTCAAAACGCTCAATCCTGATTGGATCAATCATCCCCAAGCGCTTGCCTTGTTTGAACGTCAGTCTAAGATGCTCAAGCAACTGAATCATCCTGGTCTTCCGCGCTGGCGGGATTTTTTTCGGATTGACGGACAACCTTTTCTTGTGACAGAGCGGATTTCTGGGCAGACGCTCTGTCACTACATTGGAGATCGCGGCAAAGTCGAACTCAAGCAAGCGATCGCGTGGATGATAGAAGTCTGCGAAATCTTGGAATATCTCCATGACCAATCTCCTCCTGTGTTGCACCAAGATCTTCGTCCTCATAATTTGATTTACCGTGCTCACGCTACGTCTTCCTATCAGCTTGCGTTGGTCGATTTTGGCAGTGTCCGGGGATTGGGTATGGATGAGACTTCTGCCGCTTATCTTGCACCAGAGCAAAAAAATGGACAGGCAACATACCTTTCTGATCTCTATGCGCTCGGCACAACGTTAGCCTTTTTGATTTCAGGGCAACATCCGCATCTGTTTTACCGACAATGGCGGCAGGAATATCGCTTCAGTCCCGATTTGATTCCGGGATTACTACCGCAATTGATCGAAGTTTTATATCAATTAACCGAGCCGAACCCGGTAGATCGCTACCAGTCTGCGCGTGAAGTTCTAACGGCATTGCGATCGCTGATTTAAGCCAAAATCTGAGCAACGTATGCGATGATGAAATCCGTTTGTTTCATCCTGGCTCATGAAGATTGCAACTTGGAATGTCAACTCGATTCGGACTCGTCTGACGCATGTTACAGACTGGCTGACAGCGAATCCAATCGAGCTATTGTGCGTACAAGAAACAAAAGTGGTCGATGAGTTATTCCCACATGAAGCGATTCAATCGATCGGCTATCATGCAGCGGCATTTGGACAAAAGAGCTATAACGGCGTTGCTTTGATTAGTCGATCGCCTTTAGAACACGTCGATCGCGGATTTGGAGCGATTCTTCCTGCCGAGATTGTGGGTGATCTTGATGATCAAAAACGAGTCATTAGTACAGTAATTGATGGCGTTCGAGTGGTGAATCTCTATGTTCCCAATGGCTCGGCTGTGGATAGTGAAAAGTATATCTACAAGTTGCGCTGGCTGAAGGTTCTGCGAGAATATTTAGCAGTTTTGCTAGAACAATCGCCTTCGCTGCTTGTCTGTGGAGATTTCAATGTTGCGTTAGAAGATATTGATATTCACAATCCCAAAGGTCGCGAAAAGCAGGTGATGGCAACCGATGTGGAGCGAGATGCATTACGGCAGGTCTTGGAATTGGGGTTATCTGATGCGTTTCGGAAGTTCACAACCGAAAGCGGACATTTTAGCTGGTGGGATTATCGATCGGCTGGGTTCCGTCGGAATGCAGGTTGGAGAATTGATCATCATTACCTGACGCCAGATTTGTACGATCGAGCAATTTCCTGTGTCATCGATCGCGCTCCTCGTGAATTGGAACAACCGAGCGATCACACTCCCGTCGTCGTGGAATTTTGATTTCATACCAAAAATCTAGAGCGCCAAGGAACTGAAGGACAGCACGTTCTCGCAATTTGGCTCAATCCAGTCGTGTGTCTGACGATCTTTAGACGATCGTCATTCTTATCCTCTTCGGGAGTAAAAAATTATCTGAAACAGCAATGCTGCCACGATCGGAATCACGATCGGGATGAGCACCACAAATCCCCAGCGATCGAACTGGAGCGGTTGATCTTTCGGTTTCAGGAGATATACACCTGCTGCAATTCCAGCGATCGTGCAGAGGATACCGAACCCTAGAAAAATAACGAATCCTGACTCTGGAATTCCCATACTGTTGCTCATGCACTGCGCACTTGATTCTAGAGGAATTGACACAGTGTGCTGCTCCAACCCGTGATAGATCTGATAAAAATCCATCTAAACAGCATTTTTCAAACCAATCGGGATGACAGGATTTGAACCTGCGGCATCCTGCTCCCAAAGCAGATGTACTAAAGCGCTACGAATGGCGTTAAACTAGGTGTAATAAGCGATTTAGGCTCTATCTCTGGTGTGTTTAATCATCTTGAAACATCCTGAATTAACCCAAATCGCGACAAAATTTAGGGCTAGTTTAGGGCTGACTATGGATCAGATTCAAAAAATTAACGATCGCTTGAAAGCCGCATGTGTTCGAGTGCGTGTCATTCCCAAAGGCAAAAACTTAGGGCTACGTGCGACGCTGCCGAAGAAGCCTCAAGACGGCATTGGACGGAAGCAATATGACATCAGCTTGAGAATCCCCGCTTCAAAAGACGGATTCAAACGGGCGGAGCGAGAAGCCTACAAACTAGCTCAGTCACTCGCTGATGGCTCCTTTAGTTGGGATGTCTATCTAACTCCCGACTGCGACCCCAACGAAAAGACGATCTCGCAACTAATCGAAGAATTCAAAGCTGAATATTTCCGCACTCACCCCCGGATCAAAGAAACAACGTGGAACAACACTTGGGCTTCAACATTCCGAAAACTGCCGCAGAATGGGCTTTTGAGCGATTCTATGGTGCTTGCTGTCGTTCTCAGCACAAAAGACAATAGCCGCAATCGAGAGCTAACCTGCGAGCGTTTACAGAAGTTTGGTGAGTTCGCAGGACTGACGATTGATTTGTCCAACTACGTAGGGGATTATGAGCCGAAACCGCGTGATATTCCAGACGATGCCACGATCATCGAATGGCGCGACAAAATCCCTAACGAGCAGTGGCAATGGGCTTACGGTGCGATCGCTGCATTCGGCATTCGTCCGCACGAAGTTTTCGCCTGCGAAATGATTGATCCGTTAACGCTGCGAGTTCACAAGGACACCAAGACAGGTGCAAGAACGACACGAGCGATCCTACCTGAATGGGCAGAAAAATGGAATTTGATCGAGATGAATCCACCAGAAACAACGCAGACAGATAGACGATTGAGAGGGCAATTGGTGAGTCACCAGTTCGGAAGCGATCGATATAACTTGCCGTTCCATCCCTACGATTTGCGTCATGCTTGGGCTTTAAGGGCTTCAGTCATTAAAGGACTGCCGATCAGTACCGCCGCTTCAATGATGGGGCATGGCTCCGATGTCCACACCCGCATTTATCACCGCTGGCTGAACGATGCTCAGAATGAGCGAGTTTATCGATCTCTCATTCTGAAGCAAAACGGCTAGCCCGCACGATACCGCCGCTCTAATGCCTTTCTACAACTTGGAACGTGATAGAGCCATCTCGGAATTTTCCCATTGCCGTTGTTATTAATTTCGCCTTTGGATTCGCTGAATGCCCCATTTAACCGTAAGTTTTGAAGCTGTTTCGGCGATTTGATGCCGTGAGACTTGAGCGCGATCGCTGCCTCTTTCTCTGACATCCAGCCATCAGCGATTGCGGGATGTCCTTCGAGTTGCAATCGGAGTGCCTGAACCTCAGCCATTAATTTCTGCTGATTCAGGTACATTTCGGCGATCAATTTTTCAACGTCGTTCGTCATACAGATCGCCTCCAAAAACTTGTGGACACGGAGCTTCAATTCCTTGCTGTGATTCAGTTGTAGAAATTTGCTTTTCTTCGCTGTACTCAGTCGATTCTGGCTCTGATTGCGTAGTGGGAAGGTCGATTGGGGCGATTACATTGAGCCGTTTTCTAGCGGCTGCGAGTGCCTTTTCTCGCATTTCCCAAGCTTGACTCTGTAAATCTTCCGATACTCGATCGACTGACACAGAGTAAACTCGCTCTCGTTGCTCCCCCCGCCTGCCTTGGGTCTTGAGGCACAGAGATTTTAAGCCAATCTTCTTGAGCAGTTTGCCACAGACATCGACGGGCGTGTGTTGCTTTCTGCCTTTTGAGTCTGTGTATTCAGGTGCGATCGTCAGTCCGAAATAATATCGAAGCTGCTTTGCGTGTTTGACTGCCCATTGCTGGATTGCAATGCAGCGCGGATCAGAATTCGAGAATTTAGCATCACGATCGGCAAGCTGCAAGATCCCGCTCTTCTGGAGCAGTTGAGCGCGAATGTACCGCCGCTTCATCCGATGCGTCATTCCCAAATCATCGGAGCAAATCGCCTCAATCGATTCGCGATCGAGTTCTTTAGTCGCCAAAGTATTCTCGGTTGCCGCCTGCATTTCCGCACCGCGTCCTAATTTGCCACGGTTGCAAATCAGAATCCACAAGCAGTTATCGAGATCGTCAAAATTGATGTCAGGGAAGCGATCGCAGGCTAGAGTTTTCTTCGCCTTGATCTCGTCTTCAAGACTGCATTCAGAAGCCAGAGTCTTATGAGCCGCGTCAGTTGTCTCGTACTTGCCAGAATCTGCCCATCTCTGAGCCTCTTCGAGGTCGATTTCGTCACGAATCTGAACAAGCTCAGCGAGTTCTTCGCTGCATCTGCCCCATTCTTCGGTCTGGACAGTATGCCCTGCTTCATTTAGAAGAGATTCTAAGTAATCACGAGAGATCGCCTTCTGTGCCCCGCGTAGAGCGCACATCTCCGAATAATATTCTTGTGCTGCGAGGCGAATTGCAACTTTACGATCGTCGGTTTCTTCTTCTTCGAGAGCTTCGATCGCATAGTGAGCCGACATTGCAGCACGATCGAGATCCGCTTTCTCGCGAATTGACTTCGGCAGCATCAAGGACTCATCGCCTTGCGTCACAACGAACTTGGGACAGCAGACAAAGCGGGGTACGCTCGGACGATACCGACCCAACATCTGAAACCAGCCGTCCGGGTTGATCGCTCCGACGAAGTAGCCATAAACCGCGTCAAAGCCCTCCCAAGTAATCGAAACACCCGTTCTGACAGAGGGAGAGACGATGAGAAAATCAGGCTGATTCTGCTCTAGCCAAGTATCCGGATCGTCGAAGAATTCAGCAAATGCCCCGCCTCGATTTGTTTCCGAATCAATCCGAATAACCTTCTTGTTAGGGAATTCAGCTTGTAACCGACGATCGAGCTTCTTGCCACTAGCTTGCGAATCGGTCGGAATAAAGAACCGTTTCGATTCTCCGTAACCCAACTCTTCAACAGCATCTAATAGAATCTTGGCTGAAAAGCCGCTCAAGTCACCAGTTCCGATCGCTACCTCCCACATTGCGTTCTGCCGATAATGCTTGAAATAGCGAATATCGGTAGAGCCTGAGAACTTCTTGAGCAGTTCAATCGATCGTGGGTGAATCTCTGCCTCGGCTGAAATAATCGCGCCACTGAATCCGCAGGTGAAACAGATCTCGGCAAAGCGATCGAGGATTTCTGAATGCTTTGACCCTAAATTTCCACCTTCAATCAGATAATCTAAGCCTTGGTTCACCTCGTCCAGTACAAGCAGCAGGGGACGACCGGTTAAAAACCCTTGGGGAATTCGCATCAGAGAATTAAAGCAAATCGCTGCACCATGACGCGCTGAAATATCGCGACAGAAGGCACTATAGCCGTCTTTGTCACTCAAGTCGTAATCAGAACTGTGCGGAATATCTGAGAGCCGTGATCCTTGCGCTCCAAGCGACAGAAGCGGGTCAAGCCGTAGAACATTGCCGCCGTTCTCGATCCACCGTTGTACTGTCCGATTAATGCCCGTGTAGCTCTTACCCGATCCCATATTTGCCGCGATCGCAGTAATTGAGCCGATCGGAATCTCAGAAGGCAACTCAGGCAGATAATCGCCAGTAGTATCGCGATCAGGCGTAATTTGCAGAGTTTTCAGTCTGCGAATGATCTCGAAGTATTGCCGCTTCAGTCCGCATTTCTTCCACTCATCCAGAGTGAGAGATGCCGCGATCGTTGCGTCTAACCAGTCCGCACCCTCTTGAACAAAGGCATCGTCGATCCCTTTCCCGCTTCGGGAATCCCAAGTGGTTACGAAAATATTGCACTTAAACTCTTGAAACGCCTGCCCTAACTTCTTGATCTGCGCTCCAACGTTCGCGACCGTCTTAGGCTTCTCGTCCTGGTCAAACACGATTCGGATCATTCTGCCTTCAGTCGCAAACTCTCGCAGGATTGGGAAAAGCTCAGCTTCTCCTTTACGATGCCAGTTTGCGACACCTCGCAGACAAATCGCTGGATAGCCTTGCTGAGTCAAGAGAACGGCTTTCTTAAGCCCCTCAGTAACACATACAGGCAGACTGCAACGTTTAACAGTTCGCCAGAAAGACTCGCCTTCTAGTGGGACAGCATCGTATTTCTCGAAAACCCTTTCAGCCGTCGCCTGATCAACAAATGGCAAGATCGGCAACGCCTCGCACTTTCCAGGCGTTTCGTATTTAATCTTTTTGCGCTTCTCGAAGTCGATTCGAGGATGTCTCGACTTGAAATAAGCAACTTCTGCGCGATCACCGTCGATTGTACTGCCATAGCTCAGCCAGCCACCTAGAGCCGCATTCTCGTAGCGTCTAAGAATTGATTGAGCAGATCTTGTGACGTACTGAACGCTCTGGCGTTGCGCGATCTCATGCTCTGCCAGAACTTCTACCGCATCATCGCCTTCGATCGTCTGCATATTGAGCGCGATCATCTCGTCGGCGATGCCACTCGATTTCCAGTCCTCTTTTGCCCATTCTTTGACTGTTAGTTCACGATCGAGACGGTTTCTAAAACCCTGAGTCGATCCGCCAATCTCAATGGCTTGAAATTTGCCAAATCCTTTGAAGGAGATCATGGTTGAATCCCTCCGCACTCTTCAAAGAGGGCAATCCATCGATCGACAGTCGTTTTTTCTTTCGGCTTCCGATTAAGTTCGGCAATACGATCGTTTAGCGAAGTTTGAAAGTCTAGTTGGAGCGATCTCTCACAATCGCCCCTGTTAGGTCTAACATGTCTCATATGAGACTTAAGGGAGAAACAGGTTATTTTTCCTGTTGCAAAAAATGAAATTTGTGTCATGATCGAGGTCAAGTAATTTATATCGAGCGCGGCGCAAACCGTGCTTTTTTTGTGTTCAGTTTCGAGAGTAAGCGATCAGAACAAGAAATAGTAGGTCTGATCTATAGAGAGGCATAACCCTCTCAGAGCTTAGGTTTGAGGTCGTTTTTTGCCCGTTTTTCAACCAAAATAGTTCCTTAGAAATTTCAAGCACCCTTGATCCTGTGGGCAAGTTTTCGGAGTCGGTCAAAGCGCTTCGACTGTAAGCTTTTGAACGATTTCAGCTTGCTTCTCAGGGTTGGATTCCCCCGGAGCCGCTTCTGGATGGCTATTTGGCAGAAGTTTAGAAATGCGCCAGACTCATTCCGAGATCGCACCGAATCGGCATACTCGATCGTCCTCAACGCCCGCTTATTTTCAAGTCCGTGCAACATTGCGGGATCTGGCAGACTACCCGAAAGCAGCATTTTAGATTCGCGAGCATTAACTTGATTGCCCCTTGCAGCCGACAGCATCGCCTCACAGTCAAGTTCAAGAATTGTTGTGAGTGCCTCACCTGGGGAGTTAGGGAACCACGATCGCGGATAATTTTGACTTACTTCTGCTTCAATCTCGCTCCAGCCAAACCAGAACAGATCGTAAACGCCAAGGTAGTACGCGACTTCGCCTTCAATGAGGCGTTTCCGCTTCACGTCATCTTTCCCGATCGGGTTTGCTTCCCCTGAAAAGTACGCCGCAAGAGCTTTTTTCAGGTCTTGAAAGTGTTGGTGGACAGCAATAAAGTGCTGTCCTTGCTTGGTCGTCTCAGTTCGATCCCACTCCTCGACGGGTGGCAATCCGTTGCATGTTGCCAAAAGCATTTCTTGATCCGTTGGTGTGACTTTGATCTTCACGACTTGCTAGCCTTCTGATGTTCCTCGATCGCTCTTTCCAGAACAGCGATTGCAGCAGTTGCTCTGCGACCACTACGATGCATTGTTTTCAGCACTTGGATCTGATCTGGATAAAGCTGAATTGTGAACTTAATTTTTTCTTCAGTGGAGTCCATTTGTACTGCCCAAGAAAATACACGAAGAAGCATACAGTAATTAATTCAAAAAGCAAGCCCCAAATAGGAGCAATTTTAATTACTTTGTTGACCTCTTTCATGTCAGAAATAACAACTAACAGTTGTCAGTTTAGTGATTGAACTCTTTACACATCTGCAATCCAGCGATCGCTTGCTGCCTCTGCGATTAGAACGATCGTGCAACTTACAATTTTTGTAAATCACCCTGCATTCAGAACTTGCTCTGCGGTGAGTTGCAAATTTGGGAATGTGGGGGAGACGATCGGATCAGTTCCACGAAACTCTGCTATTCGATAAGAGCCACTTCTCAAGCTCAGAATTGCCACAACTGCGCGACTGGGATCGACTCGCCAGAATTCAGGAATTTGCCGCGCTGCATATTCCTTGGGTTTATCAACGTAATCACGATCGTAGTTCTCTGTTCCGGGCTTCCCTGGCGATACGACTTCGACAACAAGCATGGGAGCAGGCATCGCAATCCGAATCAGTTTTTCGCCTGATAGCAATGCGGTGATGGACTCGTCGGTATGAACGACTAGATCCGGCTGTCGAGCGCTGACATCAGCCGATGTGACCTCGATTTGATGCCCGATCGCAAAACGTCTGGGAGGAATCCCCATTGCCGCAAAAGTGAGCAGTAGAAATGCTGCGATCGTGGAATTGATTGGATCTTCAGTAGGCAAAGCGATCAACTCCCCATCAACCAGTTCATAACGGGTGTCTGTTCCATCGTCATATTCGAGATAGTCCTCGATCGTTCTAAATCGTGGCTTGGCTTGGGTCATGACGATTCACCTCGCTTTGTCCTGCTTCAATTCTTGCTCAATTTGTGAAAGTTCCGCTTCGGTAAGGTCAAATTCTGCGATCGCTGCTTCTCGTTGCGCTTCAGCCAGCGTTAGCAACCATATAGCTTCGGATGTCCCTGCATCGCGCTGAGCTAGTTCAGATTCGTGAAACCTGTCGAGAGCCTCAAAAAACCTTTCTGCTACTGTCTTCACGATTAATCCTCCGTGTTGGTTTCAGAATTTAAGCGATCGCTCTCTTCTGTTGACGATGCTGATTCTGTTTTCTTTGGCTTGCCTGCGCCTGGACGTTTGCCGCCTCTAAGATCCTTCAAGATCTCTGCGTCCGGAGGAATAACGCCTTGAATTTTGCAGTGAATAAAAAGTAATTCTTCTAAATATTCGTTGACACTCTTTCCCGTGCGCTGGGCAAGTTCCTTCAGCGCTTCAATAATGCGCTCATCAATGTAGTAGCCAGCTTTTTTACGGGGCACAGCGATCGTATTCATAACGTTCAAACCTCATTAAATCGTGATTTTTCCACTATAAGCGAACTTTGATTTATCTTGGTACCAATTTGATATAAGCATTCCTTATTTTCATTTTGGTACCATTTTGAAGATAAAAGCCTTTCGATATAAGGCTTATAGCTGTAAAGTCTCTCCCTAGATCACATAAATATTGCTGACTAATACTTGGTACCAGTTTGAAAAGAATCGAGCTATATTAGTTTCAAGCGAGGGGAGAGACAACCCCAAGCGGATGTCCGGGTGACTCTCCGGGCGGGGCAGAACCCCAAACAAAATGAGCGGAAGGTGAGACTCTCCCACCTGAGAAAAGGTAGACATATGTTCGGCGTAGACCAAGCCGAACTCAAACCCGACGAGGGCAGCCGCAAGGTTGAAGACGGTGGCGAGTGGGTAGGACGTTAGCCCACAAACAAGATTCCACACTCGATCGTGCTTCTCATGGGGCCGATCGACTGCTGGATTCTTCCAGCCTCAAACACTACAACGAGGACGCAAAAATGTTTACTTTATTTCTGGGCTTGACGATCGGCTATTGCGCCAACAAATACACGGTCATCGAGACATTAGACGACGGCAAGACAGCCAATGTTGAGATTATTTTCGGGTCATTCATCAAGGACTGTCTCTGGATCTTCGCAGTGCTTGGAGCCGTTGCAAATTGGGCGATCGCGACAGGTCGTAATGTTCGGAATTACTTCGATCGTGCCTTACTTCCTTGGTTGGCTGACTTCGGATGGAAGATCGAGCTTCCGACTTTGCGCCTTCCAGTGATGGCAGCAGACGACGAGTTGAACCAGACCGACCTTGATGAACTGCTCGAAGTTCAAGCTTAATTTCCAATCAAAAAGCCGTCCCTGCCTGAGAAACATTGGACGGCTTCAACCCTACGTCAATAGGATTTCAACTAATGCTATCACTTCAAACGATTCCGGTTCCTGTCAAAACGACGGAGCCAACTTGCTCACAGTGTCGCCACTATGATCGTGGACTTTGCCGCCTCAAAGCTGAGGCTGATTGGGATGACTCCGCTAAAACTTCTCCCATAAGAAAAGCTTGCAAAGTAGCAAGCCTCATTCCGTTCTAGGCGGTGCAACGTGGTTTATCTACTGCACTTCCACGATCGCATCAGCCCCAATCACACAACTCAGCATTATGTTGGCTTTACCGATTCACTGAGCGATCGTATTTCGGATCATCTTGCTGGCACATCCGGCGTAGCGCTAATTCGCGCGGCAAAACAGCGAGGTATCAAGTTCACCGTGGTTCGAGTATGGCGAGGGAATCGCAAACTTGAGAGACATCTTAAAAAGCTCAAGAATGCACCTAAATTCTGTCCCTGCTGCAATCAAAAACCGTGGGAATTGTACCCAGATGGAAAGTTGAAACCAGCGCGGGAAGTAACCGGAAATCGGCTTAAAGAGTATCTACTTTTTGCATAGTTCAAGTGGCTCTAGTACTTGTCTAGAGCCACATTCATCCATTCACAATTAGGAGCATCAAATGACCCCATTGACTGAACTGAAAACGCTCAATTCTCAAACGGGAACTCAGCCAAAGTTAATCAGTATCGAAATCAGCAATTCTCAAGGCAAGCGCTACGGAGAGGGAGATCGCGAACCACTTATCGTCCATTCTGCTTGGACGCATACTGTAGATCGTGTTTCTCGCGGGAAAGGAACTCAGTCCAGCCCGCAAATTCAAACCCAAGATGATGGCTTAGTTTGGTTTGGTGAAATTCCCGCATTAGGAGAGCATCAATCGATCGCAACACTCGGAAAGGACAAGTCAGAGATTGCGCGATTCTTGCTGTATCCGTTGCTCCGAGAGGATGACAACGGCGGGGCACATGACGGGCATCTCCGCATTGTCATGAGTCATCACAGTTACTTCGATCCTGAGATTCAACGCCGGATCGAAAAGCAGACTTTAGGGCGGCATCAATTCACCCGCAACGGGCGCGATATTGATGTCATCGTCGATTCAGTTGATTTAGTTCCCGAAGGCGTAGGCGCTTACTGGTTAGCGTCTGAACTGGGGCAATTGAACTCTGGCTACAGTCTGACGATCGAGATTGGTTATCGCACAACCGAGGTTTGGTTAGTCAACGATGCAGGTGAGCCGATTAAAGGTGAGCCGATTCAGTTTGGGGTGTTCAATCTGGCATCTGCGATTGCGTCTGATGACGAAGTGAGATCTGCCTTACTCGGAACGACTGATACCCCTAAGCAGGTGCGAGATAGTCAGATTGCGATCGCACTGAAGCAGGGCAAAATCGCAAAGCTTGATTCTCAACAATGGGATTTGATCAAGACTCGTCATTTGGAACGCTGGAAAGACGATGTGATTGGCATGGTGTTCGCTCAGCATGAATCGAGTTTGGCTCAGGCAGAGCAGATTCTATTTTCAGGTGGAGGAGCCGCGCTTCTAAGAGAAAGATTGCGCCGCGCTAACCCGAATTTCTGGGTAGACGGTGATGCTCAGACAGCGAGTGTAAGAGGTTCTTACTATCACTTTCTAAGTCGCGTCTAGGGGGAAAAATGGCGCAACGAAAAAACTCGGTAGTGTTGACTGCCACCGCATTATCAAAACTGCAAGTACTGGTGAGTACTGGTGAGTTTTGCTCACTCGATGATGCAGCATCGCACATCATCACATCAGTACTGGGCAGTACTGGGCAGTACTCACTCAAAACAGACTTAATTCTGCCTAAAACCGATTCAGTGAGTAGCAGTACTCAAGAGTACAAGGCGAATACCGCTCAAAACGCTGAAAAGCCAGTACAGGCAACGGCTTCATCTGAATCTAAGCCGAATTTAGCTCAATCACTTCGCTCAATCTAAGGAGAACTTCATGCGTTCAATCACTGCTTATAAGTCGAAATTAACAACCGCGATCGCTCAGATTTATGGACGAAACTTGCAAAATGCTACCGAAGATCAACTGTCCAAATTGATTTCAGATTGCTTGTCGAACTTCAGGCAATCTGACTATAACGGCGTTTTTCGAGGTTCAAAAATCTATCTTTCTCGCGATAAGGACGGGGTTAACCTTTCCGTCGAGGTCACGCCAGAGAGCAAAATTGATGCACTGCGAACTCTGTCGATTCTGGCGAATATTGCAGCAGATCGAGAGGCAGAGAAAGCCACCGCTCAGCAGGTTGAATCAGCACTGAACCGAGTTATCGAACCATGCTGATTAATCATCGGCTCAGAATCAAACGACAACCACGATCGTTGCTCAACGTAACCATCGGGCACAATCCGCACCTGCTTGCGAAATACGATCGTGCTTCTACCGCAGCTTTGATGAGACTGAATTTACAAAATTTGGGAATCAGAAAATGCTGAATGATGTTGATTGGTAGATCGAATAGTTCCCCAAGATGCTCAGTTAGACGAGTCGCAAAACACATGTTTAGGACTCTCAATCATGGTTCTCGAAAACGTTAATTTCCACATCGACAACAGCACGATCGTCATTGATCCGAAGCCAGGACATACAGGCAGTGCGGCTCACAACTTACAACCGATCATCCGGGCTGTGCAGTCCACTCATCCAGCCGCAGAGCAATGCGAGCGAGCGCGGCTCTTAGTCAACGGTGAGTATGTTGATCTGACAATCAGCCTTCTCTTCTCTGCTTAGTAAATATCACACGGAGAAATAACTATGTCCGAACTGTTCAAAGCTGTTTCTGCCTTCTACGGCGGTGATTCACTGCTCAAAGGTAGCTTCGTCGATTTAAGTTTCCTAATTTCTGATATTGGCAGATCGCTCATTTCTGGCGATGCGATCGAGCTAAAACGCTCTGACAAATTCATGACTGTTCGGAAGCAGGCTGAGCAAATTTCTCGACTGGACACCATCGTTTGCTTAGCTCGAATCACAGCAGTGCTTGAAACCAAACTCAAAACACTGCCAGCGGACGAACTCGAAACACTTGATCGGATGCGAGAAATTTCTAGAAGTGCCGAATTTCCGAAACGACTCGCAGATCGCAATCTCTAACATCAAAAAGCCGATCGTCCAGCCTGTGACAAGGAAAACGATCGGCTCACTCCCCCTACTATCGAGGTTCTTTCATTATGTCGAAAAAACTTAAGTCGCGCTTAACCGGAATTGCGGTTATGGGCTTCATTCTGTTCGTCGCAATGCGCCATGCAGCGTATGTTCGATCACTCGAAGTCAATCAAATTCCAAACGATCGACCAGCGATTACTCAGTTTGACCAGAAACGCTAATTAAAATGCCGTCCCCAGCTACCAACTAACGGACGGCACTACCCACAAATCACTTGAGGATTTTTCAATTATGACTCAATCAATTGGCTATTACGGCGGAGATTACGACATTCCCGAAATCAAGGAATTCGCAGAACGATTTGAGGATTCAGCGGGCAACTGCAAACTGTCTGACAACGATCAAGCGGCATTAGTTGCAGTGCTTGGGGTTCATGCTTGGGGGTTGAAGTCCGGGCTTCAAGATGATTTCTGGACAAGCGTTTCAGACGCGATCGGGGATGGCGTTGAAACCTCAATGGAAAACGAATCGGCAAACGATCCGATGCTGTTTGCGCTGGAAAGCTTATCGACTCTGACAGACCCAATTCAGTGTTGGGCAGTCATTGCTTGGTTAATTCAATGATTGACCTCAAAGACGAATTCATCCCACACCCGCTCGAACATATGGCTTCAGAGCGTGTGAAAGCAACAATGCAGCAGATTCGTAGCATCGTCGAGAATTCAGGCTTGGATGAAGACGAGTTACCTGATCTGCAATTCCTGATTGAAGACCTTGCCAATGATTTAGAAAACCTAATCCCGGAGGATTAAACCGTGAGCCTTTGGCATATTTCGATCGCTTCTAGATCAGATATTTGTCCCGGCAATCTCACGGCGGAATATGCAGGAAAGTTAGCTGATGCCCTCGAATTAGAAGCTTTCCTGCATTCCGAAGATGGGCAATGGTACGGATTTTCAGAAGATGAAGACGACACGGTTCGATGGTTTGAGCTTTCACCTGCACTCTGGCAACGATTAGCAACGCTTGGAAACACTTATGAGGATATCGATCCATGAACTATCACCGTGACGACGGCTCTAGCGTGGGAGGAATGATGACGATCGTGTTCGTCCTAATCGCTTTCATCGCTGGCTACTGGATACGTGACCAGGGTGTTCGACTCAAGATTGATATTCCCGCGATCGAGCAACGGAGGGCGAAATGACACGTTTTTTCATTCAATGTCTCACGATCGCAATCTCGTTAGGCGCAATCATCCAAGGCTGTCAGTCTGTCAGCCATAAGCCGCAAATCGAACCGATTAAAGGCTTTGAAGTACCCGCCGATCGTCCAGCAACCGAACCATCCGACCGGATTAAAAACAACACAATCCGACCGGATGAAGTTCAACGAATCGAGCAACGGAGGTCGAAATGAGCCTACTAGAATTTCATCCAAAGTACAGACCATTTGTGGCTAGCGCTGTCCTTGCCCTCTGCTCCTTTCCTGCTCTGTGGCACGGCTACCGATACCAATCCGCAAATGACGAGCGCAGAACAGCTACAGAGCAGGCAGAGCAGTCTATTGCCCTCAGCGACGAGCAGACTATCAGGAATGAGCAAATTGCCCTCAAACGGGCAGAGCGATGCGTACTGATTAACGAGAAATTCCCGTTAGTCGAAGGCGGCAAAGTGTTCTACGACCCAAAGATGAGAAAGGATTCTAGATTGCTACCAGAAGGGACAAAGCTTTGCTCCAAATCTGGCATCACAGCGATCGTGGATGAGGCGGGAACGGTAAGCAGCATTAAGCAAGCGCCGATCGAGAAGGTAAACCAAATCTTGAAACAACGAGGACTCATTTAATGGCGCTACGCAATTCCCAAGAAAACCGCACCCCTCACCCGAAAGTAGTCACGGGTGATCGTGAGGTTGACAAAAACAGTCCAGAATTCAAGGATTTCAACGCGAAATCGAACCCACCAAGCGCTTCACCGTTAGCCATGTTGGGCGATCTTGCCCAAGGCTTGATGCAAATTGCATTGGACAAGAATCTCTGGATGATTGCAGGCTATGGATTCGCGGGAATGTCGGTCGCTGTTTCAATGGTCGGCTATTCTAAATGGCTTGCTCCTGTGATGGCTCAATCGCTCAATATCGCGGGAATCCCGGTAGGTTTGGGCGTTGGTATCATCACCGGAAGCGCGATCGCGTTGTTCATCCAGTGGAAGCAGATTGAACCCGTCATTTACAAGCTCGATCCAGATTTAGCCGATGCTCTCGCCTTCAAGCTGGGGTTACAGAGATTTGTTAACCCCAAGGAAACGCAAGACTCGCCCACATTGCTGCCGAAAGCGAAGGCTTGGGCACGGCGCGCTCATGATAAAGCCGATCGTGAGTCTGAAATGCTCCGTTATGCGCTCTACTTCCTGGAATCTGGCTTCGCCTTCGCAACCTTCCCGCTCATTCTCAACGGCGTTTTACACATTCCCGGATTGATTGCGGCTGCAATGGCGATCGGTGGATGTGAGATGGGCTATCGCTTTGGCATCCAGGCTCAAAAGAAACGCCTAACAGCGCGTGAGTCTCAGAAGTACCGGATTCAAAAGCGCATTCTGCGTTCTCAAGCTGAATCGAAATAACTCAATCAAAAATGCGATCGCACCTTTGCCCGGACGCGATCGCTTTTGTCCTTTTACCCTACGAGGTGCAAGAACGATGTCTAGCTTATCCCGTTACGGAAAAAGCGCGATCGACAAAACTTATCCTGATGCCGAAGAGTCAGTCTTTGGTCACATGGTTTTAGAACTTGGCATGTCGCCAGAGCAAGCCGTACAGAACCTACGTCCGTGGGTGAGAGATTTAGACCGTTCCGCAACGATGAGCAAAAACACTTGCTACGGCGCTACGGCGATCGGCGCGGGTGTTGGGCTTTTAGTTGGGGCGACGATGGGCGTGGGAATTGTAGCAGCGCTTCCAATCATTGCGGCTGGTTATAGCTTTCTACTGGCTCAACAATCAGCGAAAGAACAAACCACGAGGGAGTCTGAGTACTTACTGCTCAAGTCCTGCCCTGAATTGCTCAAACTGATCTACGCGCTCACTAAGCGAGGATTGCCCAAGGAAGCCTTAATCGAGTGTTATGACGAACTTCTAGGCAGTTTTACCGCACACCATCAATCACGGGCAGCGCTAGGCGTGAGTGATGAGCTTGATCATGATATCGTCCGAAGTTTTCAAGAGATTGTGAATCGTAAATGTGAGGCGGAGAACTTGGGACGGCAAATTGTTTCTGAAGCGCAAGACTTCAGATTCGATACGCTCTATCAATCGTCGGAGCCATCCGCACCACGAGTTGAACTACCGCAAGCCTCACCCGCTCCCATCGGGAATCAAACCAGGCTCGGAGCCGTGGAAGTTCCCGCAACATCCGCGCAACCGTTCACAATCCCGATCGTCTCTCCTGAATCAAAGCTGTTCGATTGGACCTTGCTCAACACTGCTTATGATGACTTCCCTCACTTGCTCATGCTGGGCAAGACTGGAGCAGGTAAGAGCTTTCTGGCTGAGTATTTGGGGCGATTCTTGAATGGATCGACGATCGTGATTACTCCCAAGAAGAAGCCGAAAGACTTTATCGGGATGCAGGTGATCGGCGTGCCCTATGACTTTGCAACGATCGCGGCGAATATTGGGGGACTATCGAAATTGGTTAAGGACAGGGAAGCTGAGATGAACCAGACCGGGAAAGAAGACTTTCTGCCGATCAACGTGATTCTGGATGAAGTCCCTACGTTTGTTGCTGGTTGCAACGATCTAAAGCTTGATGTGGTCAAGGATCTGAAATTCATCATTCGAGCAGGCAGGACAAGCAAAGTTCGCCTGATTCTGTTGGCTCAAGGGCAAGAAGTGAAGACACTCGGAATTGAGGGAGAAGGTAGTCTACGAGACAACCTCAGCTACGTCTACCTCAAAGGATTTGCAGAGAAGCAGGCGCAGGATCTGAAGCTGGACATTTCCACATACGATCGTCCCTGCATTATCGACAGTAAGGTTGCCGAGATTGCGGCTCTACTTGAATTGGCAAATCAGAAGTTGAGGGAAAAACCGCCGATCGCGTCTACTCCAGAAGCCCTTGATCGGATGTATCGAATGGAGTCTGAAGAACCACAAGCTTCAAGTCATGAGGTTGAAGAATCGGTATGCGAGACTGATTCACTTTTGCCAAAGATTCAGGCAGCTTTCCCTCAGTGGAAGCCAAAATCAATCGAGGTTGCTTCGACGATCGTGGATTGGTTAGCAGCACGCTCAGACAAGTCGTTTGCCCCATACGAAATTCGTAAATCAATTCGACGGCTCAAGGATGATTCAAGCTTACCGACCGAGAAAATCAAAACTGTTTTGGATGTTTTGGTAACGGCTCAATTCTTGATCGAATCAGAGGGTAAGTACTCGATCACACCCAATGCACCCAATACCGAAGAGTACGATTTCTAGGAGCATGAAACGTGGAATTTCAAGAAGTTGTTAAAGCAACTCAGCAGAGTCGAACCTTCAAAATCAAACAACCTAGATTCTGGGTATTGTGTCATCTATATTTACCTGATGAAGTTGCAGAGCATTTGAGCGCGATCGAGGTTTCTAAAGTCAGAGGACAATACCTTTTAGGCTTTAACTTTAAGCCAGAAAAGGGCGAATACTTTCCCTACTGCGGTCACATCTGGAGAGTAAAGAACAACCCGATTCAATTCCCTGCTAGATATAAGACAAAAGGACGAAAAGAGCCACCGTTTGTCATGGCGGAGTATGTAACAACTTGCGATAGTGAAGCCGAAATATTTACGGCAATGCTTGACCTTTCAATTAACAGTTAGCTTTCTCTCACGAGACACGAGACGGAATTCTGAGGGGTGGCAAAAAAGGGCGAGACACCTTGTCTCGTGGTTGTCTCGTCTGTCTCGCGAGATTTGTCTCGTGATTTTGTCTCGTCTGTCTCGTGGATCAGAGGCGGTTACGATCGTTCATTGAAACTATCAGTGAAAGCGATCCGCCTTGCAGCATCACAACTAAAAAAACAAGGAGAAAATTCAACCATGAAACTTTCAGAAATCTTGAATGAATTACTCGATCGTGGCTTCAATCCCAACTTCAACAGCACAGGGATTCTTTGCGAAATTAACCTCGATAATTGCAGTTTTGGACTAACGATCGCTCCTTCTTACTCTGAGTTTATTCGCTGCGTTGCTTGGGAAAGTTATGCTGGATCGGATTATTTCGATCGTTTGTTTCCATCCTTGAAAGAAGCATTGTTTTCCGCGCAAATGGCAGCAGTTTTAGACACCGCCAGACTGACGGAAGAAATCGCACATCTTGGAAATTGAGCCACTTACAAATTTTGTAAATCCCCAAATTCAAACAAACAAAATCGGGACGATCGTTCTGATCGTCCCGGTTCTTCTATTTGTAAATGGCTAAAATTCTGCACTCACTTTAATGATTGTGACCAGTGAGTATACGCCAGTCGCAGGAATAGTCGCATTATATGCAGCAGTGGAATTGTTAGGGAAAATCGCGTTGAGATTAATATTTGAGGCAGTGCTAGGGTTTTGAGTGCAAAGCGGATTGCCAACCCGCTTATTCTGCTTGAACGGGATGAATACATTAATCGGGGTTCCAGCCAGCAGATACCCATCAGCGGTTACTTGGATTTCCTCATAGTATCTCTGACATAAATCCAGTTCTTGCGAAACCAGTCTTGGTTCAATCCGTGAGGGCAGTGATAGTCCAGGCATCGCTACAACGTTGGCTATGTCGATCGTCCCTGTTCCACCCCATGAAATTGCTGCGCCTGCTTGGGATGCGACGCTACTTCCTGCCTGTAACCAGAATTGAAGCCTCAAACAGTCATCAGTGCCGATCGTTTTGCTGGCGATGGATGGAACAACAAACGTCATCGAGAATTGCTGCCAAGTCGAAGACAGAGTAACAAGTTGCCCTGCCCCCGGAACAACCGGGCTTCCTCCTGTGCCGAAGTTTTGGAGCAAATTCACGCCGATCGTTTTGCTTGCAATCGACGATCTCGCCCAAAATCTAACTGTAATCGTTTGACCAGCGAATGTTCTAACTGACTCGATCGACTGTGATAAAACCCAATATGACCCTACACCGAGCGATGAACCTTGAGAGGTGTTTGCAATTCTAAGGTAGTTGCTCGGTTCATATGGGACTTCCGGTTGCCCCGGTGAAAATGATTGCTGTGAAACAGATCCGGTTGGATTTGTGCCGCCACTCGCATTCATCAAGATTTGCCAACGATCGAGCGTGTAAGCTCCATCAACAAATGAATAGCTAGTTGCGCCACGCTGATTAATGCGAAACTCACCGTTAATAACTGAATTGACCAATGAGACAGGTTGCGCCGAAATTCCTCTGAGCATACGGTTTGGGTGTCGATGTGAGTACCATTTTTGCAATCGAAAAACCGCCCAGAGCTTAGCCCCAAGCGGTTAGAGATGTTTGCACGATCGTACCTCACCCTAGTTGGGAGTGAGAATCGCATTGAGTTACTTCAATCTGCGTTCCAACTGCTCGATCGTTCTCCCATGCTCAATCTCTGTCTGCATTCCTCAAATTGGGGGAATGGCTGTAGGGCAAAGAGTTGGGCGATCGGATCAGGAGCCGAGAAACGGACAGCACCGACGTTTTTCATGATTTGTGATGAAAGCTCTCTTACCAGCCCAACTGCTGAACAGCCGTTACTTTCTCTGGCTCCGTGACTTTCTAATCCACGATCGCGCTATCCATCATCATATCGACCCATTCCATGTCTACTTCCTTAAACGAGGCATATCGGCTGGAGATTGATGCAACAAACGGTAGTCTGGGAAGTTCTTTCTTGGCTTCAGGGGCAAACACAAAATTAAGCCCCTGGTTCCCTTGTACGGTCACATTAATCGCCCCAGACACCACAATTCCCGTCCCAACTCTCAAAGGTTGTCCGTTACTTGTATTGTCTTTGAAAGTTGATCCATTAATAGTTTGTGAAGCACTCCCAAACCATGCTCGGGTTCCAATAGAGAGAGCGATCGCCATAAAAGCGCTGTTACTTGTCCATAGCGTATTGCTAGAAAATTGTAAATCTTGTGCATAACCTGCGTAACTCCCTGGAGCCGTCCCGACTCCCGCAAGGTTAAACACCCCATCACTCACAATTCCCCCATAGGCATTGTTGGAGAGATTCAAGACAGTATTGTATCTGATGCCGCTGTCTTGACGCTTTTGAACGGATTTATTGCCGACAAACGAGACAATTCCAACATCTGTCATATTGATGACGGTATTAAACCTAACATCTACGACTTCCCCACCGATCGAGATGCCATCGGACCATTGAGAAGAAAAATTACTAAAGGTTCCATCAACGAAGTTACCTCTCACAACCGAATAAGCAGGAGGAAGCCCTACAGCACCACCCCCGATCGTGATATGGCTGAAACCCATAGCCCTCTCAACTCGGCTAGATATGATGGATGACCCCATCCCCCCAAGCAACCCAACATTGATGTTTTGCGGCTTGAAGTTGGGTTCATTGATTTTGCTGCGTTGCCCATCAACCCATACAAAATTAAGGCTTGATGCTTCAGAGACGGCGATCATAGCTCCATCAGTAAAAGATGGAGATCTCACAAACCGCGCCATTTTCTGATATTCATCAGGAAATGTTGCACCATCGGTATAGATACTGACCCCCCAAGGAGTAACGATCGTTTCAGTCACTTCGATCAAACTCCTTTGAGGTAGCATAATTCTTGTCCCGACTCTAGACGAATTCAAAAGAGCTTGTAGTTGCTTGCTGTTTGTGATTTGGACTCCTTGAGGTCCATCTGACCATTCATAGCTATTTGAGCTTCGCTTGACCCCAATCCTGTAGGCAGGCTGACTTATTTCCGGTCGATACGGAGTGCCCCCGCGAAACTCATATTTTCCTTGGGTATACATGGAGCCGATCGAGTTAAACTCTTCACCCCAAAAGAAATTAAAGACCACATCAGAGAATGAGCGCACACCAGAATCAACTTGAGATGCCCAATAGTTAACGCCCCCTAGATCGGCTTCTCGGGATAAAGCAACTCTGTAGAGAACCGCTAATCGATCCTTAGTGTTGTAGCCCTTACCTAAGAACTCATCTCCGGTAAAAAAGGATGCTCCAACTCTTCTAACTTGATCCAAGGAGCGATCGCGCTCGATCTCACCCTGCCAATAATTCCAGCCACCTGCATCGGGTGCGCGTCCTAAAACATCTGTGTACGTCTTTGAAAGAAACTGATAAGCAACCATGAAATTCAAAACCAAATGGCAGTGGTTGCACGTAATCTATACAAGATTCTTTTGGATTTACGAGAAAATACTGATAGTTCTTATGAACTTCACAAAAACTATGGAACGTTAAGAACTTTATGATTTCTCAATATCTCAAAGCTGAGACTGGCTCAAGGATTCTCGCTTTCTAGAAGCGATCGCGCCTGTGATCAAAATTAGGGGTGATCACTGAGCGGGCGGGAACGAGAACACAGTCAAAACCCGCAAATATAAAAATCTTCCTCTTGTGCCTTTTCTTAAAATTTGATGTGCATTTGGTTGCAAGCGCTCTGAAATCGGCTCCACATAATACTGATAATGGGATGAGCAGTTAAAACTTGTGGCAGTGTAGCGCGACGTTACTCGAACTAGGGACTATATGCACGTCTACATGGGAAAGATAACAGGACTACTTATCAAAATTTAGTGAAACCGATTGATTGGCATCTTGAGAGCAGATAACCTAAGTGAGCAATGTTACAGTCCAATTAGATGAAGCTCAGCATATTTGGTTCTCTTACTGCAATTCTCTTGTTTGTCACTCAATCCCCTGCTCATGCCCGTAGCTGGAGAATGCTTGCGGAGTGTCACTTTGTCAGCGCTGATGGCAAGGAACAAATTGATGACACATGCGAAGTTGAAGGCAGTTCCGGTCAAGGAATGACTTATTTCACTATCAAATGGCGAGATGGAGTTCAAACTCGCGTCAGTGGAAATTTTGCAACTAGAAGCAACTACAAAGTTGACCAGAAGCCCGCAATTCAGAGGAGCGTTAATAACGTGACGTTTCTGCGAACTGATAGTGGGAACGTCATTATTCTTCACAAGCTTCGAGATTTGGAGTATTGAGTTTTATAGGGCGATCGACTACTGCAACATTGCATGAATAGAAAAGAGTGTGTCGCAAAAGCCGACGCAGTAAAACTGGGAGCGGGAGGAGGACGATCGGATCAGGAATCGCGAAACGTCCGTGCTGTCCGTTTTTCCACATTTACGTGGAAAAATCCCTTACCAGCCCAACTGCTGAACAGCAGCCACTTACCGCCCCTGGTAAGTGGGTGTTTTGCTCAAGTCTGAGCAAAACATATGATCACTGGAGCAATGTCTCGCAACGCTAACGCAACTGCATGATCGCATATCGCCGTTGCTCTGGTGTGACCTCCAGATACCGAGAGAGTTCATTCAATGACTCATGCCCCGTGATGCTTGCGATCGTCTTGATCGGAACACCTTTGCCATGCAGCGACGTAGCCAGCGATCGACGAAATGAATGTGTTCCAACGCCGCGCAATTCCAAAGCCTCACAGACTTCTCTTAGTTCCTTGTCCAACGCTTGGCGAGTGATATAACCTGCGCTACGGTTCGACGGGAATAGATAGCCTTTTGTCGGCAGATTTGCACCAGTGAGAATCTTCACTAACTCTGGGTGCATTTCGATTTCCCGCGCTCGACCCGTCTTTGTATTTGTCAAGGTAATTATCTTCTCTGCCAAATTTAGGTTCTCTGCTCTAAGTCGAAGTGCCTCACCCATTCGGCAACCAGTGAAGGACGCGATCGCAACCACATAGCAATATGGCTTCCTACAGAGACTAATCACCGCATCGATCTGATCATTGGTCAGAATTGCCGCTTGTCCTTTTCCATTCACTTTGGGCATGAGACTGTTACTCGAAACAACTTGCTCTATTTTATTGTCGATTCCTATGAAACGACAACGACAGAATGGGATATTCAGGCTCATTTCTGAAATCAGTCGCGCTTTACCCTGCTTATTGACAATGACCCTCTGCTATTGCGAAAACGCGGTTATCATTGTTATCAGATGGGTCTTAAATGAGACGATGAGCCGCAATAAACATGAGTGAGAAAAAAGTAATGGTTGGGTGTCGAGTGCCGATCGCGCTAAAAGACGAAATCGATTCGACTGCGCGATCGATGGATTGCACCTCCAGCCAAGTGATTCAAATCGCGATCGAGCAATATTTGGGCATTGAGTCTGCGGACTTACCGACGAGTCGAATGACCACGATCGAGCAACAGATTCAAGAACTGCGGACGATCGTTGAGGAATTGCAAAAATCAACTACCGCGATTCCGGTAGTTAGAGATTTCCGAGTCTCCTCGGAAAAGGCTCTGAATTTACTGCCAGAAAATCTGGTAGTCGGCGAGAAGGTTTTGAACGATCGCCGTTACGGGGATTCCCGTGGCGGGAAAACCTCTTTACCCGTCGAGGTGAGTGGATCTTCCCCGAAGGTTGAGGAAATCTTGACTGAGGCGGAATTACTCAATCGTTTCAATCTCTCCCAGAATTGGCGATCGTCCGCTCCGCACGGCTGGGTACATGAATTTTGGCTGGCTCAGAAACTTGGAGTCGAGTATTTGGGGAACGATCGGTATCAACTCAGCTAAATGTGGGGAAATCCCATGTTTTGGAATCTAAGCGGCGGTACAATTCAGGATTTTTCGCCATCGCTGCAAACTGAGGGAATGCGGGAAATCCAGTTGGTCAGCATTTTTTCCCGGCTCCGGGAAGCTACCGGGGCAGACCACGAGCCGAAATCGCTGGAAAAAAGCCGAAATCAGTGATAGTCAAGCTGTCTTCTCCCTCCCCCTTGAGTTAGTTAAACGTCAGAAAATCTGACGTTATACAATCCAGTCTCCGGAAAACCATTTCAGGGGCAAGACTGAAATGGAGAGTCAGGAGGCATCAACGATCGTCCCTGAACTGAAAGAGGATAGGGATTTCTTGTCAGATCATGAAAAATAGTCAGTGTGGGTGTTCCAGCTTCATACCGAATCAGAATCAACAGGGTCGATCGTCTCTGAATTAACCGTCGATGCCAACGGAGTCGGACGATCGACCATCCGAGGGGTTGCGCGAATGGTTGGGGTGTCTCAACCCACATTAACCGAGCATTTTCAGGGTGATAGGCTAACCCCCTCAAAACTGTCTCAAATGCTTATGGATGCTGGCTTCACAGGTGATAGCCTAGCCCGTTTCGCTCAAGATGGCATTCCAGATACAGCGATCGCGATCATTGCGACTTACTACGGATTTGAAGCAGGTCGGAATTGTACGGCAAAAGCGAGATCGACTGTTCTTGCATTTAGCTCGATCGGGATTCGGACTTACATTCAGCTTCATGCCGAACCAGATCCAACCGAATCGATCGTCTCTGAATTAACCGTCGATGCCAAAGGAGTCGGACGATGCACCATTCGTGGGGCGGCAAGAATTGTTGGGGTTGATTAAGACTCCATCCGTTACAGCCTCTCAACCAGTGCAGAAGAGAAACCCTCAAAATTGGCTAGAATGCTGATGGATGCTGGATTCGAGAGTGCAGAACTGGCAGATTTCGCCCAAAAGGGCATTCCCGATCGTGCGCTTGCGATCATTGTTGAGTACTACGCGCTTGAAGCTTCCCAATGCCGGACGACAGCATCTCCACAAGTGGGGGACAAAAGCCTACCAAACGGATAGACCGCTGATGGAGTAAGAGTTTGCGGGTGGAGAACTAGAAAGATTTTTCGTAGACGGCATCCCCGATCGTTCTTCAGCAATCATCGTTGAGCTTTCCGGGGAATTTGAAGTTGTCGCATTTTGCTACAACTTCAAACTTTGATCGTTTTTCTCGATCGTTCTGTAATCGAATTCTCCCAAACCCATCGGCTCTGCTGCTCCAACTTCACCAGCATCCAAGAACATTTAGAGAGATTTCGATCGTTGATTAAAAGAACTTCTTGCCGAGGATCGTAGCTCATCGCCACGTCGAAGCGGCTAGGGAGTTCTGTCAAATCTGCGATCGCAAAATATTTAATCTCAGAGCCGTCGATCAATGTGAAGCCTTTACCGTGGGCAGCAGCGAGACGAGGAACGATCGACAACTTTTGCAGCATATCGGGAGAGACGATCGTGGTTGGATATCCGTCGCGTGGCATAAGGTATTTTTTCTCTCACTTGGGAATTGGAACCAAGGGGATCTCGCGAAGCACTTTTGAGATCCTTTAATATCTCAAAAGTGCTGTTTTCTCACCCCTTGAAGATCCGACCGTTCCATTTTGCACGTCTTGAAGCACCAATTAAGGACCAATCAAGGACCAATTAAGGACCGCTCATTGGGCATATCGTAAGCGCTGCTTTAGTGCGATTGTACTCTCTTCCTTCTGCGATCCACAGGCGCAGGCTGCACAATTCGCGTGGGCATCCAAGACTTTGATCCATCATCGAATTCAATCAGGACGATCGGGCAGTTTGCACTCTGCTCGACGATCGTTCCAGTTCGACCACTGGGAACACAAACACGATCGTTCATTTGATTTTTCAAAAACTCATTAGAACAATCGTACTGAATTTTGAGAAGGACGATCGGAAAAGCGTCGCGTCGGTTAGATCCCTTAACCCTCTGCGCCTAGGTGATGTTTGGACTACCAGCTTTACAGAGCTTATACAATCCTAAGTATTTTCAGCGTTAATTAAGATAAAATTTATACGTAATATGTCTGCGAATAGCAATAATTATTCCGGAGCCTCAAGAGGTTTTACGTAAACAATTCTTGGTAGTCACCTCAAGGAAGACAGTCGTTCTATCTTTTATGCTTATGTCATCTACAAGCCTGCAACAAGCCCTACATAGCCTTCCAGACGGGGCCCCAGAGGCAATTGTTGATTTCAACTTTGCACAACGCGCTTTTCTGGAAGCGTTGGGATTTTATACAGGAGAGGTATGTCCACAATACGATACTGGTGGTGGTACTTTTGTTGACTACGCAGTTCGCAAGAACAATTCAGATGATTGTTTCGTAAACACTAAATCGAATCCTTACCTCTTAATTGAACTGAAAGGACGAGATGTGAGCTTAGCTGAAGGCTCAGCAGGCTATAAGAAAACAGTTGCACAACTCAAGGGGTATTTGCTGGGGACTCAATGCAAAACAGTGCAGTGGGGAATTATTACTAATTCTGTTCACATTCAGCTTTTTCGTAAACACGGGAAGGTAATTCATCCAGCAACAACTTGCCTCGAAATTACAGCAGAGAATATTGACCAAGTTATTGGTTTGGTGCGAAAGAAAATTGAACAACCGATAAGAGCATTGACCATATCTGTCTACAACAACAAGGGTGGAGTTGGTAAAACAACTACAACAACTAATCTTGCCTCCATTTTCACCCTATTTGGTAAAACGGTGCTGATTGTAGACTGCGATCCGAATCAACAAGACCTGACTAGCTCTTTAGGAATGGCATTAAACGAAGGATCTGTTTTTCAAGCACTCACAGACAGGGATGTTGATTTCTGTTCAGCAATTAAGTCATTCTCAGTTAGTTCTAAAGCATTAGGCAGAGAGCTTAAGTTTGATGTTATCCCCGCAGAGAAGCAATTTGCAGCGAATGATTTTGATGAAGTAAAACTGCGCCAACTGCTTACGCCTCATACCTTACGCCGAAAGTTAGAACCATTAAAGTCAGAGTACGATTACATTCTCATTGATGCTCCCCCGAATTGGCGAATCTTTAGCCAATTGGCAGTTTATGCAGCGGATGTGGTCTTGATACCCACGAAACACAATAATCTATTTTCTCTAGAGAACGCAGCGATGGCGATCAAGGAGTTCATTCCCGAAGCCCAGAGAGCAAGAGACGATGGTAGTCCTGTTCCACTACCTGTCTTTTTTAATGGGGAAAAGACAACCCCGCATCAAATTGCCTCAGCTCAAATCGAAATCGCTAATATCCTCAAGCAAGCAAAGAAGGAGGGGTTTGATTTGATGCCCCATTTTTATCCAAGGTATACCAATACCAAGAAAGATTTGCATATCTTTGAAGTTCCAAGCTATGCGAATATCGCCAACGCAGCATTTGCTCGCGTTCCGGCAACTTATCGTGACAAAACCGCTCGTGATTACTATTTAGCCCTGGCAAAGGAGTACTTTCTACAATGAGTGCCTTCACTGATATTGGTAACCTTATGTATCTGTATCTCGATGACATTGATCCAGGTGAAGGAACCGATGCTCCTGAATTTCTAATCAAAGCGACTGCACAACAGTTGAAAGATGCAGGGGGGCGCAACTGGCTACCAACGATCGTCAAAGAAACCAGCAAAGATCGCTATGAAGTAGTGGGTAATGCCTTTGTCTATGCAGTCGTAGAGGCTGCGGGATTGGAGAGAGTTTGGTGCATTATTGCAGACGAGAGTGAGGCTACTGCTAAGCTCTCACAAACATTATCTAGAGAAGCGACCCCTCAAATTAATCTCTCCACCGCATCGAGAGATGACATTCAAGCAGCATTGCAATATCTCATTGAACAACCAGGTAGCGGATTTACAGGGGTCAAACTACCTGTAGCGACGAATCGAATTGATGAAGCGCCCCGTCAGTACTGGAAGACCTTAGATCCGGTTACAACGCTCAAGTGCGGAATTAGCAAAGGGAAAAAGCTCAACGCTTTGAAGCAAGTTTTTTACCTAACGCCTCAACCCTTGCCAGATGTCATTAGAGATCCCGCTATTTTGCAAAGCCTGACAACTCAGGAGTTAAAAAAGATGGCGAAACAGCGAGGTGTGGCAGGATATACCAAATTGAAAAAATCGGACTTAATTGCTCAACTCAGTCTCTGAACAAGTTTGAGGCAGGCAGCGCGCGCGCTCTGCCCCGAACAAAAAATCCCGCCACTTCGGCGGGATGGATGCGTGAACTAATGAATAGATTAATTTCAGCATGTCCAAGCGATCTGTCAGCAGAGCCACTTCCCTTCTCTTTCTCTCCAGGAAATTCGGAAATTACTTGAGTTTTTGAAGCAACGACAATCAATAATTTCATCGATCAAGCTTCCATTGAAGAGCTAGGGGATGGCATTGACAATTATGCTGATTCCAAAAAAGATCACTGCTAGCATCAAGCATAAAATTGCATGGTTAAGGTAAATTCTTCGGAATGCCGCTACTTCTTCAAGGCTCTCGATTGATTTCAGTCTTTGGTCAATAATCTGCCTTCTAACTTCTTCTTCTGGATAGTAATACAGGTTCTCCCTTAAATAGCGGGTGGTTAAGCTGTTTCCACCTGCTTTTGGGTAAAGTCCACACCCACAGAAAACAACAGTTCCAAGCAATAGAACTGTGACAATAACTTTGAGTGAGAATAACTCCCCGTTGCTAGGCATGTCTGATGCGAACTTTAACAAAACCCCGCTAAAACCAAGGAAAGTTGTTAACTTGCTGGTGATGTTATCAATACTTTTGTTGATTTTCTCTACCGATTTTTCCGCATGTTCATAAATTAATTTAGAATTGTCGCTCCCATTTAATTTGTTCTCCATGTCGAAAAATAACACCTCTAACTCACAGACAAGCGAAGGTGGTCAGTCCCAACAGCCATCGCAACCTTCCAAGCCAGCTTATCCTGCTTCGCCTCCCTTGTCACAGGAGCCGCCCCCAGGTGCGACAGGCAATGAAAGAAATGATGGACAATAGCTTTCTATCTCAAAACACAGGATGTCATCGATTTCTGTGTTGAGGCTGTAAGCAGCAAAAAGCGAGATCGATGAATTATCGATCTCGCTTTTTTGGGATTTGTAAAGTCTCAGATGCAACTGGTGCAAATAGACCGAGAACGATCGCAGATGAAAGCAGTAATTTCTTCATGGTTTAAAGGCAGCGCATTGCCCGTTTAGAATTCCCAACGCTCAGCGATCGCACTCGGAGCCGTAGAGGATCGTTCTTGTGCCAGATCGAGAGAATCGAGCGCACCAATATCCATCGGCTAGCCAGACGCGCGCCGGATAATGGGCAAGACAGCCCCCCACAATGAGCACGATCGTTAAAGGAATGCTGATTGCCAAAGCTGGAATCAAAACACTCGGTCTTGAGGGCATTAGAGCGAAAACTGTTGCCCTAATGTGATATTACTGGCAAATAATTTTCAGAAGTTTACATAACCTATTGATCGTGTTGAAGTAATATCTTTTTTTAACTGGGGCTAATCCCAACAAATGGGTCGATGTTTATTGATTCAAACGTCATGCAGAGTTCATCCATCACCAACGAATTTTTCATTCGTCCGAATGTAGATCTACAGATTGGAGACGAGGATTACCTCGTGGCTGTTAAGTTATCGGCAGAGAACCTCAAGGAAAGATGGCAAACTCCTGAAGGACGAATTATTCTTGAGCGATGGAAAGCCAACGCTTATCAGAGAAAGACTTTAGACAACCTCGTCGGTAAATATTATGGACACACAGATTTAAGAGGGATTGATCTATCGGCACAAGACTTAAGCGGAGCCGACTTGAGTAATGTTGATCTTTTTGCAGCCAATCTTGAAAATGCGATTCTGCAAAACTCTAACCTAATGAACAGCTATTTATCAGAAGCGAATATCAAAGGAACTTGCTTCAACTGGGCAAAAATGGATGACGTTCTAATTGATAACGTCAAATACAGCAACAGCACTAGCTTTATTGGTGTTCGATTAAACAAAATCGATTTTAATTTATCAGAACTATTACAAGATTTTGCATATAGCCAGCAAAGAATTATTGCACTAAAACGAAAATACCCTAGACTTGCAGGGTTTCTTAGAATTACGTGCGACTACGGGCGTTCCTTCCCCCTATTCCTGACATGGTGTAGTGGCATTATTTTGCTGTTTAGTGCTTTGTACTGCATTATTCCAGGTACGCTCAATCACTCCGGTTTTTGGAGTAGCTTCTTTTTCTCTTTCATGACCTTTACAAGTGCTGATAGTGGTATTGAAGCTGCTTCAGTTGTGGGACAAGGATTAGCGATGCTTGAGTCTGCTCTTGGCTATCTGATGACTGGTTTGTTAGTCGCCATCTTGGTAAAAAGAACGATTGGAGATTAGCTGACTCAGCAAAACCTGATATGTGATTCTGGTTCTGCATCCCTCTATAGAAGACCTGGAGATCAGATCTAACCGAGTAATGGATTTGCTCAGAATCTCCGAACCGGCTAACGATCGCACTCGGAGCCGTAGAGGACTTTCCCTGATCCATCTGGAGAAAAGCTGACGCACCATTCCCCATCCGCCAGCCAGATCCGCAACGGGTGGTGGATAAATTTGCCGTAGATGAAGGCGAGAACCACGATAGCCAGGGATAAGATCACAACCCCTTGAGCTACTTTCCAGGGTCGGGCTGTCCATTGATTTTCCATTGGCGCAAATCTTGAGGGAACGGGCTTAGGGTTCCCAGACGTGGAGTTCGTCGATCTCGGACTTCTAATCTCTAGTCAAGTGTGTGTTAGAACCGCACTATAAGACTTCCAGCTATTAAAATCAGCGCGATCGTGCTCCTGCAGCTTTCAACTTCGCCATGCGATCTTTAACCCTCTTGAGGTGATCGTTTCCCAAGCTTTTCATTATCAAATAAGACCCCTCGATAGGCGCAAGTGTTTACGAGGGGTTAATTCGTGGAATAAATAATGAGGAGGCTCCGAGGAGTTCTTGTTGTGACGGATAACTCTTAGGGCTGGGCTTTCCTCCCTCTTAAGGTAATGTGTCGGCAAACACGATCTCGATACAAATCGATCTGTGTTAGAGAGTAGCCTTCAAGAAACAGGTTGTGCCCGTTGCTGAAAATTGCAGCGGGTTTTCTCATTGGAGGAGAGTAAAGGACTTTAGATAATTAGGAGAGCAAGCTATGAAGAAATATATTTGTACAGTTTGCAGCTACACTTTTTCTGGGTCTTGAGGGAATCTTACAAGGAAAATAAAATCCCATTCTGATCGACCTCATGTGCTCTTTTTCCACCTCTTCTAGTGACACCTCAATCGACTTAAATCTGGCAATCTCTCAACCTGTCTTCACAGAGATTAACCCCCAAACGGCAATCACCCAATTGAGTCAGTGGGCACTCTCCACTCCAGCATTAGACTCGCTGTTTGAGCAAGTTGCCCAGTTAATTGCAAAGACTTTAAAAGTTTCCTACAGTGCGATTTGGCGAGTGCTTTCGGATCAACAATCGTTCAGGCGTGTAGCTTGCAGCCTGAATTTCATCTCAGGAGAGCCGACAGCAGAAATGACGGAGTTCCATCTCCCCACGCACTCTCCGCTCTTACAAGAGGGTGCATTCCTCATCCACGCCACTCAAAGTAGTACAGTTCGGGATCTGCCTTTTCCATCTCCACCAGATAGCCAGGGTGGAATTGTGTTGAGGATTCAGGGGCGGCATCAATTGCTGGGAGCGATTGAGGTGTATTCTGATGAACCTCGTCAATTTTCTGAAGACGAAGTGCATTTTCTCCAAACCGTCGCCAGTATTCTCGGCTCCGCGATCGAGCGAAACGCTTCCGAAGCCCTGATCGCAACCCAAAGTCAGGTGTTGGAGTTGATTGCTGATGGAGCCGAACTCAAGGAAATTTTCAATCGATTGTGTGAATTATTGGAACAGGAATTACCCAGTGCCTATTGTTCCATTTTGGTCGTTGATCCCCAAGAAAACCGTTTGAGATCTGGGGCTGCTCCAACCCTCCCACCTAAGTATGCTCAAGGGGTGGACGGGTTGATGATTGGTGCATGTTCCGGCTCTTGTGGAACGGCTGCGTATCGAGGGGAATCTGTCTTTGTGAACGATATTGCCACGGATCCACTGTGGTCAAATTTTCGGGATTTTGCCCTAGGTCATGGCATTCGTGCCTGCTGGTCATCGCCCTTCTTATCGGCTGAAGGGCAAGTCTTAGGCACCTTTGCCCTGTCTCATCAAGTTGCCTGCCAACCGACCCCCTATCATCAGGAAGTTCTGAAGACGGCGGTCAACCTTGCCAGCATTGCCACAGAATCTTCGCGTCGAGCAGCGGCACTCAAAACAGCGAACTTGGAGTTAGAGCACCGAGTAGAGGTCCGTACAGCTGAATTGAGTTCGACGCTGCAACGACTCCAGCAAACCCAGGCTCAACTGATTCAAGCAGAAAAAATGTCTGGATTAGGGCAAATGGTGGCTGGGGTTGCTCATGAAATTAATAATCCTGCAACCTTTATTGCGGGCAATCTTCCTCATGCGAAGGAGCATTTTGAAGACCTCCTGAATCTCCTCAAAGCGTATCAGTCCGATTTCCCTGAGCCTAGAGAGGCAGTGTTAGCCCACCTAGAGACGACTGAGCTAGAGTTTCTAATGGAAGATTTGCCGCAGGTTCTGAAAGGAATGGAGTCAGGCTGCGATCGCATCATCAATATTGTTCAAGGACTCCGTAACTTTTCTCGGTTGGATGAGGCAGACCTCAAAGCTGTCAACCTGCATGAAGGCATTGAGAATACGCTGATGATCCTCAATCATCGTTTAGCAGCTTCAGGACAACACCCTGAAATTCAACTCCTGAAACAGTACGGCGATCTCCCCTTAGTCAGCTGCTATGCCAATCAACTTAATCAGGTGTTTATGAATCTCTTGAGTAACACGATCGATGCGCTATCCTCTCAAGCTTTACACGCAAATCCTAACTTCTCCCCTTGGATTCGCATCACCACAGAACGGGCAGGAACCGACCGGGTTCAGATCAAAATTGCAGATAATGGGATTGGTATTCCTCCCGAGATTCAAACTCGTATTTTTGACCCCTTCTACACCACGAAGCCCATAGGACAGGGAACAGGCTTAGGGCTTGCGATTAGCTACCAAATCGTGACGGAAAAGCACCAGGGCAAACTCTACTGCCACTCAACCCCTGGTCAGGGTGCTGAATTTGTCATTGAGCTGCCGATTCACCAGGGCGGTGTGAGTAAATGAGCAGGTAGAACGTCGGTTCGCTCGCCCGACAGTCCTGGATCGAACGGCAGTGGGATGATTTTTGCCCATTCGTGTAGAAACGTGCTGTAGATTCAGGACTCGAGCGATCGTCAATCCTGCTACTCTGCCAGAATCCTCAAGTGACCAGCCCAAGGGTTTAAGCCAGAATCAGCTATGCCGCGATCGTCGTTCAGTGGATGCAGGCTCACAATCCATCAAGTCATTTTTTCCATTGGCGCAAACTTGAGAGAACGGGCTTAGGGTTGCCCTGCTGTGCCTGAAGATTTGCGCAACGCTTCCCGATGCCGCCGCCGAAGGGACTTCACAAGGTTGCGAAAATCCTCGGTTAACTCAGGTTCCTCCCAGTATTCAGGAATCAGCCTTAGTTGAAAATTCACCCATTCATACGAGGCTTCATCTTCGCTATAGTTTCTAGCGGCGTAGAGAGCGGTGGCGATCGCGTTTCTAATCATGGGGTTGAGTTCCTGCATTTGTGCATCGCTCAGATATTTGCAATGAAAGTCTTCCATCTCGTTGCGGACAGCCATCGCAATCAGCATCGCTAGGTTTTTTGTGCTTTTTAGTAATCGAGGGCGCTTTTTTGTCATCGCTGAGTATCTACTGAGATTGATCTCATATTAATCATGAGCGCTTCTCAAGCGAAAAAGCCCATCAGATCGCTGATCGCATCGCTCTGCCCAAAATCTCTAAGTCACTAGCCCAAGTATTACCGCCAGAATCAGCCATGCCGCGATCGTCGTTGGCGCAGGTGTTGGCTCAAAATTCATCACTAAATCCCCGTTCTCTCTGATTTCCTCCACTGCTGCTGGGGGAGGGGGTTAGGATTCTCAGTTTGGATTTGTCGATCGCGCTTCGTCAAGAGTATGTGTTAGAACCGCGCTATAAGACTTCTGGCTATTAAAAACAGTTTCTAGCATGAACAAAAAGAGACGGTATTTGTCTTGGTGTTCATAGGTTTCAATGGGTATCAATTCCCCTTTAAGGCTGTGAACACGCTCAAATATCGCGCTTCTCCTTATTTAGTTGTGTTTCGGTTTTAGGGCTGGTTTAGGGCTGAGTCCTATAGCCAAACTCTGAAACCAATCGGGATGACAGGATTTGAACCTGCGGCATCCTGCTCCCAAAGCAGGCGCGCTACCAAGCTGCGCTACATCCCGTAACAGACTCGAACTAGTATAGCGTAATCCTCGCGCAATAAATCTGTTTTTCTCAATGAATTTTGAATTTCGGAGCGCGATCGTTAACGATCGCGCTCTAGTTCTCTATTCGCTTGTCTTGACGCGCTTGCTGGTGCCAGTCGATTTCTTAGCTGCAGCAGCTTTTGTCGTGGTTTTCTTGGTCGTGGTTTTGGTTGCGCGCTTCGCGGTTGTTTTCTTCGCGGTCGTCGTTTCTGATTTCTTCTTCGATCGCGTTGTCTTTTTCGTTCCTGCTTTCGCTGCTAATGCCTCGACTGCAACATCCATCGTGATCTCTTCGACCGTCTGACCTTCCGGTAAAGAAGCATTCACCTTGCCGTGCTTGAGATACGGACCATAGGGTCCTTCATAGATATTGACTGGCTCTCCATCATTCGGATGTGCCCCCAACTCCCGAAGCGGTTTGGCTGCTGCACGCTTGCCGCGAACGGCTTTGGGTTCGGCAAATAGCTCTAAAGCCCGTTCCAGCGTAATCGTTACCACATCATCTGGGGCTTTAATCGATCGATAATCCTTCTTCGGCTTACCGTCTTCGTCTTTGCCCAAGTCATGCACAATATACGGTCCAAACCGTCCCAGTGACGCTTGAATTTTGCGACCCGTTTCGGGATGAACTCCCAGAGTCCGGGGCAACGTTAACAAGCCCAACGCCATTTCCATCGTCACTTCTTCAGGCTTGACCTTCGGAGGAACCGAAACATTCTTCGGTTTCGGATTCTCTTCAGTCTTGTCGCCAAGCTGAATGTAATGCCCGTAAGGTCCCAATTTGACGTAGATCGGTTCTCCCGTTTCAGGATGCGATCCCAGCTTGTTCGGTCCTTTCAGCAGAGTCTCGACCTGAGCAGGATGGAGATCAGCAGGCGGCAGATCTCTGGGCAAATTGACATTGCCATTCTCAGACTCGATATAGGCTCCGGTTCGGCTGATCCGAATTTTGGTTCCGAGATCGTCTAGATGAATCGTGCGGGCTTCCTTGGGATCGATATTGCTATCGCGCTCTTTGACTTGAGTCTCTAACCCTTGATCCCCAGAGTAGAACTGAGTCAAATACGGCAGCCAATCGACTTCCCCAGCGGCAATATCGTCTAAGGTTTGCTCCATTTTGGAAGTGAACCGCAAATCGACAATATCGGGGAAATGCCTTTCCAATAAATCGACCACCGCAAAAGCCGTGAAGGTCGGAACAAGCGTATTGCCAACCAGATGCGCGTACCCTTTGCGCTCATCGGTGATCGTGCCAATAATGCTGGCATAGGTCGAAGGACGACCGATTCCCTCACTTTCTAGAGTTTTCACCAGCGATGCTTCGGTGAATCTCGCAGGAGGTTGGGTTTCATGTCCGATCGCTTCTAGATTTCGGCAGTTCGGATGATCTCCAGCTCGCATCGGTGGCAAGATGATTTCTTGGTTCTCGATCGCAGCATTCGGATCGTCTGATCCTTCAACATAGGCGCGGAAGAAGCCCGGAAAATCAATGCGTTTGCCGCTAGCTCGGAAACCCGCATCTTCGACTTGAATTTGCGCTGTAACTTGAGTTTGCCGCGCATCTGCCATTTGAGTGGCAACGGTACGTTTCCAGATCAAATCGTAGAGTTTTAACTCTCGATCTTTTAATCCGGTCTGTTTCGGAGTGCGGAACGTGCTGCCTGCCGGACGAATCGCTTCGTGCGCTTCCTGTGCGCCTTTGCTCTTGGTCGTGTATTGGCGAGGAGATGGGCTGAGATACTCTGCCCCATACATTTCTTCAACACAACTGCGGGTAGCCGCGATCGCTTGTTGGGACAAGTGCACCGAGTCCGTCCGCATATAGGTGATATACCCTTGCTCATACAGACTTTGAGCCGTTCGCATCGTGTCGCGAGCAGACAGCCCTAATTTACGGTTCGCTTCCTGTTGCAGGGTTGAGGTCGTAAACGGAGGTGAAGGCTTGCGAGTGACCGGACGTTCTTCGAGATCCGAAACAGTCCAGGTTTTCCCATCTAAGCGAGCTTGTAATGCTCTCGCTTCCTCTTCACTTAACAGCACAACGTTTCGACCTGCGGCAACTTGCCCGGTTGATTCGTCAAAATCTGCACCAGTTGCAAGTTTTCGACCTGCTAAGGTCACGAGTTTTGCTTCAAATTCTTGCCGGGAATCAGCTTCGATCGCGAGCAGTGCTTTGAGATCCCAATACGCGCCTTTTCTGAACGCACGACGTTGCCGCTCTCGATTCACCAGCAGACGCACAGCAACAGACTGAACCCGTCCTGCCGAAAGTCCATAGGCGATCTTTTTCCACAAGAGCGGCGACAGTGTGTAACCGACTAAGCGATCAAGAATTCGTCTGGTTTCTTGCGCCCGCACGAGTCTTACGTCAATATCGCGGCAGTTCTCGATCGCGCTGTGAATCGCTTCTTCTGTAATTTCGTGAAACACCATTCGCTTCACGGGCACTTTCGGCTTGAGCAATTGAAGTAAGTGCCAGCTAATACTTTCACCCTCGCGGTCTTCGTCAGTCGCCAGCAATAACTCGTCCGCTTCTTTCAAAGCGTCCTTTAAAGTCTTCACAACCTTTGATTTATCTTTTGGCACCAGATAAATTGGCTCAAACCCTGCCTCAACATCGACACCGAGTTCTCTAACACGCTTGTCCTTAATGGAATCAGGCACGTCGCTGGTCGATTGGGGCAAATCGCGGACATGACCCATTGATGCCTCAACGCGGAAATCACGAGGCAAATAATTGCGGATGGTGCGAGCTTTCGTCGGGGATTCGACAATAACAAGAGTTGGCATGAGTCTGTCTAACTAGAAATCGCGGGTCAACAAGGATTCGCACTGAGTGTCTGTATTGCTATCAATATCACTCAATTTGCTCGATCGGGAATACGGAAAACCAACCTGAGGGGTCGTGCAGGCTGTAAAGCTCAAGATTTGAGTTACAGACGCGACATCGTGGAAACCAGCCTGCTTCTAACTTATAACCATACCCAACTGCACAAATTGATTCACTATATAAATAATCAAGATTCAGAAGACTGGCTAAAGTTCGGGGAGCAAACACCTAAGTTTTAGACTGTAGACTATTCGTTCGCAATCGTCCATCTTTTCTGATGGATTAAGTCTTTCTTCAGAGGGTTGCACGATCAATATAGACCAAAGTTGATAGATGGATCTCGTGATCCCAATTGCGGCTTTGGGCAAAGAACTCGGATTTGACGAAAACCAAGTTGCATCCCACGTTAAAATCCCTAACAGGTGAAGTATTCGTTTGCTTCAAATAAAAGTGCGACTAGCATAAATTTTTGTTAATTCCTGCTCATACGGACTCCGTGCTATGGATTTTGCTTCTCTTGCGGCTCAACTGAATGCCGGAACGATCCTGCCAGAACTGATTGTGATCGTAACGTTACTCACTGTGATGGTGGGTGATCTCATTGTGGGACGACAAAATTCCGCAAAATGGACACCCTATGTCGCGGTGGGTGGCTTATTGACGGCGACAGGTGCGCTGTTTACCCTCTGGGATAGTCCGAACCCGATCGGATTTATTGGCGAATTTAATAGCGATGCCCTCAGTATCGTGTTTCGGGGAATTGTCGCACTTTCGGCGGCAGTGACGATTCTGATGTCCGTTCGCTATGTCGAGCAGTCTGGAACGGCTCTGGCAGAGTTTATTACAATTCTGCTGACCGCAACGGTGGGCGGTATGTTTCTGGCTGGGTCGGATGAATTTGTGGCAGTTTATGTTTCGTTGGAAACGCTCAGTATCGCGTCTTATTTGCTGACGGGGTATACAAAGCGCGATCCGCGATCGAATGAAGCTGCGCTGAAATATTTATTAATTGGTGCGTCGAGTTCGGCGATTTTCCTATACGGCGCGTCGCTGCTGTATGGATTGTCCGGCGGCGAAACAAAATTATCGACGATCGCGGAAAAGATTTCACTCGCTGGATTGGATAACTCGATTGGGTTAGTGATTGCGTTGGTATTTGCGATCGCGGGGATCGCATTCAAAATTGCGGCAGTTCCATTCCACCAATGGACGCCTGACGTATATGAAGGATCGCCCACGCCCGTTGTTGCTTTTCTATCGGTTGGATCGAAGGCGGCTGGATTTGCGTTGGCGATTCGGTTATTAGTCACTGCATTCCCGCAAGTGACCGAGCAGTGGCATTTGGTGATGACGACGCTCGCGATTCTGAGTATGGTGCTTGGAAACGTCGTTGCCTTGGCACAGACGAGTATGAAACGCCTGTTAGCATATTCGTCGATCGGTCAAGCTGGATTTGTGATGATCGGGTTAGTGATCGGCTCGGATGCCGGATACGCCAGCATGATCTTCTACTTGATGATTTATCTGTTCATGAACTTGGGTGCGTTTACTTGTATCATTCTGTTCTCGCTCCGCACGGGCACAGACCAGATCAGTGAGTACTCGGGCTTGTATCAGAAAGATCCGCTCTTGACCTTGGCGTTGAGCATCTGTCTGCTGTCGCTCGGTGGGATTCCACCCTTAGCTGGCTTCTTTGGGAAGTTGTACTTGTTCTGGGCAGGTTGGCAGGCCGGAGCTTATCCGCTGGTGATTTTGGGCTTGGTCACCAGTGTCATCTCGATTTACTACTACATTCGAGTGGTGAAGATGATGGTCGTCAAAGAGCCACAAGAAATGTCAGAAGCGGTGAAGAATTATCCGCCGATCGCTTGGAATTTGCCTGGATTGCGTCCGTTGCAGGTTGGATTGATTCTGACTTTGGTGGCAACTTCGATCGCTGGAATTCTCTCGAATCCGCTGTTTACGTTGGCAAATGATTCAGTTACCAAAACACCAATGTTGCAGCAGGCGTTGACCAAAACACGCCCGATCGCGCAGGGAGTCGAGCAGAAAACCGCTGAATTGCCGCAACCGGAAATTCACAGTTAGACCGACTTGTGATTTAACGCGGTTCGCCTGATCGACACACTGATCAGGCGATTTTTTATGACTGCTTTGAATCTCGGCTTCACTCGCTTTTAAATCTGACAATAAAAATTGTCCAATTCGGTTCAGACTTTAGTTCGATCTTGCCTTGCAACGATTCAACTAAGCATCTCACTAATGCCAGCCCTAAGCCTGACCCGCCCTGTTTCCAAGGATCAGCATTGGGAACCCGATAAAATCGCTCGAAGATTTTATCGATCGCTTCATCAGGAATCTCAATGCCAGAATTCTCGACTCGAAATTCAATCCAGGGTGCAATCCACTCCGCGCTGACAACAATCTGTTCATTTGGAGGTGTGTATTTGCAGGCGTTATTGATCAATTCAACGAGAACTCTTTCTACAGCAGCTCGATCGCAATTCAATATCGGAAGACTAGGATCAATAATCACATTGAACTCTTGCTGTCGGGTTTCTGTGCGCCGATAAAACGGCTCTAGCAGCGTCGGTAGCCAGGTTTGAAGTTCGATCGATGTGGATTGCAAGGGCTGCTGCCCAGACTCGATTCGCTGCAAATCTAATAAACCATTGACTAAATCTGATTCTCGATTACATTCGTTTTCTAAAATTTGCAGATAATGCTCTTTCTGGGTTTCAGTGCTCGCGATCTTGAGCAATTGAATTGCCATTTTCATATTCGTGAGCGGGGTGCGCAACTCGTGAGAGACTGTGCTCAAAAATTCATCTTTCAGTTCACTGAGTTGATTGAGTTCTTGAATTTGATCGCCTAGATTGAGTTCGATCGCTTTGCGAATGGTGATGTCTTCTAGCGAAACTAAAACACCATCGGTCTGCACACTCAGCGGTTCAACTTGTAAACGAAACCACTTTTGCTGATAAAACTTTTCGACGAAAACAGTATGGGGCTGCTCTAAAACTTGCTGCCACTGCTCCAAACACAGCCATTCTGGAACCAAAATCGCTTCGAGTGCTTGATCAATCTCGACATGGAGCAGCGAAGTCGCGATCTCATTACAAAACCAAACTTGCCCCCTTAAATCGGCTGCAATTAGCCCGATCGCTAAACTATGTGTGATTGCCTGTTGAGTCAATTGTGCTTGTCCCAGTTGGTCGGCTAGCGTCGTGAGTTGAGTAATCTCACGAATAGAAGTCGCTTCGGGAACGGGACGAGTCACAACTGTCGTCTGATAGCGTTGCTGAAGTTGATCAACTTGCTGTCTGAGAGCAGCATTCATGCGCGATCGCTCGATCAAGGCAGTCGCAATGGTACTACTGACCACTAACCCAATCGGTAGCGCAACGGGCAGTAAGTAATTCGCTTGCAGTGCGGTGACACTGCCCCCAATCCAACCCGCGATCGCAAAACCTGCGATCGCCACCTGTATGCCAGTTCGGTAAAAGCTTAAGAGAATGCTAAATCCAACTCCGCCGATCGCAAAAATTAAGAGCGTAATCACCGGATGACGCATCGAGTGCACCGGATTGCCTTGCAAAACGTTATCGATCAACGTTGCTTGCAAATGGACTCCACTAGCAAGCGGATAGCGATTGAACGGAGTGGGAACCGCATCCATTCCAGTCGCCGTCATTCCCACGATCACGATTTTGTCTCGGAAAGCTGAATCTGGGACATCGCCTTGGACGACGCTTGCGAAGGAATATTGTTGGATCTGATCAGCGCGTCCTACCCAATTGAGCCAAATCGGGTGGCTGAGATCAGGCATCGCGATCGCGGCTTGCATCATCGAATACGACATGACTGTCGCAATCCCAAATGCTAAAGTCCCGTTGATTTGGGGTTGGATGGCTCGGGTCATGCCATCCGTATCTGCCCAGATGCGAATATGACCACTTGCGACGGCTGCATCTCTCAGTTCTGGAATCGGCAAGAGCGGCTGTCCAGATTCATCTTCGGCTTGAGCGAGTACGACTCGCTTCGATTTCAGCATCGCTTGGGCAAAGGCGGCATCATCTGGACTCGACTCTGAAAATAAAAGATCGAACGCGATGATACTCGCATCAGCTTGAGTGAGACGATCGAGCAAATCAGCATAACGGCTTCTTTTCCAAGGAAATTGTCCGAATTGTTTGATGCTTGGCTCATCAATTTTGATTAAAACTAAGCGATCGTCCCATTTTCGTTCTCCTCGCAATTGAAATAGCGTCGAATATCCAATCTGTTCGAGGGGGCTGAGTAGACCGAAATGAAACAAGCTTGCCATCAGAATGGTGGCGATCGCACCTGGAAGAAAACGCCATCTCACCTCATCGGAGCGCCAGTTCATAGGATTGAGTTTTTCCCAATGGAGTAGTCACCGTTACATTGATCCGCAAAAATGAGCGCGCAAAAACTTCAGCGGTCGTAAACTGTCCATTGCGATCGGTCGATTGGGGCTGTCCATCAACGGTGACGACATTGACCGGATCAACTTGGCCAACCAGTTGAACCTTACGAATTCCTCGATCGATCGTTTTCACAAAGTTCGCTTTCAAACTCGGATCATCGCGAAGCGGAACTGCCGCAGAAGGAGGCTCTCCTGGAATCGTGAAATTCTGAAAGCCAGCAGGAACGGAGACTTCTGAGCCTTGTGCTGAAGTCATCACCGCGCCTTCAAGTGTTGCAACCCCAGTCTTGCCGTCGGGCTGTACAACTACGCCAAAGTCTGTTCCTCGAACCCCACTGATACCTGCAGGAGTCCGAATTTCTACTTCGGAGTTGGGACTAGTAAATCGCCGCAACTTGAGGCGAACTTGTCCCCGAGTCACATCTAAATGGGTAATGCGTCCATCATCCGCAGTTCTGTCCATGCGCCGAACTCTCAAATTTGTGTTCTCTAGCATATTAAGCACACCCACTCCCGTATCGAATAGGAGCGAAGCTGCTGATCGAGTGCCGGTCGTAACCCCATCGCCAACGGTTTCTAAGCGATCGCCTACTCTTGCCGCCCTAGTTGCAGACGCACGATTGTAGTTAACGGTTCCTGAAATTTGCTGAATGGCTAACCATCGCTCAACCCGCACATTCACAGGTTGGGCAGTAGCGATGGTTGGAATTAAGAGAGTGGAGAGAATGCAAGGAAAAAGGATGAATTTCATGAAAAAGATTCTTGCATATTTTGTAAATGTCGCCTAGTTTAGTTCAGTTAAAATTACATCTGAAAAGCTTTAGATATGAAATTATTCTTACGGTTGGGAATTGGAGCGAGTGTCATAGCACTATTTTCAATGTTCCGAGTAGAGGCTGCGACTTCACGCTCGATCGATCAAGAAGTAAATTGCGAAGTCGCGATCGTCGGTGGAGGACTGGCAGGAGTGGCAGCGAGCTACGAAGCGTTGAAAGCGGGACGAACAGTCTGCATGACCGAAATTACCGACTGGATCGGCGGACAAGTCTCGTCACAGGGAACTTCCGCTTTAGATGAGAAACCGACTCAGCGATCGCGATTACTTTTTCCACGCGGTTATGCTGAATTTCGCAAGCGCATTTTGGCGGAAAACCAAGGCAAAAATCCAGGTGCCTGTTGGGTGAGCTTGGTGTGCTTTATGCCCAAAGAAGGCGATGAAATTCTACGATCGCTGCTAAAAGAAGCAGAAAAAGAAGGCAAAGGAAAACTCTACTTTTTCCCGAATACCGTTGCAAAATCTCTGAGTGTCGAAGGCTCTGAAATTCGCTCGATTCGTGCGATTCAACACAGTCCCGCTCCGAACGCTCCACCTCTCAATACCTATCCTCTGTCTCAAACAATTCTCGATAGCTATACCGAAACAGATTCGCAACTGTTTCAGAAAAAGATCATTCGCTTCGTTCCGCCAAAATCGGGTCGCTGGTACGTACTAGATGCGACCGAGACGGGAGAGCTAGTTGCCCTGACAGATGTTCCGTATCGGTTAGGACTGGATGCGCGATCGTATCGCAATCCTTCGTCATCGAGCGAAACGGATTATGCCTACTGCCCCCAGGGCTATACTTACACCTTTGCAATGGAAGCGACGGCAACTCCTCAATCTGTGACGCCTCCTGATTTCTACCCTCGCTATGCTCAGTCTTATAGCTTTAACGATCAGCGCTATGCGGAAGCTCCTGAGCTAGTTTTTACTTATCGTCGAATTCGGAGTGTCGATCCAAAAGCGGGAAGTCGCGTGGTCAATCCGGGTGATATTTCCATGCAGAATTGGAACTGGGGCAATGACTATGCGCCTGGAACGAGTTTAGATAACTATTTGCTGTCGCGTGAGCAATTGCAATCGACTGGACAGCTTGCAGACTGGATGGGCGGGTTTCGGGTCAGTGGATTGCAGGGTGGTGAAGAACAAGCGATCGGCTTTTTTCACTGGTTCCATTCCGGCACAACGGATGCGAAACAACCGATTAAGAAGCCTGTCCCGAATCTGCGTTACTTGACGGGATTGGATTCGCCGATGGGAACTGTGCATGGATTGTCAAAGTATCCTTACATGCGAGAAGCGCGTCGAATTGTTGGGCGACCGTCTTATGGCTATCCGAACGGCTTCTTCATGGATGAAGTAACGGTATCGCGCAAAGATTTCAGCGATCGCTTTTACACGGAAAATCTTGATCCTGAGACGTTTCGGAATTTGTCAGTCTCGATCGCTGGATTGCGGACGATTGCCGTGATTCGAGGACAAGTTGAGCCGCAAACGGTGAAATCAAGAGGTCGATCGCACATCTATCCTGATAGTGTTGGGATCGGACATTATCCGCTCGATTTTCATCCTTGTATGGTTGAATCCCCACCTGAAAAGCCTGGAAATCAGGAGCGTCCTGGAGAGCGACAAGGTGCAGGTGAAACGTTTCCATTTCAGATTCCACTCCGAGCGATGATTCCCCAGAAGATCGATAATTTGATTGTGACTGGGAAAAGCATTGCGATGAGTCATATTGCGGCATCGGCGTATCGAGTGCATTCGATCGAATGGTCTGCGGGGGCAGCAGCGGGAACGACGGCAGCATTCTCACTCGAAACGGGAATTGCTCCGTATCAATTGGTGGAGAATTTACCCAATCCAAGTCCGAACTTGGAGAAATTGCAAAAGCGACTGAATGAGAATAACAATCCGACTGCTTTTCCGGGTACGACAATTCTGAATACCAATTGGCAGAACTGGAAGTAGGGAGGTTGAAAATGTGCGATCGCACTGAGAGATTCAGCGATCGTGCATTTTCACAAATCCTTCAACTCGGAAAGCCGATCGATAAAATTCACTTGCATTTCAGCGATCGAACTCCGAATAATTTCTCTGCTATAGTTCAGGAATACCGTCGCATTCTGGACAGGCTCATGGTACATCCTGCATTCATTGAGATTACCGACGAAGAACTGATGCAAATGAGTTCCAAAAATCCTGAACTGCGATTCGAGCGGAATGCAGACGGGAGTGTGGTGACAATGCCTCCAATGGGCGGACTTTCAGGAAATCGAGAAGCAAAAGCTGGTGCGTATCTTTTAGTTTATGTTGAGCGAAATGATTTAGGTGAAGTTTTTGGGCCGACGACTGGCTTTCGCTTATCAAACACTGCGGTAAGATCTCCCGATGCTGCGTTTGTTGCAAAAGATCGATTGCCCCAAAATTGGCGACAACAAGAAGATCAATTTATTGCTGTCGCACCTGATTTTGTGATTGAGATTCGATCGATAAGCGATTCACTCACAGAATTAAAAGCAAAAATGCAGGAATATATCGAAAACGGCGTGCGCTTAGGTTGGCTGATCGATTGTAAAAACAAAACGGCTTTTGTCTATCGTGCAGATGGTTCGGTGACACAATACCCCGAATCAGCAACCTTGAGTGGAGAAGATGTCATCCCAGGATTTACTTTGGCATTTCAGGTTTTTCTGTAAAACGTCGATCGCTTTATCGATCGCAGAATTAAGACAACGTTGAAAAGGTTCTCTTTACTCTACTCATGGTTGCCACTTCATCGACTTCTCAACCCAGACCCGCAAAAGTCATTCATCATCTGACCTGGAAGCAGTTTGAGGAACTCGATCGCTCTCTCGAAGATATTGCTGGTATCAAATTGATTTATCTGGATGGAACTGTTGAGGTTATGCCTGTTAGTGAAGAACACGAAGACTTTAAGGTGCTGTTTCGACGACTGTTAGAAACTTACTTTGAAGTCTTTGGGATTCGCTTTTATGGTCGGGGCAGCGCGACGATGGGCACAGAAGCGATCAAAGCCAGAAATGAGCCAGATGAAGCTTATAACTTGGAATATAAGAAGCCCCAACCTGATTTAGTGGTTGAAATCACCGTAACAAGTGGAGGTGTGAATAAGCTAGAAGTTTATCGTCGATTGGGAGTCTCGGAAGTTTGGTTTTGGGAAGATGGAACGCTTGAAATCTATCACCTTCGCGATCGTTATGAAAAAATAACGCAGAGCCAACTTTTGCCAGATTTCCCGATTGAGCTTTTCTGCCGCTACATGACTTACTATGACCAGTATGATGCTGTTCGGGAATTTCGAGCGGCACTGAAGCGCTAAAAAACTTCGTCTGCCTCCAACCATTTTGGATCGCTGATTGCTCGATCGAACTCTGCCTTACTGCCAAATCCAAGTGCTTCTGCTCGTGCAAAATTTGCAAGCTCCTCTTCATCCGTATCAGCAGGCTCCCAAATCGCGTCGATCATCCATTCCAGCCAGCTAGCAGGAGGTTTCCACTGGCGAAAGTATTCAATCTTCTCAGCTTCAGAGTAATCTTTTTCTTCCCACCAGTCTGACCACACCTCGATATGTGCTTCTCCACCGCCCATTCGCCAACAGAGGCTATACGGATGCTCGTTGAAGACAACCCAAGGAGGCGGAACGGTTCCGTACTCTGATTCAAGCTTGCGGATTGCTTCTAATTGCCATGCTTCCATAAACTTCTAGACCCGATTTTTACAAATTTGGATGAGAATAGATTGTAGATGCCGTTGGTCTAATTTGCTTTGAGTCAAGCCTCTCCTAAATCGCGTCCGAATCCTCAAGAAACCCACCTCAATCGAGCGCGGGCAAGTTTGCGTCAGGCGCTCACGAATTATTCCCAGTTTTTACGATCGACCAAAAATCCCGCTCTCCAAACCGCGCTCAAGGCTGAACTTGAGACAATTTCGACGAATTTAAGTAAGCTTGATCGCTTTGTGCTGAGAATTGCTGTGTTTGGCTTAGTCAGTCGCGGTAAATCGGCGATTTTGAACGCGCTGATTGGCGAGAAAATTTTTGAAACGGGTCCGTTGAATGGAGTCACGCAACAGCCGAGGCTGGTCACCTGGTCGCCAAGCGGCGGATTTGTGGCGGAAGATCAAGCGATCGTGCCGGAGTCTTCCAGCAAGATTCAGATTGAATTGATTGATACGCCAGGGTTAGATGAGATTGATGGACAGGCGCGAGCCGATATGGCGCAGACGGTGGCTCGGCAGGCGGATTTAATTTTATTTGTAATTTCTGGCGATATCACTCGGACAGAATACAAGGCGCTTTGTGATTTGCGGCAGGCTCAAAAGCCATTGATTTTAGTATTTAACAAAGTGGATCTGTATCCGGATCAATCACGAGAAGAGATCTATCGAAATTTGCAAAATTTAGGCATTCGCAGCAATAGTAGCGATCGCTTAGAGCATCTGTTGACGGCGGATGAAATTGTCATGGTTGCGGCTGAACCTGCGCCGTTACAAATGCGGGTGGAATATCCGGATGGCCGGGTCAGCTACGAGTGGGAATCGCCCCCGCCGCAGATTGAAGAATTAAAAGCGAAGATTTTAACGATTCTGAATCGAGAAGGTCGATCGCTGTTAGCTTTGAATGCTTTGACTCAGGCGAGAACCGCTGAAACTGAGATTGCAACGAAAGTCATGGAGTTGCGAGACGTGGAAGCGGAGGCTTTGATTTGGAAATTTACGCGCTATAAAGCGATCGCGATTGCGTTGAACCCGATCGCATTTCTTGATCTGATCGGTGGAGTGGCATCCGATCTGGCTATGATTCAAGCGTTGGCGAATTTGTATGGATTGCCGATGACGCGCCATGAAGCAGGGAAACTGCTAAACACGATTTGGGTGAGTTCAGGAAGTTTGCTGCTCGGTGAAATTGGTAGTGGAATTTTACTAGGAATGGGAAAAAGTGCAGCGGCTTTGGCAACTGGAGTCGATGGCAGTGCTGGCTTTTCGGCTTTGGCGGGAACTGCGATCGTGCAGGCTGGCATTGCTGGATATGGCTCGTATTCTGTGGGACGAGCGGCGCAGATTTATTTAGAAAATGGCTGTACTTGGGGAGCACAGGGAGCAAATACTGTGATTCGAGAAATTCTCGATCAGGTAGATGCGAAGACGATTATTTATCGATTGCGTCAGGAATTGCTTTAGCTCAAACACTGAGGCGAATAGATTAAGAATTGGCTGTTGTGATTTGAGAAATTCTGAATCAATCGGCTTTGTTGGATGAATAGCCAAAGCAACAAAAGTCGATCGCTTCTAAGCACATTTCAAGGCTGAATCTGGAATTCATTCGCGGTTGATTCTACGATCGTAGTCCCATCTTCCTTCAGTGCTTGCACTTTCCACTGTAACCGCTGCTTTATTTTCTCCTTCAACCAAGGTGGAGCAGTATAGCTCATTTGATTTGCTCCTAGCAGAGCAGAGAGTACCACAGCCTCACCCTGTCTAACCTCTAGCTTGTAACTATATGCTCCATCCACTCCCTGCCATTTAAATTGAATTGATTGTTGAACCGATAGTCTCGCTCCATCGTTTGGCTGTACTAAGTTCAATGGGCGCTTATCGTTGGTTACGAAGTAGCGGAGCACTGGCAGGGAAAATCCAGCAACTCCGCCAGAATTTACAACTCCAATCCCCGTATCTGAATTGCCTTCACGATCGTCTGTCGCCTCAATTCTCAGCAAAATGAAATGCAGCCCGGTAGAACCTTTGGGCAAGGTATTTGGACTAGGCCCTGGGATAAACATTCGTCCTGTGGGTGGAACAAACACATCAAAGCGCTGAAGGGTCGTATAGCGACGTTGCAAGGGACGTTCTTCGATCGGCAGCGTTGCTTCGGTAAGCCGATCTCGCTCACTCGGCAGAGGATCGCCTGGTAGCACAACTTCCCAGCGTCCTTTTAGTCGTCCAGTGCCGTTGTAGGAGATTTCAGCCCCAAATCGGGGCAAAGTTTCTCCAGTCGCGATCGCTGGCACTGGCTGACCATCTTCAAATGCTAATCGCACCTCAGTTAGCGCAAGCGGAACCCGTGCCCCGCCTCCTGCAAGTCGGCAAGTGACAGCAACAAATTCATCCGGAGCGCCCGTCCTGCTCACAAACCGTCGGACATAGAAAAACTGCGACGAATTCCCTCGAATCGCGTCTTGATAGGCTCGTCGAGCGACCGAAGGCGGAATGGTCATGATATCGGTATAGTTGTTCGAGCCGCTGAGTCGGGAGCGATTACTACGGGCTGGAAGCTGACCGAAGATTGTCCCAGGCACACAAGATTGATCGGCATTAATCGCACCGCACCACAGCCCTTCCGCCGGAGTTTGATTGTTTAGCCCCACAAACGTGAGAAACACCGTGGTTGCTCCGAAGGTACGAACATTCACCCCTTTCGGGCTGACAGTCACGGCTTCGGCAGTGGACATCCTCATCAACAATCCAAAGATAGCTGAACCCATGAGTATGCTCAATAATTTCAGTTTTAGTTTCATTACCTCTCCACCGATTCCATTATTAAAAACTAAAATTTAAGCCTGCACTGACCGTTTGAATCGTGGCATTCGTATCCACATTGAATAGAGGGTCATGTGCGATCGTAGATTGTGTCCCATAACGGATAAATGCACTTGCTGGAATCTCTCGACCCAAGCTATGCATCTGAAATTGCCAAGTGAGTAAGGCTTCCAAATTCGTGGCGCGTGTGATTTTTTGATTCAGCGAATCTGTCTCATCGGTACGGTTGTAATTGAATGCGAGCGTTAAATTCGGAAACATCACCCAACTGATACTAAGCGTTGGGCTACTCGTAAAGCGAGTAATGCCTTGCTCAAAGCTTTTTGCGCTTGTGAAATTGTAGCCCAAGGCAAGATTCAATCGTGGATTCACTTGCCAAGCGATCGAGACTTGGTGATTCATCGTGCTAAAGTCTGCCAACTCTCGCGTAGGTTGGCGATTGTCTTGAAAAGTATTCGAGTATTGATAGCTAAGGCTGAAATTGTCGATCGACCAAGCTGTCCCAAATTTATGGCTTGTGGTGAGTTGATCAGGAATTTCCGAGGGATCAAACCCAGATAGAGCCTCAACTGGCTGATTTGCTCCAAACTGATGAGTGCGTTGAAAGCTGTAAGTTAAGGTTGGTAATAACTGATTGCTGCTGTTTAAGATCGTTTGTAAGGGCGCATTGATAGTTAGAGAACGGTTTTGAGTTTTGGTTTTTAGAATAGTCGCGATATTTGCTAGATTGTCTTCGGACTGATCGGTTTGAAATTGAATGGTGGCTCCTGCGATCGCAGCATTGACCCCGAAGCGAGTTCGGAGTTGATCAACCGTCACACTTGCTCCGACTGTGCCAAACTGTGGATCAAGCCGCTCATGCCGAAAGTTAAATGACAAATCTAGGGTGCGAGTGGCATCCAGTTTGACATTTTTGAGCAAATCATAGCTTGTCTCAACAAACCAAGCACTGCGGGTCACAGGCTGCACTCTCGCCACAGTTAGATTATCAACCAATTGTGGATCAGCCGTCGGATTTGTAAAGCGACTGCGGACATAGCCTGCATCAAGTTTCAACCGACCAGAGGGATCTGTGCCAAACAACCGCACCCCGAATCCTTGGCTTTTTTCTGCATCGACTACTTCACCAACATTAAAGTTCTCAATCGGTTGACGAGACCCCCGCATAAAGGTCGTTTCTAATCGAACTCCGCCTGCGGGATTATCGAGCAGTTGCATACCGAGCGTTGCGGCTGTCAGGGTATTGTTTTGGTGCTCTATGCCTAAGAAATTGTCAAAGCCCACTACACTCGTGGTGCTGATATGAGCGATCGACAAATTGACCCGCTTACTGATTTGAATCTTACTGCTTAAGCCACGCGAGCAGAGATTGTCTAAGAGAAAGGGATGATTTCCATAACATTGATGTCCAACAGAAACCTGTGCATTTCCCACTTTCACATCGAGCAAGTAATCACTCAAATCGATTTGGGGTGCAGCTTCTTTTAAGGTGTTAAAGCGCAATGCCTCTTGCAGATTGGTGCTACCTGCGAGATTAAAGTTCGATTGAACATTAAAGTTATCTCTCTGATACTGAGCGGCGAATCCACCTGTCAACGCCAAATCAGCAAAAGTTGGACGCTCCGATCTGCCTGCATCCGGCGTGCGGGCTTCAGCGACTTGAGATTTGAAGTTGACGTTCAGCTTCGGAGTGAATTTGAGATCTTCGGCGCGGGTAGTAGTAGGCTTTGGAGTCTCAGATGTGGGTTGTTCTGGAGTTTTTGGTGTTTCAGGCGATGAATTGGCGGGGCGGGATGGATCGGAATTCGGTGTTACAGGTTGCGGGGTAGAAGATGATTGATTCGACGATTGAGGCGTTTGTGCTGTGGTCGGATCTACTTTGAGTACAAAAGTCTCTAAAACGATCCACTGTTCTGCACTCTTAACCATATAGACAGTGAGAGTGTGCTCACCAGGTGTGAGGGGCAATAATCGCGATCGATAAACCAGCTCATTGCCCGTAATGGCAACTTGAGATGTGACATCAACTTGATTTAGAAAAACGGACAGTGTACCTTCGTTTGTTGTAGGAAGATGAGCTAGCTTGAGCCGTATTTCTTCAGTTGAACGGACTGTAAGTACAGTTGGCTTGCTAGAAAATTGTTCAGGTTTGAGTGGTTGGGAAAGTCGTTTCAGGGGAGATGAAGGTTGAGGAGAGGCTTGTGAGTTCATCTGTGTTATTAAGTTGGGCACGGATTGAACTTCTGAGTTTGCAAAACAGGCTGGAATTCCCCAACTCAACCACACCAAAAATCCGATGCTCCCATTGATGAGCCATCGCATAGTTCACCTCTAAGGTGTTGATTGGGTTGTACTGAAAGATTGTCCGAGTCGATCAAGCGAATTGTTGTTCGTTGCCCTTTGCGCCTAATCGACCTAGGAATGATTGAAATAAAAACGCGCGGTCAATGTGCATGATTGTGTTTCCTGCGTTGTGTAACGTGTGTCAAGCATTTAAGCTTGTGATGAGTTACACGATGGAAAGTCAGAACATATGCAAGGAGACTGAAAATTTTTTGAAAAAACCGAAAGTTTGTCAGGATCGCATCCGCATGATCGAGATTGCCAAACCTGATAGCTATCGAGTTGAATCGTAATCTCGGCTTCCTTCACCCCCGAAATAGTCGCTTTTGCTATTCATGCACCAACGCCGAATCAATCTATAAAATTGGCGCAAACAGTCGTGCAATCCGTGCAACCAACTTCAGCCACAGGGATTGTTGCTGATAATCCGAAGGGGTTACTAAATAACAAAGCTGTAAATCATCCTGCAACATTGCTTCAACTGCTTCCACAAATGCCTGATGAATTACAAATAAAGTCACTTCAAAATTCAATTGAAACGATCGATTATCTAAATTCACAGTTCCGACTCCCGCGATCGCATCATCAATCAAAATTACTTTTTGATGCATAAATCCAGGCTGATAGCGGTAAATTCTCACGCCAGCCGTCTGCATTTCCATGTAGTAAGAAAATGCACAAAAGTAGACCATGTAATGATCAGGACGATTAGGTAGTAAGATTCGCACATCGACTCCCCGAATGGCTGCAAGTTTGAGAGCCGTCGCGATCGAATCATCTGGCACAAAGTAAGGACTTGCAATCCAGAGCCGTTGCTTTGCTTGATTAATGGCATTGACAAAAAACAACGTACAAGCCGGAACCTGATCAGCAGGTCCCGTGGGCAAAACCAATGCCACTTGATCAAATTCTGGTTTTGGATCAACATTCCACTGAACTTGCGGAAGCTTGCGAGTTGCCCAAAACCAATCGCCTAAGAAGCTGCCTTGTAAGCATTTCACAGAGGTTCCTTGCACTCTCACATGCGTATCTCGCCAAGGACTCAGCGGCGGTTTATATCCTAAATATTCATCTGCAATATTCAGTCCACCCACAAACCCGATCGCACCATCCACAATCAAAATTTTGCGATGATTTCTAAAGTTGATTTGCCAGCGATTTCCGCGTCCTTTCGTACTCTTAAATGTATTAACTCGAACGCCTGCTTGCCGCAGCGATCGCAGATACGATCGTGCTAATCCTCGCGTGCCAATTCCGTCATAAAGCAAGTAAACTCGCACACCTTGCATTGATTTATGAATCAACGCTTTACAGAATTCATTCCCAATCTGATCATCGTCTAAGGTATAAGTTTGAATCAGGATATAGTCTGTTGCATTTTGTATTGCCGTTAGCATTGCTGTAAATGTTTCTTTCCCATTCACCAGCAATTCAGCAAAATTCCCCGTTGTAAATGGAATGGTGGTTAATGAGTCTGCTAGCTCTTGCAAAGGAGAAAACTCTGGAGGTAATTCTGCTTTGCATTCTAGAATTTCTTGATAGGCTTCTTTTGCCTGAGCATTATGCTCAATGTATGCCGCTTGCAACGCTTCTGCATAACCATAAAACCGATTCCGTCCCAAGATCCAATACAACGGAATCGCAAGCCACGGAATCGTCAGCAGTGAAATACTCCAAGCGACTGCTCCGCGTGACGATCGTACATTCATCACCGCATGAGCCGCATTCACAATTCCCAATAGGTGTACGACGATCGTGAGAATGCTAAAAATCTGAACCGAACTGCCAACGCCCAGCATAGATTTTGGTTTACAAATGGAACTCGACCAGCATCGGCTTATGATCAGACGACTGAATCTGATCGAGCACCCGCGCCTGTAAATAATTCTGATGCAGCCCTCGGTAGAAAATGTGATCTAACGGAGGAGACATTAAAAATCGTTTGATGTTTTGTGTATCTGCTTCTGAAAATTTCGCTCGTGATAGCCCTAGCCTGCGCGTCATCTTATCTAATAATTGCCAGCGCGATCGATTCCACGTATTAAAATCGCCTGAAAAGATGATCGCTCCATCGTGAGCTGCGATCGCAGTTTCTAATTCAACTAATTGCGTTTTGAATTTATCTAGCTCAACAAAATTAATTAAGTGCGAATTGATCGTCAGTAGGGTTCCTTGTGCAAAAGGATGTTCAGTCACTAAGGACACTTTAGGCGTATTAGAAACGGGTTCAGCATGTTCTGTGATCACTGCCTTACGAGTCACACAAGAAGCCCGAGAAGCTGTCAAAACGCCTGCATAGATGTTTCGATACGTATCAATAAAATTCGGTGCAAAGCTCCAGCCGAGTTCAGCGAGTTCAAAATGCTTGAGTTCGGTGCAAAGCTGAACTTCTTGAAGAAAGATCAGATCCGGCTGATAGCGATCGACGATCCAATCAAAATCTTTTTGCCAACTGCGATCGTGATTATTTTTCGCAATATTCCAATTCAACACCCGAATGGCTTTCTCATTGAGCGGAGAGGGCTGGTGCGGTCGATGCAGAATCGTTTCGTCCGTCGGAATAAATCGGTAAGGCGGAAGTAGCGTTTTGAAGGGAGTTGTAAATATTTCAGAACCTAACTTCGCCATGATTTGATTCCAGATGCAACCATTTGAACCCTATCTTAAGATACTTTTCAAACGATCGTGGTTTTCTGCATCACTAGACCTCCAAGCTTACGGGAAACTCGGAGGTCTAGACGATTTGGCTAGCACGCCTTACCGTACCATCACTTGCACATTGGCATTTTGTAATCCAGGACGCTTCACCTGATTCAACGTTTGCTGCACTGCGTACTTCTGATTCACTGAAGTCATCAATTCTGCAAGGTTATGCTTTCTGGCGACACCCCAGAGATCTGCCACAATGCTAAACGTTCCATCTTCATTATGAATCCAACCGATATCGTAGCTGCCATCCAAGACTGCAACGATGTCTGCATGAACACGCTGACATCCCATGCCTCGGACTTCTGCATTTGTTTCAACTGTGAAACCCAAATCGCGCAAAGAAGACTTGAGCAATTCTGCATCCGTAATCTTGCTGCGGAGTGTACTAAAGTGCGACATAGCTATATACCTTGCTTTAAATGAGTAATTGCATCTACGGTAGCAAGCACCCTTAGCTGCGACCGTCTATCCAAAGGCTGCATTTCTCATCTTAGGTCAGGCTTTCCGTAGAAAATGAGTAGTTAAATTGAGTTATGTAACAATTTCAATTACAGTTTCCATAAGATTCAAAGCGCATTTTGGAGAAAAAAATGACTGTTGCCCCTTCTCAGCGATCGCTCATTTCAACGATTCTGCAATCTGACCTCAGCCCAAATCCAATCTTCCAAGCAGCTTGGCTTGTAGTTCGCGTTGTGGTTGGGTCATTAATGATTCACAACGGGTTTAGTAAATTAGCCGATGTGCCAGGCTTTATTGAACATGTGATTAATGTGATTGGATTACCGTTTCCAACCTTTTTTACTTACTTAGCGGCTTATACCGAAATCGTCGCTTCTATTTTCTTAATCGCTGGGTTGCTGACTCGATTCAGCGCATTGTCTCTACTCTTCACCATGCTGATCGCAGTTTACTTTCACCTGAAGGATAGCGGGTTTCAGATTCCCCCGTTAGAAACGGCTTCGGTTTATTCGCTTTGCTATCTGGCTCTAGCAGCAGGGGGAGGTGGAAATCTCTCGATCGACCATTTCTTAGTAAAAATCTTTAACAAGCAGTAATACTGTAAAAAATCACAAAATAATGGTCTAGATCATATGATCTAGACCATTGCTTTCGTAGTCAAAACTTTATTCCTCTTCTGTTTCTTGCTCAACGCATTCCGGTTGATCGGTTTCGTTTTGTGCAGCAATCTCTTCGAGTGCTTTCTGAATCCACAATCTTGATAAATCAACCAAGCTAATGCTGTCTGGCACAGTGGTCATTTTGTTAATCCTCCTTATCTATCTAAGAGCGTAGCGAACCACGCCTGAAGTTTCATCAAAAGACTGATTTATTGAAATATTTGTTTACAATTCACAATTCTTTGCAAGCTGCCCGCGCTGCCGTGAGTGGTAGCGCGGGCAATTTAAGGCTAATTTAAGGCGCGTTCGGTCAATTTCGTGAGCACCTGGTTCGATCGCTCAACAAAGGCTTTCATCCCATCGGCATCAAAGCCTTTCTGCGCCATCAGGGCTAAGTCATACACATGATGACAAATCATATCGGCAAGCTCAGCCGACGGAGAAGCAGCAGATCCGGTAACAATTGCGCCTTGACTCAAATTCATTAAGTTTTGAATCATTGGATGCGCTGTATTGACGAGCAGAATATGCTCTTCTGGAAACTGCATCGCTTGTTGCTGCAAGAGTGCATTCATTTCCTGCATTCTACGCAGTTGTTCAGGCAGTAAGACGATCGCCGGAGGTGCAGCATTATCGCCTTTGAGTGCCTCGGTGCGAATCGTCAATTTTGGCTTGCCTAATGCCTTGAGGAACAGGTCTTTGATCTGTTCTCCCCGTGTTTGATTGGTATTGGGGTCAACGATGTCTTCTGCTTTGTCTTTGTCGATCAGTGTGTCATCGAGTTCGGCATCGACTCGTGAGAACTTGATATGGGAGTACTCTCGTTCTAAGAAGCTGACAAAGTGGCTGTCGATGAATGAATCCATGAACAACACTTCTAAACCTTGGCTCGTATGCAACTGCACATACGTTGCTTGAGTCACTTCATCGGTGCAGTAGAAGACTCGATTCTCATGACGCTCTTTGTTGCGTTCCAGGTATTCTTGCAAGGTGGTGTAAGTCTTGCCGTCGATCGTATTACTTGCCTCTTGCCAGACATCGCCTTCTGAAGTTTCGACTTCAACTTTCGGCTTGCTCAAATCCGCAGTCGTGCGATAGATCAAAATGTCTTCGACTTGCTTTTTGAACTTGTCATCGTTCAGCGAGCCGAATTTTACGAAGGTTCCGAGGTCTTGCCAGCTTCGGATATAAGCTTCTCGATCGTCTCGGTAGAGTTCTTTTAAGCGATCGCCGACTTTCTTCGCGATGTAATCTGCAATCCGGCGGACGGTGCGATCGCTTTGTAAGAAGCTCCGCGAAACGTTCAATGGAATATCAACGCTATCGATCACCCCTTGCAGTGGGAGTAAGAATCGTGGGACAACTTCTTCGCAGTTGTCGCTGACGAAAACTTGATTGCAGAAGAGTTTGATCTGCCCCTTGCTGACATCAACATCGGGCTTGAGTTTAGGGAAGTAAAGAATGCCATTGACGACAAAGGGATAATCCGTATTCAAATGCACCCACAACAGCGGCTCATCTTGGAACGGATAGAGGTAGCGATAAAACTCTAGATAATCTTCCTTGGTGAGATTGCTAGGTGACTCTTTCCAAGGTGCTTTTTGGCGGTTAATTTGCTCGGGTGCAGTGGCTTCCTGTCCTTCAGATGCTAGGGTTTCTAGCTTAATCGGGAAGGGCAAGAAATCGCAGTACGTCTTGATCAGTTGGCGAATTCTGTAAGGCTCTAAGTATTCTAGTTCTTCTTCTTGGAGGTGAAGTTTTACCGTTGTCCCACGAGTCGATCGCTCAGATGCCGACAATTTGAACTCAGTCGAACCATCACAGATCCAATTGACCGCTTGTGACCCTTCTTTGTAAGACAGGGTATCAATTTCAACCTGCTTCGCCACCATGAAGGACGAATAGAATCCCAATCCAAAGTGACCAATGATTTGCTGATCGCTGCTTGCCTGATACTTTTGCACAAACTCTTCTGCGCTAGAGAATGCGACTTGGTTGATATATTTTTTAATCTCGTCTGCCGTCATCCCAATGCCGGTATCCGAGATGGCGAGGGTTTTGTTTGCTTTGTCGATCGTAATGACAATTTCCGACTCGCCTAGTTCGCCTGAAAACTCACCAGAGCGAGACACCATGCTCAGTTTTTGCAGCGCATCGACCGCGTTTGAAACCAGTTCACGCAAGAAGATCTCATGGTCTGAATACAGCCATTTTTTGATAATCGGGAAAATATTCTCAGTATGAATTGAGATATTCCCCTGCTCTAGGATGGTGGTCATAGGCTTAAGGAGAAATTCTGTTTATAGGCAACGCATTTATTGTGCGTGATGATTGTGCCCTGCGTCTCTATTTTGCTAAGTGCGGGTTTCCCCACCTGCGGAAAGTGGGGAGTGGGGAGGTGGGGGATGATCTACGTCGGAACCTTCACCGTCACATACAACGCCGGACGCATCGGTAATCCCAATGACTCCCACAACACCACAGGCTCGATCGCTGGAATCGCATCCACCTCGATCGATAAGGCTTGATAGTCTTCTAGTTCTGGGGATAAAAATTTCGGCTCAAGCTGTCGATGTTTTTTGAGAGAAGATAAAGCTTCTGATAATAATGGCTGGTCACCCCAAGCAGGCGTATCCCAAGCGCTGATGACGAAAGCTAAAGCGACTTCTGGAAGCGTCGGCTTTTTCTCAGCGCAGCAATAGTTGTAGCAGTAGATATTGAGAGCCGCCTTGCCCATCAACGACTGAGACGGTGGATTAAAATCAACCCGTTCAACTTCATTCAGAGAAGTCTCGATCGCCAGCACATTTGCTAGCGCTTTAGAAATGGCAGGAATCATTATCTTATGTAGCGATTAAAGGGGACAGTTTATGACGATCACAGAAGAGATCGTTAGCCGTAAGTCGAACTGAGTCAATACAAACGATGAAAACCGAGATGTAGCGGGCAAAAGATGGCAATTAGCACCGTATAGAGTACCGATGCGAAATTAGGTCTTTACAAAATAGGTGTTAAATAAATTGCCTCCCTCCGGGAAATTACTGAGATATTTATTAGAATCCGTGGGAATTTTGAGGACTTTTCGGACTCTGGGTTATACAAAAGTATGGTTCTTTATCAATGTGCTTAACTTGTAACCGATCGTATTGGATTACAAGCAAAAAGCACGCACTTTTTAAGATATTTTGTCGTGTTTCCCTAACTTCGGATTCTTGTGGTGTTATGCAAGCTGTCCATTCATTTAAGCGGTTTCCCTCTGCGATCGTATCCCATACGGTCGAGCCTTCCACAGTTGCTGAGAATCCAATTCAAGCGTTTTGTCGGTTGCAAATTGAGCAGATTTTGTCTCAATTTCCAGATCTCGGCATTCGTTTAGTTTTTCATTCTCCAGAGCATTCAAAACGTCAGTGTTTGCTTTATGGTCGCGAATTTTGGTCAGTGTTAGATACGGAGGCTCAAGCATTTTTGGCATCCGAAACTTGGTGGATCAAAAATTCGATCGGGCGATTGATTAAAGTTTTTACAAAATCAAAACCTCGATTCTATGCTTGCCCGATTAGTCCCACCAAACCGGAATACCTGTTGCTTGGAACCCCCAAACTTCTTACAGCAAAGCAGAAAAGATTGATAGAAAACTGCGCAAATCTGTTGAGCCATCATCTCTCAATGGTGCGCGAACTTTATACACAACGCCAGTCGTACCAACAGTTAGAGCAAAAAAACAACCACATTGAGCATCAGGTGAAAAGTCCGATCGCGCTAGTTCAAATTTATACTGAGATGCTACTGACGACTGTTTCTGAACAGCACTCCAGATCGCATCTCGAATCAATTCAGGCATCGATTCAGGATATCAGCCGTCATCTGAAGCAATTGACCGTCAAACAGAAACCGCTGCGAATTGCGGAACACAATTTGAGTGAACTGATCACGGAAAGTCTCAAACAGTTGCAGCCTTGGCTGACTGAGAAGGACATTACTGTGAACTATTCGCGATCGCTGATGCTGATCGATGTCGATGCCTGGCAATTTAAGCAGGTGTTGGATAACTTGATTTCCAATGCGATTCATTTCAGCCCTATCTCTAGTCAGATTGATTGCCACTGGGAAGTGACCGACCAGGAAATCGTGATCGAAATCTCCGATCACGGTGTGGGTTTGTCTGAGAGTGATGTCGAAAATCTCTGTACTCCGTTTTATTCTCGTCGTCCGGGTGGAACAGGATTAGGACTTTCGATCGCTCAAAAGATCATTCACGCGCATAATGGTCGCCTATGGGCAGGCAATTTACCAGAAGGCGGCGCGAAGTTTTCGGTGGCGCTGCCTCGATATAGCCCCAAATTATCGATCGTGCCTGCGATCTAACGGTTCCATTTTTACGAGTTCACTATGTCCACTCCTGCCACTATTCAGCAAACCTCTGTTCTGCTTGTCGATGATGATGCTCGGTTCCGTCAGGGTCTACAAACCTTGCTTCAGTTCTATAACACGACGAATGATCAACGATTTACAGTAGTGGGTGAAGCAGCTTCTTCACAGCAAGCGGTGCAACTGGCAATGGAGCAGCACCCGATGCTCATTCTGCTGGATATGGAGCTAGCAACCGGAGATGGAATTGCGACCTTGATGGAGTTATCGAAGCTAGATCTGCGATCGCGCATTCTCGTTTTGTCTGGTCATCAAGAGGATGAATGGGTGTTTCGAGCAATGCGGGCGGGGGCGAATGGCTATGTCGTGAAGGATGATTTGGCGACGCAGTTGTTTCAAGCGATCGAGACGGTTTTGAGTGATCAGATTTATTTGTCTCCAGAATTGGCAACGCGATTTTTTCAGACGTTCCGGTTTTACAACGGGCAAGCTTCAGAAGCGAAGGTAAAGTTACACTTGACGGAGCGCGAGCAAGAGGTGTTGCACTGGTTGGTGCAAGGCGCTTCTAATGAGGAGATTGCAGCCCATTTATATATTTCAGTCGCGACAGTGAAGGCGCATTTGACGGCGATTTTCAACAAACTAGGTGTGACAAGTCGAACGCAGGCAATCATTAAAGCGTTAAAGATGGGACTAGTCGGTTATTCTTGATGCTGCCTACGAAGCGAGTTAATCTTTGGGAATTGATAAAGTAGGCAACGATGGGCGAGACGATCGCTCTGGTAAGGCTCGCATTGGCGCTCGTCGAGAAGATTCAGTCGAAACTTTCATCGGTGCAGGGCGATGCGACAAATGCCACCATCGCAAGGCTAACGCGATCGTCACCGTGCTCAATCCGAAAATCACCAATGAAGTGCTTTGATCAATTCCACCGATCGCGACATTCATTGCACCCGCAGTCAGAATAAATCCTGTGATCGGCTCTTTACGATAAACCGTTCTCAAAATGCGAAACCATAAAGCATTCATCATAGTCATTTCATATTCAGGATTTTGAAACGTGACCTCCGAGTCCTGGGGAAACTGAGAGGTCATACCTTTTCTCTAGCTTAGCTAACCGCAACGGATTCAGACAGCGAGATCTGAGTCACGATCGTGTTACATCCTAGCCATTGCTGTGCCAATTGCATGAACGGTTTCGGATCACCGCTGACATAAAACCGCGTCGGCATCGGAGAACGCTGATTTCGCAGTCCCAAGATCTCCAATTCCTGAGCCGCTGCTTTCGCCACATGCACTGCCGGGTCTACAAATTGCACTGACGAAGGCACGATCGATTTCAATACGGGCGCTAAATGCGGATAATGCGTACAGCCGTAAATTAGCGTGTCAATTTCTTGGTCGAGTAACGGTTGTAAATAGCTTTGAGCCACTTTGTGGGTGTAAGGATCGTCGATGCGTCCTTGCTCGATTAAGGGCACAAATTCAGGACAGCCGACCTGCCAAACTTCAGCCGTGGGATCGACTTCGAGAATCGCTTGCCGATAGGCATCGCTTGCAGCCGTTGCTGGCGTTGAAATGACTCCGATGCGTCTGCCTTGTCGGACTGCTGCACTGGCACCCGGTAAAATCACTCCCAAAATCGGTAAGCCTGGATATTCCTGGCGCACCGTTTCGATCGCTAAAGCCGAACTCGTATTACACGCCATGATCACCATTTTGGCGCGGTGGGCCACCATCCAATCGAGAATTTCGCGCACGAATTGAATAATCTCAGACTGCGATCGCGTTCCGTAGGGCAAGCGCGCTGTATCGCCAAAATACAAAAGTGACTCATTCGGTAATTGACGGTACATTTCGCGTAGCACGGTCAAACCGCCGACCCCACTATCGAAAAGCCCGATCGGATCAGAGCCATTCGGGAGATCTCGCAGAAATCCCCCAAAATTCGATACTTCCATGTTCATGCTGAATCCTCACACCAATGTAAAACGCCCAAATCAGAAAAAATTCCTGCTTGAATTGTAAATGTGTACTTCGATTCCTGAACCGTCCTTTTCGGACGTTTCTACAATCAAAATCCAAAATCTAAAATTCAAAATCTTCTATCTGACTGTTAACTTTTTTCTAAGTCTAGGCGGTCTTGCTCAGAGGCTCAAGATCGACTTCAGAGAAGAAATCATGAATTCTATTTGCAGAAATACTTGAGAGGAAAGCGCGATCGCTTCTGTCGTGGTCAGATTGTTGAGCAGGGTTGCAAATGTTGGCTGGCTGCATTCCGGGGAAGTACGGATAATTCTGCGTCAGAGGGTTAGAATCTGAGGAAGTTTCGTAGAGTGTGGATGGGTTATGAGTACTGCCTCTAAGCTTGAACTGATGCTGAGTTTTCAAGATGCGGAGAGTCCTGAGAAGCAGGAGAAATTGACACAGACGCTCTGGCAGCAGATGAGACAGATTGACGGAGTGAAGATCGATCGCGTCAGTGATGACAATCCGCCGGAGGGCAGTAAGGCGTTTGGGTCGTTTTTGTTGGGGTTGCTGAAGGCGACGGTGACGTTGGAGGGGTTGAAGTCGCTGTTTGGGTTTTTGGGCGATCGCTTGGGGAATAAGCCGATCAAGATTAAGGCGAAGTTTGCGGATGGGCGTGAGGTGGAACTCGAAGCGAGTAGTCGTGAGGAGTTGGCGCTGGCGGAAGAAACGTTAAAGCGGTTGGCTCAAACTTTGTAGGACGATGGCAAAGATAGCGTTGCTGATTGGCGTGAGCGAGTACGCTGAGGGGTTGAAGTCGTTGCCTGCGGCGGTGAAGGATGTGGCGGCGATGCGATCGATATTGAGCGATCCAGAGATTGGTGGGTTCGATCGCGTTGTGCCGCTTGAGAATCCAGATTTACAGACGATGCAGGAGGAGATTGCTACGCTCTTTAGCGAGTGTGGTGAGGAAGATCTATTGCTGCTGTATTTTTCGGGGCATGGGATCACGGATGAGTTTGGCAAGTTTTATTTCAGCAATCGGAGTTCGAGAAAGTTAGCGGATGGCAGGCTGAATAAGGGTACGGCGGTTCCTGCGAGTTTTGTGCATGACCAGATGGAGAATTGCGAGTCGCGGCGGATGGTTGTGATTTTGGATTGCTGTAATAGTGGGGCGTTTGGGGCGAATGTTGCGCGGGATGAGGGGACGATCGACTTTTCTCGGCAGTTGGGCGGAGAGGGGCGGATTGTGCTGACTTCTTCTTCGGCGATCGAGTATTCGTTTGAGCGGTCTGGGGAGGAGTTGGCGGTTTATACGCGTTATTTGGTGGAGGGGTTGCGGACGGGAGCGGCGGATCTCGATGAGGATGGGTTGATTTCGGCGAATGAGTTGCATGAGTTTGTCAGGACGAAGCTGACGCGGGCGATGCCTTCAATGCACCCGGAGCGGTATGTGGTGCGGGATGGAGAGAAGATTGTTTTGGCGCGGGCATTCGTTGATGTTGCTCAGAAGTATCGCAAATTGGTCGAACAGTATTGTGCAGAGGGTGAGATTCGTCCGGCGGGGCGGAGAATGCTCGATCGAAGAGCGCAAGGTTTTGGGCTGGATGCGGCGGTGGCGAGGCAGATTGAGGATGAAGTGCTTCAGCCATATCGGGAACATCGGGCGAATTTGGCAGAGTATGAAGAGGTTTTGCGCGAATGTAAGTTTCCGTTGGATGAACGAGATCGACGAGAGCTAAAAGAACTTCAGCAGGAATTGGGGCTGACGGATGAGAGTGTTTTAGAGATTGAGCGGCGAATTGTTCCTGACGCAAAGGATGTAGAGGTTCCGGCTTCTGTAGAGCCTAAACCGACAATCAAAGAGCCTTTAAAGCCTTCGCTTCCGGTTTTTAGCTTTGAAGTGATTACGGTCAACGATCGAGGACAGGAAATCGATCGTCGTCAAAGCCAAGCGAATTACCGTCGAGAAGAACTCGCGAAAGGTGTCTTTCTCGATATGGTTTGGATTCCAGGTGGAACCTTTTGGATGGGTGCGGCAGAGGGAGAGTTAGAAGCAGAAGATATTGAGAAACCTCGGCATCAAGTGACGATCGAGCCTTTTTTCATGGGTAAGTATGCGGTGACTCAGGCGCAATGGAAAGCGATCGCTCAATTCCCCAAAATCAATCGGGCTCTCGAACTAGATCCATCCAAGTTCAAAGGCAATAATCGACCTGTTGAGCGAATTTTTTGGGAGGATGCTATCGAGTTTTGCGAACGATTAACTCGAAAAACGGGAGAGCGATACCGATTACCGAGCGAGGCTGAATGGGAATATGCGTGTCGGGCTGGAACGACGACCCCGTTCCATTTTGGAGAAACAATTACGTTTGACTTGGTAAACTACAACGGCAATAACACTTATGCGTATGCAGCGAAAGGGAAGTATCGCAAAACCACGATCGATGTCGGGAGTTTTCCTCCGAATGCGTTTGGTCTGTATGAGATGCATGGAAATGTATGGGAATGGTGCGCTGATCCATGGCATGACAGCTATACAAATGCGCCTGTAGATGGTCGTGTTTGGGAAGTGGAAAGCGATCGTGAGAACAACCGCAGAGTGTTGCGGGGCGGCTCCTGGTTCAACTCTCCGAGGTATTGCCGTTCTGCGGCTCGCCTCTTTAATGCTGCGGGGATTCGCCTCAACCTCAACGGTTTTCGCGTCGTGTGTTCTGCGCCGAGGACTCTGTAGCCCTTTGCCCTCTTGCCTTTTTGCCCTTTGCTCTTGTTTCTTTTCTCTTCTTATTCGCGCTCTGCGCGATCAAAATTTTTTGGACAATTTGGGAAAGCGATCAATGGATGTGTGATCGTGATTCATCGATCGTCGTCTGTGATTCATTAGATGTCGATCGCGAGGGGTTGATCGTTATTGACGATTCATCGATCGACGTTTACGAGAGATCGAACATCGTGAGTGCATCACTGTAATATCATTCGCGATTCATCGATCAACGCTCGTGAGAATTTGAACATCAAGGGTGAATGTTCGATCGTCATTGGAGATGTATTGATCATCGTTTGCGAGGATTTGAGTATCAAGCGTGAATGTTCGATCGACGTTGGAGATGTATCGATCGATGTTGGAGATGTATCGATCGACGTGACCCATAAAATTTCCGGCGTTGCTGAATCACAGTATGTTTTCTTCGTTTGAATCGGTTGCAGCCCTCACCCCAACCCTCTCCCAAATTGGGAGAGGGAGCCAGAATTCTAGTTCCCTTTCTCCCAATTTGGGAGAAGGGGTTAGGGGATGAGGGCAGAATTCATGCCATTATTCAGCAACGCCGAATTTTCTTTAACATATGCAATAATCTATAGAGCGCTTGTACTTATCACATCACATTTCCGTTTCCAATGACGCGACAGCCCTTCGACGAATTTTCCAAACAACTCTTTGAAGCGCTCCTCACACCTTACGGACGAGTCACCATCGATCGCACCGTTCCCGGAGAAGCTCGTCGCATCGACATCTACTTTGAGCCAGACGACTCAGTTCAACTCGACCCCAACGAACTGGGTCAACTCGCCCAATTAAGCACAAGCAAATCCCTATTTGAGCCATTTCGCAATCCTCCAACCGCAACCGATATCCGTAGCTGTGTTTCAAAACTCTATTTCCTTCATGCCGAACTCGATCGCGCCGCCGAACAAACCCTCCCAGATTCAGAACAACCGCAATTATGGATTCTGGCATCTTCTGTTTCAGATCGAGTTCTAAACGACTTTGGCGGCAAACTTCAGGAAGAAGACGGGATTTATCTTTTCGATCGAGGTTGGCGAACAGGCTTAATCAACATTGCTGAATTACGCTCAACTGAAGAAACTTTATGGCTCAGGCTACTCGGCAAAGGCACAACTCAAGAACAAGCGATCGAAGAGCTACTCATGCTGCCAGAAAACACCCCAAAGCGTTCCACAGCCCTTGATCTATTAGCCCGCTGGAACCTTAGTATAAAAGTAACTGAAACTCTTGACGCAGAGGAGAAGCGATTTCTAATGGCACTCTCAAAAGCATATTTAGAATGGGAACGTCAAACGCTCGCGACCGGAAGAAGACAGGGAATTGAGCAAGGAATTGAGCGCGGGAAAGCTGAACTGATCTTGATGCAACTGCGATCGCGCTTCTCTCTGCCCGAACCCCTCGAACTTCAAATCCAGCAACTCCCGATCGCACAACTTGACCAACTCGCGATCGCACTGTTGAATCTCAGTACGATCGCAGAATTAGAGCAATGGTTGGCAGAACCCCGCTGATCCTCAAAACTAACTGCGTCTACCCAAGTACTCAAGAATCCCACGTGCAATCGATTCTGCCATCCGTTGCCGGAATGTCGTATCTGACAACCTGCGCGCATCATCTCGCCCTGTGACAAACCCAAGTTCGAGTAAGACTGAGGGCATTGAGGTGCGCCGCAGTACATAAAATCGAGCGCTGCGAACTCGGCGATCGGGCGCGCCAGTGCCCGCCAAGATATTGCGATGAATCGTCTGGGCGAGTTCCAATCCACTTTGGAAATAGTAGGTTTCGACTCCATTGATATCGGGACGGCTCATGCTGATTGCATTCGCGTGAATACTGACAAAAATTGTGGCTCTAGCGCGTTCAGCAATATCGACACGGGGCTGCAAATCGAGATCAATATCTGCATTGCGCGTCATCACAACCTGAACATTACTACGTTCTAAGATGTCTCGCACGCGGCGGCTGACATCGAGAACGATTTCTTTCTCTTGAATTCCACCAATTCCGACTGCTCCAGGATCGGGTCCACCATGTCCGGGATCGAGGATAACGACTTGACGACCGCTTGGGATCGGGCGGGGAACTGGGGTGGGAGTGGGACGAGGGGGGACGGGGATCGGATTGGTTGTGGGGGGTGGGGTGACGGGTTGTGGGGTGATAGGGGGTGGGGTGACGGGGAATAAGCCCGATCGAGTAAATGGAACCGTCAATTGTTGTGGGCTAGACTGCACAATCGCGCCAATTTGGTTGCCAGACGCAGGAATGATCAAGACTGCAACGTCATTGCCTTCTTGCCGAACTTGGGCACGAAGTAGGGGACTGTTGGCAGGGAGTTGAATCGTTCTAAGATCCGTACGGGCAGAGCGAATCAGGATACGATAAGCTCCTGAAGGGCGATCCCATCCGGCGCTGTAGTTGAGAGCCTGATTGCCTCGGATCACGAGTTGACGGTTGGCATCTAGTTCTACGGATTGGACGATCGCGGTTTGCGAAACGGGCTGTCCAGGACTCGCTCCGATCGTTTGGGGCAGAATTATCAAGCCCCCGGAAGGACTGACACTCGCCTGCCAATTTGGGCTTTGTTCAGAGAGTGTCAAAGTCACACGAACCACATCTGGCGAGAGCTGGGTAATTTGAGCGCGAGAAACGCCATTCAAATTGACGGGCAAATCACGCGGGGAAAGATTTGGAGAAATCGTTGCGCCGTAAAAATCGAAAATCATTTGGCGGCGATCTCCGGATCTCAAGGAACGAATCTCCGGTGCACCTCCGGTCGATCGCAGAAAGAACCCATCTCCAGTCGCTTGCAGACTTTGTAGAAACGCGCGCGCATTAGTCGCAGGAGGAGTCGAGGAAATCGGCGGCGGGGTAACGGGTGAAGGCGTAACGGGTGAAGGATTAATCACGCCTGAAATTTGGGGATTCGGCAACTGCACCGACCATTGATTGGCGGCTCTCGGTTGGAACTGCACCTGATTGGGGTCGATCGTATATCCGGGCGCGTATTCGACCACCATACGAGTCGTACCAGGAGCAAATTGCCCCACTCGAATCGCGCGAATTGCGCCGTTATAGGATTCTGTGACTTGGGGGCGACCGAACGTGACACCGGGCATATCAATCACAAGACGAGTCGGATTGCTCAACAATTGCGCGGTGGGCTGCACGCCGTCATCGGTGAAAAATTCTAATTGAGTTTGAGTCGGACTTAACCGCCAGGACTGTAATCGGGCAGCCTGAGCCGGGAAAGTCAATAGTAAAAAATAAAAAGAGCAAAGCAAAAAGAAAGCTTGAACGCAAGATGTTTTCTGAGATTTGCTTGCGCGAGATGCCTTAATTTTTGTACTCATCGTGTGAAGACCGCGTTCCAACTTTTCTCTCCTTTGATGCGTGGTGTTGCACTCATTTCGTCAGCAACTTTTATCATTTGACCGTCAAAATTCGGCGGCAAAATGTTAAAGATTTCGCCTACAAATTCAATGATTCTGAATCTATTTTCAGTCCTCGCTCACCCACGATCGATGAATCCTTGCTCGGCTGAATCCTTGAATTCATGCCAGTATTCACCTCAGAAATCTAACCTTTATACACCAAATATCTTGAATCAGAATCAACGATACTGGATCGACTGACCTAATATCCTCAAACTCGTTCCTAGAATCTGGAAACTCTGTTCAATTGATTTGAGAAATCGGTTTGTTCTCTTCGATGAAGCTCGACGCAAAAAAACTCGATCGAGTTTCTGAATGGTTCGATCGAGTTTCTGGGAAATAGCGGTTGCATAAATTCAAAAGAGGTGAAACAACGGCATCTCTAACTCAACGGGGTGGAGTTAGGCTAGAGCATTCTAGTACAGATGCCGGGATCACAGCATATTTTTTTGCTCATATATCGTCTGGCGCACTGAGAACTGGAGCCGACTCTTCTCGTTGGAAAACCAGCCGCAGTAAAGGCGGTGCGACGAATGTGGTTAAGATCACCATGACGATAATTGCAGCTTGTAAGGCATCGGAGAGAATGCCTGTATTTGCCCCAAATGACGCAAACACGAGTCCAACTTCGCCTCGTGGAATCATCCCGACTCCGATCGCGAGTCGATTTAATCCAGGCTGACCAAACACCGTAAATCCAGTCACGACTTTTCCTAAAATCGCCACAACAATTAGAAATCCGGACATGATCAAGCCTTCATGATTCGCTGGATCGAAGGGGTTGAGGACGCTGACATCGGTTCTTGCTCCGACGACCACAAAGAAAACCGGGACGAGCATATCTGCGATCGGCTTAATCTGAGCTTCGAGTTCTTCACGTTTTTCGGTTTCCGCCAAAATTAATCCGGCAGCAAACGCCCCTAAAATCGCTTCTAACTGAATCACAACTGCAATATCCGACAGAATGAATGCCACAATCAAAGCACTGACGAGCAATTGACCACGTGTTTTCAATTCATTGACCAGCGTGACAAAAAACGGGCTAACTAATCGTCCTAACCATAAGCTGCCAATCAAGAAAATTGCCGCGCTAATAATCAAATAAATGACGCTCGAAACCTGCACTTCGCCAGTTTTCGCCAATCCTGCGACGACTGCCAGCACAATAATTCCGAGCACGTCATCGAGCACTGCCGCACCGATAATGATTTGTCCTTCTTTCGAGCTAATGCGCTGAATTTCGGACAAGACTCGTGCGGTAATGCCGATACTGGTCGCTGTCAAAGCAGCTCCTGCAAAAATCGCAGGAATCGCAGGCACGTGAAAGAGGAGCATTAAGCCTGCGGTTCCCAATCCAAATGGCACAGCCACCCCCACGCAGGCGACCACCGCAGCTTGATAACCGACTCGAATTAATTCTTTGAGGTCAGATTCTAGTCCGATCTCAAACAGCAGAATCACGACTCCGATTTCTGCCAAGACTGAGATCACTTCACTCTGCGATTCAAATACGCTATTGAGTGCTTCGGGGCTGAGGTTGGCAGTCATTTGCAGGGCTTGCATGATCAGCGATCGACTGGCATCAAAATCGGCACTGGGAAACACTAACAAATGCAGTGCCGAAACTCCAACCACAACCCCTGCAACCAATTCGCCTAACACAGAGGGCAAATCAAGGCGGGCACAAATTTCTCCGCCGATTTTACTTGCGAAATAGACAACGACTAGGCTTAACAGAACGCCTGCGAGAACGAGAGACCCGTTTTCTGCGCTGGCTTCTGCAATGAGCGGATGAGAAAAGACGAGTGAGGAAAGGGAATTGATCATAATCCGACCGATCGAAAATCCTTTTAACTGTACTTGTTCTCAGGGATTTCTTCAGCCAACGAGCTTACCGAATCGATCGTAGATGAAAAGGACTTGTTACAATCCTTTATAATGTTAGAAAATCACTCTCTAAAACCAATATGGAACCAGCATTCGCGCTGAATATCTCGCTCTGTGTAGCGATCGTTGGACTGACCGGATACGCGATTTACACTGCTTTTGGGCCGCCTTCGGTTGATTTGGATGACCCGTTTGAAGATCATGAAGACTAAAAATTAGAGGGTGTCGAAGGATGCCCTCTTTTTGTGAGATTTATAATGAGGGAGCGAAAAGATTTAGTCGCGCACTGTTTCCAAGGAATCGCTCATCATGCGGATTACGATCGATCTTCCTCAAGATTTGCAAGTTCACCTCGCTGAACAAGCTCAACAACTTAATTTGTCGGTTGAAACGCTCATTCTTCAGTCCCTTCAAGAGCGGTTTCAAGCTCCTGATCCAGATGAAACTCCAACGGAGACGGTGATTGAGGGAATTCATCAGGGGTTATATGAAGCGCTAACGGGGCAGACGATTCCGCTGTCGCAGATGTGGGATGGAATTGATGCCGACTGATTTGCCTTTTGTTCGGATTGAACTTGCTCCCCGTTTCAAACGAGACTTACGCGCTCTTGCTAAATCGTATCGTCACGTTCGATCTGATCTTCAACCGCTGATTGATCAACTTCAGGCAGGCGAGCTTCCTGGCGATCGTATTTCTGGAGTCAAATACACGGTTTTCAAAGTTCGTTTAAAGAATCGTGATGTTCAGAAAGGAAAGAGCGGCGGCTACCGAGTAATTTACTATCTCAAAGCAGGTGACTTGATCATTCTGGTTACGATTTACTCCAAATCAGACCTTACCGATGTTGGTGCTGAAGTGGTTGAAGACGCGATCGCAAAGTACGAGAAAGAATTCCAGTCTGATTCTTCCGATTTGCAGTAGAGCTAGACATTGTTATGCTTTCCTTCTGATTCGATAAGACCGAATTTGCCAGGGTTCGATTTTGTTGGGTGTGTTGATCGGTCTTTCGAGTAAATCAACGGATTCAACGATCTCGAAGTCGCCTTTTAAGTTGAGTTCTGCGGGTTCGCCGTGGCATTCGTAGCAGCGCAAAATATACTCGCCCCGATTGTCTTCGGATTGCTTCAGGCTGGAGAGAATGAGATTGTCTGCTCCTAGATCGAGGAATGAATGAACGGGGGGAAGTGTGCCGTTTTCGGGGATTTTGTCGAGCACGATCGCTTGCATTGGGTTGCAGAATTCTGCTGCTTTGCGAACCGTTTGGGCTTCTTTCCAGTTTCCAGCGTGCGGATAGATTGCATAGCTAAATTCGCAGTATCCTAAATCGGCTTCTGGATCGGGGAATTCTGAGCCGCGTAGCAATGTAAGTCGAATTTGATTAGACGTGCAATCATAGCCGTGCTTTGATTCGCTGAGAATGCTAACTCCATAATTTTCATCGCTCAAATCTGCCCAGCTGAGTGCGGAGACTTCCCATTTTGCTTTTTCGGCTTTGGTTTGGGGAATTGTGGTTCTGTCGATCGCGCCTGCTGCAATTTCATAAGTTGCACTGCTCGATTCAATATTGAGTGGAAACGCAGCTTTGACTAGAACATGACGTTCTCGCCAATCAACAAAATTATGAATTTCGAGAAAGGGTGAATCTTGCCCAAGAATGTAAATTTGTTCAAAAGTAGATTCTCCGATTTGCCGGGTGACGGAGATCTGCGATCGAAAAGCTCGTAAAGGTCGATAACAGCCATTTGAGAGATGTGTTTCGCCCAATTTAACTTCTATAAGTTTGGGAGACGACAAAGCATAATCTGAATATTTCGGATCAATATTCCAAGCATCCCAATATTGTCCTTCATCTTGAAATGCTTGAAGTTGGTTTCCAGGCTCACTAAGAATTTCTCGTTGGTTTTGTTTATCAAAAATACTATCTAGATTACCAGTCTCTAAATTGACGGTAACTCGTAGAAATTGATTTTCAAGAATTGATGATTTAGGTAATTCTGGAAGGATTTCAGCTTCAGTTTCAAGTGGACAAAGCCAGAAGCATCGATATCCTATTCCTGGGATATCCTTAGCTAAGAAAGTAATTTCATACGATTGTATGTCTGAACTTGAATAGAAATGATTTTGTTCTTCGAGCCAATTCCCTTCCAAATCAGCAACCTGCCAGTGCAATCGATTTTTATCTGTGTCAGTAAAGGCTATGTTTTCATGAAGTGGTTTGACACTAATAAATTGATCTCGCCTCCAATTTGATGGGTTGAAAACAATAATCAATTTTGCTTCTAGATGAGGTAGATTTGAAACCCGAACACAACCTGAGAGTAGTCTCCGTGCTACCACATCAAGCTCCATACAGTTGTAAGATTCATACTCCCAGGTTTCTACCGCTGTTTCAAAAACCTCACGAATTGATGTTCCTGGTAAAATGTCATGAAATTGATTAAATAAAACTGCTTTCCAAATATCTTCCATGTCTAGCTTTGGATAAGATTCATCTTTTGTAATTGCTGCAAATGCAGACCAAAGCTCAGTCTCTTTTAGAAGCGATTCAAGCCAGCGATTAAAACTTTTCTGATCGCCATGTGTTGTATAGCAGCCCCGATGGAATTCTAAATAAAGCTCATCATTCCAAGCGTCTTTTGGAGCTTCTAGGCTTTCTAAGTACTTCAATGCGGTGGTAAATTCTAGCTTTGGAAAGAACGGCGATCGCTTCCACCGCTCTGCAATTTCCAACATGTCGCGTGTGGGACCTCCGCCATGATCGCCTACACCGAACAACCACAGTGCATGAGGTTGACCCGTTTTCTTCACCCAATCCCAAGCAAACTGTGCCATTTTGATCGGATCAATTCCTTCCCCGATCGGCGAAGACATCAAACTCTTTACTTGGCTACCATCCGGTGCTTGCCAGTTAAACCATTCGTAAGGAAATCGCGTTGTATCATTCCAGCGCAGCTTTTGTGTCACAAAGTAATCAATGCCTGCTAGCTTCAAAAACTGTGGCGTTTGCCAATTGAAGCCAAAGGTATCCGGCAGCCATGCGACTCGGCAGATTTCACCAAACTTTTCTTGACAGTACCGTTGACCATACAAGAGATGACGCGCGATCGATTCTGCATTGATCAGATTCATCTCTGGCTCAACCCACATGCCGCCAACGATTTCCCAAGTTCCAGCTTTCACTTGTGCTTGAATCTGAGCAAATAGCTCCGGTCGATTCTGTTCAACCCATTCAAATAAAGCAGGAGTCGTATGGCAAAACGTCAGCTCAGGAAAGTCTTTCTGCAAATTGAGTACCGAAACAAAGGTACGTTCTGCGGCTCTCCATGTTTCTTCCACATCCCAAAGCCAAGCCATATCTAAATGAGCATGACCGAGAAGGTAAATCGTATGTTGTTTGATTTGGGTACTAAATGGTAAAAGTGAATTTCTTAGTACTTCTAGAGATTGATGAAACTGCGATCGGTTACTAACCTGCCAATCCAATTCAAATTCAAGCTTGTCTAACTCAAACGCTTCAACATAGCTCTGAATTACTTCCAATTCATCCGCGACAAAGCCCGGATCGATCTCGTCGTAATTCGACTCGTAAATTAGACGCGATCGCATCAATCCGCCAATGTCATGTCCCGGACTGACCAATCGAATCGCAACTGCAATCTTCTCGCCTGGAACTGTGGCAGAACTCAACACAATCCGACAAGAATGATCAAATAAATCCCCTTCCTGAACCTTCTGCCCATTCACAAAGACTTCAGCCAGTTCCGCCCACCAGGTTAATGCCAACCGCAGCGTTAACCCTTCTAAGGGATAGCCTGCTAAGTCTTCCGGCACGCTAAACTCTTGATAGAACCAGCGAACCTTTCGCCCCTTCTCCCACACTAAATAGCGTTTCTCATTCAGCTCAAGTTTTGTAAAAGATTGTGTCGATAAATCTGCGATCGTACAATCCGTTTCGCAGACGAGCCAATGCTCGATCGCATCTGCTTGAACTAAATTTCTCAAACGCTCAATAAAAGAAGTGACAAATTCAACCATACCGATATGATATTGGGGTGGAAAATCGCGATTGTTACGATCGTCCTCAGTTTATGACCTCTCAACGCTATCAAAGCCAATTGTTTAACTTTGTCACGCAAAAGACTCAGAAATTTGCGGACAAGACGAGTACCTTATTGCGGCACGCCAAACTTGCTGCAATTTGGGGCACTCAAATTTTGCTGTATCCGGTCTACGCCCTCTTCCAGGGCACACGCTACGTTGGGCAGCAAATCGGGCAACGAGTGGAAAAAACAGTATTACGCTTGAAGATGAGTCGAGAGGAAATCGCGATCGACCCCGACAACAACCTCAGCGATGCGCCGATTCAAAATGTTCTGGTCGCTGTCAAACGCGCCTTAGTCAGCGGCGGCAATCTTCCCGTTCTCAAAGAACGGCATCCACTCGTCGTAATTGGACGATTCTTGTTCCGTCGCGACGAAGAAGCCCTAATTGTCTCGAATCCGTATCAAATTACCGCGATCGCTTGTACCGTTGATACCCAAAAAATCGTTTTGATTCTCGAAGATAATGTCATCTTCGACATTCTCACTCCAGAACAACAGCGTCAGATCGGACAGCGCATCCGACTCGAACTCGCCCGCTACTGGCAATGGCGGCGGAAGCTGTATCTCAAATCCGCTCCCTTATCCCTGCCCGAAGATCGAGAAACTTTACTAGCTCCGATTCGAGTCTTCCGGCAATTAATGGCTTGGGTGCAGACTAGCCCAGTTGCGATCGCTGCCAACCTGTTCAACGAATCAGAACTCGTCGAAGTGGCAGAACTCACCTGGTTTGTTCCGAATGTTCCACTGTCGGCTTGGAATCCCACCGGACTGATTCCCACGCCTCCGAGCCGCAAAGCAGTCACCACTTGGTTTGCTCAAGCTCCGAACTTAGCTGATTTAGAAGCGTTAATCTGGGCAGCCATTCACTATTTCTTTGGCAACAAGCCTCGCTTGGCGACAGCAAATGGTGCTTTGTCAGACACGGTGGACTCCTCGCCTTGGTTAAGCTTTACCGATGTCTTTGGTGGGGCGTTGCCGAATCAAGCTGTCAGCGAAATTCAGATCTTAGAAGGCTCGGCTGCATTTAATGGAGTGTTGATGCCGAATCAAGCTCCATCGTTTACAGAATCGCTCTTCGAGCATGTTCAGCGCCATCTGAGAAGATTTTCTGGAAAAATCATTCTGCGATCGAAACCCAAACAGCGCGCTGCAAGCTTAAGCCGCATCGAAACCCGAATCACCCAAGTGTCGATCGAGTCCGCACAGCCGCTCGATTTTGGCACACCCACCGAACTGGCAACGACTCAAAAAGCATCTGTACCTGCGGTAAGACGGGTCGAACGGACTCAAGTAGAGACAGCATTTGATTGGATTGAAACCCCGGCGACTGAGGTCGAATACATCCTGAGCCGTTGGCAAAAAATTCTCAAATGGCTGGACAATTTGGTGCTTTGGATCGAGGAAAGAATCATTGCCTTCTGGCATTGGCTCCGCGAGCGCAATTAACAACGATCCCGTCCTCCTGTAAGATAAAGGGACTAATTTCAAACCCCGCCCAACCAGTTTGGAGTCATTCATATGATCACACTCAAAATCGTTGTCTATATCACGGTCTTCTTCTTTATCGGTCTGTTCGTCTTTGGATTTCTCTCGAACGACCCCTCGCGCAACCCCAACCGCCGTGATTTAGAATAATCCATTCTCGATTTTGAGAATGAAGAGGGCAGACATCTGCCCTTTTTTTTTCAGTCAATGCCGCAAGAGCGATGCGCGATCGACATTACTATCGATCAATCTCTAAAACCTACAAGGCTCTAACCGAACTCGTGGAATCAATTTGCCGAAATTCCCGTCAATCCGTTAAAGTGCCAATGCTGCCGTCTGCCTTCTGTTCCGAGTCGTATTTCTAAGACTATGCCTTATCTGGTTCAACCTCCTGCGATTGTTCAACCTGCCCCTGCCCCTACGCAGAAGCCCAACCTAGCGATCGAGCTTGCTCAAACCGCTCCGCCAGAGAAGCTTCCCGTTGAGTCAAAAAAAGCAGAAGACCTAACTGGAACTCAATCCATTTCAGCGATCGAACCCGATTGGCAATTTGCAACCTCAACTCCCCTCTCCCAAACCCCCCCACCCCCCACTTCCTCCCCACTCCCCATCTCCCCACCCCCTACTTCTTCCCCACTCCCCATCTCCCCACCCCCCACTTCCCCCACTCCCGGCAACATCCCCACCGAACGCCTCACCAACCAAGGAATCCTCGAACTCAAAGCCGATCGCCAAGACTACGACACAAATCGCCAGATCTTCACCGCCGAAGGAAACGTCTCACTTCGATTTCGAGGCGCATTGCTGACGGGCGATCGCTTACAGGTGAATCTCGTGAATCGCCTCACAGTTGCAGAAGGCAACGTGACGCTGACTAGGGGCGATCAAGTCCTACGAGGGCAACGATTCCGCTATAACTTGATCCAAGAAGAAGGAACCGTTGAACAAGCCAGTGGAGAAATTTTTATTCCAACGGCTGGAACTGATCTCAATCCCAACTTACCCACTAACATTACAGCGGGAGTTGTCCCCGTGGGTTCAGTCGGCGATCGAGTGACTGCGGCGCAGAATAACATTTCTCTAGCAGGCAGTGCGCGGATTAATGTTGGCTCTGAGCAAAATTCGAGTGGATCAACGATTGTTCGACCTGCCGGGGGAACTGTTCGACGCTTACGATTTGAGGCGGCTCAAATTGAGTTTTATCCAGAAGGCTTTCAAGCTCGAAATATCCGAGTCACGAATGATCCATTCTCGCCGCCTGAACTGGAACTGCGCTCAGATCGGGCCGAACTCAGACGCATTTCACCGCTCAGAGATGAACTTCGGGTCAGCCGTAACCGATTGGTCTTTGATCAAGGGTTTACGCTGCCATTGCCGAGTCGAACGCTAGTCCTCGATCGCAATCAGCGATCGCCTGCTTTGTTCAACTTCGGATATGACGGTGAAGATCGAGGTGGACTGTTTATCGAACGCGATATTAATGTTTTCCCACAGTCGCCGATTCAATTCACACTCACTCCGCAGTTTTTCGTGCAAAGAGCGTTTCAAGATCGCAGTAATATTGCCAATCTCTTTGGTCTACGGGCGCGGCTTGCGGCTCCCTTGAGTCCTCGAACTGTGATTCGAGGCGAAGGTGTCTTAACTAGCTTAGACTTCAATCGGAGTGAAGAAGCATTACGAGGCAGCTTGCGAGCACAACAATTGATTGGTACACATACCTTAAGCTTAGAAGCAAGTTACCGCGATCGCTTATTCAATAATTCCCTCGGCTTCCAAGACGTTCAAAGTAGCATTGGGGCATTGTTCTTTTCACCGATTGTTCCGATCGGTAAAACTGGGATTAATCTCAGCTATCAAGTGGGATATCAATACGTCACAGCAGACACCGATCGCCTTGATTTACTAGAACCAATTCGATCGAACAATCGCATTAGTCTGGGACGATTCCAAGCAAGTGCTGCTTTGAGTCGAGGCTTTACACTATGGCAAGGAAATGCTTTACCTGCAACCCCAGATCAAGGCTTGAAGTACTCTCCGATTCCAATTCGTCCTTACATTGGTGTGGGTGTAGGAGTAACAGGTGTTGCGACTGCTTATAGTAACGGGGAAAGTCAAAACAGCATTAGTGGTGCTGTGAGTTTACAAGGACAATTTGGGAACTTCTCGCGCCCGTTTTTTGATTACACTGCGTTTAACGTCACTTACTCACAAGCCTTTCGCAATGGTTTGTCGCCGTTCTTATTCGATCGGATTGCAGACGATAAAATCCTCTATGCAGGGATCACGCAGCAGCTTTATGGACCAATTCGCATCGGGTTTCAAACGGCTTACAACATTCAAACAGGTCGAGAGATTAGTACGGATTACTTTTTAGAGTACAAGCGTCGGACTTATGGCATTACACTCCGCTATAATCCGGTTCAGCAGATTGGCTCTGTAGGTTTTGAAATTAGTGATTTCAACTGGAATCAGGGCAGTGGAGAGCCTTTCGCAGGCAGTGGTGTCATTCCGGTAGAAGGCGGAGTTATTCGATCGCCGCAGTAGAGCGATGCATCAAGTAAGAACTTCTGTCTGCTTCGATCGCGCCTAACGCTTTTAGATTTTCTTTTTGTGCCTCAGAAATTCCGGTGATGCCAGTAATATTCATTTTTTCATACGGGCGTTCAGTGCTTAGCGCCTTAACGGTTTCGCGACGATGCATATGCCAGATTTGAATCGGTTGCTCAAAGTAAGCGATCGCCAGAAACGGTTTTATCGGATTCCAAGAGACCGATGTTCCCCAATTGTTACCTTCGATCACCTGCTCACACTCACCCGTGCTCACGTCCCAAATTCTAATCGTTGAGTCAGTACAAGCACTCGCAATCTGAGTTCCATCCGCACTCCAAGTGACTGCATAAAGATGTCCAGGTGCATGTCCGTGCAAAGTTCTTAAACACTCTCCAGATTCCACATCCCAGAGCTTGATGGTACTTTCATAATCTCCACTCGCAAGCAATCGACCGTCTGGGCTAAACGCAATAGAATGAACAGAATGACCGACATGTAAAATTCGATCGCAGACACCTTGATCTAGATTCCAGAACCGAATCGTTTGATCAAAACTGGCAGTCGCAACACGATTGCCAACTGGAAACCAAACCACAGAATTGACCTGGTGCTGATGGTCTATAAGCGTAAGTAAGCACTGTCCAGAATGAATATCCCAGAGCTTCACCGTTTGATCATTGCTACTACTAATCACACAATTTCCATCTAGACTCCAAGCAACCGATTTTACCCATCGCTGATGTCCAAGTAATACCTGAAGACATTTTCCTGCCTGCACATCCCAAATGCGAACTGTGTTATCTGTTCCACAACTCGCAATCAATTGTTCGTTTGGACTCCATGCTGCACATAAAACTTCTTTGCGATGCCCTTGAAAAACTCGAACACATTCACCCGTTTGGCTATTCCATAATTGCACGGTATGATTCGTGTTACTGCTGAGCAGATGAACTCCGTCCTTACTCCACTGCACGCACCAAGATGAGTTACTATGCCCCTGCAATGTTTTGACGCAGCATCTCGTTTGAGTATCCCAAAGCTTCATCACATGATCATGAGAGACCGTGGCAAGCGTCTTACTATCGCGGCTCCAAGCGACTGCCCAAACCCAGCTTTGGTGTCCTTGAAACACTTGCAGACAGCTTAGAGTACGATCCCAGAGCGTTACAGTATGATCATCGCTGCCCCCAGCTAGCTTTTGCCCATCAGGACTCCATTCCATCCGCCAGACCGAATCTCGAACTGCGATCGCTTGTAAACATTCCCCAGTTTGCCAGTCCCAAAGTTTAACAGTTCGATCCATACTGCTGCTCGCGAGCATTCTACCACTTGGATGTAGTGCCAGAGACAAAACCCAGTGCTCATGCGCTTGAATAACGCGGATACATTTGCTTGAAGCGATATCCCAGACTTTAATCGTGCAATCTGTGTAAGCTGCTGCTAGCATTGTCCCATGGTTCAGCCAGATCACCGACCAAATCCAACAGCGCGCGCGCTGCTGCTGCTTGCTTGTTGCTAACCGGGTCAGACAAGTTCCAGTCGTTCCGTCCCAAATTAGAATATCTGCTGCTTGCCCACCACAAGCGAGTCGTTGACCATCGGGACTCCAAGCTAGCGTAAACACGCAATCTGTAAAGCCTTCAAAGTTTCGCAGCCAGCGACCAGTGCGAGTGTCCCAAAGGCGAACGATTGGACCTACTCCGCTCGCAAGTCTTGTACTATCAGGATGCCAAGCAGCCGCTAGAATCCAGCTTTGATGAGCTTGGATCGTGAGTAAGGGCTGCATGGTTTGAAATTGCCAAATGTGTAGTCCGCCTTTGGTATCTCCGATCGCAAAGTGTTGCCCATCGGGACTAAATCGTACCCAGACTCCTCCGGCAAAGGTCTGAGTAAAAGTTGATTGATCAAAATGTGCAAATTGAAAATTGACGTTTTGTAAGGTCGTGCCTTGAAGGTCTGCATGACGAATCGCTAAATGGGAGAAATCGTACCCTGTTAGATTAATTTTGAGATGCAAGCAAAGATTGAGGAAGTTACCTACTCCGTACCCAAACGCTGTCTCAGGAGCTGTCCGCAATTTCGCAAGTACTGGCTGTAAATGCCGTTCTAGCAGGGTAGCTCTACCGTGAAATGAAGCGTTTAACTGTTCAATCAGCGGGTGCAAGATCAATCGAATCTGGCTTTCTTGGATATAGTCTAAAACGGTCGTTTTAATCAAGGCATAATGGTTTAGACATGATATTTGAGTAGCTAATAATTCAGAAGTTAGCTGCTGAATGAAACGATCGATGACGTACTCCATGACTACAGGTTGCTGAGTATATTCACCAGAGCGCTTTTCAATTAGGTTCCGCCAAGTCAACGATTCTAGAGCTTCTAACAGGCTAGCACGCATGACCGTAGGTACAATGTCATTGTGCAATTGTGAGATCGCGATCCATTCCCGATTAATTGCTAACCAGTACATGATAGTTTGCTCTAGGGATGATAATCGTTCAAATTGCTGTTCGAGTAAGCGGCGAATGCCATGAAATTTTGGAGTTTCTGACTGTAAAAAAGCAGCAATTTCTCCATCAAACAAACTCTGAATCGAAGTTGCAACCATTTTGATCGCCAGTGGATTGCACCGATACAATTCGCAGAGTTGGCGTTTTTCGGTTGGAGTGCCCATTAGGCGCTTCGATTCTAGAAGTGCGAGAGATGCTTGCCAAGAGCCTCTCAGAGATAGAGAACGTACTACTCCATCCCAGTCTTCTAAAACTGCAATTTCCGCAGATTTCTCTCGACTCGTTAGAAGTACACAACTCTGATGATGCGATTCTCCAAGTAAGCGAAATAGGTCGCTATAAGCTTTGAAATTAGATTGATAGTATCCAGCACGATTGCCAGCTTCGAGAAGTGTCTCTTGATTGTCTAGAATCAAGAGACAGCGATGTGTTTGTAGCCAGTGAAGCAATCGCTCTGGCTTGGCGACGATATCTTGCTGCTTGGACAGAAATGGAACTAGCTCAGATAGAAGTGTTTCTAGCGACGGAGCATTGCGCAGCGATCGCCAAATGACGCACTCAAAATCTTCTTGAACTTGTTGGGCGACTTTAGCTGCTAAAGCACTTTTACCGATTCCACCCATGCCGACTACGCTGATCAAGTGACAGCGATCGCGAATGATCCATTGGCTCAATTGTTCGATTTCTTCGGCTCTACCCTGAAAGAACGATACATCGGTTGCTTCACCCCAGGAGGTATAAATGTCTGCCTTTGCAGATTGAGTAGACAGAACTGGAGCACTCAGATAGATTAAACGAGCACGTAATGTTGTTTTACTGACCTTACGGTCTAGTACTTTGCTCAAAAGTTTCCAGAATTTAGGTCCAGCGTCGCGTTGTAAGTAGTTGAGTGTATACCCTGATCGTTCAGCGATGCGATCGTAAGTCCAGTTGTTCCACGCTCCAGACAATAGAGCAACTTCGACCTCTGTCAAAGATCTGGATAACTTGCGATTGAATGCACCCGTGACGATCCCCAATGCCTGCTCGAATTCCATAAGATTTCACAGCTTTGGAGGAATAATCAGAATTAAATCATACTTTTCATACTCAACTCCATACTTTCCTGTAAAGACAGAGATATCGCATCATTGATAAATTTCAAGACATCTTCATAGTTTGATCAGTTTCAGCATTCTGTGTTTGAGAGATGTAGATTTTTATTAGGAGCATGGTTATGAGTGATGCGATTCCCGTAATTCATAAGGAGGATGTGCCGTTTTCCTGCTTTGGGATGATTAACGGCACAGTAGACGTGATTGTCTCTGATCCCCAGACAGGTTGTACTTTCCCTGTTTTACTGATTGCTCATACCAATCTAGGCTCAGGGTCAATTCCGATCGACATCAGCGGAAATGGCACAATTCACAAAAAAATCTTTGGCTTTGATGTTGATATTACTGTTTCAAATTGGCATTGCGATCAAAGTACAGTCAGTTGTCATGTGAAAGCTGTCGTAAAGGTAGTTCTCGCATCCTGTCAAGTGCTAGACAAAGACTTTACGATTCCGCGTCACAACAGTGAAACGCTAGCAGCCGCCATCGCTGATCTGCATACGAGACTCGAAGCCTCATCAGCGTCCTAATTAAATCTGGGACGATTTAGTTCTCGCGATCGTCCCTTGAAGTAGTAATAGCTGATACAGACAGATAGAACATTCTCCACACCTGACAGCACGAGGTAGAGATCGCTTATGTCAAACGAAAGTCGAGTATTTGCATCTGTTCCACCAAAGACACTTCTTGAGGTTGTCAAGCAATCGGAAGCTCTCAATTCTCTGAGACAAAAGCCTGATCCCAGTTCGCGAGATTATATTCACATCTCAGAACATCCTAGTTCGGTCAAAGAGCAATTTAATACGATCGAGCAGGAAACGCGCCGAGTTGAGATTGTTGGGGTTCATCTGATCTGGAGCGAAACGGAGAACGATTATGGACTCATGACCTATCAGGGAGCATCGGTGCTGGATATCAAAGAGTTGACAATGTATGCGGACACAGTCACGATCGCTTCCCCTCTAAGATTTCCTGGAACTAAAGTGACAATTTATTCACGAGAACTCAAGTTTGAGCAGGAGGGCTGCATCGATACTAGTCCCTGTGAATGGTCAACTCCTGCCTACGAAGCGGAACGAAACGGCATTTATCCAAAAGATTATCAGTGCGCAAATGGGCAAAATGGTGAACATGCAGGCGACATCTGGCTTTATGTTAACAGTATAAATTTTCCCAATGACAATAAGATTCGCTTTCAAGGGAATGGAGCACCTGGACAACAACCAGAAGCAGGCGGGCTAAAACCGTTTGTAGCAGGAGCAGATTCACCTTCTAAAAATTTAGATGCAGTGAAGCCCGAGGGCTTTGAGGGACATATTGCGAACTCTGGCTTTCCGCATGTCGGAAGTTGGCGTTGGCCCAAAGGTATAGAAAGTTTATCAGAGTCAGCCTTGACGCAGAAGAGTGATAGTGCGGGTGAAGTGAGCAACCCAAGCGATATTGTTCATGCTAATTATGCATTAAAAAATGGGCATATCGTTTACGCTACGCTCTTTGCCTATGATGACAATGTTGTTAGAAAGAACATATACCGATTTTACTTTCCTGGTGAAGCCTGTCTCTCTTATCACAGTATAGATTGGGTTTCAGATTCTGATTTGGCGTGGATTCTCCATCCCGATTTTTTTGATGATGATCCAAATCGAAAGAGACCCGGCAATGGTGAAGATGCCTATGCACCAGGCATACCTGGCAATGGAGGAAACGCTGGTAGTGTCTATGCTTTAGCGAATCTAGAGGGTCTGACGCAGTGCAGTTCTCTCAATCCTGGACAAAGGGGAGCCGATCCTCAAGGGGTGAAAAATGGTGTACAACCGGGGGGTGAACCTGGAAAACCTTATCCGGCATACTGGGCAACAATTGAGATTGTCAAAACGGATGTCATTGAGTCCTCGCGAAGTCCTTCGATCGTACTTCAAGATGTCAGTGCAAAAAAAGGAACGGATGCTCCGTTTGATTATAGCCAGTGTAAGCCAGGTGAGAATGGCTCAATTCAACCGATCCCGATAGCACCGACTAGTACTGCAATGTGGATTCATCCTGCTGCACTCAATGCAGTGATCACGTATGCATCCGATGCCTTTAGAAATGGTTGGCTAGATGATGCAAAGGCGATTTTAGCACCCTATTACAATGCACTTCAAGCAACGACTGACTCAGAATTGACTGCATTACAAATTGCGATCGGGACAATGCGATCGCATCTTGAGCAAAAAAGATTAGTAGATTATTTTGGGAATCCGATTGGTTGGGTTCCCAGGCTGAATGTAACGACTAATTTTGATATTTTTGACAAAGAGTATCAAAACTCAGCACCACTCCTTTACTTTACCCAACGCCTGTTGGACAAATGGGAGCAATTAAAAGACCAACAAGACTTTCAGAATGCTACTGCAAGATCACTACGAGATGAACTAGAGTCTGCTCGAAAAATGTTCCGAGACGAGGGCAATCGAGTCGGGCTAATCACACAGCTTGCAGATGCAAAAGACAAATTGCGGCAGGCAGCGGATCAATTAGCACAAGAGCAAGCAACATTTAATGACGTTAAAGATCAAGCCTTACGCGAAGCAAAGGCACAAGTAGAAGCAGAACAAGAAGCCCAAAATCTACTCAAGGGATTTTGCAAACTCATTGGGGGTCTTGCAAAAATTGTTCCGGTCGGACAGCCCTACTTAAGTTTAGCAGGTGATACAGTCGTCTCGATCTCTGATTTTGAATGGCAAGATGACCAAGGGAATTTTAGCTATGACAAAGTAAGTGAAAGCTTCTCAGGATTCGGAAGCACGCTCGAAAGTAACATTGATGCATTTCTTGGCGCACATACAGATACACTCGTTAAAGATACAACCAGTGGACTAACCCACTCAATTGAGGAACTCCAGAAGTCGATTGAAAGCACCAATACCCAATCGCCTTGGCATCAATTACGTCAAAATGAGATCGAGGCTCTGAAGAAGCAGATCCAAGACTTAGAGAAAATAAGTCCATCTAATGAGGCAGAGAAAGAAAAGCGGCAGAAAAAATTTGCAAGTCTGCAAGATGAATTAAGATTGGTTGCTCAAGACCGATTCGAGACAGCCAAAAAACGCTTACAGACTCAACTTGACACCGCAACATCAGAACTTGAAACTCACGAGAAAACCCGCAAGCAGATATTAGTCGATCAGTTAGAGAAGCTCGAAACGAATAAACAAACGCTAGAAGAGAAGACGAAAGAGACTTTAGGTAAACTTCAAGGCATTGGAAGTGGTGTTTCTAACATTGTTCAAGGCATTAGTGGACTTGTCTTTGCAAAAGTCACTGTAGAGGATGACAATCCACAGGTACAGAAACTCATGAGTACCTTGGATGATATCAATGCAAGCAGTATCTTTTCTGATGAACTCAAAAACAAGTTTAATGCACTCAAAAAGTCAGTAGAAGACTGTAATCAAACGAAGCTAGAAGCGATGAGAGATGTCATCAGCATTCAAAATCAAATCTCATACTACACCGCAGCAATCTCAAAAAACCTGATAGCATCAGTCGCACTCAGTCAGCAGCGACAGTTTCTCGATCAATCTTTATCTGTAGGTACGAAAAGTCATCTTAATGTGATGCAGCAACAGATTCGTGAACGTTTGCAGTCCGCTCTATACGATTTTGTCAAAGCCTATCAGTATGAGTACTTGGAAGATGTTGGAGATGATTTTTACAACTTTTTCGGGGCATATGTTGGAGAACTATGCAAACTAGACAACCTCGACACTGATGCTGCTCTTTCTTCATCCTCAAGAGTGCCAACTGAACAGCAGTTTCAAGAGACAGCTAATACTGTGTTGAAAGAGCATTATCTATCAACAGCAGCAAAAATTGTGACAGACAGGCAGCAATTTGCAACTAGTAACAATACGAATCAGGTAAATTGTACTTTGTCTCGCCAGCAATTAGATCAATTACTGAATACAGGTAGAGTACCGCTGAATCTTGTGCAAGACTTCCCGACTGCATTAAATTTTGAGTTAGCCAAAGCTCGAATTACAGATGTAGAAATGAATGAGTTTCAGATTGAAGCTCAAAGTAATTCTGATTTTAGCTTTGGAGTTCGGTTATATCACTCAGGAGTCTCGGTGATTAAATCACCGAAGTCAGGCAAGTATTACTTTTTTCAGCAAAATAAGGAAGACGATCCGATCGCTTGGGGATTTGTTTATCGACAGCATGATCAAACGATCGAGAAGGATCAGAAAGCTGATAGTTCTTCTCCTGATGAAGTACTTTATGCAAAACTTCAAAACAATCCAGGGATGATTCCGTTCAAAGAATACTTACCGTCTTGCTTTTCAAATCTCAAGTTGGTTCTGGAGAGCAACTATGATCTCAAACAGTATGTTAGAGCACTGACTCAAGTCAGATTCACAGTGAAGTATGCCTTCGGGCAGCCAAGGTTATAGTTTCTTGGCAAGATAACAGACAATAAATTTGAACGTGTGAGGTAGCTTTTGAAACGGGCGCGATCGCACATTGACAATATGGGATGCAGATCTAATGAGCAAAGCTATCAATCTTCAGATGAAGCTAGTTGTAGCTATTCTGGTCAGTAGTATTAGCTTGATTGCAGAGAGTAGGATATTTTAAGTCAAACGCAGAACACATCTGTCAAGTCAAATCCGTTGCCTTCAGAATACTGGGATGCAGTTGAAGATGCTCGAACTCCGGAATCCCAAGAAGTGTTTCGCAATCTCACAGCAATTACTCCCTACAACAAAGCGTTAATTTGGGATAATCGCGATCGCGTCTTAGTTGAACTTGGGCAACTTGGGGCGGCTATGCACCTAATCAAGGTAGATCGCTAATTTTGACTCAGGATCTATGGGTCACAGTCGTTCCCAATCTGAAAAACTTTTGCAGCAGCTATACTCCAACCTCGACGGTTCTTTTAGCAACTCGGCTCAATCAACTTCTCGGCTTACCTCCTGATGAGCGTGATCGTGCTGAAAATCGTCAAATTGTCGAGAGTTGGATCGATCCAACCCATCTATCCCTCTTCTGTCACCCTCTCTGTGGATCACTTCAACGAAATCCTCGGTTTGTTCACCCTCAGAGTTCTTCAGCCTAGAGAATTTGTGCTTCGCTACTAGTTCACCGCAATAAATTTGATGGAAGAATAGGGAGCAACCTGAGTTAGGTTCTCCCCACTCCCCACTCCGCAACATTGCTGCGGTTGACGACGACTTCAATCGTTATAAAGCCTTGGCAATCCGATGCAACCAAATGAAATCCTCGCCTTCTGGAGAACACTTCGATTGAATTAGCTCATTCGAGTAATGCAGATTTTCCCCACTCAGATCAGTACGATACCCCCATTCTGTCCATTCTCCGTAAGGATCATTCACCCAAAATCCTGTTTCGTCATAGCCGCGAATCAGAATAATATGACCGAATCCTGTGAAATAGCCATGAACAATGCAAGGCTTTCCTTCTGCGATCGCTTTACGAATATCATATAAACTTCCACGATTGGTGTAGTCAACCTTTAAGCCGTAAGCCTCTCCGAGTTTGACTAAATCCGATGGCTCATGTCGTGAGAGTTGATGATCTTCCATATATTGGTAGAGTTCATCTTCAAGCTGGATAAAGCTATCACTCTGACCTTTACGCTGCCAGTACACCATTGCCATCGCATAGCAAGTTACATTGCAAGCACCCGTCGGGTTCAACTCATTGTCAAGCTGGCTCTTGTAGAGCACACCCAATTGCTTTTGAGCAGGTAGCGCTACTTTCTCTACCTGAGGTTTCGGACGCTCAACTTGAATCGGAACGATCGCACCTTGATTGTCGATCAGTTGAACATGTTCTACAAACACATACCACTCAGTTTTTGTAGGATTGCCAAGCGATTGCCCTAACATCGCAACTTTGAGATGCTTAGGATCAACTGCTTTCCAAGAATGCAATTCAAACGTTTGCCCCCCTGCAACTGAGACTTTATCCGCATCCGCTAACTCTCCAGAACTTGCCGTCGATTGCTTAAAAATAGTATTTTGCAGAACACTAAGTTTCATCGTCTATCCTCGAATATTCATACTAAGGATAGATTTCCCCCTGAGAAACAGATTTTGATGTTCTCAGCGCGATCTCGGTAAATTTGCGAAACGTTGCGAAAATTGACGATCGGTTGAGTAACGGCAATTTATTTCGTTGAAATCTGTAAACTCTATAACACTTAAGCAAGAGATTTGAGATCGCTTGCACAATTGAAATAACAGGCGACACTTGTGATCCCGCCCTGTTCCTTGAAGCGATGGCAATAACCAACCGACTGCCCCAACAAGCTGAAGCTGAAACGCGCACTCGTATTCTCAAAGCAGCGCTGAAGCTGTTTGCGAAGCAAGGATATGATGGGACGACTACACGGGATTTGGCAGAAAAAGCTGGAGTCGCAGAAGGAACGTTATTTCGCCATTTCACCAATAAAAAGGCGATTTTGATCGAAGTTGCAACCCAAGGCTGGATCGAGATTTTGACCGATTTGCTCACCGAGTTAAGCGAAATGGGTAGCTATAAAGCGATCGCTCAAGTGATGCGAAAAAGGATGTTGAACATGCATCAGAACGCAGACTTATTCAAGGTCTGTTTTATGGAAGCGCAGTTTCACCCCGATTTGCGCGATCGCATTCAAATCGAAGTCGTCGAAAAAATGACCGACGTAGCAGAGGCATTCTTTCAAACCGCGATGGATCAAGGCATTTATCGGCAGATGAGTCCAAGATTGGTAGCGCGGGTATTTTTAGGAATGTTTACGATCGCGGGATTCAGTCAAGATACAATCATGTCCCCTGGAAGTTCTCCGCATGAAATGAAGGAGATGGCAGAAGGGATTGCAGATATCTTTCTGAATGGAGTTCTGGCACAACATGAATCAGTTGGCTGATACGCTCAAAGCTCGACGACAAAAGCTTTCTAAGTTGGTGGATTTTCCGGTGATTTTACGATCGGGCAGCCGGAAATCTCGAAATTTTCCAGCAAATACCTATCCATTTCGCGCGAGTAGTCATTTTCTCTACTTTGCAGGATTGTCTTTAGAAGATGCGATCGTCAAAATTGAGGGTGAGCGATTAACACTGTTTCTCGATGATCCGAAACCCGCCAGTGCGCTTTGGCATGGAGAATCGCCGACGCGCGATCAGATTGCAGAAGCGATCGGAGCGGATGCGGCTTACCCACTTTCAGAGGTCACTTCAGGCATTGAGATTGACAATTTAGAATTGCAGAAAGCCATCGTTGAATTGCGGCTCATTCACGATGAAAGTGCGATCGCCGAAATTCGCAAAGCGATCGCAGTCACCGTTGAAGCTCATCAAGCCGGAATCCAAGCCACCTTAAGCGCAAAAACTGAAGCTCAGATTCGAGCAGCCATGGAAAGTGTGATTCTTTCGCACAATATGACCTGTGCTTATAACAGTATTGTGACCGTACACGGTGAGGTGTTGCACAATGAACAGTATCATCATCCTGTACAGCCTGGGGATTTAGTGCTCGCAGATGTAGGCGCAGAAACCCAAAGCGGTTGGGCTTCAGATATTACGCGAACCTGGTCAGCTAGTGGAACGTTTTCGCCGACTCAAAAAGCGATTTATGATGTGGTACTAGAAGCGCATGATCGAGCGATCGCAAAGATTCGTCCTGAGATTGAATATCGCAATATTCATTTGCTCGCTTGTGAAGTGCTCGCAGAAGGTTTAGTCGATTTAGGAATTTTGCGGGGTCAACCTGCAGATTTAGTGGATCAAGATGCTCATGCGTTGTTCTTTCCACATGGGATCGGGCATTTGCTAGGTTTAGATGTCCATGATATGGAAGACTTGGGCGATCTAGCAGGATATGCAGCCGGGCGATCGCGCAGTGCTCGATTTGGATTGGGATATTTACGACTCGATCGACTGTTAAGAGCGGGAATGATCGTGACGATCGAGCCTGGATTTTATCAAGTTCCGGCTATTTTGAATGATCCAGAGCGCAGAGAAAAATATCGCGATGTAGTGAATTGGCAGCAACTCGAAAAGTTTTCAGATGTCCGTGGGATTCGGATCGAAGATGACATTTTGGTAACGCCAGAAGGTTCAGAAATCTTAAGTGCTGCTCTTCCCACCTCTGCAAATTAACCAATTAAAAAGCGCTCTTCCTCTGAAGAGCGCTTAGAGAGAAACAATCATTTAGCAACTAGCTCAAACCGACATTACTACGATCGTAGTTTTCAATATTTCCATGATGATTGCTTTGCATCACCTGGGCAGATTCCGAAGGCATTCCAACTTCGTTTGCTTGACGAGTCAACATGGATTGCTCACGGTTGCGAATCATTTGGCGGTGACGAACCATTAATGCGCGAGCTTGATCTTGAATGGACATACTCATTTCTCCTGGTCATTTCTTGTCTATGAGACTAATATACCAGATAATTTCTGTATCAACAACTACCGTTTCTTAAACTTGTCATAGATTTGTGACAATAGATTGTTGATCCCGAAACACGGTAAGCTCACAAAAAAGCTGTGGAGAGCGGGATTATGTCTGAAACGGGGAAGCGAATTGAAGTTGGAGCGCTAAATTGGTTTTACCGAGATGCCGAACCGACGAGTTCTTCTGATCGCACTCCGGTCATTTTGCTCCACGGTTTAGTCTCTCAGGGCTACAGTTGGCGCAATGTCTTGCCTGCGTTGGGTGCAGAAGGATTTAGAGCGATCGCGCCAGATTGGATCGGCTGTGGATATTCGAGTATGCCGGATCGCCGAGATTTCGCTTATCAACCCGAGACGTATCTCTCTGTCCTCGAAGATTTGATTGCAGCATTTGAATTTGAGCAAGTCTCGATCGTCGCTCAAGGCTTTCTGGGTTCCGTAGGAATCCAATACGCGCTCAGACATCCCGACCAAGTAGAACGACTGGCAATTTTTAACTGCCCAATTTTCCAAGCTGCGAAATTGCCTTGGAAACTAAAACAGATGAGCATTCCTCTCGTCGGAGACATGATGACGCAAGACCCGCTGCTCGTCGATCGCACCCTGGAAGGGGGAGGCGGATATCGGATTGAAGATGCTGACCTTGATGTCTATCGTCGTCCGTGGTTAAAAACTTCAGATGTGGGGCGGGCATTATTCGCGATTCTGCAAAATCTCCAACTCAAGCAAGTTACGGCTGAGATCGAAACCGGATTAAAAGACTGGAAAAAGCCATTATTAATCGGTTGGGGAGCGCGTGATCCTTGGCTCGCGATCGAGACTGCAAAATCCTTGTATCCAACCTTGGTTGAACTCGATGAAGTCGGACATTATCCTCAAGAAGACTGGCACGAAAAGGTGAATGAAATTCTCGTGCCATTTTTAAGACAGAAAGTGGTTTAGAAAATCCCGAAACAGAAATCCTGAAACAACGGGATGATAAACTCGTCCGAACAAATAGCGGCATCATTGAATCAAGCTATGTATTATCGTGGGTTGTTCCTAGCTGGAGTTTTAGGGTTTGGCATCATGCCCCCCCTGCAAGCACAAGAATCGGCTTGCCCTGCTCCAGCCTTGTCTCGGTTATCTCGTCACACAGTTGCAGCAGGCGAAACACTCGACTCGATCGCAACGAAATACAATCTCATTTCCACAACGATCATGGGGTTGAATCCCGATACGCGATCGGGAAAAGTTTCGCCTGGACAAACGCTCCTAATTCCGCCCTTTAACGGCATTCGGGTGGAAGTTCCGGCGGGAACGAGTTTCAAGGATTTAGCAGCACGTTATCGAGTCCGGGCAGATGTCCTATACGAAGTGAATGGCTGTCAGCGATCGCCCAAAGTTGTCTTTGTCCCAGGTGTAAACTGGTCACCGAATAGCGGTACTCAACCCGCAGCAGTTGGCAAAACTCCGGTTTTATCTGGTTCACCTTTAACGGGAGAAACCGCTTCAATTGCGCTAGGTTTTGGATGGTACTTGCCAGCAGGACGTGAAAAGCCAGTCTTTCATAGTGGAACGGATCTGCTAGCAAATGTGGGCACACCTGTAAAAGCGATCGGGGATGGAACCGTCGCATTTGCAAGCAACCAGGGAAACTATGGAAATCTCGTTGTGATTAATCATCAACAGGGCTATCAAACCCGGTACGCTCAGTTGGCAACCATCAATGTCAAAGTCGGACAAGTAATCAAACGAGGGACAGTCGTTGGAAAGGTTGGACAAACCGGATCACCGAGTACAGTACAACCACATTTGCATTTTGAAGTGCGAACGAATTCCAAATTAGGCTGGGTCGCAGAAGATCCGATCGCGTTTATTCGTCGGTAAAGGATTTCTCTTTCCTGTGATCGGATCGTTATTTGAACCCGAAGATCGGAAAGTGTGAATTGTTTACGATCGCAGTCTGCAAAACTCCCATCTGCTGCCGACTGCAGAAAACTAAAAAGCGAGGCAAGAGTGCTACTCTTGCCTCGCTTTTTTAATACCCCCAAGGGAATTCGAATCGGTAACGAGTGAAAACCGTAGTCACCAATTTTCAAACCTTTGTCTCGATTGGCACATAGCAATCGGGATAATTTCGCTTGGTCAAAAATGCAACCTTCATTCAGATGTGAATGCAGGATATTCCGCGATCGCAGTTCTAGAAGCTGCGATCGCTCGATACTCTTGAGCCAGTTGCTCTAATCCCAACGCAAGCTCTAAATGTGAAATGCCACCTATTTCTGGCAAGTGAATCACTAAAAATCCAACGTGAGTCTTAACGGCTCTCACGTTCTCCAGGTCCATATTTTCCATTGGTTGTCTCAAGTGTGGTGAGGCGATCAAGTTTTTCGTTGAATAAACTCATCTCTTGCTGAATCTGCTGAAGCGCGTGAAAAATCTCAGTTTCCGTCCGCTTGCTCATCTGCAGGGCGAGATTAATATCTGTCGTAGCTGCACCCATTCGCTCGATCGCGAGCGCAATTTTATCGTGACTGCCTTTCAGCTGGATCAGCATTTCGGCTTGCTGTTTGAAATGGATGTTGCGATCGTTGCGAATATCCTCAATCAAACTTGCCGTCAGCTTTTCCTCGCTGGCATCCTTCTGCTTGAAAAATCCTACGCCTTCTTTAATCAAGTAAACGACGATCGCCACCATCAGCCCACCTTCCATCAGAGGAGGGGTAGCAGTTGGGAGGGGTGAGGGCTGGAGTGATTGAGCGGTCATCGCTGAAATATTGTTCATGTTGCTTGTCCCCATAGCAGCATCTCGCCGACCGAAACGTTTACGCCGCCTGTGCTGTTAGAGAAGACAAACGTGTAAATCGTGTGAGCGGTGTTGAAATCTGTATCACTAGCGAGGTTGATCGTTTGGACTGTGGATACAGTTGCCAGAGTGCCAGAGTATAGCGGCGTTCCAGCTGTGCTGGTAACTGCTCCAGCAAAGATGCTCAAATCTCTAGGATGATTGAAATTTCCGTTGAACTGCCCTAACCAAAGCTGCACTTGATTAAGGTAGACAGCGGTTGAAAACTGCACTTGTACGAATACCGTTGAAGCATTCGTCACCATCATTCCAACGGTGTTACTACCATCACGCAAAGCGCTCATTGTGTAGGCTGTGCCGTGATAGGTGTAGCTTCCGTTATTGATCGGCGTGTAGGTCAGCGGGTCAAGCTGCGCTGTATTGCGGCTTGAGATTGTGTTAGACACTAAGCCTGCGTTCCTCAAGCAATCTAGAATCGCCACGCTCGTTGTCCTCAATTGCTCGTTAGTTGGGTTCGATGGAGGATTTGAAATTGTGGGCGGTGTAGTAGAAGCCCTAGCAGCGCGGGTTACTGGCATTAGACAAACTCTCGTACTAAAGCGTTTCCACCCGTAGCCGACCAAATCCCGGCGATGTTGCCTGTGTAGGCAATCGGAAGCTCATACAAATCGCCATTGTTGAGCGAGATAGTAAACGCAGAAGTCGAAGCGGTTGCACCTAGCTCGACATACAAAATACCAGTGCCGTTGTTCAAGATAGAAGCGCTCTTTCGGTTTGCGTTTGCAGCGAGCAGCTGGACAGAAGTTGTCGAAGCTGTGACAGCCGAAGCTACGACATTTGAGCTAGTCGGAGTATTTACAGTGACTTGAGTTGCGCCACCACGAGAAATGGGCATAGAAGAAACCTCAATCTGAACATCAAAGGGCGTTGCAAAATTCGGCACTCTGAGGGCAAGAGCGCGATCGCTGAAAAATGGGGGCGCTTCAAATTCGAGAATCCGGGCGTGAGGGGTCGCAGTAATGCGGCGCTCGTCATAGATAGCAGTGGAATCCGGATCAACTTGAGCAAGCCAAACCGGAACACCAGCCGTCTCAAACGTAAGCCTGACATAGCCTAGCTCTGAGCTAATTACTGGAGTAGATTGCCAGTCGTGTCCTGCGGTAATCGTTGCGATCGTTGTCCAGGTCATCAGAATAAAAGTTGAACTTGCGTTTGCAGTTCTCGAATCAAGTCTTCAGTACTATCGCTTTCTGAGCCGATGTACTCGTACAGAGTCAAAGCGATCTCGCTAAACCACCACGGGCAACTAAACTTCAGTTGATAAGTGGTTGAGAACTTCGGAAAAATCAGCAATCTTGCACCATTGCAGGGCAGTTGATAGCGATTAAGCGCCAGCTGCCCAATGTCAGAAACGCCAGAATCGACTAGGGGCGTGAGTGATCCGCCGCTTTTCCAGGTTGATCTGGCGTACTGACTAAAGGTTTTAGCCGCCAGAATGCGCGATTCTGCTTGCACGGGTAGCACCGTATCAGGAATCAACGATCGCTCTCTTGCACTGATTTGCTGAGTCGTAAATTGGTGCTGATAGAGTAAGCGCCAGTTTGTACCGTTAGCGGGATTAATGATTAATCGGCTCATACATGAGGCAACCAGATGATCGTGTCTGCATCCTCTAGAGCCGTTCCCTGATCAATCACAGCGTCAATATTGTCGTCAACAATGCCCCAGTACTCACCTGGCTCTACGCCAAATTGAGCGAGACAGTCTTCCAATTCATCGATCGTCGCGTCTCCCTTGAGAAACTTCTCAGTTAGGCGTTGAATCGTGAAATGAGCATCAATTTCAGTTGCAATATCGCTTTTGTTGTGATCTGGGGTGAGTCCCAGATCAAGCAGGAACGGCTCTAGAACGTGCATGGATTAGACCTTCTCTTCAACCAAGGTGAATTTAAGGTTCGTCGAAGACCCTTTCGCCTGAGTTGCGATGTCGTTGAAAGCATCCACCATCGTATCGGTTGAACCTTTCTTACCAAATGGAATCGAAGCGCTTTCAGTGTTGTACTTCAAGTACTTCAATCCGGTGAGCTTCGAGGTTGCTGCAACGCCAGTCTGACTGGACTGCTGACGACGCACCACGCGAGCGGGCCGGTAGGTACTCATCTTGATCGGGGTGTTCGTGCCCAAGGTTGCCGTGACACGGCTGCTGACCTCGCTCAGTGAGCTAAACAGATTCCAGGACGGAACCAAGGCAGAGGACTGAATTTTTACCGCAGTGCCGAGGGGTAGAGCGAAGGGATCAAGGTAAAGCTTAATCGAGTCTGGGCGGTTGCCTTTCGTGCCGATTCCCTCGCCTTGTTCAGCCAGTCCTTGCAAGTAGTTAAGGTATCTCGTGCGAGCGGTTGCGCCACGCATTCCGCGTAGAACGCGGGAAAATCTCGGTGCTGTTGACATAGGTTGTAAAGGTGTTGGAGATTGAGTAGCTATGTGAGAAGCGTGACCTCAATCTACCCACCCGAAAACACCTATACGAGTTTCTGGAAAGGTTGAACCTTTCCCAGTAATGTCTAGAATTTTAGGTTCGATAGCTTGTCACCAAAGCGCTGTCATACCGTCCAGAACGGTCGAATAAGTACACGGGTTTGGCTAGACCTGCGAGCTTTACCGTGGCGTACTGAAATCGAACCTCAGCAATTGGGCGACGGCGCGGCAGCCGGCGGGATTTACCCAGAATTGTCTCTCTCGGTGGAATGGTGGGAAAGGCTTCAGAAGGGCTACCGTTTTCGATACGGTTGAAGAACTCCCAATCAGGCGTATGCGATTGCAGGTCTAACACTTTGCCGATAAGGGTTCGCGCTTCGGTTTCATTGCGGGTGAGCAGTTGAAGCTGATAGCCTTTGTCCCAGTCGGTGTAAGAGCAAAGTTCCTTACCCTTGCGCCACACAAACCCTTGACCTGTGCCGAATTCGGTCTTGATTTTGTTGGCAAGGGCGAGCGCTTCGGAATTAGAAAAGGTTGTACTCGTTTGAGTCATCAGACGAAATGAGATTTCGCCTGAAACGGGGTCATAACCGGGTTCAACGTCTTCTAAATCTTCCAGAAAGTAGAGCGTCACTTGTGGACGAGTGCGACGCAACACGCGGTAATTCAAATCGCGATCGCTGCTCACTATGCCTTGATTCCATCGCTGTTTAATCAGCATGTCAAAGAGCAGCATTCTCGATAGAGTCATATCCATTGTGTCTAGCTCTGCATGAGTGCAAGCGGTTCTCAGACTTGCTCTAGGGGTACTGATATCCGGGTCATCAGTCGTAATGTCGCTGAACCATTCGCGCACCTCTGGGTTATAGGTGCGGCGAATGGTGTCTTGCAGGTGTTCAGCTGGGCTAAAGTTGTTCGGTAAAGGCATTATTCTGCATCTCCTTTTGTGCGGTCGGATGGTTGCAGGGTGGGCGATTTACTTGCGGCATTCGACTGATCAGCCGTGGATTTTGTGGAGTCGTTATCGGGGCGACTGTTGGGGGTGGCTTCCTTGATCGCCTTGTCAAAGGCTTCTTTCTGCTCCCTAAATTCGTTCACTTCTTCAGTGATCGATCGAACCTCACCCACAACGCTAGAAATTGAGCTTGCGGCATCATCTAAGCTTTCTTGACCATCCCTAAATTTCTGCATTCTCTGCTGCCATTTGCTCTGGGCTGTAACCCGCTCAGGCATCCAGGGATAAGCATTCTCGCCCACGACTCGGAAGCGTTTCAGCGCGTTGCCAATCTTCCCGGTATTCTCTGCCGTCCATTCGGCGATTTCGCGGGATGAGTCAGCGATCGATCTGACTGTCCAAACAATTTGGCTCGCAGTGGTGACAATGCGATTGAGCTTAGTAAAGGTTGCTTTGGTCCCGTTCCAGGTTTCTGCCCCTAGCGCATTCTCCATCGTTTCATTGACTGCCTTACCTAGTACTTCGTTAAAGTCAAAAGCTTCAGCGGCGGTCTTATCTACGCCAAACATCGGGGCAAAGGTTTGGACGGACTGCGTAACGACATCGCCCATAGTCTGACCCAGGTTTGCAGACAGCATCGCGGCATTATGCAACGATGCAGCTGTGCTGAGTGTGTTCATGACTTGAGTGAGCCGCGCTCGCAACTCTGCCAAACCAAAGCGCGATCTGATGTTGGCAGTGCGATCGCCCATCATCTGAGCAAACGAAGCCATATTCGCGGGTACTTGTACAGGTTCTTTTACGAAAATTGGACCTGTAAGGCGATTCCACGTCACAAATTTATCGACTGTGACTGTGACAGTCTGATTCTGGTTCTGTTGCCCTCGCTGTAAGTTAGCAATGCAATCGTTTTGACAAAGTGGAGGAGTAGACAAATCAGGCTCAACTCTGCGCTCTGCCTTGTCTTGAATTTCCTGAATTTTGTCAGGCTTGATTTTGCCATCTTTGAGGAAATCAGTAGTCACTCTGCCGTCTAATCGCTGTCTTAGCCCAACTTCTGGAGCAAAGTTAGGGCGCTGTCTTAAATTGACTTCTGGAGCGAAGTTAGGGCGCTGATCTGTCCTAATTTCCTGTCGAATTTCATAGCGGGGCTTGGGGTCGATTCCGGGTCTAATTGGCGGCGGCGGCGGCGGCTCAATTCTTTGACCTGGTGGCGGTGGCGCAAAGACTACGGGCGGCGGTGGCTCAAGTCTTCGCTCTGGTGGCGGTGGCTCAAGTCTTCGCTCTGGCGGTGGCGGTGGCTCAAGCCTTCGATTCGGCGGTGGCGGTGGCTCAGTCACTCGCCTTCCCGGCGGCGGCGGGGCAAAGATAAATTGAAACGGCGGCGGCTCAAGATTTGGATCAATTCCATTTTGGCGATCGCCTTGGACTTCACCCCCGCCGTTAAAGGGCTTTGCCGCGTCGGAGTTGTATCGCACTCGAAAATTACCAAACCATAAACTAGCGGTAGAAACTGGCTCTCCAATCAACTCCCTAATCTGCTCGCCATTCGCGTTTTTCCACACCAAATAGAAGCGATTGACAATTCTCATGCCAGATTCATCGATCGTCTGTGGATTAGTCGAATGAGGGGTACTTTCATCCGCTGTTTCACGCTCGATCGATAAGGGAATTCCGATTCTCGGCTGAAAATTGCTAACATTCGTGTCTTCTTCTCCCGGTCTGAGAGTTAGCGATTTATCGCCCGGATTTGCTACCGATCCGGTATTGCGGTTGTAGCGACTCGCCACAACGAACACTACAAATGTTTGAACCTCAGAGGGGTCAAAGTTGTAAATCGTCGCATCTTGGACTTTTCCCTGCTCCCACGGCTTCCAGCTAGTGCGCGCATCCTGTGTTTTTCTTTGCTGAAACTCTTGTAGCTTTCTAGCTCGCTCAAACGGGTTAGGCTCCTCTTGAATACGCGCAATTTCCTGCTTTTCCTGTTGAGTGAGTGGAGGTTTCCCGATCGCCTGTCGAATCCAGTCTGATAAGGTATCCCGCGCTTTGTTGCCTTGGGTTCTGATGATCCAATCTCCAATCGCACTAATCGCAGCGCCACCAATCGCAGCTGCACCCATGCCACCGCCAAATCCGCCACGATTGACGGTGACGGGCGGCGGCGCTGCGTTCCCTTGTCCACGCGGGAAGGGTTGAGCAGAGGTAAAGCCCTGATCGAATCTTTGCTGAGCGCTGATTCGATTGCGGTCTGTTCCATATTTGACGATCGATGATGACGAGTCATTGCTGCGAATCTGAATTTCGTTGGTACTGAACCCTTGGCGGCGATCTGCCTCTGCCATCTTGATGAGGCGGTCTACGTCGATTCTGCCTGTGTTGCGGTCGAAAGCTGCATTAACTCTCAGCGCCTCTGCCATGCGCGCATCATAGGAACCCTGCGAGACGGCGTGAGGCTGAATCGGTTTAGAAGGTGGGGGATCAGGATTCCTTCCGTTTCCGGTGTAATTTTTTCCGGTGATAGTATCCCAGTATTTTGCGTAATCAATCCGACCTGTACTATCGGTGAAATAAGTACGGGCATACGCTTCGCTAAATGACATGACAAGCTCCTAAACAGAAAAGGAGTGCCTTGCGACACTCCAGACAATGGCTGTGAGGTTGAAATTAATTCGAGGTGTATGCCGCTGGAATTTGAGTTTGTGAGAACTCCCTAACGTGAAGCCATAGCTTTTTAGAGTTGTCAGAAGCCCATGCCGGATCGATTTCAAAGCTCGCTCGCATCCATAAGCGGGTTGTGCCATCTGCTGCCTTGAAGATTCCAGAATCGACGACACGCTCATTTGCTAAGTCGGTTTCGAGAACTCGCATTTGTGGATTCATCGCTTGAAGCGTGAGCAGCGCCCAGGCGGCGGCTTCTTCGACCGTGTTGATCGCGGGTGGAATTTGCGTTGAAAGATTAAGTGCACTCATGTTGATTTAAGCCTTGCTACGGGCTTATTAATCCCTGCAATGATGCAAATCACAGCAGAAACGCCTTCTCCAATGCCACAAAGGGCATGAAAGAGATTCTGAGTTTCCCAATGTTTGAACTCGCCCTACTCGTCCTAATCATCTGTGTTCTTTGTTGGGTGCTACCACAACTCAGTAACTCGCCTTCACGACGAGCGACACCCGTGCGCACTTCTTCAAAACCTGCAATTCAGCAGCGACTCTATCAGCTGGTGTATGGCGATCGGGCAATGGCTGAGCGACTTTTGCGGCAAGCAAGATTGCGCTATCCTGATCGCTCAGAGCAGTGGATTTGGGAGAAGGTTGTTTTAGACCTGGAACGCGATCGCCGCTGGTAATTTTCAGTTGGACTAGAAATGGATTAAATCGCTTTTTGGTTATATTCGGAAACCCCGATTCTCTCGTTAGCATTGATGCCACTTTATGACGAGAGAATCGGGGTTTTGATAGGGACTTCTGCGCTTGATGGCAGGAGTTCATTAGTCAATTACTGTTTAAATCCTGCTCCAATTGAGTACGCATTGCCTCAGTTAATATCCGTTCGATCAAATCATAAAAGTAATCTGCCATCTGCTCAGAAGTTGCGGTGATGGTTAACTCAACAGTATTTTCTGACTTGCCTAGTTTGAAATGATTTCTTGCTGAAATTTCTTCGCTACTCATTCTTACTAACCTCGCTGATTTGTTGATCAATCTTTTCCATCGGTGTAGCCATCGGTGTAGCTCCGGTGTGGTATCGGTGTAGCCATCGGTGTAGCCATCGGTGTAATGCACTGCTATAGGAACACCGAACACCGCACCGATTTACCGATTTACCGATCCGGTTAATTCAAAGTGTTAAGAGAAGCCGCCATTCTCGCATCGAAGAATCGCGCCATTCACCCAACTGAATCCCTGTTAAAGCTACTAATAATTGACGTAGATTTTCGGTGTTCAGCCCATAGTTTCTACCCCAATTACTTCGCATTTTCTCAACTGAAATCCATCCTTCTTGATCGCCATACTGCGCGCCTTGACCACTGAGATATTCAACGCATAGCCATCCAATATCGCCACACGCTTGCATCACGTCCTGCTTGAGTTTGAGTAAGTAGGTGGCTTGTTCTGGCGGTGCAAGTTCAGAGTGGGGAGTGACTCCCCACTCTGAACTCTGCTCCGGATAGAGGTTGCCTAACTCCTGCATCTGCTGATTGTGGTCAAGATCCATCGTTGCCAGGTTGCGATGATGCTGGTTCATCATGCTGTGCGAGATTTCTCGCTCAATCAGCGACTCGGTGAGTTCCTGTCTGCGTCCTTCTTTCTGCCACTTGGGGAGAATGTGCAAGGCGTGAACGAAACAGAGGATCGGAATTAGGAATGTGAGCAGCTGAATCGACGGCGGCAAGATTTTGGCAAAGCAGATGAGGATAAACCAGGTAAAACAACCTGCACCAAATGTGACTGTCCATTGTTGCCCGTAGTCAGTTTGTGGCATCCAGGTCATGAAGCGAGCCATCCGATTAGACCTCCAATCATGAATACCAGGAAAAGTGCGATCGCTAAACCGAGTGAGGTGTCCTCCCCCCATCCAAAGTGCTGATCGAGCAGTGGACCCGCGAAGTAACTCATGAGGGTGAGAACGAGCAGGATGAGAAGAACGACCCATAATCCGACTGTGAGCGGGGGAAGGTGGCGCGCCATTAGCCCAATAAAAGAACTAATGGCTAGACCTAACCCCAATAGGGTCGCGAATCTAGCCATTTTGAACATATTCGATTAGCTCCAGCGGTTGCTTACGTCAGAGTAGAGCGCTTGGTATTCCGAGACTTTCATCTGAGCATCGTGGTGAGACGCGCCCAGGCTGTAGCCCATTTGAGCGTATGCCGGGGTGAGATTGTAGAGCGTCTTCGCCTTGCTGACATCCGCTTTTTTCTTGGTGGCAGTTGTGCGAGCCACGGTCGTTTGATAAGCGCGGAAGCTGGATTGATCCGCTGCATCTGAGGATTCAATCGATCGCAATGCCTGATAAGCCTGACGGTTATTTTTCGCCTGACGCTTGCGAGTGGCGGCGGTGATTCTCAGTTTGTCCGCTTCCTCTTGGGTGAAGTTGCGGTGTCTGCTGACAACCTTCTCGGTGCGAATTTCGCTACTGTCACCGGGATTCCAGGGAGTAGGCGCGCCGCTGGCGACATTCATCACGTCGTTTGGGGTCATGATTTGATTGACCTTGGACATTTTACCGTTTGAACTTCCGAGTCTCATTTGATTTGCTCCTTAATTTGCAGAATGAATTTAGCGATTGCAGAATGCGAGACAGTTGGTGGGAACCACTTTCTCTTGAGTGACGATCACGGGTTTTTCGATAATTTGCGGCTGACCCGTGGCGGCAGCTGGCGGTGTGATCAGATTGATCGCGACGTGAGTGACGGCGGCGATCGCGACGGCACACATGCCGACTGCGAACCAGAACAAACCGTCTTTATCGGAGAGCAGCTTGACCAATGCAGAGTCAGGAACCAGGCGATAGTCTGTGCCGTTGTGGCGGTAGACCGGGTAATCGGTCGGTTTGGTGCTGTGCCATTGAACTGGCTGATGTTTGGTTAGATTTGGCATGATTATTTATAGATAGGTGAACCATTCGAGCAAAAAACGCGCGGAATCAGTGCCTTTGCACCGATCCGCGCGTTTTTTGTTTCCAAATCCTAGAGGGGTGGATCATAATTGCTTAGCTCCGTGTGTGTTTAAGCGTTACGGGGCGACGCTCAGAGAGAGTTAGCGCTCTCTCTGGGTCTAGAAGTTTTTTAGAATTGACCTTTCATTTTTCACGCTCCAAAAGTTGATCGTTACTGACACTGAAAGCCTAGTTTGTAAGGCTTTCAGTGTTTTTATTTGAGCCACGTCCGAAATAGACAGGTAGATCATGAACAGAACATTCAAGGAAAGAACAGAGATCTTGAATTTGCTTGATGGTCAATCGTGGCTCGCGACTCCCTGAAAGCCAGTAGTAAACCGCTCTCGGAGAAATGTCCAAGACCGTAGCAACCTCTTCAGGTGTTTTTCCTTTCAGTTTTAACAGGCTCATGAACTCAGATTCTTGACGAGTTTTTTTCATCTTAAACTGAACTCTTGTTCATGAACAAGAGTTCAGTTAGAATCCTCTAAGTTGAACTCTTGTTCACTAGACAGCACACAAACAGCACAAAACCGCGCTTTAGCCGTTGGTTAAAGCACCTTTCACGGTTTCGTGAGGGATTTAGCTGTGTCACAGACAGCTTGCGATCGGAGACAAACGATCGCGGTTTTTTGCCCCCATCAAGGCAGAACTATTCGATTGTCGGTTTTGTGCTGTCTGTGTGCCTTTCATTGTCCAGTGAACTGCTCACCTATACATCAGGAGAGATTGACATGACTGATACCCGCGTTGAAGCAAGTGCTTCAACGACCCGACCTTTTACCCAACTCGAATCTATTACTTACCATCACAGCGACTCTGAGGACTCAGCAGAGATTGTTGATATCGCCAGAACTTACGGCGATCGACTGGAAAAGCTCGCACCCATGCAGCGAGTTGATCTCATCATCGCGATCGCGGGGCGAATGGAGGACAGAATCGACTCCTCACTTTGTCCAGCCGGACTGCTTAACCAACTCGATTCAATGTCAAATGACACACTCTGCGCCCTCATGATCGCTGCGGCTCAGCAGTTACGGGCGGACTTGAAACACGATCGCAACTCCTAAAAAAAGCGATCGCGTGCCTACCAGGGAGCGCGATCGCAAAGACAAAATTTCAACTTATGCGGCTCATTATGACTCAAAAACACATGTACCTAATCCGAGTGGGCGATCGACTCATCAATCTAAATCGGGTGAATCATGCAAAGCACTTCATCCAGCAAGACCGCAGTTATGTGGAACTCTGTTTCGACTGCGAAATTATCCAACTCAGAGACAGCGAGGCGGAGCAGGCTTGGGATTATCTGGAAACGCTTTGTCAGAAAGTGCTGATCGAAGCGATCGCCCAATAGATCGAAGGGTAGGAGTGCTGCAAACACCCCTACCCGGATTTTTTTATCCACCAATTGATCAACAAATCATGAACCAAAATCATGTCTAACCGTAATTCTACTGAAAACACCCTCAAAAAGTCAGCCCCACACCATCGGATCAGCGTTAAGGATGTGATTCGAGATTATCGAGCAGGACTTCTCACGCCAGCCGGGGCAATTTTTTATCTCATCGCTGCATCGCGCCGCATTGGTCATTCGGTTCGAGTCAGCATCAATCAGATTTGCCGCCAGCTTGACCTCAGCAGGGCAACTTATTACCGCGCGATCGGCACGCTTGCAGGTCAAGGAAGATTGAAGATTTCTGCACCTGATGAAATGGAGTTAACTATCCCAATCTCAACTACCGAAGGGGTTGCAGATTATATTGTTTTGGAAGAATTGTCTCAAATTTGCGACAACTTGTCTCAGAATTGCGACAGAAATTCTCAAATTTGCGACAAGTTGTCTCAGAATTGCGACAACTTGTCTCAGATCTGCGACAACCAAGGGCTAGAACCCAGAACCCAAGCGGAGTCTGGATCTCCTCAACTAGATCAACTAGATCAATCTTTTAAACAACTAACTACTGAGTCAGTCAGTCCCCCCACCCACCCAGTTTTTCAAAAATTGAAAAGTTCCGGAATTGAATTGACAGAAGCGCAACTTCTCCAGATCGAATCCTTCAAAGCCGAACAAGTCGAACAAGCGATCGCAGTAGTCCAGAACTCAAAGCAAGTACAGGACAAAGTGAAATTCTTCTTCAAGGCATTAAGGAACGGGTGGAGACCAAATCTCCCGCGCGAGTCTGCGGCTCCAAATTTCGGTGAATGGTTTGATCGTGCGCGTGCTCAAGGTCGCGTAATTGCCTCAATGATGGGCGGCGATGGCGTTCTAAGGATTCTGATGTCAGATGAGCGATGGCTTACGCTTCCCGATGCAATTTTGGAGGTCTCAGGGACATGATGCCAATCGACTACAGCGATCGCATCGCCTACATGCAAGTGTGTCTCGAAATTCTCAACCACTTCGATCCAGCTGGCGAGTGGAGAGAGCATCAATTGCTGAAAAAGTGGCATGAGGATCACTACGCTGTGACCCGCAAGGAACTTGCACTTCTAGAAGAATTTCTAGACCAGGAACGCGAGCGAGTGACAGAGAAAATCGCGGTCATTCCGAGGGGAGCATGATCACGGCAAATCAAATCAATGCCGCTCGTGATGCCCTACTGCAAATGACTCGAGGGAGGCAAATCGAATTGCCGATTCCAATCCTGATCGAACCGACTCCGACCGCAGAAAGGGTTAAACGTGGCAAATTACGCCGCTCTAAATACGTCCAACTCTCGCTATTTGGAGAATCGCCGCCGCATGAATGAAAGCTGCTCTCACTGGGTTGAGGAGTTCCGAAAGGACTTCTATCAACGCGGTAGCAGCGAAACGACTTGGAATGGTGACTACTGGAAGATTTTGAAGAGATTGCCGATGGAAAGCCCACTTACAGCCACAGTTCTACATGACTTAGTGATTGGAACCACACCAAACACCAAGTCTAGAAAACGTGCCTGTATGGTGGCTCGTCAACTCGCGCATCTGGCACAAATTGACTATGACCCAAAGCGCTATCAGGGCAAGTATTCTCCGGAATCGGTCGATCCGCGTGTCGTTCCCTCTGATGAGGTAATTTGCTCTGAATGGGCACGGCTCACTAATCCCAGCTGGAGATGGGTACTCGGCATTCTGGCGACTTATGGACTTAGACCGCATGAAGCCTTCCGGCTTGATTTTGATGCACTGCGCGACGGCGATCGCATTCTCCAAGTGCAGCGCAACACCAAAACCGGGAAGCGCCAGGTCTGGGCATATCACCCGGAATGGTTTGAGGCGTTCAATCTGTCTGATGTGCAGTTGCCACCGATCAAACTTGATCGACCGAATGAAGCGATCGGGCGGTCTGTAAATCACTATTTTCGAGATGCCAAAGTGCCTTTCAATCCGATGCTATTGCGGCATCGTTGGGCAATTCGCTCGCTCGAATATGGCTTAGATTACAAGCTCGCTGCTCGCATGATGGGGCACTCGTATGTCATTCACGAGCGCATCTATCACCGCTGGATTGATCGAGTCATTCTGCAAAACGCATACGATCGCACTCTGCAAAATCACCAAATTCCACCGCTACCGCATTCGGAAAACTGAAAAAACAGGGTAAGAGTAAAACTCTCACCCTGTCTTAATTTCAGCTAATACCCCCAAGGGAATTCGAATCCCTGTCGCCTCCGTGAAAGGGAGGTGTCCTAGGCCTCTAGACGATGGGGGCACACCTCGCAGCGCGTTGTTCAGCGCGTTTGACATTTACTAATATAAGCGACAAAACTGTAACTGTCAACACCTAAGTTATTCGATTTTAGAACTTAGGGTTTGAAGCTGCGAGGAAGGGAGCCTTGCAAAAAGAGTCAGTGATTCGTTCTAAATTCGTCAATCAGCCACCCCTAGAACTGTCCTCTGATAGAGCCGCACGATCGAGAAAACCCACTACCGTAAATGGAATATAAGGATCATCTACCGACCCTAGAAGGTACGAGTTTTATTCTGCTATGCTTCTGATTGACTTCATGCGCTCGCCAAAATCCTCCAAATCTCATGGCGTATTGACTCGCCCCGGTCTTTCCATGCCTCTGTCTCAATCTTCCGCTACTGCAAAGGAGCGACTTTGTTCTGCCGAATCCGAGTCAACCGCTCGTCCGCCCGTGGAAATCCCAAATTCTATTGTTCAATCTACCCGCTCGCGCTGTCTTCCGTGGCTGGCTTCTATTGCTTACCCGCTGGCGCGATACCTTGTGCTTCCGTTCTACTTTCGTCGGATTGAAGTCACGGGTCGAGAGCATTTTCCAACCACAGGTCCAGTGATCATTGCCTCAACGCATCGATCGCGCTGGGATGCATTCATGGTTCCTTATGCGGTTGGGCAAGATGTCACTGGACGCGTGTTGCGATTTATGGTGACTGCCGATGAGATTAAAGGGCTGCAAGGTTGGTTTATCCGACGTTTGGGTGGCTTCCCCATCAACACACGTCACCCTGGAATCTCCGCTTTGCGTCACAGCGTTTGTCTCCTTCAGCACGGCGAAGTCTTAGTCATCTTTCCGGAAGGCAATATCTATCGTCAGCCAGCACCGCTTAAACCGGGACTTGCTCGACTTGCACTTCAAGCGGAAGCGAGCCAGCCAGAACTAGATGTTCGGATCGTGCCGATCTCCATCCAATACAGCAAGCCGCTTGTCCCCTGGCGCACCGCCGTCAAAATTCATGTCGAAAAGCCCTTGAGTGCTATCGTCTATGCCTCTGACCATCCCAAACAAGGTGCAAAACGATTAACTGAAGATTTAGAAATCATTTTGCGATCGCTCTCGAACTGCCCATAAAAAAAGAGACGCATCGCTGCGCCTCTTTCGAGTTGAGAAGATGAAACTTAGCGACCGATACCGATATAACGGAAGCCTGCTTCCTCCATCACAGGTTGGTTGAGGAAGTTCCGACCATCGATCAAAATTGGGGTGTTCATCAGTTTTGCCATCTTGATGTAGTCGAGACTGAGGAACTGTTCCCACTCGGTAATCAGAGCGAGTGCATCACAGCCATCGGCTAAGCGCTCTGCATCGGTTTCGACGATCACATCCGAAAGACCATGACGCATTCCGGTCTGAGAAATAATCGGATCGTATGCCTTCACTTTTGCACCGAGCCGAGCCAAGTTCTCAATCACATTCAATGCAGGAGCATCACGCAAATCATCGGTGTCCGGTTTGAAGGTCAAGCCCAGTAAGCCGATCGTTTTTCCTTTCAAGATTTTCAAAGCTTGCTGCAGCTTCTCAACCACGATCAACCGTTGACGCTCGTTGACACTCACTGCAGCCTTGAGCAGTTGAGTTTCGTAACCATAATCATCAGCGGTGTGAATCAATGCCGAGACATCTTTCGGGAAGCAAGATCCACCCCAACCGAGACCTGCTTGAAGGAATTTGCTGCCGATCCGAGAATCTAAACCGATGCCTTTCGCAACCTGGCTCACATCTGCCCCAACGCGATCGCAGATATTCGCCACTTCGTTGATAAAGCTGATTTTGGTTGCCAAAAATGCATTCGCTGCATATTTGATCATTTCAGCTGAACTGAGATCCGTCACAACCACGGGAACTGGAGGCGCAGATTTAACTTCTGCAAATTGACGCTCTACGATCGGAGCATAGAGTTCTTTCATCAATTTGATTGGACGATCGTTGTTATTGCTGCCTAAGACAATACGATCGGGATTGAATGTGTCAAATACAGCCGAACCTTCGCGCAAGAATTCAGGATTACTGACGACATCAAAATCATAGTCGCCTGTCACCGCACTGGGCATGACTTCATCCACGCCGCCACCTGCTGTCGCGAGGACAGGCTGTGCTTCAGCCTTTTGGCGCTCTGCGATGCCATCAAGCACGATCATTCTCACCCAGTCACCCGATCCAATCGGAACTGTAGACTTATTCACAATCACCTTATAGCCGCCTTTGAGGTTTGAGCCGATGCCCCGGGCTACTGCTTCAACATAGCGGGTATCACTTTCCCCGTTTGGTAATGCAGGCGTGCCAACCGCAATAAATAAAATTTCGCCATGTTCAACACCCGCTGCGATATCAGTGGTAAATTCCAAGCGTCCAGACTGAATGGACGACTGCATGATTTCAGACAATCCGGGTTCAAAAATTGGGGACTGTCCCGCCTGCATCAACTTGACTTTTGCTTCGTTGTTGTCTACGCAAATGACATGATGACCAATATGCGAAAGGCAAGCACCTGTTACCAAACCTACGTAGCCTGTTCCAATAACGCAAACGCGCATAACTCTAGACTCCTCAAAACAAAGGTCAGTTTATTTCTCGCTAGCATTCCCGAATTTCAGAAATTCGGGAATGTTTGATTAATGCGTGGTGATGCTAGCCGCATCCAATTGAGATTGTGCTTCGGAAGCTTCAATACGGCTGCGAAAATCTGCGATCGTACGCTCTAATCCGTCTCTCAGCGAGATTGTCGGTTGCCAACCTAGGTGCGTTTGAGCACGAGTGATATCCGGCTTGCGACGACGCGGATCATCTTGCGGCAGTGGCTCAAATTTCAACGCAGCTTCAGGATTGACCATATCCTGAACCGTTTGCGCGAGCTGTAAAATTGTATACTCGCCTGGGTTACCCAGGTTCACAGGCCCAATAAAGTCGCCATTCATCAAGCGATAAAGTCCGTCTACGAGGTCGGAGACATAGCAGAAGCTGCGAGTCTGAGATCCATCTCCGTAAACTGTTAAGGGAATCCCACGCAGTGCTTGAACGACCAGATTGCTGACAACGCGACCGTCGTTTTCGAGCATTCGAGGCCCATAGGTATTGAAAATTCTAGCAACACGGATATCAACATCGTTTTGGCGATGATAATCAAAGGCAAGGGTTTCCGCGACTCGTTTCCCTTCGTCGTAGCAGCTGCGAATCCCGATCGGGTTGACGTTACCCCGATATTCTTCCGTTTGAGGATGCACTTCTGGGTCGCCGTAGACTTCTGAAGTGGATGCCAGCAGAAATCTTGCCTTGACACGCTTCGCCAATCCCAGCATGTTGAGCGTGCCCATCACGTTGATTTTGACAGTTTTGACTGGATTGTACTGGTAATGAACGGGTGAGGCAGGACATGCCAAGTGATAGATCTGATCAACTTCGAGCCGAATCGGTTCTGTAATATCGTGACGGATCAATTCAAAATTGGGATTTCCTAGCCAATGTTGAATATTGCGTTTATGTCCGGTATAAAAGTTATCCAAGCAAAGCACTTCATGACCTGTGTTCATGAGGCGATCGATTAAGTGAGAGCCAATAAAACCCGCACCACCAGTGACAAGAATTCGCATAAGTCCAGAATCTGTTGAAGTTGCAAACGAACGAGGGTCGGAGTTGCAAGGTGCTCAATCTTACGATTGAGTCAACTCTTGCTTGCCAAGATTGTACCCATTAAATTAACGAGCATCGCGGAGTGCATCCGGATGGAGCAAGCGGAAAGAGCTGATGTGAAACGAGCTTTTGCAGTTAGCACCATAGCAGAAGCCTTTGAAATGGGGGGTTCGTGTCGATCGAGTTCACCGAATCTTCAATCCCCAAATGAAAATCGCTCCAACTTTTTGGGTAGGAGCGATTCGAGCGTGTTAACTTTGTTCGTTTGAGAGTCGAAGCACTGCCATAAAAGCTTCTTGGGGCACATCGACCGTCCCGATCGCTTTCATGCGCTTCTTGCCTTTCGCTTGTTTTTGCAGCAATTTCTTCTTCCGTGAGATGTCACCGCCGTAGCATTTGGCTAGGACATCTTTACGAAGCGCCGGGATATGTTCACTGGCGATAACTTTGCTGCCGATGGCGGCTTGAATCGGGATTTTAAATTGATGGCGTGGGATCAGTTCGCGAAGTTTCTCTGTAAGCGCACGACCGACTCCATAGGCTTTGTCGCGGTGAACGATCGTTGCCAGCGAATCGACCGGATCACCGTTGATCATGATATCCAACTTCACCAACGCGTTTTCTCGGTAGCCGATCAGTTGATATTCCATGCTGGCGTACCCGCGCGATCGTGACTTCATCTGATCAAAGAAGTCTGTGACAACTTCTGCGAGCGGCAATTCATAAATCAGCGTGGTGCGTCCAGGGGTGAGATACTTCATATCTTTGAAAACCCCACGCCGATTTTGGCAGAGTTCCATCAACGTCCCCACATACGTTTCAGGCGTGATGATATCGACTTGAACATAAGGTTCTTCGATCTTTTCGCGCTCGGTAGGTGAGGGAAGTTTACCTGGATTATCGATCAAGACAACTTCGCCTTTGATCGTAGTGACTCGATAAACCACCGAAGGCGCAGTGATAATTAGATCCAGGTTATATTCGCGTTCTAGCCGTTCTTGGACAATTTCCATGTGCAGCAAGCCGAGGAAGCCACACCGGAAGCCAAAGCCCATCGCACTGGAAGTTTCTGGCTCAAAATTCAATGCAGCATCGTTGAGCTTTAATTTGTCGAGTGCTTCTCGCAATTCTGGGAACTGGTCGGCATCGGTCGGGAACATGCCGCAAAACACCATCGGTTTTGCTTCGATGTACCCAGGTAGAGGTTCAGAAGCTTTCTTCGCCGAGAGGGTAATTGTGTCGCCGACTCGTGCATCTTCTACTGCTTTAATCGAAGCCGCAAAATAGCCCACTTCACCTGCATGAAGTGAATCAACCTGGACTTGAGTGGGAGAGAGAACGCCCAGTTCATCGATCTGATATTCCTTACCCGATGCCATCAGGTAGACTTTATCGCCTTTTTTCACCTGGCCATCGACGACCCGGAAATAGACAATGACACCGCGATAAGCATCGTAATAACTATCGAAAATCAGAGCGCGGAAGGGATCGTTGGTTGTGTCTGCAGGGGGCGGAACTTTTTGCACGATCGCTTCTAAAATGTCGGGCACACCAATGCCTTCTTTTGCCGATGCCATGATCGCTTCCGAGCAATCTAACCCGACGACATCTTCGATTTCTTGGCGCACGCGATCGGGTTCTGCGCCGGGCAAATCAATCTTGTTCAGAACCGGAATGATTTCCAAATCGTGTTCCAGTGCCAGATAGACGTTTGCCAGCGTTTGAGCTTCTACGCCTTGAGAGGCATCGACGACGAGGAGCGCACCTTCGCACGCTGCGAGCGATCGCGAAACTTCGTAAGAGAAATCGACGTGTCCAGGCGTGTCGATCAAGTTCAACACATACTGCTGTCCATCTTTTGCGGTGTAATTCATTCGGGCAGCTTGCAGTTTGATCGTGATCCCGCGCTCCCGCTCCAGATCCATACTATCGAGGAACTGTTCTTTCATTTCCCGTGCGGTCACGGTTCCCGTTTCTTGGAGCAAACGGTCAGCCAGCGTAGACTTGCCGTGGTCGATATGAGCAATGATCGAAAAATTGCGAATGCGGTTGACGGGTACGTCAGTCATAAACTTCAGAAGGTGCAGGAGCAAAGGACAGGCACTCTCAGACAAAAGAGATGCTTAAGATATTTTAATGCTTTCTTCACTGAGTTCGAGAATTTGAGAGGCTATTAATAAAGAAACATCAGTTACGATAATTTCTCCTGGTGTCAAATTTGCCTCGAAGCTATCAATGAAAAAATGTTAAAACTTTGATGAATCTAGGTAAAAAACGGTACATCCATTTTATGGGGAAAGATCGCAACTGGGTGATTTTTACTGAATTGCCCCGACTCTTCAACCAACCTTCTCAGAGAAGGTGATTGCCTTATGAATGATAAAGTTCAAATTCCCGATCGACACAAAACCGAATTAGCCATTCAGATTGATTCTGATCTGTTGGATCAAGTCCGTCATTTGACGAACGATCCAAGCAAAGTGGTGGAAGTGGCGTTGCGGCAGTGGTTGAGAAGCGAAATGTACCGGGACGAAGACAATGCGCGGACGCTGCCAAGAAATCCACCTTTGCCTCCCCGAGGGGAATGGAACGATTAGGATAAGAAGTGAGCGATCGGGCATTGTGATCGGGCTATCTAGGTTAGGGTCGCGTTTGTGATGCCAGGTGTTGTTGCTTCGAGATTCAGGTCAAATGGTCACTTCTGTGGATCTTTCTACTTCTCTGTCTGATTCTTCTTACTCGATTGACTCGTCCGCTTCTGATTCTGCTGCACCCAGGGTTGCAGAGTTGATGATGATCCAAGATGCGGCGGGAGTTTTGATTGCGTTCGACTGGCAGAGGGCAGCAGATTTTCAGATTCAACCTGAGCATTTGTTGGGCAGATCGATTCAAGCCGCATTTGCACCCGTCTCTCGTTCAACCTATCTCGATCGTCTGAAACGAGTGCTTGCCTCTCAAACGCCCGAACAGTTTCGATGTCTGTTTGAGTGCGGCGATCGTACCGTTCTCTTCGACTTGGTGATGAGTCCGGTAATTTTGCCCAATGGAACAGCGGCACTCGTTGCTGTGACTGGCGAACAGGCGAATGAGCTAGATGAGATGCGATCTCCCTTGCAAGCAGTTGAATTGTCGCGTGGGAATTCGCTCGATCGCTATCAGCAGCTTTTGACCCAAATTGTTTGGAATGCGCGCCAGAATTTAGACCTCTCAACGATTTGGCAGGTCACCGTAGACGGATTGGGCATGGCACTCGATGTCAGTCGGTGTGTAATTTGTCCCTATGATCCCAAGCGATCGAGCATTAAGTCGGTGGCAGAATTTCGTCAAGATTGCATGACTTCATTGAAAGGGGCAACGTTTGACATTCAGAGCGATCCTTTACTCCAGAAAGCTTTGACAACACTGAACCCGATTCGGGCAGTGCGCCAAGCTCCCGAAGAGATTGAATTAAATTCGAGTCTGGATGTTCCTCAAACGCGCTTGCTGGTCGCCACCCATTATCAGGATCAGCCGAATGGGGTGATTATTCTCGATCAGTGCGATCGCGATCGCGTTTGGACGCAAGCGGAATTAGATTTTGTGCAGGAGTTAGCCGATCAGGTGGGAACCTCGATCGCTCATGCGGCATTGTTGATTGAACTGCAACGTGCGAATGATAATTTGATGCTGAAGCACCGCGAACTCGATGAAGCACGCCATCAAGCCGAGGAAGCGTCCAGACTCAAGAGTGAATTTTTAGCCAATACCTCGCATGAGTTGAGAACGCCGCTGAATGGAATGATTGGCTTTTTGAAGCTGGTTCTCGATGGGATGGCAGAAGATCCCCAGGAACAGCGAGAATTTATCGAAGAAGCTCATCGATCGGCAATGCACTTGCTGGACATCATTAACGATGTCTTGGATATCGCCAAGATTGAAGCTGGAAAGATGCAGATCGAATGCAGTCCAGTGAGCTTGCAAGAATTACTCGATCAAGTAGAAACGATGACTCGAACTCAGATTCGCCAGAAGAATTTGAGTTTTGAGGTGCAAATGCCTCAGACGCACGATGAAATTGTTGTGTATGGCAATTATCAGCGTTTGCTTCAGGTGTTGCTGAATTTGATGGGAAATGCGATCAAGTTCACCAATGAAGGCGGTGTGACCGTGAGTGCCGAGGTGATTAAAAAGCGAATTGTCGTGCAAGATGAGGAGTTGCCCGGACTGGTGAAGATTCGGGTCGCAGATACCGGAATTGGGGTTTCATTAGACAAACAAGACAAACTGTTCCAATCGTTTAGCCAAGTCGATGGATCGCTGACGCGGCAGTATGGCGGAACAGGTTTAGGGTTGGCAATTTCTCAGAAATTGGTAGAAGCCATGGGCGGAGTTGTCAACTTCTATAGTATGGGTGAAGGCTTGGGATCGACTGTGACGTTTACAGTGCCGTTGTATCAAGAGCCTGTAATGATTGCAGCAGATTAAATCGAGCCTGCTGGCAGCACCGACTCGATGAAGTTCAATCCTACAAGCGAGTTTGTGCCAAATTCTCTAAACTAGAACAAGAGAAGTAACGGAGATCTAGGATGACGACTGTGCAAACCGATGCTCGTGCTTTGTTTCGGGCTGCTTACGAAAATCGGTACACCTGGGATGAGAATTTTCCGGGCTATACCGCAGATGTAACCTACCGCGAAGGCGATAAGACTTACAACGCAAAGTGCCGCATCAATCCTGATTTCACCTTTGATGTATTTGACATTGAAGACGGAGAAGGCAAGAAAGCGATTCACGGGCAAGTTTGGGAAATTGCAGTGCATCGGGTTCGTCGGGCTTTTGAAGCGACGCATGGCGAGAATACATTTACGCTCGGCGCAACTGATCCAGATGGGAGCGTTGAGCTTTTAGTCGGTGGGAAGGGAGAAGGCGATCGCTATAAAATTCGCAATAACGAAGTCAGCCTCGTGCATCGTCACATTCATGGTGTCGTCGTGACGATTAATACCTTCAGCAGTCACGATACGGGCAGTGGCTATCTCTCGCATCGCTACGATTCGATCTACAGCGATCCGAAGACTGGCGCAGTCAAAGGCGCAAGAAGCGAATTTGAAGACCTGTACGAAGAAATCGGTGGGTATTACATTCTGACCAGCCGGACGATCAAAACTGAACAGCATACGAGCGAATTTTCGTTTGCGAATGTGAGATTGTTGGAACCTGCGAGCGTGGCTTAGTAGAGGGTGGGGAGTGGGGAGTAGGGGGTAGGGAGTAGAACTTTCTCCCCACTCCCCACTCCCCACAGTCCGCCAATCAAAGCTACGATGAGATCAACAAGTTGTTAGTAGGTGAACTATGTCTTTGACACTTACGCCCGAAAATGTCGAAACCGTTTTGGACGAAATGCGTCCCTATCTGATGTCAGATGGTGGCAACGTGGAACTGGTGGAATTAGATGGGCCGATCGTGAAACTGCGTCTTCAAGGTGCTTGCGGCAGTTGCCCAAGCTCAGCGATGACTTTGAGAATGGGAATTGAACGACGTTTGCGCGAAATGATTCCAGAAATCGCGGAAGTCGAACAGGTTTTGTAAGGAAATCCTGAAAATGAAATGGGGGGCAAGCGGTAGACTATTAAACTGAACAGGTCTATCCCAAGCCTCCATTTTTTATGCCGTATCCGCTTCACGTCGCTTTCATCTGGCATCAGCATCAACCGCTTTATAAAAGCCGTGGCGATGCGAATTATTATGCTGCTTCTGAGGGGCAATATCGCTTGCCTTGGGTGCGGCTGCATGGAACCAAGGATTATCTTGATCTAATTCTGTTGTTAGAACGTTATCCAAAATTGCATCAGACGGTGAATCTTGTGCCGTCGCTGATCATGCAAATTGAGGATTATGTGGCTGGAACGGCACTTGACCCGTATTTGATCGCGACCGTTACGCCTGTAGAGAACCTCGATCGCGCATCCAAGGAATTCGTGATTGAACATTTCTTTGATGCGAATCAGCATACTTTAATCAATCCGCATCCGCGCTATTCAGAACTCTACGGGCAGCGGCAGGAACGGGGACGCGGTTGGTGTCTGGAGAATTGGCAGGAACAGGATTATAGCGATCTGCTGGCTTGGCATAATTTGGCGTGGATTGATCCGTTGTTTTGGGATGATCCAGAGATTGAGGCTTGGTTGAAGCAGGGGAAAGGGTTTACGTTGAGCGATCGCCAAAGAATCATCGCGAAACATAGAGAAATTCTCAGTCGCATCATTCCTCAACATCGCAAGATGCAAGAATCGGGTCAGCTTGAGGTGACGACAACCCCTTACACGCATCCGATTTTGCCGCTGCTCGCAGATACGAATGCGGGACGGGTAGCTGTACCGAATATGACGCTGCCAGAATCGCGCTTTCAGTTTGCAGAAGATATTCCTCGGCATTTGAATAAAGCTTGGCAGATGTATGAGGAGCGATTTGGGTGTGCTCCACGGGGCTTGTGGCCTTCGGAACAGTCGGTGAGTCCTGAAATTTTGCCGTATGTTGCAAAACAGGGATTTCAGTGGCTGTGTTCGGATGAGGCAGTGTTGGGATGGTCGCTGAAGCATTTCTTCCATCGGGATGAGACGGGGAATGTTTATGAGCCGGAGAAGCTTTATCGTCCGTATCGGTTGGAAACGCCTGCGGGAGATTTAGCGATCGTATTTCGGGATCATCGGTTGTCAGATTTGATCGGATTTACTTACAGCGCGATGGAGCCGAGGCAAGCTGTGACGGATCTGGTCGGACATTTAGAAGCTATTGCGCGATCGCTCAAAGATCAAGCGGATCAACCTTGGTTAGTGACCATTGCATTGGATGGTGAGAACTGTTGGGAGTTTTACCCACAAGACGGTAAGCCTTTCTTAGAACTGCTTTACCAGACTTTGAGCAATGATCCAGATATCAAGTTAGTTACCGTTTCAGAATTCATTGAGCAATATCCACCGACAGAAACGATTCCTGCACAACAATTGCATAGTGGTTCTTGGGTCGATGGAAGCTTTACAACCTGGATTGGTGATCCTGCCAAAAATAAAGCTTGGGATTTGCTCACTGCGGCGCGTCAGACTTTAGCAGACCATCCTGAAGCAACGGAAGAAAACAATCCCGAAGCTTGGGAAGCACTGTATGCAGCAGAAGGATCGGATTGGTTCTGGTGGTTTGGGGAAGGACATTCCTCGAATCAAGATGCCATGTTTGATCAGTTGTTTCGAGAGCATTTAGCAGCGTTGTATCGATCGCTGAATGAACCTGTGCCTGAGAATGTTCGCCAGCCTGTTGAGGTTCACGAAGCTCGTGGAGATCATACGCCGCAAGGATTTATTCATCCGATGATCGATGGTCGCGGCAATGAGCAAGATTGGGATAAAGCGGGACGAATTGAAGTCGGAGGTGCGCGCGGAACGATGCACCAAAGTAGCCCGATTCAGCGCCTTTGGTATGGGGTAGATCACTTGAATCTCTATCTTCGCTTGGACTTTCAGACGGGCGTACAACCGGGTAAAGAGATTCCGCCAGAGTTGAATTTACTGTGGTTCTATGAGAATCGCCCGATGCACAATAGTCCGATTCCGCTCGTCGATTTGCCGAAGGAATCGCCTTTGAACTATGCGTTTCACCATCATTTGGGGATAAATTTGCTGACTCAGACGGTTTGGCTGCAAGAGGCGGGTGAGTATTCGCGCTGGCAGTCACGGGCAAGTCGGGCACAGGTTGGAATTGATAGTTGTGTTGAGATTGCAATTCCATGGGCGGATCTTCAGGTGGAGCCGGATTATGGATTGCGCTTAGTTATCGTGTTCTCAGAGGGTGGACGCTATCGACAGTATTTGCCAGAGAATGGAATGCTTGCGATTTCGGTTCCGTAAGATGGGGGCGATCGTCGTTTTGGGCGATCGCTCTACTCTCTTGCGAAGATAGTTACACCGCTAGGTGTAGCAATAACAAATGACTTACCACTGTAAGAAAACCCATACGCTCGGATATCAGCGTCTTCATATATTTTGGTCATCCTGTCAGGCTTACTATACAGATAAGAATTAGGGGGAAGCAAAATCACCATTTGCTCTGGGAAACTCAATGTGACGCATTCAAGCTGCCAACCGTCTTCTGTAATAGTTGAAAGTCCACCTCCAAATAAACCAGCCATTCTAATGATGCGATCGCTTAAGATACCAATGCCTTGAGCTTCCAGGTACGTCTCATTCTCATAGTATTCCTCATCATCTCTTACAATTTTTTGCCCTTTGAGACAGTCAATGACACCTCGACCTTGTGAAGATACAACTAGCAAGTTGTCAGATTCACGATCATAACCAACTGAGCGCAATCCGCCTGTAGAGAAAGTGGCAAGGCGTTTCCAAGGATCTGGCACTTGGTCAATTTCTAGGGATCGCAATCTTTTCTTCAATGGCTCTAAATGGTTATACATACTCGTGAGTTGACACTGAATACGGAGTTTCTTAAGTTGAACAACAAGTCCTAAGCGGTTTCTAAGAGCGCAGAGCACGATCACTAGTTCTGTGGAGCATCATTCATTTGTTGTTGAAGGTGTTGAACTTCTTCGATCGACAAACCTGTTCCACGTGCAATTGCTTCAATTGGAAACCCTTCACGCAGGAAATTCATCGCAATTTCTCGTCGATTTTGCTCTTTTCCTTCTGCCAAGATTGAACGATAAACAGAGGATTCCTGCATAATGTCTCTCCGTAATATGCGATAAATAATGCCATCCTCTAATTTTAACCCGGCGAGAATAGCTGAGGTGGCAATTAGGTTCGCTTGTGTAGCAAGGTCTGGAATCTGCTCGATCGCTTGTGCTGCTTGCCGTAATGTTGATTCTGGATTTAGTGTCTGTCCTAGAACCGCAAAAGGAATTAGACCAGGATATTGCAAGAATAGATCATTCGGCTGCTCCCACAAACGGATGACATCAAATTCGTGGCGCGTACGTTCCAAGGTAAAGTCCGTTTTGTGAACGAGGTCAGATGCGGTTTGCTTGAGATAAATCACGACTTGGCGCATCGTTTTTGTTTTATCTCGTCTGTATCCTCGCCCGCGATAATCGAACATTCTGAATGGAATATCTGGGTCAGGACGGGTTTGAAATTCTAGGTGCAAAATCATGTTGTCTGACTCTAGTAGAATCAGAGCATCAGCGCGAATTGGGTCAAGTGAAAGCTCTGAAGGCTGAATCTCAGTTAAGATAACGGGTTCTCCAAGTAACCAACTCGCAAAGTCCGCTGAGAAGTTTTCAGCTAAAAAGCGACAAGCATCGTCGTACATTTTTCCGGTCTATAAAGCAATACAAATATACTGTATAATTGCGTTTCAAGCTAGTCTAAAAAGAGCGATCGCGCTTTCCACTCACACAATCAGCATCTCTTCATTGCAGGCTAGACATCTGAATAAACGTTCAGATATTCTGAAGACAGTCTTTGAAGGTTGAGCCGCAGCATTCTAATGCATCATCATCACCATCACGATCATTCAACCGTTCGATACGATCGCGCTTTTCTCATCGGTATCGTTCTCAATTTAGGCTTTGTAATGGCTCAAGCGACGTTTGGTTGGTTGACGAATTCTCTCGCTTTACTCGCGGATGCGGGACATAATTTAGGCGATGTTTTGGGACTTGCGATCGCTTGGGGCGCATATACACTGGCACGTCGTCGTCCCACGAAACGTCATACTTACGGACTGCGGAGAGCTTCGATTCTCTCACCACTGATTAATTCTAGTTTGCTGCTCAGTGTGACGGTCTTTATTGCGATCGAAGCGATTCAGCGCTTGATTGATCCGAAACCTGTCGAAAGTCTGACCGTGATAATTGTCGCTGCGATCGGGATTTTGGTGAATGGTGCAACAGCTTTGATGTTCCAGAAAGATCATCAGCATGATGTGAATGTGAAAGGCGCATTTCTGCACATGGTTGCAGATGCTTTAGTTTCGGTGGGTGTGGTCTTGAGTGGGTTGATCATTACTTTGACTGGGTGGCAGTCAATTGATGCGATCGCAAGTATGGGAATTGCGATCGTGATTGGAATCGGTGCATGGAATTTGCTGCAAGAGTCGCTCAGTTTGGCATTAGATGGTGTGCCTGCAAATGTAGATTTACGAGCGATTCAAAACTATTTACTAGACTTACCCGGAGTTGGCTCGATTCATGATTTACATGTGTGGGCACTGAGTTCAACAGAACCCGCTTTAACAGCACATCTCGTCATGCTTGCAGGCGTACCTGGGTCAGATTTTCTGGCTCGGATTTCTCACGACCTGCACGATCGTTTTGGAATTGAACACAGTACGATTCAGATTGAGACAGGTTCAGCTTTTCTGCCTTGTATGCAGAGCGATTGCGGTATGTAGAGCCTAAACACGGCAATTAAGATTGGTCTTGAATCGCTGAATAACATTGTTCGATCGATTGATTCTCCTGCAAAGCAACGACTAACGCGTCGTAGGCTGACTGATGATTTTTCAGCAGATCTTTCGCTCTCAAAATAGATAAACGCTCCCGCTGAGGCAATTCTGACGCAGGAATACGTAATTTCGTTAAAGTCTCACGGAATTTCTGGCGATCGTCTGCGCCCCCTTCTGAATTGCCATACGCTAATTGCTCTGCCGCAATTCCTGCCATCCAGACCGTACAGTAACGCTCAAGCAATTGGGATGAGAGCTTGCCTTGCTGAAGTTCCGCTTCTAATTCCTGAGTGTCAAACTGCACACCACCCAGTCCGGCTTGCCCTTTGCGAAACGCTTGCCACGCATTTAAGGTATAGCCCACGACCGGAATTTGCAGTTGTTGAGCAACAAGAAAATGTCCCGCTTCATGCCGCAGAACGCGATCGCGATGAGCCGGAGAAAACCGAGCAAGCCAATCGAGGCAGAGTGTGCCAAACTTCCCTTGCCACTGAAATGAATCCAGCGTTGCAAGTCCAAGAATGCTAAAGGTTGCGATCGCAGGAATCGCAGGCGAAAAATTCAGCAACGGACTGAGCAAGGTGCTCATCGTCATAGTGAAAATGCCGATCGCAACGAGATTCAATGCAGTTTGATTCATGGATTTGGGGTAGGCGGATTTTCTTGCTTGAATTCTTTCGCTCTGTAGAAGGTTTCTAAGCTTTGCTTATCCCCTACAAATCGCCAATGCCAAGGCTCATAAGTCACGCCTTGCTTGTTTCCCTGGGGAAAAGAGAGTTCAAAATTAAATCTTGTCGCATTGGCAGCCAGCCATCGGTAGGCAGGAGTCTTATCGAAATCTGGACTGAGATTTACCGCTGGAACCGTGCCATCGCCAATATCGATCGCGTATCCAGTGTGATGTTCACTATATCCAGGCGGCGCACTGACTAAAGCACGCTGTTCTGGGGTCTGTGCCCGTTCTGCTTTGACATCAAAATAAACTTGCTGCTGTTCTTGAAGCGATCGAAATCCAGAAAGCGGATTGAGAATTACGCCTTCGGCATTCGCTGCTGCCACCATCTCTTTGAAGGCTCTAGCAGCAGGAGTTCGCATTTTTATTCCACCATCAGCAGAAACGGCTTCGAGGTCGTTTAGCGGTGCTTCGGGATAGGCAAAATGATTGAGAAGTCTCCCATCATCCGGAGATTTTGCGTCACTCGGCTGTGGGCTTTCCGCGACAGGAGTCGGACTGGCAATGCTGCGACTCAGCCACCATTGATAGGCAAGCCACCCGCCTCCGGACAGTAGCGCGATCGTCACCAGTCCGCCTAGCCATAGCCAAAACTTCGAGCCAGACTGAACCGGAGGCGCAATCGGAGATTCGCGCTCAGCAATCGGAATGTCATCAAAAGACGGTGCTTGATCTTGCGGAGGTTTTCCCGGCTGACTGGCATTACTCAAGAGGGGCGCTCCTCAACTCCACGGCTCACAGTATTACAGAATAGCAATAATCCGGGATTGCGATCGCAGCGTCATTCCACTTTCTCCAGTTCCAGCAGATCAGAGGGCTTCATATCCTCGTATTTTTCAAACGGCTGGTGAATCCAGGGATTATCCGCCAAATAATCGACGTAATAGTCAGGCTTGATCACCGAGCAATCTTTATACCAGAGAACCCCGGTGCGCATTTCTTCGATATAGAAGCCGTAATGCTGTTTGAGCCAAGGAATCGTTTTTTGCAGCGTCACACCCGAATCAACGAGATCATCCACAATTAAAACGTGGCTACCCAGATTCAGAGTCGTCATACTGAGATCTTTGGAAAAGACTAACGCACTGCGCGATCGCGATCCACTCCGATAGGAAGAAGTAGACAACACTGCCAAAGGCACATCAAACATGCGAGAGAGGAGATCTCCAATCCGTAATCCGCCTCTAGCTAAACAGACAATCTGATTAAATTCCCATTCAGATTTGTAGACCTGAAGGGCAAGTTTCTCGATCAAGCGATGATAGTCTGACCAACTGACATAGAGATCCGACATAGAGTTGAGGATGAATTATAGAGTTGAGGATGAATTAAGTTTTTCTGCGACTTGTGCGATCGCAGCCGAAGCCGAAGAAAATAATACAACTTGTTAACCCGGCTTGTGCGATCTGTTATGAACAATTCTGCTAATGAATCGGCCTCTGAAAAGCTTAACTTAAAGACGAAGGTGGCGTATGGAGCAGGGGATTTAGGACCTGCAATTACGGCAAATATTTTAATTTTTTATCTGTCGCCTTTTTTAACCGATGTCGCAGGACTCAATCCAAGTTTGGCAGGGCAAACGCAGTTAATCGGAAAAGTTTGGGATGCGGTGAACGATCCGATGGTCGGGGTGATGAGCGATAAAACGCGATCGCGCCTGGGTCGTCGCTATCCTTGGATTTTGGCGGGTGCGGTTCCGTTTGGGTTTTTCTTCTTCTTGCAGTGGATTGTGCCGAAATTTAGCGATAACGCAGGTTCGCAGCAGTGGGGATTGTTTTGGTATTACACGTTTATTTCGATCGTGCTTGGCTGGCTATATACAGTGGTGAATTTGCCGTATACGGCAATGACTCCTGAAATGACGCAAGACTATGACGAGCGTACCAGCTTGAATAGTTTTCGATTTGCATTCTCAATTGGGGGCAGTATTCTGTCGCTGATTTTAGTCGGCTTGATTAGCTCTAGATTTCCAAATTTGAGTGACCGATATGTTGCGATCGGGATGGTGTGCGGTGTTTTGTCGGTGTTGCCCTTGTTTTGGTGCGTTTGGGGGACATTCGATCGCATGAAAGCGGTCGGATTACAGCATCCAGAAGCAGAAATGCCTGTGTCGATTCCGATCGTGCAACAGCTTAAAATCGCGTTTAGTAATGGGCCTTTTCTGTTTGTGGTGGGAATTTATCTCTGTTCGTGGCTGAGTTTTCAACTGACAGCAGCAATTATTCCTTACTTTGTTGCAAGTGTGATGCGGTTGAATGATGCTTGGGCAGTGCCGAGTGTCGTTTTAGCTGTGCAATTGACGGCGATGCTCATGCTTCCTGTTTGGAATCAATTGAGTCATCGGATTGGGAAGCGGGGGGTTTACTTTGCAGGCATGGTGCTTTGGATTATTGCTCAAGGTGGCTTGTTCTTTTTGCAACCGGGACAAATGACTTTGATGTATACCTTGGCGGTGATGTCAGGATTTGGAGTTTCAGTGGCTTATCTGATTCCGTGGTCGATGTTGCCGGATGTGATCGAACTCGATGAGTTGCGGACGGGACAGCGGCGCGAAGGCATTTTTTATAGCTTTGTGACATTTTTGCAGAAGGTTTGTTTGGGAGTTGCAGTAGCAGTGGTATTGCAGCAATTGGGGAATGCGGGATATGTTCCGCCGACTGATGCAGTTCCTTTGCCTGTGCAGCCGGAGAGTGTGTTGTTGGCGATTCGATCGTCGATCGGGCCTGTGCCGACAGTTGCTTTACTGATTGGCATGGTGTTGACGTATTTCTATCCGATTACGAAGGATGTGCATACTCAGATCCGATTGCAGTTGCATGAGCGGAAGCGCGCTCAAGGGGAATAGTGAAATGTGCGATCGTAAAATCAAAACTCAGTCGCGAATGGAATTTCCTGATTTTTCTCGCTAGAGTATGAGACATTAAACGACTCTTTGCTCTGACAGACGATGCAGCCGATCGAGATTTTCATTTCCTACGCCCGTAAAGATGAATTGCTGATGAAAGAGTTGGAGAAGCATCTCAGCAATCTGAAAAACCAACGCATCATTCGAGCTTGGCATAATCAACAGATTCCGGCGGGGGCTGAACGGGCTGAACAAATTGATCATTATCTCGAATCGGCTCAAATTATCCTGCTGCTGATTAGCCCGGATTTTCTAGCTTCTAGGGAGTGCTATGGAGTTGAACTCAGACGGGCAATGGAGCGGCATCAGGCAAAAGAAGCGATCGTTATTCCCGTGTTACTGCGTCCGGTAGATTGGCAAGGAGCACCTTTTAGCCAATTACAAGCTTTGCCGCAGAATGGTAAACCGATTACTACATGGAAAAATCGGGATGAGGCATTTCAGAATGTGGCGACGGGGATTCGTTATGCGATCGCATTTCCGCATTTAGACATTGACGAGATCGTTCAAGAAGTTCGCCAAAAGATTAGCTCTGACATTCAAAAACGCTGTGGCTCGATGCGCGTGTTGGATATGGAGCAACCGATTACGATCGATTCGATTTACACAACGGTCAACATTCTAGAAAAGCTCACAGGAAATCAACGGCGCAGTATTGAGGAATTGCTCGAAGGTTGTAATTTTGAAGACTTCGATCGCTTTAGTTTAGGAAGAGTGCAGCAAAAACGAATCCCCGGATTAGAAGCAGTTCAAAAGCATGACAAACTCTTGATTTTAGGCAAGCCCGGAGCAGGAAAAACAACATTTCTCAAGTGGTTAGCGCTGCAATGTCAGGCAGGACACCTGTATGCAAATCGTGTTCCAATCTTTGTCACATTGAAGGAATTTGCTGAAGCATCAGGGCGACAAAGCTTGATCGAATTTATTGCAAAACAATTTGCTGAATGTGGAATCGAGAATTCTGAAATAGTCAAAAAGATTTTGCTGGCAGGTCGATCGCTGATTCTGCTTGATGGATTAGACGAAGTTCGAGCAGAAGATCAAAAACACGTCTTAAGGACAATTCAACAGACTTCGCTACAGTTCAATGGCAATCAATTTGTGATGACCTGTCGGATTGCAGCCAAGGAATACACGTTTGAGAGCTTTACAGAGGTCGAAGTTGCTGATTTTGATACGGAGCAAATTGCTGACTTCGCTTTCAAGTGGTTTCAGCATAAAGATCCAACTAAAGCAACAGAGTTTCCAAAAGCATTAAAAGTACATCCAGGGTTACAAGAACTTGCAACGAATCCCCTCTTGCTGACTCTGCTGTGCTTGGTTTACGGCGAACAAGCTGGATTTCCAGCAAACCGAGCAGAACTCTACAAAGAAGGCTTAGATGTCTTACTGAAAAAGTGGGATGGCAAGCGAAACATCACACGAGATGTCGTATACAAACAACTTTCGCTCAATCGCAAAGAAGACTTACTGAGCCAGATTGCTTTTAATGCGTTTACGCGAAGCGAGTACTTTTTCAAGCAGAGATTTGTTGAGGAGGAGATTCAAGACTACATTCGCAACTTACCTGATGCGAATCTTGAGCCGAAAACCTTGCAACTTGATCGCGAAGCGGTGTTGAAATCCATTGAATCGCAACATGGCTTACTCGTTGAGCGGGCACGCGGAATCTATTCATTTTCTCATCTGACTTTTCAGGAATACTTTACCGCTCGACGAATTGAAAAGGCTGAGGAAGATTCCACAGAGATTGTCTGCCATGTCACCGAAAAGCGTTGGCGAGAAGTCTTTTTGCTAACAGTTGGAATGCTAAGAAATGCAGATAAGTTTTTGCTGGCAATGAAGCGAGAAATCGATGGCATTCTAGCGAAAGATGAGAAACTTCAACAATTGCTTACTTTTGTTGAGCAAAAGTCTTGCTCAACAAAAGCTTCAAAAGCTTCCTATAAACCTGCTGCAATTCGAGCTTTTTACCTCGCCCTTGACCTCGCCCGCGACCTCAACTTCGCCCTTGACCTCGACCTCGCCCGCAACCTCGACATCGACCGCAGCGACCGCAATCTCGCCCGCAACCGCAACCTCGACATCGACCGCAGCCTCGCCCTTGACCTCACCCTTGACCTCGCCCTCGCCCGCGACCTCGCCCGCGCTGCCCTCGACCGCGCTGCCCTCGACCGCGCGGTCGCCCTCGCCCGCGATCCCAAATTGAAACAAAAGCTCCAAAAGCTTAGATCACAACTTCCCTCACTAGAAAACCGGGAACATCTCGATCAATGGTGGAAAACAAATGAACAGAATTGGAGTGAGCGACTTAGAACTGTAATGATTCAGCATCGCAACATCGGGCACAATTGGCAATTGACTACGGCTCAGAAACAGCTTCTCAATCAGTACTACGAAGCTAACTGTCTCCTTGTAGCCTGTCTCAACAGCGATTGCTACGTCAGCCGCGAAGTCCGCGAGGAAATCGAAGCGACCTTACTGTTGCCCTACAATCGCTCCGGCATCAGCACACGACCCAAGCCAAAGACGCAACCTCGAAAATTTGGAAACGCGATCGACTCTCTCAGACGTGCAATTGGATGGATTATGCGATCGATTGGATTGTGAAATGCGATTGGACATGGCGATTGGAAATAGCGATCGTGAATGTGGAATTGTTGCTGCGTTTTATTCGGCTTCAGCCCCCTAAATCCCCCATTCTGGGGGACTTTGAGCAATTGGAATCGGATAAATTTAGCGATCGTGCTTCATCAATTCATGCGATAGTACATTGACCGAATGCTATCCAAGCTATGCGCCGAGATCCCCTCTTCTATAAAATCTTCCAGCAGTCGCCAGATCTCCTTTTTGCCCTCATTCGAGATCGTCCTGCCAACGCCGCCAACTATCGCTTCGATTCCGTTGCCGTCAAAGAACCCAAATTTGAAATCGACGGCGTATTCCTACCTCCCGAATCCGACGAACCCGGCATCGTCTACTTCTGCGAAGTCCAATTCCAAAAAGACGAAGAACTCTACGAACGTCTCTTCAGCGAATCCGCCCTTTACTTCTACCGCAACACTGCCCGCTTCTCAGACTGGCAAGCCGTCGTCATCTATCCCAACCGCAACACCGAGCAAACCAAACTACACCCCCATCGATCGCTCCTCAATGGCGAACAAGTCCACCGCATTTTTCTCGACGAAATCGGAGACATCGAATCGCTTCCGCTTCCAGTCGCCGCACTCGTTTTGACCATTACAAAAGAAACCGAAGCCCCCCAAGCTGCAAAAACCTTACTGTCCCGTATCGAACAAACGCCATTAACACCCAAGCAAAGAGACGACATAATAGATATCGTCACCTCCATTCTGGTGTATAAATTTGCAAACCTAAGTCGAGCAGAGGTCAGAGCCATGATCGGACTGAATTTGTCTGAAGAACCCCGCGCAATTCGAGAAGCTAAAGAAGAAGGGCGAGGAGAAGGACGAGAAGAAGAAGCCGTTATCCTGCTGACTCGAATCTTAAGCCGCCATTTTCAGCAAGAAATCCCTGAAAGTGTACGATCGCAACTCGCTACCTTATCTCTTCCAATTCTCGAAGACCTCAGCGAAGCACTATTCGACTTCACCAACCTGGCAGATTTAGAAAATTGGATCGCAGAACACACCAATTAACGCAATTCTCAATGCCTGCATAAATCCAATACCGCAACGTGAACTTCAACATCCTCAGAATTCACAAGTATTGGATCGAAAGCACGATCGATAAAATTAACGCACCTATCCAAAGACCTCTTTGCTTTAGCATCGTAATCTTTGCAGTATCAGGAACAAATGAACGAGTTGAAACCACGATCAGGAATCAAGGTTTCGTCGCTAGAGTAGGGGAAAGCCTCTTCATTTGGTGAATATCATGGCTCAGTGGGATCTTGGTCGATTTGTGCAAACATTAGAGTATTTTGAAGCGATACCCGTCGTTAGCTGGCTACAAAACATGTTTCAACCACGCCCCAAACCTTTGACCTCAAATGAAACTGTTCTCTTCGACTTCAACGATTCAGCAACAGATTTGAAAAATACTTGGGGGGCACTTGATGATGTCGTGATGGGCGGTGTTAGTAATAGTGGCATCCGTCTTGAGGGGGGTGTTGCTGTTTTTACAGGCAATGTCTCGATCGAGAATTCTGGCGGATTTGCCTCAGTTCGGACACGCAATTTTGATCCATCCCTTGATTTATCGAATAGATCCGGAGTTGAACTGCGGATCAAAGGTGACGGCAATCGCTATAAATTTCTCATCCGTGATAGTGATGGGTGGGATAGTACAGGTTATTCTTACTCGTTTGATACTGTTGCTGGCGAATGGATGACGATTCAAATTCCTTTTGCCCAGACGGTTCCAGTGTTCCGGGCAAAGACCGTTCCAAATGCCAGACTGGCGACTGAACATCTTCGGTCGTTTCAACTGATGCTGAGTAAATTTGAATATGATGGAGCGTTGAATCCCAGATTTAATCCTGGGACATTTCGCTTAGAAATTTTGTCGATCGCTGCCTACTAGGAGAAAGTTGATGCGGTTATTACACACGATGCTACGAGTTGGAAACTTAGACGAGTCGCTAAAATTCTACTGCGACACGCTTGGAATGAAACTCTTACGAAAAAAAGATTATCCCGGCGGTGAATTTACTTTAGCGTTTGTCGGCTATGGCGAAGAAGCAGATCACACCGTCATCGAACTCACCTACAACTGGGGAAAAGAGCAGTATGACTTAGGCGATGCTTACGGTCACATTGCGATCGGGGTCGATGATATTTACGCAACCTGTGAGGCGATCGCCGCGCGTGGCGGAAAAGTAACGCGGCAACCTGGTCCAATGAAACATGGCTCTACTGTGATTGCCTTTGTTGAAGATCCGAATGGGTACAAGATCGAATTGATTCAGCTTGGAACACAAGGATCAACTTCAGAGAAAAAGGAGGCAACCGCGAACGCTTAAAGCGCGCTCGGGTTCAGAGGGCTGCTATAACTAAGTTTGGCAGCCCGTCTGAGGAGTGAGTCTGTGAAAGAGTTGAATTGGATCTGTATCGGTATAATCCTTGCAACCGCCGTTTTGCCAGCGCGATCGCAGCCCGTTTCCGATGAGCCGAGCGAGCCAATGGAGCAAGTCACGACTGTTTCAGAATTGACCGATATTCGTCCTAGCGATTGGGCATATCAAGCGGTTAAATCCTTAGTCGAGCGTTATGGAATTCTCTCCGGCTATCCAGATCGCACCTTTCGCGGCAATCGTCCTCTGACTCGGAATGAATTTGCAGCCGCGATCGCAAATGTCATCGGTCGAATCGAAGAACAATTAATTGCAGGCAATTCAGCCAATACGATCGCAGAAGATATGCAAACGATTCGCCGCGTGGTTGCCGCGTATGGAGAAGCCTTATCGCAGCTACGATCGCGCGTTGATGATCTGGACAATCGGACAGCTACAGTCGAACGTCAGCAATTTTCGACAACGACAAAGCTGAGCGGGCAAGTTTATTACGGTGTGACGAATGGTACAAATGATCAGGCAACATTGCTGTCTCGCGTGCGGTTAAACTTACTCACCAGCTTTCAAGGGAACGATGTGTTAGTGACGCAACTCCAAGCCGGAAATGATGGGCGAGATGCAATTTCCAAAGCACACGACGCGCGGCAAAACTTACTAGGAACGAATGGAATTTTGGCAGACGGTGGCGGACTCGATGCTGTCGGAGTTCCGCGTGAATTGAGAGTTCGTAAACTCTACTATTCATTTCGCCCAAGTGAGAATTTGCAGGTTTCAGTCGGATCAAATTTACCACCTAGCGATTTTATCGATCGTAATCAATTTGCCAATCAATCCGGGCAAAACTTTGGATCGAGCTTTTTCGCGAACAATCCTTTGATTGTGCAGAATGAAATCGATCGCTTTGGGGGAGCTGGTGCGGCAATTGCTTGGAATGCGAATCGAGCATTGGTGATTCGAGGACTGTACGCTGCTGCCGATTCTGCAACCACAGGATTGTTTCAAGACCGCTATCAAGCCAGTCTCGAAGCTGAATATACGATTCCAAATCAACCGATCACCGTTCGCGCCCAGTACACTCATGCTGATATTAATGGCACGCAGATCAATGCGGCTGGTTTAAGCGCAGAATGGGCGATTCAAAGGCGATTCGGAGTGTTTGGAATATTTGGACGATTGGGAATTGGGAGCTATGAAGGCTTTAACTCCATTCTCCAACAAGATTTAGACCTCAATCCAAAAACTTGGGCGTTAGGGGTTTCGTTTCAGAACTTTTTAATTCCCGGATCGAAAGCTGGACTTGCTGTTGGACAACCATTTATTAGCGATCGCTTAGGCAATAAGACTCAGACGAATTTTGAAGCATTCTTTGGTCTGTTGCTCAACGATCGCTTGAATATCAGTCCTTCTGTTACGGTCGTATCGAATCCGAATAATCGGGCGAGTCCGACGATTTTAGAGTGGTCGTTGCGGGTGTTGTATGAGTTTTAGGTTGGTCGTGAATTGCATTACGAAAAAGCCCCCGATGATCGAGGGCTTACTAAATCTTTAACGTCTTCTGCCGCTACCGAACGACGATCTCGATCGCGTTCCGCTGCCAAATCCACCTGGGCGATTGACTCGGCTTGGAGTGGAGCGATTCGATCGACGAAGGGTGCTGGTTCCGTATCCCGATCCGGTTGGGCGATCGCGATTAATCGCCGGGCGGCGCACGCGCGGATTATTCAATCCTGGAGAACCGATTCGACCCGTTGAACGGAAGACTTGTCGATTTCGTTCAACCACAGGTGCAGAGCGATAGCGTTCTTGGTAGCGATTCACCGCTTGACCGTAAGAAGAACCATAACCACCAAATCCTGTCAAAGGCACACCTGGCTGATAGAAGGGCGGCACATAGTACTGAGGACGGAAGAGTAAACTCCCGATCGCTTGACCTGCTAAAGCCCCTGCAAACGGAGACCAGAAACTCGGCTCTTGGCGCACAACCACCGTTTCAGTCCGACCCGTTTGGGGATCAGTGACATTCTCGGTAACGTTATGGACGTACTCAATTTTGAACTCTTCAGGAATATGCAGCGACACTTCCCCGTTTTCAGACTTGAGGTAAGCTTTTTGACCTGCTTTTACCTCGTCTGGAGTCAATTGAGCTAGCTTCAAATTTTCAGTTCTAAACGCCGAATTGACTCCAGCAGGCGTATCTCTGAGAAGAACCGTATACTCGCCTGTGCCATCATCAAACGTGGCTTGCTGAACCCCAAACTGACCATTGGGCAATTTTTGATCCGCACGAGTGGTTGCAGCGGGGCGATCTTGCGGACGTTGAGGATCGCCTAAAGAAGAACTGCTACAGCCAACTGCAGTCCAACATAAAGCTACCGACATAGAGAGGGCAAGAAATTTTCGCATCATCGATCGAGCGAGGTTAATGGAGATAAACATGGGTGTTTCAGTACCGTTCTAGAGTCTCAGAGGTGGGGGAGTGGGGAGTGGGGGAGTGGGGAGAAATTACCTTTTGCCCCGTGCCCCTATTCCCCCGTTCTTTACCTTCCGATTCTAAAGGGGAATCAGTTCTGGAAAAAATTCTATAAGCTGATCGGTGCTAAGTTCGTCACCCAAACGAGAGGGAGAGAAATGAACTTGAACGGCTCGGAGACGTTCTTGGTAGTGCAAATTGATGATCGCTTTCAGTCCAGCTTGCAGTGCCCGCAAATCCGCTAAATCCGTTTCGAGTTCAGGAGCTTCTCCTTCTGCTGCGATCGTAATCATCACGACCAAATTCTGCGTGACGGGTAACGTCAATTCGTCAGGTGAGGTTTCCGCACTTTCAAGCTCAGGGGCACTGAGATAGCGTTGAGCCGAATCGGTAAATAATTCGTTCACGTAGTCGCCTGCTTCGCCTTCATCCCGAATTGCATCGCCTTCATTGGCGGCAGATCGCCAGTAGGTTTGGTACTGCAATAAACTTTGACAAATTTCAACTAACCCTTCGCCGAGGGTATGTAAATCGCCCTCTGACGCGATCGCATCTCGACCTGCTTGGTTCAACACGCCTAACAATGGCGCGACTTCATCCCCCGCCAAATGGATAAAAATACGGCAGACGACAAAGCGACTTCTGCCTGTGAATTGATTGAAGCGATCGCGCCATGAACTCATAATCAATGCGTCCCCAGTCTAAAATCTTTCAGAATGATAAACCGCCCTAGAAACAGAAATTTCTATCCCAGGTTGAAATCTTTGCACCTGGGAGATTAGCTAATCGAAATTGGTACATTGCGAAATACACGGACATTTGGAATATCGAGATCAATGCGATCGAGCGTATCAGGAACTCGGAGCGTCACCGAAGTGTTCAGGCTTGATCCAGGACGCAAGTTGCTTAGACTGATGAATTGATTATTAGAGGCGGGTGTCTGAATGACTGGATACTGCTCATTTGTGCGGGAATTGAGCGCGATCGCATTGGCAAGATTGATAGTCGGAGCCGCAGTGACTGGGCGATCAAGCCGACGCACTTGCAGTTGAATCGTGGCTGAATTCGACGAGCCGCGCGTTGCAGATAACAGTTCAACCTGAGCGGAACGGTCTTCAGTCGGTTGGATAAATTGACCCTGTGTAACCTGCTGCGGTTGGGATAGAAAGGGCAACAATGGACGGCTTACAGACGGATTCGACGATTGCGGTTGAACAGAAGATTGCCGTCTGACTTGAATCACCGCGTAGGCACTGAGGAAAAATGCAATCAGCGATATGAGTAACGCTAACCCTGAGAGAATATCGCTCAAAGGGGTGCCGGAATTTTCATGCCGCATCGGCGGGATCGGGCGATCGCCAAGTGGACGATCGAGATCTGACTCCTGCATTTTCCGGGGTCGAAGATCACGTTCTTGCACCATAATGATCACTCTTTGAAGATTGTGCTTCAATTCTATTGGTGAAAGATAAACTTCCGCACTGTACTAAGGGGAGATTTCACCGATATCTACCGTGAATTGTTGTTGCAAAATCGTCATGACCGTGTTCTCTCAGCGATTGATTATTAGTCTACTAGGATGGTTTTTTCTGGGTCTGACAGGGTTCACGACAAGTTTGCGTGCCGAATCGGGGGCAATTTGCTCGCAACAATTAACTCCGCAAATTGATGCGATCGTCAATCGTCCAGAGTTTGCCCGATCCAGATTTGGGGTGATGATTCAGACGCTGGACAGTCGCCAGACGCTCTATCGCCGAGATGCCGATCGCTTTTTTATTCCGGCTTCTAATATGAAGCTGTTCACGACGGCGATCGCGCTGAAAGAGTTCAGTCCTAATTTTCGGATTCGCACTTCGGTGTATGGTGCGCCGACTGCAAATGGATGGCGGTTACGATTAGTCGGGCGAGGCGATCCGAGTTTGAGCGATCAACAGTTGAAAGAAATGGTGCAGCAGTTGAAGCGGCGCGGGATTCAGCGAATTGCAGAATTGACGATCGAGGATAGTTATTTTGGACAGGATAGTTTGATTTCCAGTTGGGCAGTCGGAGATATCCAAGCGCCTTACGCGGTGCCTGTCAATAGTTTGATTTTGAATCAGAACAGTTTAGGCTTTCAGGTGATACCGCAAGCCGTTGGACAACCGTTGCAATTAAAATGGGACGATCCAACGCAGGCGCAGTACTGGCAAGTCGATAATCGCTCTCGAACGGTCGAGACAAAGACCAAAGAATTTTTGCAAATTCAGCGAGATTTGAGCCAGTCGATTTTGAAAGTCGAGGGGCAGTTGCAAGTTGGAGCGAAGCCCGATCTCTGGGCGATCGCGGTTCCGAACCCGAACCAGTATTTTCTGCGGCAGTTGGTGCGATTTCTTCAGGAAGAGAAGATCTCAGTAGAGCGATCGCAGATTAGTGATCAAGCAATGCGACCGTTTGGAATTGAGGTTGCAGGAATTGATTCGCCGCCTTTGAGTGAATTGGTGAAAGAAACGAATACGAATAGTAATAACCTCTTTGCAGAAGCACTGCTGAGGACGATTGGAGCAAAGAACCCACAGGCAGAGGGTCGCACGGTTTTAGAGAAAGGGCTAGCAACTGTTGCTGTGCGATTAAGCCGTTTGGGTATTGAATCGAACGAGATTGAACTCGAAGACGCAGCCGGATTGTCGAGAAAAAATTGGAGTACACCTGCGGCTTTTGTGAAGTTACTCCAAGTCATGCTCCAGCAACCAGAAGCAAAATATTTTCGAGAATCTTTAGCGATCGGTGGAGAAACTGGGACATTAGCAGGTCGATTTCAAGATCATCCAGCAAGAGGCATCACCCAAGCCAAAACGGGAACTTTAACCGGAGCAACAGCACTGTCCGGCTATATTACTCCGCCTCGTTATTCCCCGATCGCATTTAGCATCATCATCAATAACGCGCAAGATTTTACAGCCCAACGAACTGCAATCAGTGAAATTGTAGCAATATTAGCACGAGTGAAATCTTGCTAAGTTGAATGATCTTGATGCAACAGCGATCGCATTCATTTCCCCACTCCCCACAATCAACCTACTGAACTACTAGCACGGATGAATTGAAATGGTACTAAAACAGAAATGTTCCCCGTAAAGTTCCAATCACAACATCAGGATTTTCATTAGATTGATTCGGTGCAGTCAACCAAATTAGACCTCCGGTGATAGAAAGATTATCCGTCAACTGGTGCTTGTAAAAGCCTTCGACACGGAATGGGAAGGCTTGCTGGAAAGGAACACGTGCTCCATCCAGATAAAATCCTGTGAGATAAGGCTCAACTCCTAGTACGATCCCGCCCAGATTTCCTTTTTTCCCTAAGTCTGGAAATGCGAATGCTAGTGCATAAGACCAGGTGTAATAGTAATCCGATGATCCTCTAGGAATCGTAAAATCGCGACCATTTGTTGTCGTCACCCATCCATTGATCACAAGTCTGGGACTCACCCGAAAGGTTGCCGCGACTCCAAAAGAATTATTGTAAGTGTCCTCAGGAACAAAAGTATTGGCAGTCGTCAGTTTTGTTCCTGCAACCTCAGCGAAATTCGTGTTAGAAATTGCTGTGAGGTAGGTGTAATTGTAGGTCAATCCCAATGAGAAGCGATCGCTGGGTGTAATCGTCAGTTGTGCCAGTGCTGAAAAGCTTCCATCTAGGAAACCTCCATACTGACCTGGAAAATTTCCTGTTCCGTTTGCTAAGTAGCCGAGAGAGAATTCTAAGACTCGATTGAGTTGAGTCGTAATGCCAACGCCCGAACCAAAACTACTGCCCATTCGGTAGATTGGGCTACGTTGCCCAAAAGTAGAGAGAGAGCCATTGCCCCCATCAAAGTCTTCAAAGTAAGGATTTAAAGTAGGTACATAATCTGCATGTTCCCCTCCATTCGCAATCACAGCCACTTTCGTTGTCTTTCCAACGGGAAAGCGATAGAGAAGAGAACTGAGATAAATGGCTCCAGGGGTCGCTGTTGGGTTTGGAGAGATAGAGGGAACACAGCAGCTTTGAGTGTTGGGGAAAGGACGGATGACATTAAACGTTTGGATGCCTTCCCGATTTGGAAAGCCAGGTTGAGCTGCGATCGTAAAGCCAGGAATATCAAAGTTACCGGATTGAAACCGGAGTCTGAGTAGATCTGTGCCTAAAAAACTGGTGTCAAAGTTTAAGCGCACCCGATTCGCAAGAACAGCATTTTGAGTTGGAGTAGTATCTGATGTCGCTTGAGTGACGCGCGTTTGATTATCGTCGCCCGTCAACACATCCGTCAGCGCGAAGATGACTTCACCCGTGAGTTTGGTCGTTGTCGAAAATTGTTGCTTTTCGAGTGCTAGAGTCCGTTCTTCTAGTTGACCTACCTTTTCACGAAGCATTGCAAGCTCTGCTGCAAAATCTTGCTGAAGTCGTTGGAGTACAGTTAGATCCTCTGCCCGTACTAAGTCAGCCGCTGCTGTTTCAAGTATCTGATTCAATCGATTGATGCAGGCGTTCAATCCCGCAGCAAATTCGTAACGAGTCAGTGCTCGATTGCCTTGAAAATTGCGATCGGGATAACCCTCTATGCACTTGTAGCGTTCCGCCAGAGATTGTACCGCTTGAAATGCCCAATCAGTAGGCTGAACCTGGGAAAGTTCTGATACGGCAGTGATCGACTTCAGGGATGAAGACATGTCTTCATTTACACTATCTTCCGACGGCTGCTCAATTGGTGCGGCTAGAACTGAAGGAGAAAAAGCGATGCCAATACTTAGGATAGCGAATAGAGAAAGCCACATTTAAGACCAAACTCCGTGAATCAATACTGAGAAAACCCCACAATTAAAACACAGAAACAAGAAAATGAACGTCGTGCAAAATTGCATCAACTTTCATGCGACTTGAGCAATTGTTGTTGCTGCTCAGTTTGGGTTCGGTTTCTCCCTGGAACGCTTTGGAATCTCAACGATCTGATCAATTTTGTGCTCATCCGGTGCTTTATCGATCGCTAACGAGGCTTCACCAGTGTTCCAGTTTTGATTTGTTCATTCGGATGCAGGATCACTGTTTCTCCAGCTTGTAAACCTTTTTGAACTTCTGCTTCAAAGGTGCTGCGCTGACCAATCTCAATCGATCGTTCTTGAGCTTTGCTATCTTGAACACTAAAAACACACCAAGCTTGGTCACAGCGAAACAATGCACTCAAAGGCACTTTCAAAACATCTGGATTCTGCCAAACGACAATTTGCACATCTGAACGATAGCCATCACCGAGCGATGCAGGTGCATTGATAAAATCACCAATAACATTGACGCGCTGTTCTTCCACACCCAAGGCAGAAATTTTAGTAAATGCTGAAGGCTCAACCTGACGAACTTTCGCTTTGAGCATTGGCATTCCCGCTCCCGCTTGGACTAAGATCACATTTCCAGGTTTGATCCTCAAAGCATCGGTTGATAAGACATCAATCACAATCTCTAATTTTGAGATATCTCCAATTTCGAGCAATGGGGTTCCAGCCGTGACGGATTGGGCGCTTTGCTGCAAGAGTCGTAAGACTTGACCACCGCTTGGAGAACGAACGGATGTGCGATTCGCTTCATCTTGCAGTTTTGCAAGATCTGCTTCGATGCTAGCAATTCTCGCATCATATACTTTCAGCAAATAGTCTGGATCGCGCTGTTCGGCTTGTAAAACGGTGAGTGCTGCTCGTGCAACATCGACCTCAGCCGATGCTGCTTTTGCGGCGAGTGTCGCACTCTCTAGCTCTTTGGCTCTTGTAATTTCAACGAGTTCCGCATTTTCGAGATCGCGTCGAGAAATCACCCCGGACGCTGCCATTTCTTGGGCACGTTGGCGATCGCGCTGAGCTTGATTGAAGGCTGCTTGTGCTTGAGCCACACTGGCTTCAGCTTGGCGTTGAGTCGCGATCGCGGCTTGAATCCGTGTTTGTGCTTGGGCGAGTGTTGCAGATTTCGGTCTTTGCGTTGCAACTCCTTCTCGCTGAGCACGCGCTTCTGCGAGTCGTCCCAACGCTTCCTGAACGGGTGCAGTTAAGGTTAAAGGTTCAATCTGAGCAACAATTTCACCAGGTTGAACAGCATCGCCAGCTTTAAGCTGAATCCGGGTTAAGCGACCACTAACAGGTGCAGAAATGACAAAGCGATCGCGAATCCGAGTTTTCCCTTCAGCAGCGACGCTCACTTGTAATTCGCCTCGTGTGACTGCCTGAGTTTCGACCACGATCGGAGTGGGACGAAATGCCCAAACGATTGCCGTGAAAGTTGCGATCGCGGCTCCCCCGTAAATGAGCCACCGGGATTTTTTCTTTGGAGAATGCGGAGATAAGTCTTCTCTCAGGTCTGACGCAGGCTGAGTTGTCCGAGGGAGCAGCTTCATGGCAATCTACCAACACTGACGTTTCCAGAGTAAAGAAGAAGTTTGAGGAAGTTGTGAGGACTACTCGCGCGTTTTCAGCACTGCAACTAAATCCAGATGATCTAGCTTCCGCCGCACGATTAATCCTGAAATGAATGCCGCGCTGGTCACAACAATCACGGCAAAGGCATAGCTCGCACTCGTTACAATTGGCGGAAGTCGATAAAGTTCGGTGTTGTAGGCGATCGACAGCAGGACAACTAATCCATAGCCAACTAAAAAGCCAACGGGAATTGCTGCGATCGTTAATGCTGCCTGTTCTCCGAGTAGAACGACCGCAATTTGAACGCGTGAAAAGCCAATAATGCGCAGAGTTGCAAGTTCTCGACTGCGTTCGGATAAAGCAATTCGAGCCGCATTGTAAACGACACCAAACGCAATAATACAAGCAAAGACGATTTCAACGGCATTCATGATCTGTCGCGTATCCGCGATCGTTTTCTGAAATCGCTCAATTGTGGTTTTGCGAAGGTTCACTGACGCGATCGCGGGCGTTTGCTTGAGTAATGCGTACAATCGATCCAGTTGAGCCGCATCGACTGCGAGATACGCGCCAGAACTCGTCTCCCCTTCCTGCATCAATCGATTCAATGCCCGTCGTTCCATATAGGCAGATAAGCCGACTAAATCATCAACCAGCCCTGCAACTTTGACATACCGAGTCGGGCGATCGCCTTCTAGCACTTCGACAGTTAGCGTTTCTCCGGTTCGGATATGCAGCTTTTCTCCGAGTTTAGCTGTTAGCAAAATTCCGTCTATCGGTAATGGAATGGGATTGAGTTGTTGATCCACAAGTTGGTGCAATTGCCCGTTTTCGACTAATCCTTGAATACCGAGCTGGTGCGTATATTGCTGATTACGAAATCGAACAGCAACGATGCGAAACGGTTCAGAGTAAAGCACACCTGGTAAATGATCGACTTCATACCGCACGGATGCAGAACGTGGCTCATTGAAAATAATCGTGACATCTTCACGCTGCATTAAGCGGAATTGCACATCGATCAGATAGCTAATCGCATCTTGAGAATAGCGCCCAACAATTAACATGGCGATCGCTAAAGCAATTCCTACGATCGACAACAGTGCTTGAATCGGCTTCCGCTCTAAATTCCGTAGAATAATCCGTCCCACAGGCGAGAGAAAGCTCTGTAATCCCAATCTTTCCATCAATGTTCGCCGGAAATGAGCCGGAGGTTCTGGACGCATAGCTTCGGCTGGCGGCAGCGAAACGGCATGTCGAACTGCAACAAATGCCCCAATGATCGCCGCACTCGCACTAATCGCGATCGCACTTAACACTAATCCTAGACTAATCTGATAGTTCAAATTCGGAAAATGATAGTACTGCGTGTACATTTTCAGCATTCCTGAACCCATCCAGAGTCCAACCCCTGTGCCGATCGCGCCGCCTAAAAACACAATGACTAAGACTAATTTCAGAAAATGCCATCCCACACTCCAATTGCTATACCCAAACGCTTTGAGAATTGCAATTTGATCGCGCTGTGTCCCAATTAACCGAGACAGCAGAATGTGCAGTAAAAAAGCAGCGATCGCCAAGAAAATACTTGGAACAATCATCGCGTGAGATCTGAGTTGAGTGATCTCGTCAGTCACAAACTTAGTTGAGATCTGATCTGCTTGCTCATACGCTCCAAATCCTCCATAAGGCTTGAGCAATTGATCGAGCTGAAAAATCACAGCTTCTGGATTCGTTCGAGGACTCAGAGAGAGGGCTAGATCATTAAATGCGCCATCAAGGTTAAACGCAGTGCCTAAAGCTTTTCTGCCCATCCAAAATACGCCGAACCGTTGATTGTCAGGCAGCACATCCCCTGCTCGAATTTCGTACACATATTCGGGTGAAAGTGCAATTCCGACAATGCTAAGCTGTTGCCATCGACCATTGATAATGGCTCCAACACGATCGCCTATTTTCAGGTGATTTGCGTTAGCAAATGCCTCACTGACTAAGACTTCTTCGGCGCGTCCAGGTTCTAGATACCGTCCTTGACGAATAAATAAATCATTGAGCGTGGGTATCGGTTGCTCTGGTACAGACACGAGTCGCCCAATTGCTGGTTCTTTCTGTCCGGGCACATCCAGCGTGACATCCACTACGACTCTAGATTGAACCTGGGCAACTCCTGGGATTGCTTGAATTTGCTCGATGAGAGGCTCTGGCGCACGTTTGAGTTGAGCAAAAACTTGGGCAAGTCGATACTGCTGATAGTAAGCAGATTGCGATGCAGCGAGCGATTGATAAGCACTAATCATGGCAATAAAAATTGCAATCCCACAGGCGACGACTAATGCGATCGCAATCACCTGCCCGCGCAGTTTCCACAAATCTCGCACCAGTTTGTAATTGAGTGCTTTCATCACCACTCCAATGCCGAGGGGGCTAGCTTGTGTTCGTTGTATTGAATGTTTGTAATTTCGCCGCTGCGCATTGTAATCACTCGATCTGCCATGCCTGCAATTCCAGCATTGTGAGTAATCACAGCCGTAGTTGTACCTAGCTCTTGATTCACTTGTGCTAATGCTTCTAAAACAATCTTGCCAGTTTGAAAATCTAATGCCCCTGTCGGCTCATCGCAGAGTAAAACTTCAGGACGTTTCGCGATCGCTCGTGCAATGGCAACGCGTTGTTGTTCTCCGCCGGATAGCTGAGCCGGGAAATGATCGAGTCGATCGCTGAGTCCGACTAATGCTAATGCCTGTTCCGGCTTCATCGGATGTCGAGCAATCTCAGTCACGAGTGCCACATTTTCGCGTGCAGTCAGACTTGGAATCAGATTGTAAAACTGAAAGATAAACCCGACCGAATTTCGGCGAAATCGAGTTAAAACGGCATCATTCGCATTGGTTAAATCCTGATTGCGAAAGTAGAAATGCCCACTTGAGGGAATATCCAATCCGCCTAAAATATTCAGCAACGTGGATTTACCACTGCCAGAAGGTCCAAGCAGTACCACAAATTCACTTTCGTAGAGATCAAGATTTAGCGATCGTAAAGCATGTACTTCAACTTCTCCCATGCGATACACCTTGCTAATCCCTTCGACATGAAAAATCACAGGAGCAGATTGCCGAGTGGTTGGTTGAGCGAGGGAGATGTTCATAGGAGGTGAGGGGTGAGCGATGCAGAACCGATATTCTTCTTAGTTGTAGGCAAAGAAGTTGAGGAACTTGTGAGGGTTATCTAGACTGCGTTTCTATCCCGCACCGGGTTTTGAATCCGGTGCTAATCGTGCGAACTCCCTGAAGGGACTCCCGAACTCAGCCATTGGCTTGGAAATGCAGTCTCTTCAGAGACTTTGTCCGACGAGCACGGGGCTTCAACCTCGTGCGGCGCGCTCGCGCTCGTGCGGCTCTCTCGTGCAGCTCTAAGCCTTATTGAATTTAGTTCTGCTCCGCCAGAGTTCCAATGATTTCGTAGCGACAAACACTACGATAAATAAGCAAAACTGAACCAGAACAATGCTTGGGCCTGAAGGAAAATTGAAAGCACCTGACACTAGCATTCCGGCAATGCTGCTCAATGCTCCGATCGCAACTGATCCAGCTAAGTAGGGGTTAAATCGATGGCTGATCAATTTCGCAGTCGAAGCTGGAATGACAAGAAACGCATTGACTAGCAAAATCCCGATCGCTTTAATCGCTACTGCTACCGTCAACGACAACAGCACCACAAATAAATAACGATGAAACTGTACCGAAACACCTTGTACCTTAGCAACTGCCTGATTCAACGTTAAAAGAATCTGCTGTTTCAACGTCGCCATCAAGATCGTCACACTCACAATCAGTAGCAATCCTGTCAGTGTGATATCTGCCCAATTGACTGCCAGAATATCTCCGAACAGCACGCCCATCAGATTGCCCCGATAGCCTTGAATAAACGTCGTCAGAATCACCCCGATCGCTAAAGCTCCCGACAGTACAATATTCAGAACACTATCGCTCCAAAGATTGGTTTGATCAATCAAATAAAGCACTGCGACCCCAAACAGTAACGTGAATGGTAACAACGTCCAGTTTGGATCAATTTGCAACAAAACGCCGATCGCGATTCCAACGAGTGCTGCATGACCCACCGCATGAGAAAAGAAAGACAACTGCCGCAACGCCACAAAGCTGCCTAAAAAACCACACAACAATCCCATCAGTACCCCGGCAACGATCGCGCGCTGCATAAAGGGATATTGCACAAGATTGATCAAATTAGTGCTGATGTCGGTAACGGCTAAAGGCAGATCCATAAGTTTGTAGCAAATTATCGCGGGATAGAGCGACCTCTGGCTTGCCTGTGCAAACGAGCGATCGATTCAGACACAGAACATAATCGCAGTGCCGATTCACCATGTCTAGATCATGCGACACTTGCAGCACTGTCCAACGTTCTTCTTGCTGAAGCTCGTGCAGAAATTGATAAAATTCCGCCTCGCCCTGCACATCCACTTCTGCAAAAGCTTCATCCAGAATCAGCAATTTTCGAGGACTGACTAAACAATATGCCAGTAAAACCCGCTTCAATTCGCCGCCGCTCAGCGTTCCGATCGCTTGATGATGTAAATGCAATGCATTCACTCGACGTAATGCAGTTGCTACGGCAGTTCGTTTCTGCCCTTTTCCCGTGTATCCCAATGCGACTAATTCTTCAACAGAAATCGGAAAGCTGCGATCGAAGATGAAATTTTGAGGCATATAGCCAATCTGCGATCGCAAATTTCCCAAGCGTCGAATCGGACGACCGAAAATTTCGACCGTGCCCGTGGATTTGGGAAGTAAGTCCAGAATGGCTTGGACTAACGTACTTTTTCCAGAGCCGTTCGGACCCACGATCGCACTGAGACTGCCCGCCGGAATTTCAAACGAAATATTTTCGATCGCAGTGTATCGTCCCCGTTGTACCGTCAGTCCTTCGACTTTCAAAATAGAATCAATCACTTGAAGGCTTGTGTGAGAGTTTGCAAATTCGATCGCATTGCTGTGAGATAGTACTGAGGGTCAGTTTCTCCCGCTTCTAGAGAATCTAGAGGGCGTAACGTCACTTTGAGATCATTAGAAAGACTATTCAATAATTTGTTATCGACCCCTGGTTCACTGAATAAGGCTTTCGCCTGAAATTGTTTGACTGCATCGACTGTTGCTTGCACATCGGCTGGAGAGAGTTGATCTTCAGGAATTTCAACCACCGCAACTTGTTTGAGGTCATACCGTTTTGCCAAGTAGGGAAAGGCATCGTGAAACGTGATGAAGGTACGGTCTTGAAAGGGTTTTAATGTTTGTTCAAATTCAGTATTGAGTGCTGCTAATTGTTGCAGATAAGCGGCTGCATTGGCTTCGTATTTCGATTTATTTTTAGGATCGGCGGCGATCAGCCCGTCTCGAATCGTGGTGACTTGCTGTTTGGCAAGTACGGGATCGAGCCAGACGTGCGGATTGCCGTCGCTATGGTCGTGATCATGTCCCGCTTCTTGCCCTGTTTTGACGACTTGCGAGGTTTCGCCGATCGGGGTAATCCCTTTGCTGGCATCGATCACTTTGAGTTTAGTGTTTTGTGCGCTTTTGATGGTGTCGTCGAGAAATTCTTCCATGCCTAAGCCGTTTTTGACGACGACATCGGTTTCGCTCAAGGCTTTGACATCAGCCGGAGTAGATTGATATTCATGCACCTCGGTTCCAGGTTTGAGCAGGATATCAACTTGTGCCGCATCGCCTGCAACGGCTTTGGTGAAGAGATAAACCGGGAGAAAAGTGGCGACGACGCGCAATTTCTTCTCAGAATTCGCAGCAGGGGAAGACTGGACATCTCCAGTCGTTTGGGGAGGCGGGGCGGACTGTGTACAACTTGTGAGCAGTCCAAAGATGAGTAGAGAGGTAGCACAAGCGATCGTCGATTTCCTTCTCATGAGAGACACTCCAACCGATGAAAAGACGAATTTCATCATACAGTGAGAATGAGTCTCATTTTAATTGATCTGAATTTCTTAATCGATTTCTCACTCTGGGATAAAACGGTTCTGTCGCCTCGGAGCGATTCTCAGAAACGCTGATAAATGTTCTATCACTACTTATGATTGTGCTGGTAATCGTTGAAATTCCAGCCCGACTTGAATAAAATGTGCATCTTCAGTGAGGACGTGAAGAATGCCAAACTCCTGCATCACTGCCATTGAAGTGAGATCCGTGAAAGAAATCTGTGGTTTATCGAGATACTTCAGGCGTAGGGTTTGGGCTTGGGAAAAGCGCGTTTCATCTATCTGAATCAGTTGAAATTGGTCGGTAGAGAATGCGGCAGAAAGTTGAAGCATTGCTTTCTGTGCTTGATAGGCATTGAGGCGCTTAAAAAATAAGGTAAAGGTTTCGTCTAGGACGAACGTTGTTGTGTAGATCAGTGTTTTTTGTTTAAGTAGAGTGCGATAGAGAGTTGCAACTTGTTGGTGTCGCCGTTCTCCAGCATCGTTTAAGGTTAACCATCCCCAAGTATCGATCAAAATGGAATTAACCATAGAGTGTGTCATCGATCGAGCTTGCAAGATGACCGTGGGTATTTGAGCCGACAAATTCAATTAGAGGGTCAACTGTTGTGGGATCGTTCAGCGGAAGAGGGGGGGTTTTCTGTAGAGTTTCGACCCACTGGAGCAGAAGAATCACTTGACGATCGCTCAGATCAGAAATCGCTTCAATCAGTTGTTGGCGCGGTGTAGTTTGGGAGTTCATTGTATGGAATGAGGTGTAACTCGGCTTCATTTTAGCAAGGATGAGATTGAGTTTTATTTGGGCGATCGCTCAGACAAAATTAGACCTCCAAAGATTTGGAAACCTCGGAGGTCTAAGCTCTATGTGATCGTTTTGAACAAACTACTGAAGCTCTGCCAATGTCGCCAGTACTTCACGACTATGGACGATCGGATTCACCCCTGTAAACGTCGCCCGCAAAATTCCTTCAGGGTCAATAATGAAGGTGTGCCGCGCCGATCGAACTCCGATCCAAGACCCATACGCCTTGCTGATTGTGCCTTTCTCATCTGCCAATAACGGGAATTTCAACCCTTCAGAATCACAAAAGTCACTGTGAGAATTCACATCATCTGCACTAATCCCCAACACTTGCGTATTGCGATCGCGATATTTCGGCAAATCTTCCTGAAATTTTCGCGCCTCTAATGTACAGCCCGGTGTAAAGTCAGCCGGGTAAAAATATGCCACAACCCATTGACCACGGTAGTCTGAGAGCGAAACCATGCCTGCGTCAGAATTGCTCGGCAAGGTAAATTCGGGTGCAGGTTTATTAATCTCAGGGAGCACTCCCCCCATGGCAAACGCTGGAAAAGTGAAGCTCAGGCTGGCAACGATCGCCAGCACACTACTGAAAAATCCAAGGATGAGAGTTCGACGGGTCATAAGCAACAAAACTTAATAAAAACACATCTTCTAATCTAACTCTCCTTGCAGAATTGTCGAGATTGCAGCTTTCGTCTTCAAATGAAACGCTTTCACATCGACACGATTGAGTAAGGTTACGGCGATCAACATGCCGATCGCTTGCAGCCCAAACACAAGCGCATAAGCCAAAGTCAAATTCGGGAAAATGGCTTTTCCTAAATCCAAAGCACCCCCACCCATAACCGTTGCTAACGCTCTCGCCAACGCCTGCGCCAAACCCCAAGCACCAATGAATGTTCCCGCCGTTTCAACTGCTGTGAGATCAAGCATCAAACTCAATGCCCCAGTTGTGGTCACGCCGGAAGCTAGCCCAAATAAGAACAATCCGCTTTGCAAAAGCTTTGGATTTGCCATAAAGCCCGCAAAGATGAGCAACGTCATACAAGCCGCAACGAGCACACAGCCGAGCTTTGCAGTTCTGGTTTTCCCTAACCGTGGCACGATCGCAAAGCCAGCACTACTAATGCCAACCAAGGTTCCCGTACCCCAAAACGCATTTAATCGAGTCGTCTCGGACACCGACATCTTGAACACTTGCCCACCATACGATTCCATCACTGCGTCTTGCATGAATAAGCTAATCGTCATCAAGAGCAAGAAAGAGAAAAATAATCCTGTTTGTGGAGAAGCGGTTAACACGCGGACTGCGCGACCCAATGTAATTTGATCTTCGCGATCGTTGTCTTGCGATCGCGTTGCAAAGTGCGAATACTTTTTCTCAACTCCCAACGTTGCTAAGATACAAAGCCCGCAAACAATGCCTGGAATGATCACAAATAAGCGATCGACGGCTGGACGCAACTGTTCGAGTGGAATACTGCCTTCAGTCGGCAACAATCGAGAACTCAGAATTGCACCCAAGACAATTCCAACCATCAACATTGACCAAACGACCCCGACGAGTCTCGATCGATTGTCTTCCTCGGACACATCGACCAGCAAGGCGGCAAAAGGCGTGGAGCCTGCACTCAAGGTCAATCCATACAGTGCAAACACTAATCCCAACACGACAAGCCACATCTGAGTCGGCGCTGCCCATCCTACAGATTGCAAACTCGCGCCCAATTGCCACATGACTTGAACCGCAAGAAATGCAGCGATCGCAAACAATACCGAAGCAATCCAAACGTAGCCTGTGCGGTGATAGCCTGCGATCGGCTTTGCATCAGACAGTTGCCCAAACCATAATCGCGCCGGAGCCATGAATTGATGAACTGCGATCGCACTGGCGGCGAGGGTTGCTGGAATTGCCAGTTCTTTAATCATGACGCGGTTCAAAACTCCCAACGTCAGCACTGACATCATGCCGAGTCCCATCTGGTACAACCCAAGTTGAAACATCGTAAAAAGCTTGATTTTAGGAGGTGTTCTTACCGCTTCCATAACAATATCTAACGCTGTGAATTGATATTCATTAGCTTACGGCAGTCGATAGGTCGTTCTAAAGGCGAATGTCAGAATTGAAATCAATTATTAAACTTAAAATAACGTTACAAACGCAAAGTGAGATCTGCATGGAAACATTGATGACGCTCGGCAAAACGGATTTGAAGGTTCCATCCCTGTGCATTGGAACTTGGGCGTGGGGCGATTCGTTGTTCTGGAGCTTTGGCAAAGAGTATGGAGAAGCAGATCTAAAACAGGCATTTGATCGTGCGATCGCTGCGGGTGCGACGTTTTTTGATACGGCTGAAATTTACGGATTGGGAAAGTCTGAGCAATTTATCGGTCAGTTTATGCGGCAGAATCCGCAGCCGATTCAAATTGCGACTAAGTATATGCCGCTGCCGTGGCGATTCAATGCGGATGCAGTGCATGATGCGGTAACAGCAAGTTTGCAGCGCTTGGGCGTAGACTCGATCGCGCTGTATCAAGTGCATATGCCGTTTGACTTTTTTATGAGTAAAAAAACGCTGATGGAAGCGTTAGCCGCAGAAGTCGATCGCGGACGGATTCAAGCGATCGGCGTGAGTAATTATTCGGCAGATCAGATGCGAGAGGCACAAGGGTATCTCGCAGCAAAGGGAGTGCCGCTTGCTGTGAATCAAGTCCGATATTCGCTGCTGAATCGCGAGATTGAGGCAAATGGGATTTTTGATACGGCGAAAGAGTTAGGCGTAACAATTTTGGCGTATAGTCCACTCGCTCAAGGGTTACTGACTGGCAAATATAAGCCGGAGAATTCAGATACAGTGACCGGCGCGAGAAAGCTTGATCCAAAATTTAGTCGGCAGGGGTTAGAGAAACTGATGCCTGTGATTGAGCAGTTAACGGAGATTGGGAAAAAGTACGATCGCACTCCGGCTCAGGTGGCGTTGAATTGGTTAATTGCTCAGGGCAATGTGATTCCGATTCCGGGAGCAAAAACGGCAAGTCAGGCAGAACAAAATGCAGGAGCAATGGGCTGGACGATGGAACCGGAAGAGTTAACGAAATTGGATGCGCTAACGAGAAGCTATCGTAAGTAAGAGCAATCCGGAGATGGCTAGAAATTATGAGAATTCTAGCCATCTCTAAAAGGATCTTTTTATACCTTCAAAATATCCTCTTAGGCGTTATGGTCTAACCAAGCTGTCAAATCCTCGCTCTGGGTGAAGTCTAACAAGGCTTCGCCTAACGCTTCCAATTGCTCGATCGACAATGCTTCAACTTGAGCAGTGAGTTCTGGTGAAGGAGCACCAACTCGACGAGTGAGTTGTTTTAAGATCAGCGATCGCTCCCGCTGTTCTCCTTCTCGTAAAATCTCCTGATACCAGGGTGACTCTCGCAGTACTGCCATATCCCACCTCATGATTTGCCGCACAACTTCACTACTCATCACAAAACTAGCAAAAAATGCCAGCAGTGATTCCAATTCTACTAATTGCTCGTCCCTGCGCAATTGATTTAAGGCACGTTGTACCACAGTCGTCTCTCCACCATTCTTCAGCACGGGGACAAACGGCAAAAGTGCGTTCAACGATTGCTCAAATACGATCGTCGCTTCGACTTCCCATAGGTTAATCACGTGGTAATCTTGCCGCACCGCTAGCCCCATGAAATTTGATTCGTAGCGATTGAGAATCGTGACTGTAGATGCGGGGGGCAAGATGTTGATTAAGACTGGATAGGTCGGGAGGCTGTACTTCTCTTCAGCTAGAGCTGCATAGGCTCGCATTCGCACGGGCAACTTGTCGTTGTAGCGCAACTGCAACTCATTGAGAATTAGAAACTCTCCCTGCGTGGGACTGTAAGCTTTTACCAAAACATCGTTTTCTCGACTGACCCACTGAAAGTCAGATCCGAGGATTCCTTGAGCAATCACATCGGGTTGCTGAGTTACCCATTGCACCCAGGCAGTCGGTGCCAGACTAATGAGACGTTTACTACCAATATCAGCTTTTTTGACCACAGACTATCGTTGAGAAGTAGTTCAAATAGCCTACCATCTTTTGATTGAAGTCGTAGATTTTGCCGAATGAGTGGGTGAATTCAATCTCAAAAAGTCGGATTCTTTGAGAAAAATCCGACTTCTACTCGATTACGCTCGATTGCCCAACAGCTTGTCTCGCAAGTGTTTGATCTTGTCGCGATATTTTGCTGCTTCCTCAAACTCCATCTTTTTCGCTGCTTCCTTCATCTGCACCTCAAGCTGAGTAATCAGCGTCGGAATATCTTCTAAAGGAATCTCATCTGCTTGCTCGTAAACTTGATCCAACTCTTGAGCATTCAAACGGCGAGACACTTCCAGGAATGCCAAAATCGCATTGTTCGATTTCTTGATAATCGGCTTCGGAACAATGCCATGTTTTTCGTTGTATTCCATCTGGATAGCTCGTCGTCGCTCCGTTTCGCTAATCGCACCTGCCATGCTATCGGTTAAATTATCCGCATACAGAATGGCTTTTCCTTCTACATGTCGAGCAGCACGTCCCATCGTTTGAATCAGCGATCGCTTCGCCCGCAAGAATCCTTCCTTATCTGCATCTAGAATCGCAACCAGCGAAACTTCTGGTAAATCCAATCCTTCCCGCAGTAAGTTCACCCCGATCAGCACATCGAATGTGCCTTCTCGCAGGTCTTGCAGAATTTCGATGCGCTCGATCGACGTAATCTCCGAATGCAAATATCTGACTCGAATGCCGCGCTCTTGAAAATACTCGGTCAAATCTTCTGCCATTCGCTTCGTCAGCGTCGTGATGAGCGTGCGTTCTCGTTTTTCAACTCGGATTTTGATCTCATGTAGCAGATCATCGACCTGCCCTTGAGTCGGGCGAACAAAGACTTCAGGATCAAGCACACCCGTTGGTCGAATCACTTGTTCAACCACGTGATCTTCTGAAACTTCTAATTCCCAATCGCCCGGAGTGGCAGAAATGAACACACACTGATTCACCTTTGCCCAAAATTCCTCTGCTTTCAGTGGGCGATTATCTGCCGCGCTTGGTAACCGGAAACCGTGATCGATTAGCACTTTCTTCCGCGCTTGGTCGCCGTTGTACATACCTCGGATTTGCGGAATCGTTACGTGAGATTCATCGATCGCAAGTAACCAATCATCCGGGAAGTAGTTCAGCAAACATTCTGGTGGATCGCCGGGATTGCGTCCGGCTAAATGTCGCGAATAGTTTTCAACGCCATTGCAAAATCCCACCTCTCGCAAAACTTCCAAATCGTAGCGCGTGCGTTGTTCTAGGCGTTGAGCTTCTAGTAATTTTCCTTCAGTCTCAAGCTCGACTAAACGCTGTCTTAGCTCTAGTTCAATATCATCGCAAGCTTGCTGTAATCGATCTTCGGGTGTGACAAAGTGACGAGCCGGATAAATACTCACTGCGTCCATACTTTGCAAAGTCGCACCTGTTACCGGATCGATATAGCGAATCGCATCGATTTCATCGCCGAAAAATTCGACTCGAATAATGCGATCTTCGTAAGCTGGTCCAATTTCTAGAACATCCCCTTTGACTCGGAATTTGCCCCGACCCAGATCGAGATCATTGCGAGAATATTGCACAGACGCGAGATCTCGTAAAACTTGCCGTTGATTGATCTCTTCTCCGACTCGCAATGGAATCGACGCATTCAAATATTCTGAAGCAATCCCTAACCCGTAAATACAGCTAATTGAAGCTACTACAATCACATCGCGACGTTCAAACAGCGATCGCGTTGCCGAGTGCCGCAACATATCAATTTCTTCGTTAATCGAAGCAGTTTTCTCAATGTAAGTATCGCTGACCGGAATATAAGCTTCAGGCTGATAGTAATCGTAATAGCTGATGAAATACTCAACTGCATTATTCGGAAAGAATTCGCGCAATTCATTACACAGTTGGGCTGCCAGCGTTTTGTTGTGAGCTAGGAGTAAGGTCGGTTTGCCAATTTTCTCGATCGTTCTCGCAATCGTGTGCGTTTTTCCGGTTCCAGTCGCGCCGAGCAGAGTTTGATAACGATTGCCTGCCTGAATACTTTTGACCAGTTGTGCGATCGCTTTGGGCTGGTCGCCAGTCGGCTCAAAGGGAGTGTGAATGTTAAATTCTGGCATTGTGAATTCACTGGGGTTCTATTCAATTTTAGCGGTTTCTTTTCCGGCAGTGGCGGCACTTCTCTATCGATCGAGGGAGAAATTGATCACGCAACAATCCAACTCTAGCCAGACTCAAAAATTAAGAAAAATCGTTAAATTCGATACATATCGATAGCGCTATCGACTGATTTATCAACAAATTTCTAAGGAGAATGATCATGAGTTTAGAAGAAAGAGCGAAGGCAGCTGCGAAGAACGTTGAAGGTAAAGTTCAAGAAGCTGTAGGCAACATCACCAACGACCCAGCCGACAAGATGGAAGGCAAAGCGAAACAAGCCGAAGCTGGCGCGCGCAACGCTAAAGAAGATGTGAAAGACGCAGCGAAAGATGTTGTTGACCGTGCATAGTCGCTCTTAATTTTCACTTCAACTTGATCAAGAGATGCCTGAGCTGGGCATCTCTTTTTTACGAAAAACCGACATTTTGAAAAAACGTAGCTTAATTTACATTTAGTTTCCGCTTAAAGTCAGATTGTTAGAATAAGTTAGATCTATGTCTAATTGTTAAGAAATTGTGATTGAGAAAGACGATCGAGCGTAATCTGACGATGAAGACACGATCCCGCAGACCGCCTAATTTTTGTTAATTTATAGGCATGTTTATTACTGCTGATCTCCTGCTCAATTATCAACGCTGTAGTCGTCGAGCATTCCTCGATCGATATGGAGATGCTGAGCAAAAAGATCCGCCCAATGATTATCTGCTGAAACTGATTCAAGACAGTGCAGAAAATCGCCGACAAGTCCTCGCAACCGAAGATCAAGAACATCGCCAACCGACTTATAAAAGTGGAGATTGGCAAAAAGGTGCGGAAGAAACCTTGAAGTTGATGCGGGCGGGTGTAGAAAGAATTTATCAGCCGATTCTGTTAGCAGAAGAAGGAAATGTAACGCTCGTTGCCAATCCAGATTTATTAGTCAAACGACCGGGACAATCCATTTTTGGCGATTGGATTTATGTTCCGACTGAGATCAAACTCAGCAAGCGTCCGAAGCAGGAATATCAAATTATCGTGGCGTACTTTGTGAAGGTGCTGGCTGCGGTGCAAGGAGCTTGGGTCGAGGAAGCTTGGTTGATTTTGAAAGAACGGGGCGCGTTTGCGGTGGATTTGTGGGAAATCATTCCGCGAATGGAAACGATTCTGACCAGTTGTATTGAAGCGGTGACAGGCGAAGAAGAACCGGAAGTGTTTATTTCTCGCAGTCGATGTAGTTTATGCCATTGGTTCAGTCATTGTTATGCGATCGCCAAATCCGACAATCATTTATCGCTGCTTCCCGGTGTGACTCAATCGCGTTATGCCCAATTACAAGCGTTAAATATTACGACCTTAGAAGCCCTAGCTGAAATTCCTGCAAATCAGTTAGAACCGTTACCTGGATTTGGCAGCGAGACGGCGCGCAAGTTGGTCAGACAAGCGCGAGCAACTTTGCAGAATGTGGCGCTCTTAGGTGAAAGTTTAGCCGCGCATACGGTAGGAAAACGACCGTTTGTGATGCCAACGATTCCTACGGCTGCGATCGAACTTTATTTTGATATCGAAGCTGAGCCGAGTTTGAATCTGGTGTACTTGCATGGCGTGTTGGTCGTCGATCGTCTCCAGCAGACGGAAACGTTCCATCCCCTGCTTGCAGAGAAACCAGAAGAAGAAGCGATAGTGTGGCAAAAATTGTTGGATTTAATGTGGGCGTATCCGAATGCGCCCATTTTTCATTTTTGCCCCTATGAAGTACAGACGATGGAGCGATTGGGTAAAGTCTTTGAGACTCCTGATGAGTTGGTTAAACCGCTGCTGACGCGATTCATCGATTTGCATGACTACGTCACACAGACCGTGACGCTTCCGGTTGAGAGCTATGCGCTGAAACATATTGCGCGATGGGTTGGGTTTGATTGGCGTGATTCGACGGCAAATGGGGCACAGTCGATCTATTGGTATGCTCAATGGTTAGCAACGAGCGATCGCAGTTATTTAGACTCGATCGTGATGTACAACGAAGATGACTGTCGAGCGACCTATCAGGTGAAAGAGTGGCTAGTTGAATTTTTAGAAGCGGCGACTTTAGCCGATGATTTTGGCTACGCGGTTTAGCGGTGAATCGAGAATCGTTGATGCTCAAGTTCATGAATCCGATGCGTAAAATCTGATGAGCTATCGATAATGAGAGGGAGACGTGATGTGCGATCGCGCTGACTCTCTTTACAGCTAGACTCATCCTTCCGGTAGTGAAAACTACAACGCTCCTCTACGATCGCGCTTTACGCTGCCTAAAAATGCGATCGTGGAGTTTTCAATGCAAAGCCATTATCCAGTCATTATTGTTGGCGGAGGGCAATCAGGCTTATCGATGAGCTATTGCCTGAAGCAGAAGAATATTGAGCATCTGATTTTCGAGAAACATAAGATCGCTCATGCGTGGCAAGCCAAACGCTGGGATACTTTCTGCTTAGTGACTCCAAACTGGCAATGTCAGCTCCCAGGCTTTCCCTACTCAGGCGACGATCCGCGCGGATTTATGCAAAAAGATGCGATCGTGGATTACATCAAGAGCTATGCTGCTTCGTTCGATCCACCGATTCGAGAAGGTGTTGAAGTCTTGAAGATTATCAAAAATGACGATCGATTTGAGCTAACCACTTCGGCTAGCAATTACACAGCTGATCAAGTTGTCATCGCCGCAGGAAGCTACCATCAACCGAAAATTCCACGTCTTTCTGAACGATTTCCGTCAGCGATCGTCCAACTCCATGCGTCTGAATACAAAAGTCCAGACTTCCTACCCGATCAAATTCTGGTCGTAGGAACTGGACAATCCGGCTGTCAAATTGCTGAAGATTTGCATCTTGCAGGTAAAAAAGTTCATCTTGCTGTCGGAAGTGCTCCGCGATCGCCTCGGCTGTATCGCGGTAAAGATATCGTGGATTGGTTAGATCAGATGGGGTACTACGATCTCTCGATCGACGATCATCCTCAAAAAGAATCGGTCAGAAGTAAAGCAAATCACTATGTCACAGGTCGCGATGGCGGACGAGAAATTGACTTGCGGCACTTTGCCCGAGAAGGAATGAAGCTCTATGGCAGATTGAAAGATGTCAATGGCAGCACGATCGAGTTTGAGAACAATCTCAAACAGAACCTAGATCATGCCGATGCAGTTGCCGAAAGTATTAAGCGAACCGTCGATCAATTCATTGAAAAAAACCAGATTGATGCTCCAATCGAGCCACCTTACCAACCTGTATGGGAGCCAGACTCAGAAGAGTTAACGCTGAATGCTGCTGACATTGAAGCGATCGTGTGGTGTACCGGATATCAATCTGATTTTCGCTGGGTGGAAGTTCCAGTGTTTGATGGCAAAGGCTATCCTGGGCACGAGCGCGGCGTAACGCAGATTTGGGGCTTGTACTTCCTCGGCTTACCTTGGCTCTATACCTGGGGTTCTGGACGATTTTCAGGCATTGCAAGAGATGCTCAGTATCTTGCAGATTATATTGCTGCAAGAAAGAAAGTCTCACAAGATAGTGCTTGGAGTGTTGTGAATGAGTTTTTACTCGGATCATGACCTGTTGATTTAGATAGGTCAGTTTTTGGGTTTTGCTAGCTGTGTAACCCTTCGATCAAGCTCCCTAGTTTTATGATCAGTGTTCTAGTTCTAGTAGCCAGCACTACAAAAGTTAGTAACCAATCCCCACTAATCTTGCAGCAAGCTCATCTATCAAATTTAAGGAGATCGCTATGCCAGAGGTTACAGCTCCCGCACATCAAACTGGCGATTTCTTTGTAGACTACGAAGAAAAAGTTTTTCCAGATGTCAAAGCGGAACCTGGCGAGAAAGCTTTAGTCACGTTTCACACCGTTGCTTTTGAAGGCTCGATCGGATTTGTGAACTTGCTTCAAGCTACCCGATTACTCAGAAAAGGCTTTGAAACTTCGATTTTGCTCTATGGACCTGGTGTAACTTTGGGGGTACAACGCGGCTTCCCGAAACTCGGAGATTCTGCTTTTCCAGGACACCAGAACTTCAATGATCAACTGAGCAAATTCATGGCAGAAGGCGGCAAAGTTTATGCCTGTCGCTTTGCATTGCAAGCGCTCTATGGTCATGGTGAACCTTCTTTAATTCCTGGAATTCGACCGATCAATCCATTAGATGTCTTGGATCTCGTTCTGATGCATCGCAAAGATGGTGCATTTATCCTCGATACCTGGACACTTTAAAAGCTCCGAAAATCTCCGATTGCAAGTCTAATTTTCACTTACCTCTCCCACAATGACAGATGCTCACATTGTTCGAGCGGCAGCCGTACAAATTAGTCCAGTCCTGTTTAGCCGTGATGGGACAACCGAGAAGGTTTTAGACGCGATCGCGTCCGCTGCCAAATCAGGCGCGCAGCTCGTTGTCTTTCCAGAAACCTTTATTCCGTACTATCCTTACTTCTCGTTCATTCAGCCTCCAGTGCTAATGGGCAAAGAACACATGCGGCTGTACGAAGAAGCTGTGATTGTTCCTAGTCCAGTCACAGATGCGATCGCTCGTGCTGCTCGATCGTATGGTGTCGTTGTCGTTGTGGGAGTGAACGAGCGAGACAACGGATCGCTCTATAACACTCAGCTTGTTTTTGATGCGAATGGAACCTTGGTTTTGAAGCGCCGCAAAATTACGCCAACTTACCATGAGCGCATGGTTTGGGGACAGGGAGACGGTGCGGGACTAAAAGCGATCGACACTGCGATCGGGAAGCTTGGAGTGCTTGCCTGTTGGGAGCATTACAATCCACTCGCGCGCTATGCTTTGATGGCACAGCATGAGCAAATTCACTGTTCACAGTTTCCAGGCTCAATGGTTGGGCAAATTTTTACGGATCAAATCGAAGTTACCATTCGCCATCATGCTTTAGAAGCAGGCTGCTTTGTTGTGAATGCGACAGGTTGGCTCTCGCCTGAGCAAGTTGCACAAATTACGAGCGATGAGAAGCTTCAGAAGGTTCTAACAGGTGGTTGTAATACCGCAATTATTAGTCCCGAAGGTAATCATCTTTGTCCACCGATTTTAGAAGGAGAAGGAATTGCGATCGCGGATCTCGATTTCTCGCTGATTACGAAGCGCAAGCGTATGATGGATTCTGTGGGGCATTATGCTCGTCCTGATCTCCTTCAGTTGCAGGCAAATTTTGATACTCAAACGGTGCTAAAGGAGTCGCTCGAAGTGCAGCCAGCAGAACAGTTTTTAATCCCTAACCTCAATGAATAAGCAACAACTCATTACGGACTTACAATCACATGGATTGAAGCTGATTGACTCTCAAATCGGTGCATCAGGGCGACAAGGTGGAGCAGGACCTTCAGATCACAAAGCAGTGACGATCGAAGGAACAACCATTATGGTTCCGATTTACAATACACCTGCTGCAAGTTCTCCCTATAGCACTAATCAAACGGCTCAAGTTTTAGAACTAAATGGAGAAGCGATCGCCCCGATTAGTTTTCCTAAGCAACCCAAGTTCTACAACTTCACCACAGAAGACGGGATTCCTTACTGGAAGATTGCGTTACTTCATAGTCATGATGTCCTTGCAACCACAGTTTTGCAGACCTGTATGCGATACAGCGATGCGGCTACAGCTTGTCAGTTTTGCGCGATCGGGCAATCTTTAGCGACAGGGAAAACTATTGCTCGTAAAACGCCAGCGCAACTTGCAGAAGTTGCAGAAGCGGCAGTTCGGCTCGATCACGTGAAACACATGGTGATGACGACCGGAACACCAAATACGAGCGATCGCGGTTCAGCTTACCTGACAGAATGTGCAGCCGCTATCAAAGCAAAAGTAAATCTTCCCATTCAAGCTCAATGTGAGCCACCGGATGATTTTGCTTGGTTCGATCGGATGAAAACGGCTGGAGTGGATAGCTTAGGAATGCACTTAGAAGCGGCTGATCCAGAAGTGCGAGCAAAAATCATGCCGGGCAAAGCTTCTGTGCCACTAGATTACTATTACAAAGCTTTTGAGGCATCTGTTAAAGTGTTTGGTCGGGGTCAAGTTAGCACTTACTTGCTTGCAGGACTCGGTGATAGCTTAGAGACTTTGATTGAAATGTGCGATCGCTTAATTCGTCTCGGTGTTTATCCTTTTGTTGTGCCGTTTGTTCCGATTACAGGCACGCCTTTAGAAGGACATGCTGCTCCAGATCGTGACTTTATGCTGGCTTTGTATCAGCAAGTTGGAGCAATGATCCAGCAATCAGACTTCTCTGCAACTGAGATGAAAGCAGGCTGTGCAAAATGTGGAGCTTGCTCTGCTTTATCCAATTTTGAGTCTTAGGGGAATAGTTTGTTAATCGTGTACCAGAAAACATTTTTTCGCTGCGTTGCGATTCCGCCCTCGATTAAAATCGGGGTTAACAAAACGAAGTCCACTAAAGGGACTAAAACAGCCAGCCTGAGAGTGTTCCAGTCCCTTCAGTGGACTTTTCTCTATTAGCCCCGATTTTAATCGAGGGCGAGGCAGAATCGGAGCTTAGGGACTTTATTAACCGCAAGTTCCTAGCTATCAAATTTTGAGTCTTAGCTGTCGAATTTTGAATCCTAACCTATGTCCTATCAGTTTAAACTTGCTCAATCCGCGAGAGAAGTTCAAGCTTACTTCGATCTGCGTCGATTAATTTTTACAGAAGAACAACAGCTATTTGAAGATGATGTAGACGAACTTGATCGAATTTCCTATCCGATTATTGCCGTTGATCAGGCTCAAGTTGTCGGTGTTGTGAGAATCTACGAAATCGAACCTGGCATCTGGTACGGTGGCAGATTAGGCACGCATCCAGACTATCGAAAAGGCTGGCAGATTGGCAAAGGTCTCATCTACAAAGCAGTTACCACTGCAAATACTTGGGGCTGTCAGCAATTCTTAGCCACCGTTCAGCTTCAAAATGTGCGATTCTTTCAAAGATTACATTGGCGATCGCAAAAAGAACTGATGATCTGCGATCGACCTCACCATTTGATGGAAGCTGACCTCGATTTCTATCCGCCCGGAACTGAACCGCGCCCAATTCTTGAGGTTCGGGAGGCATCTTGATGCTGTCATCTCTGGCTGACCAACTTCATCGCTCTTTGGGGTTGCTGCAAAAGCAAGATATTCAAACTGCGGCGAATGCGTTGAAATCTGACTGGAGCAATGCAAAAATTCGATTAGGGGATGATTGCGCAGCAATTCGCGATCGCGATGGCTATCTTCTCTTTGCGGCTGAGGGAATGTTACCGCAATTTGTCGAGCAGGAGCCTTGGTTTGCAGGCTGGTCGGCAGTCATGGTGAATGTGAGTGATATCTATGCGATGGGAGGAACTCCGATCGCGGTTGTCGATACGATTTGGAGCAAAACCGGGCAGAATACAGATGCAATCTGGGAAGGAATGAGAGCTGCATCTGCGGCTTACAATGTCCCCATTGTTGGCGGACACACAAACTGCCATAGTTCTTATACAGCATTATCTGTCGCAATTCTGGGACGCGCAAATCGTGTGATTACTAGCTTTGATGCTCAACCTGGAGATTTATTATTAGTTGCTACTGATCTTCGAGGTCAACCTTATCCCAACTATCCCTTCTGGAATGCTGCAACTAATGCCGATCCAACTCAACTGCGAAAGAACTTGTCGATTTTGCCAAAACTAGCTGAAACTGGGCTTTGCAAGGCAGGCAAAGATATCAGTATGGGCGGCATTATTGGAACGCTGATTATGTTGTTAGAGACTTCTAACTGTGGAGCGATTCTCAATCTTGAACAAGTTCCCTGCCCGAATGAGCTTGCATTGCACGAGTGGTTAGTGCATTTTCCAAGCTATGGCTTTTTATTGAGTATTGCGCCTCCTCTCGTTCAGCAGGTGCAAGCTTTATTTCGAGAACAGGATTTAGTCTGTGAAGTTGTTGGAGAGATTCAGGCGAATCCGCAGTTGATTCTACGATCGTATGGTGAATCGCTCGAATTCTGGGATCTCTCTAAGCAGGGACTGACAGGGTTTGCACCATGAAAATCGCACTCCTGACTTACTCAACCAAACCGCGAGGAAGTGTCATTCATACCTTAGAGCTTGCAGAAGCTTTGCATGATTTAGGACATTCTGTTTGTGTGTTTGCGCTGGATAAAGATGGCAAGGGATTTGATTATCCGCTCTCTTGCCAGGTGAAATTGATTCCAGCCCATCCTGCTCCATCGGAAATTGACCAACTGATTGCTCAACGGATTCAAGAATTTGTCAATTACTTCAATCAGTTTCCGCAGCAGTTTGACTGCTACCATGCTCAGGATTGTTTGAGTGCAAATGCGCTAGCAATTTTGCGAGAACAAGGATATATCCCGCATTTTGTTCGCACGGTGCATCATATTGAAGACTATCAAAGTATTTATTTGCAACACTGTCAGGATCGATCGATTCGAGAAGCTTCTCTGTGCTTTTGTGTCAGCGATCGCTGGAAGTCTGAACTCCAAGAACAATATCAAATCAATGCTCCACGTGTGATCAATGGCGTAAACCTCAAACGATTTTCGGCTCAAGATCATTTCTTTGATTTTTCAGGTCATCCCATCTATCTGACCGTCGGCGGCATTGAACCCCGAAAAAACTCTATCCGTCTCTTGCAAGCTTTTCAGCAAGTTCTGACTCGATTTCCTCAAGCGCAATTGGTGATTGCAGGGGGAGCGACTTTATTTGACTATCAAGAGTATCGTGATGAATTTTTTGCGATCGCCGAATCTCTCAATCTAAAAGACTCACTGGTACTACTTGGCGTAGTTGCTGATGCTGACCTACCCAAGCTCTACCAGAGCGCCGATGTTTTTGTATTTCCATCTGTAAAAGAAGGTTGGGGCTTAGTCATTTTAGAAGCGATCGCTAGTAAAATTCCTGTAATTACTTCCAAACAGCCGCCGTTTACTGAATTTCTCAACGAAACGCAAGCGCTACTCGTTGATCCTTACTCAGTTGATGCGATTGCCTCAGCAATGTGTTCCGTGTTTGATTCTGCCGATTCTCTAGTCGCTCAGAGCCAATCGGTTCTCTCCCAATACACTTGGGAAATTTCCGCTCAGCAACATATTCACCACTACCAAACTTTACTTTATGCCTGAAATCCGGTTTCAAATCCGTTGGTCTGACGGAACACAAGATTCTTGCTATTCTCCCTCGCTGATTGTTAAAGAGTACTTTAGTCCCAACACAGATTACGCGCTAGACGATTTTGTTGAGCGATCGCGAACTGCCTTGAATATTGCCAGCGATCGCGTCAAAGCAAAATACGGAAGACCCTGTGGGCTTGCGCTTGGGCAACTGCAAGAAATTGAGGAAAAATCAAAACAGTATGCTCAGATTCCTAATGCAAAAGTCCGTGTGATTGGATTTATTGAATAGCCAGTTAATGCATTCAGAAGCATTGGATTTGAGCAAGTTGGACAATTACTCAAGTCCATGACTTTTGCCAATCACCCAACTGCGGCGGAAAAATCGCGCCAAACTCGATTCTTCCAACGATAGATAAATCGGACGACCATGTGGACAAGTCCGCGGATTTCGAGTGCGCTGCCAGCGATCGATTAAACTCTGCATTTCCTCAAGCGACAATGGCACTCCATTCCGAATCGCACTTCGGCAAGCAACTGCCACCTGTGCCGCCTGCAAATCTCCCCCCAAACTCAATTCAATCAATGCATCGGCACAATCCTCGCGTTGAGCGAGCAACTCAGGAGCCGATCGGACTGCCCACAATTGTTCTCCAAACGGATCAACTTCAATCCCAATCCGCTCAAGCTGTTCGATTTGAGAGCTAGAAAGCTGATTCAGAACAATCGCAGGTTCGAGTGGAATGAGCTGCCAGCGATCGCTAATTTCTTCAAACAACACCCGCTCATGGGCAATATGCTGTTCGATTAACCACATACCTGAAGCATGTTCTGCCAAAATATAGCGATTGTGAACTTGAGTCAGAGCTTTCAACGGAGAAAGGGGAGCAGGTTCGGGACGGATTTCACGTGATACATGATAGCCCGCCTCAGATTCAGCAGCTTTGATCAACTGGCTCGCTTGAGCCGTATAAAGACTATCGGGAACCGTATCAGGATGAATGCGAAGCGCTTGAGCGATCGCACTTTTTACCCGCTCTTTCCACTCGTCCAAGTTATGTACGTAAACTTCAGCTTTCGCAGGGTGGCGATTCCAATCGATATGTTCAGGATTAAGGTGCAGATGAACTAAGCAAATCGGATGCCGATCGCGAGGTAACGTTCGCCGAAATGCGCCTAAGATCGTTTGTTCTAGATCTGAAAATTTTACAAATCGCCCATTGATCGCAACTCTTACCCAGTCTGGGCGATGTCGATGAGCGCGGTCGGGCAATCCCAAGACTACAGAAATTCCAGGCGATTGCAGTTCTGTTAAATCCTCGATTCGCACATCTTTCAACAATTGCGGAAGCAGATCTTTCGCAGAGTGACCGCCCCAGAGATTAAACCATACGCGATCGTTTTGATAAACCTGCCAGGTGATGCGCGGATGAGCTAAAGCAATTTGATAAATCGTTTGTTGAATTGCTTTTAACTGCTGTGAAATAGATGGCAGTCCTTCCCGTCTCGCTTCCCAAATTTCAAATAAGCGATCGACTATGACAATCGTTCCGGGTGCGATCGCAACCGATTCGATTTGATTCGCTTCTCCCTCAGAACTATAAGCCACGCGCCATCCCGGTTCTGAAGCACTGCGGCTGAGGATTTCTAAACTAGAGAGTTGCGCCAGACTGTGTAATGCTTCGCCTCGAAATCCTAGACTATGAATTTGCCAGAGATCGGCGCGATCGCGAATTTTACTGGTGCTATGCGGCTGTGCAGCTTGGCGCAAGTTCTCCAAAGTCATGCCTGCCCCATTGTCTGCAACTCGTACTCGCCACTGGTCTGCCCAAATGGAAACAGTAATTCGAGTTGCTCCAGCATCAATGGCGTTTTCGACGAGTTCACGAACAACTGCGGCAAGAGAGTCGATCACTTCTCCAGCGGCGATGAGGTGAATTACGTCGATCGGTAGCGGTTGAATCTGCTGTCCCATTCCTTCAGTTTACAGAAATCAAAAAGGGGATTGGAGGAATGAAAATCACAATCGCCCGAAGTTCTATCTCATTCGCCTTCAGATCCGGTCTGATGGATGGATTCGCTCAGGCAAAGCAAACAACTCTCTTCTGATGCGCTGTGAAAAAATGGTGTCTAGAAAAGAAAAAAGCCATTGCTGGAATCTCTTCAGCAATGGCAAGGGTTGGATTTTGTTTGATCAATTAGCCAACTGTAGTTAGCTCGGGAGCTGATGCAACCTTACTAGGAGCCGGAATCAGAGAGAAATCAACAGCCGGATGCGGATCAAGTCCAGTCACAGCATTGTGATACCGTTCCGCGATCGCATTGATAATCGGAGAATCCCCATACACGGTTTTCTCAACCGATTTCACAGGTGTAACCTCGCTCAAGGTTCCAACGATTCCGACTTCATCAGCGATGATCAACTCGGTACGCTCGATTGGGCGACGCTCAAACGGGATGCCCATCGATTGACATAGGCTTTCAATGATATCAACAGTGATGCTCTCTAGCGCACCTTCCCACGCTGGAGGTGTGAAAACTTTGCCATCTCGCACGACCAGAACACAAGTTTGTAGGGTTTCAGCGACTCGTCCTGATTCGTTGAGGATAATCATGTCGGAATATCCGCGATCGCGTCCTTCGATCTTGACGAAGCGAGCGATCTGATAATTTGTGCTGGTTTTCACGCGTGCAGGCAGCGCTAAATCTGACCCGCGCTTCCAAGGCGTAACCCCCAAATTCATAGGAGCAGGGCGGGTCATGGGAGTTTGATATGCGGTGAGAACGAGATTGCTCGTACTGCCTTCGCCCCAGAAGCCTTCATCGCCGTATAGAGTGGCTCTGACCCACATATTGCGATCGGGTCGCCACAGCAGTTTGACCAAATCATGATGTGCCTGCTCGAATTCCTCGTAACTCATCTCGAAAGGGATATAGAGCACTTTGGCAGAGCGAATTAAGCGATCGTAGTGTCTTCGCATTGCCACAATACCGAAACTTCCGTCCGGTTGCCAGTATCCTTTGAGACCTTCAAAAACGTTAAGTCCTCGAAGTATAGCTTCACTCGAAATATGAAAATTGGCTTCTTCCCAAAGGCAAATCTTGCCGCCAAAGTAAACATATTTCGGTTTTTGCAGTTGAGTAACAGAAGGAGGGGGTGAAACCATGAGCTTTAGATGTGAAAGTGAATAGGATAAAGTGGAGGTCAAAAAGTAATTAAGGATTCAGAGTCTCCACTCACTCTTATCGTCAATTATTGGTCTTCTGTCTAGCAATTCTACGGATATCTTCATTGAATCCTTGTATCCCTGCGCGATGTTTAAATTTTGCGCGTGAATGTCTTCGATCAAACGGGGTCGCCAAGAACCAGTATTGTGATTAGGCAATCCATACCATTGTGTGAGATGAATACTCGTTCAATTCCCAAAATTTCGGTCTGGTTAATTCTGACTCTGGCGATCGCAACGGTCTACGCCGGGTTGGCACTGAAAGATGCGTTCTCAGACGCAACCGTAATTCAGGATGATGCGCGAGTGTATTTGATCTGGATGCAGCGATTTCTCGATCCGTCGCTGTTTCTCAATGATCCAATGGCGCAATATTTTCATTCGGTTACCCCTTGGGGGTTGGGCACGCTGTATTGGCTCGCATCACAGCTTGGAATTACGCCGATCGTATTCAGCAAAATTCTACCTATACTGGTCACACTGCTTCTAGGCTGGTATGGCTATCGCTTGACTTTGGCCTTGTTTCCTGTGCCAATGGCTGGATTTCTGAGCAGCGTCATTCTGCTGCAAAGTTGCTGGCAGCGGGATGATCTGGCTTCAGGGTCTCCGCGAGCATTTTGGGCATTGTTGTTAGCTGCATTCCTTTACTATTTTGTAAAACGGGCTTGGATTGCGATCGCGCTAGTTGTGATTGCGATGGCGTTATTGTGTCCGTTAGCTGCTGTGCTGATTTGCATCTGGTTAGGATTGCGAGGACTTTGGGGACTAAAGCGCCGATCGATTCAACGAGCAGAATGGATCATTTTGGGAATTACGATCGCCATGTTACTGCCTTATGTCTTCAGTCAATCGGAGTTTGCGCCAACGGTGAATGCGGCTCAAGCCCGGTTGATGCCGGAATTTCAGCCAGGGGGACGCTTGCCATTTTTCTTTCCCAATCCAATGCGGTTTTGGTTTGAGGGAACAGATAGCGGGTTTCAAGTTTCATTCAATCCGGCTGTGATTGGCTTGGGATTGTTGTTACCAGGGCTTGCTAAGTTTCGGATGCCTGAACAGTTAAAGCCTGAATGGGTTGTATTGCCACAATTAGCTGGAGCCGGAATTGTTGGCTTTTTTCTCGCTCATGCTTTGTTTGTGAAATTACACTTTCCTAGCCGATACATCACTCATAGTTGGCGGATTGCAATGGCAGTCAGTGCGGGAATTGTCATTACGATCGCACTTGAAAAGTTAAAACCACAGCGTTGGCTCTGTGCAATGCTCGTCATCGGGATTGTTGTATTTCCGCATTTTGCTTGGAAAGATTTCCCGTATACCGGGTATGCAGGGGGTAAAAATCCAGAACTGTATGAATTCTTGAAAGTACTGCCAAAGACGACATTAACCGCTTATCTTGGCGAAGATGCAAATAATCTACCTTTACTGTCTCAGCGATCGACTTTAGTTGCTCAAGAATATGCTGTGCCATTTCATCTAGGCTATTATTTACCGATGCGGCAGAAAGCAGTCGATCTGATCAATGCACAGTATAGTGAATCATTAGAGCCTGCAAAAAAAATGATTCGGCAGTATCAAGTCACGCATTGGTTAATTGATGCGAATGCATTCACGCCAGGCTATTTGGATAGCTATCGTTGGTTTAACGTATTTCAGCAAGAGAAGAAACAAGCGATCGCAGTTCTAACCTCTGGAAAGGTTCCGGCGCTCTATCGAGTCATACCCAGATGTGCGATAACTACTATTTCAGGCACAACGGTTGTCGATGCCGTTTGCGTACTCGCACAAAAATAGATCTTGTAATATCTGTATTACATGTAGTATGCTAGTCGATCTTACGGGCTGGAAGGTTCATCATTTCAGCCAAATTTCGATTAGGGACGATCGACCATCGCCGGAGGATGTATGGCTAAATTTTTAGACATTCTCAAATATTTTCGCAACTACTGGAAGATTTCGCTTTTTAGTATTGCGATGATGAGTTTGTTCGAGATTATTGACTTATCTGTGCCGTATGCGATCGGGCAAATTTTGAACGTGTTATCTGGACAACCGTTAGATCGATTTGTACAAGGTGGCGTAAATGCGATCGCTCAACTTGGCAATTTCGAGATGACGCAAACGTTTACACTGACCTCGCTGTTAATTTTGGTCGGGCTAATTTCGGTTGGACGTGCCCCGATTCAACCTTGGTTAGGACCTTGGTTTGCCTGGGATACAGCATTTCGAGCACGCCGAGATAATGCTGAAGCAGCGTTGAGAAAAGTATTGACGTTGCCGTTAGAATTTTACGACGAAAATAATGCGGGTAGAATTGCGGCTCGTGTTGCTAAAGGTTTATCAAACCACACCTGGACTTTTCCTGATCTCACATCTCATCTATTACCGAAGTTTTTCCGAGTCATTGGGATTTTCGCAGTTATCTGGTTTATTGAGTGGCGAATTGCGCTTCTCTTATTAGTCTCTTTCATCGGCATCTTAGCGTTTAACTTATCGGGATTAAAGCGATTATCCCAACAAGAAGAACGCTTAGATAAATATATGGAAGATACCGAAAGCCGGACTTCTGAGATTATTACCAACATTAAGACCGTTAAAGCGTTTGCGACTGAAACATCAGAACTCAAACGGCAGCAACAAAGACTCGATCGAGAATTCAAAGTCCTCGATTACCGGATTCACAAAGGGTATGTGATTCTTGGAACCTATGAACGCACGATCGTACAATCCTGTGTTTTCTTGGTCTTTGCACTGACTGTATTTGCAACGGCTCAAGGTACAATCTCGCTCGGTCATTTCATTACGACCTTTACAGTCGCGAGTATGGCGTATGCTGAGGTTGAACCGATTAGCCAATTTGCTGAGTTCTTTGCTCGTCGATATGGCTCCATGATTCGCTTCCATGAGTTTATGAAGCTCCCGGTCGGTGTGGATGCGAGTAGTCTTGCTGAGACTCCAGAAGCCGTTCCGCAGTATCAATTTACTGGAAAAGTTGAATTCTCTCATCTGAAGTTCGGGTACAGTGCCGATCGCCCTGTACTCAAAGATATCAATCTACTCATCGAACCGTATCAAACGGTGGCATTAGTCGGTCGATCAGGTTCAGGGAAATCAACGCTAGTAAAACTCTTGTTCCGTTACTTTGAACCGAATCAGGGCAAGATTCTGATTGATGGTCAAGATATCCGACGGTTAGATGTGAGCGGTTACCGGAAACGATTAGCGATCGTTCACCAAGAAGTCGATATTTTCAATGGCACGTTGCTCGATAACCTAATGTATGGCAATCCCAATGCCACGATCGAGCAAGTCCGCGAAGCCTGTAGAATTGCTCAGGCTGAGGACTTTATCAAACAGATGCCTGCGGGATATTCTACGATCGTGGGAGAACGAGGAGTTCGACTCTCAGGAGGACAACGACAGCGAATCGGGATTGCACGGGCGCTGATTGTTGATCCAGATGTGCTGATCTTTGACGAAGCAACATCGAGTTTGGACTATGAATCTGAGCGCTCGATTCAGCTAGCCATGCGATCGATTCTCGGTACAAGAACGTTGATCATTATTGCTCACCGACTGAGTACGGTACGGGAAGCAGACAAAATTGTGGTGCTCGACCAAGGTAATATTGTCGAGGTTGGTAGCCATGAGGAACTGCTTCAGCAAGGCGGATTGTATCAACGTTTGCACTCACTTCAGGAGACGGGTGAATTGCTAGCTTAGTAGCATAGATTGAATGAGGGCAAGAATCTCGCCCTCATTACTATTTCAGGACATTGAAGATTCTGTAATCTGTGTTCTTGATTAATGTGGATAGGCGCAATTAACTTGAAGATAGTTGCTGCGTTTGCGTCTCGCCCCGCATTGAAAATACGGGTCTAACTGTGCGAAGTGGGTTGAAACCCACTGAAGAAGACGTTACGATTGGCTTGTCAGTCCAGTTTAGTGGACTTCGCAGCGTTAGCCCCGAATTCATTCCGGGGCGGGTGAGCAACGAAGCGAGAGGAACTTTGAACTTGAAAGCTGGTTTTAGGAAGGAATTTTCTATGGCTGAACTCTTAGATATTATTGAATTGGGTCATCCGATCCTGAGACAGAAAGCCCAAGACATCGACAATATTCAAGACGATCGCATTCAAACGCTCATTGATAACTTACTCGTCACGGTTAAACATGCAAATGGGGTTGGCATTGCTGCGCCTCAAGTTGCGGAGTCTTATCAACTCATGATCATCGCCTCGCGCCCAAATTTGCGATATCCGACTGCGCCATCGATGGAGCCGACCCCAATCATTAACCCGCGCATTCTCTCACATTCGACTGAGATGGTGAAAGGGTGGGAAGGATGTTTGAGTGTTCCAGGGATTCGAGGCAATGTTCCGAGATATCAAGCGATCGAGATCGAATTTCTCGATCGCTTTGGCAAGACTCAAAAAATGGAGATGACCGATTTCGTAGCCCGGATTTTTCAACATGAATTCGATCACTTTAATGGGACTGTGTTTGTCGATCGCGTTGAAAGCACGGCAGATCTAATCACCGAGAAAGAATATCAGAAGCTCTTAACGAAATAAGAGATACCGAAATCCGATCGCGAGGAGAAACACTCCGTACAACTTTTTCATGGTTTCTCCACTAATAAAAGGCTGATTGGCAAACAAAGCCCCAAAGTAATTGCCAATGACTAAGCCAACTGCAATCAAAATTGAATATTTAATATTCACGTTGCCCTTCTGGTAGTAGACATAAGCCGCCAGAATCCCGATCGGTAAAATTTGTGCAGCAACGGATGTCCCGGTTGCGAATTTTTGCTCCATTCCCATCAGTAGAACCATTGCCGGAACCATAATTGCCCCGCCCCCGATTCCGAACATTCCACCAGCAACCCCCGCAGCTAAGCCAATCAGCAAAAGCTGAACCCATACGATCGACATAATCTGAAGTCCTCGATAACCTGTCTGGATAGTACAGGATACGCTCATCTGATTTGTTCAAATCTGTCTTCAGGCTTACATTCACCATCCAAAAGGCGATACATCACATAAGCATCAACATATCCAAGTGTTTTGTGATTGAAGGCTTTTGGGAGTGTTCCAACGATCGAGAATCCGAGCTTTTGCCAAAGTGCGATCGCGGCGTGATTCGTACTCACCACAAAATTGAACTGTATCGCCAAGTAGCCCAAATTCTTAGCTTCTTGCAGACAATGTAATCCCATGGCTCGACCAATTCCTCGACCATGACAAGTTGGATCGACCATGAAGCTAGCATTTGCAACATGAGAACCGCGATCGCGTTGATTTGCAACGAGCTTATACATTCCGATAATTTGACCCTCTTCTTCTGCAACGTAAGAGAGGACTCCTGCTCCAAACCAGTATAAAAACGCATCGTCACGACTTGTATCTGAGTCAAAAACGTATGTATCTCCTGGCTCAATAACTACTTTGAAGATGTTCCAAATCGAGTGAAAATCGGACTTGATCGCGCGACGAATTAGCATCACAAAAACTGTATTGCCCTTAAATGAACCGAAGATCAGCTATCGTCGATAGCTGATCTGTATTGTTACATTCGCTCTAAAACTTGAATTCCTAACAGCGATAACCCAAGCTTCAACGTTCTCGCTGTCAAATCACAAAGCACCAATCGAGAAGTCCGTGCGGGTTCTGGTGCATTCAGAACTGGAACCCCTTGTTCGCGATCGTAGAACACATTAAACTTCTGACTCAGTTGGAACAGATAATCACACAATCGATTCGGAAATAGATCTTGCTCGACTTCGGATAAAGCAGTACTAAACTGAAGTAAATGCTTAGCGAGAGCTAATTCAGTTTCATGCTCTAGTACCATTTGTACATCAGAACCAAGTTGAGTGAAATCAATGTCCCCTTTCCGGCTAATGCCTTGAATTCGAGCATAGGCATACAACATATACGGTGCAGTATTGCCCTTCAGATCCAGCATCTTGTCGTAACTGAAAATATAGTTGCTGGTGCGATTTTGGCTCAGGTCAGCATACTTGACAGCACTCAGTCCTACAGTTTTAGCAACTTGATCAATAAAGTTCTCAGATTCTTGGCGTTCTTCAGCCACAAGCCGAGCTTCGATATCAGCACGCGCTCGTTCAACTGCCTCATCCAGTAAATCTCTCAACCGAACTGTATCACCCGATCGCGTTTTCAGTTTCTTGCCATCTTCGCCTTGTACTAATCCAAATGGAACATGCACAATCTCAACGGATTCAGGAATCCAACCCGCTCGACGTGCAACCTGAAAAACTTGAGCAAAATGATTCGCTTGACCTGCATCTGTCACGTAAATTAAGCGATCGCTCTGATCCTGCTGCACTCGATATCGAATAGCTGCTAAATCCGTTGTTGCATAGTTATAACCCCCATCTGACTTTTGAATAATCAGAGGTAATGGATTGCCTTCACGATTCGTAAACCCTTCTAGGAACACACACTTTGCACCTTGATCTTCAACCAGCAAACCCAACTGATCTAAATCTTCGACAACCTGCCCTAACCGCGAATTGTAAAAAGACTCTCCCCGCTCAGTCAGTTGAATATCCAGCAAATCATAGATGACTTGAAACTCTCGACGAGACTGATCACACAACAATCTCCAAGCTCTCAACGTATCTTCTGCACCGGATTGTAATCTCACCACTTCTTGACGCGATCGCTCTTGAAACTCAGAATCTTCATCAAATCGCTGTTTTGCTTTCTTGTAAAACGCAACCAAATCACCTAAATCTAAAGCATCCGCCGTGGTCAAAGCTTCCGGCGCAACCTCTCTTAAATAAGTGATCAACATGCCAAATTGTGTTCCCCAATCGCCCACATGATTGAGCCGCAAGACATCATGACCTTGAAATTCTAAAATTCGTGCGATCGAATCTCCAATAATCGTCGAGCGTAAATGTCCGACGTGCATCTCTTTCGCAATATTCGGACTCGAAAAATCGACAACAACTTTTTTCGGCTCTTTCACCGCAGCAATGCCCAAGCGTGAATCCCCTGCCATTGCCGTTAATTGCGTTTGAAGGTAAGCAGGTTTCAGCGTCAAGTTGATGAATCCCGGACCTGCAATCTCAGGCGGTTCACAAAGGTCATCAATCTGCAACTGCTGAGAAATTTCTTGCGCGATCGCTCTCGGCGCTTTCCCCAAGCGCTTTGCCAATGACATCGCCACATTCGCTTGATAATCCCCAAACTTTGGATTACTCGTCGGAACCAGCATCGGATCAGTCCCAGCCAAATCAGCTCCAAACGCTGATACCAACGCGGCTTCCAAGCGATTTTTTAATTCAGCGATCGTCGCATTCATATAAATTCCTAGTCCGAAAATAGCGCAAACCTATCCTAGGATACAGACTCTACTCGTTTAACGGCGATGAATCTTCAAGAAAATGCTCCAACTGAAAATCTAGAAAATTATCTAGAAAACATATCTGTAGGCAGAAGACATAATACTTCCAAAATGCATTATGAAAATTAGCTGGCTTGACCTCTGAAGATTTCTGAATTCTGTAGTAGCACTAACAACTTCTTAGATTTTTATCTGGTTGTATACAGTATGTAATCTACACCACCCTGACACATCATCTTATGACAGAGGCAAATGCAGAACTCGCCGCCTTGGATGTTCAAGAAGAGGAAGAAGAGTTAGTTAATCGATCGCAATTACTCTACGGTCTGACGGATAGGCCTCCCGTTGTGGAAGCAATCTTTGTCGCGTTTCAGCATGTTCTTGCTGCTTTTGTTGGAATTATCACCCCCCCAATCATCATTTGCAGTAGCTTAGGATTAGATGCTGCAAATACTAGCTATCTCATTAGCATGTCGCTGTTTGCTTCCGGGCTTTGTACCTTCATTCAGTGCAAGAAGATAGGACCAGTTGGTTCAGGACTCTTGAGCTTGCAGGGAACGAGTTTTGCATTCCTTGGACCCATTTTAGGAGTAGGGTCGATCGCATTACAAGGTGGAAAAACCCCAGAACAGGCACTCGCTCTAATTTTTGGAGTTTGCTTCTTTGGCTCTTTTGTCGAAATCATTCTGAGCCGATTTTTGCACCTAATGAACAAGATCATTACCCCCGTCGTATCTGGCACGGTTGTCATGATCATTGGGTTAGGTTTAATCAAGACTGGAGTAACCAGTTTGGCAGGAGGAGCCGCAGCACTGGCTAAAAATGACGGTTCATTTGGCAGTTGGCAGAATCTCGCTTTAGGCGGCACTGTATTGTTGATTGTAGTGCTGCTTACCCTGTCTAAAAATCGCTTCTTACGAATGGGTGCGATCGCAATCGGACTAGCTGTTGGCTATATCGCTTCGCTGTTCATGGGAATTGTGAATTTCAGCGGGCTTAGTGCGCTTCCACTCTTTAGCCTGCCGATTCCTTTTCGATATGGAATGAGCTTCGATTGGGGAGCTTTTTTGCCGTTCATTTTGCTCTATGTCCTCACTGCTATCGAAACAGTCGGCGACTTGACTGCGACTTCTGCAGTTTCAGGAGAACCCGTGAAAGGGTCGCTCTACATCCGTCGCATCAAAGGTGGTGTTTTGGGAGATGGAGTCAACTCTCTAATCGCTGCGGTGCTCAACACTTTCCCCAACACAACCTTCAGCCAAAACAATGGCGTAATCCAAATGACTGGCGTTGGAAGCCGCTATGTTGGGTTTTATGTTGCTGCAATTTTCTCACTTCTTGGATTAGTGCCAATTGTAGGAGGTGTATTCCAAGCAATTCCTCAACCTGTTTTAGGGGGTGCGACTTTAGTGATGTTTGGCTCGATCGCAGTTGCAGGATTGAATATTGTGACTTCGGTAGAACTTGATCGACGCTCAATGATTATTGTTGCAGTTTCTTTAGGGCTAGGACTAGGCGTTGTCTTCATGCCGCAAATCTTTGCGAATAAACCTCCTTTGTTTAGCAACTTGTTCGGCTCTGCTATTTCGACCGGAGGCTTGACAGCAATCCTTCTCAGCGCGTTGCTCCCGCGTGAACTCCCCTCCTCAACTTCTAGCAAAGCTGAAAGACTTGCGGAAGTTGAATAATTGAGCCGAATTCATCGCGAACATCAGAATCCATTGGTTTTTCCAAGGCTTGCCCCTGCAAAATTGCGAAGTTGCTCATCCGAAAAATCGGGAACGCTATAGAAGCAATTGATATGTGTTCACTTACCACTTAAGGGGCAAGCCTGATGTCACTGACCCTCAAAATTGACACCAATACAGTTCTAAAGAGAAAACCGATTCAGTCGGCTGAACTGCCTGAAGAGCAAAAACACGCAGTTCAAGCAGGCAGGGTATTTAAGATTGATTCTTATACGATCGAACGAGACCACGTTCGCTGTTTTCTCAGCGAAGAAACGATTAAAGACACAAATGTTTGGTACGCCTTCGGGAAACACGTCAAAATCTTCCGCGAGTCACAAGTCTATCCCCGTACTCTTCCAGCCACAATCAAGCTCAATATTCCTTATAAATCTCAGCGCGACAATGTTCTCAATCCTGATGGCGCGTGCAATGTCACTTCGATCGCAATGTGTCTCCGCTATCTCGGTGCAACTCCCCGACGCTCTGATGTTCAATTTGAAGACGAACTCTATAACTACGCCATTCAGAAAGGCTACAGCCGCCATAGCCCCTACGATCTTGCCAAAATTGTTCAGGACTACGGCTTCCGTGACGATTTCAGAACCAATGCCACGATCGAACAAGTCCGCGCTTGGCTCGCTGATGGCAACCCGATTGTTATCCACGGCTATTTCACCGATTTCGGTCACATTGTTGCGGTTGCAGGCTACGACGAGCGCGGCTTTTTTGTCCACGATCCCTATGGAGAATGGTTCTGGTGGGGCTACGATCTAAATGAGCCTGGCAGAAACAATCGCAAAGGCGAATATATCCATTACTCATACACTATGATCGAGCGGCTCTGCATTCCAGATGGTCATTTCTGGGTTCATTTCATTTCTAAGCCTTAAACCGCATACTCAGATCCAACCAAGTCGATCGCGTAATCGGAGCGCTACTCGAAATGAAATCTACTCCGGTTTCCGCGATCGATCTCAACGTTTCGAGAGTCACATTCCCAGAAGCCTCAACCCGAATTCGGTCATTCTTCCGGCGAATCATCTCTACGGCTTGACGCATCATTTCCAGAGGCATATTGTCCAGCATGATAATGTCTGCTCCATGCTCCAGTGCCTGTTCAACCATGTCCAAATTTTCAGTTTCGACCTCGATTGTCAAAGGATAAGGAATATTGGCGCAAACTTGCGCGATCGCCGCTCCAATTCCTCCGGCTGCAACAATATGATTGTCTTTGATCATCGCTGCATCATCTAATCCCATTCGATGATTGACCGCTCCCCCCACTCGTGTCGCATACTTCTCCAACACCCGCAATCCCGGAGTCGTCTTGCGTGTATCCGTTAATCGAGTTGGTAAATCTTCAATCTTCTCGACATATCGACGAGTCAAAGTTGCAATTCCACTCAACCGCATCGCCAAATTGAGTGCAACCCTTTCTCCAGTCAGAAGCGCATCATAAGCACCTTGAATTTCAGCGATTGTTTGCCCTTTCTGAACGGCCTCCCCCTCTTGAACGATTGGAGTGAATACAGTAGAGGCGTTAAGAAGTTGAAAAACCCGTTCAGCGATCGGCAATCCAGCAATCACTCCATTCTCTTTGGCGATCCAAACCGCTTGACGAGTTCCAGAGATGAGAGATTGAGTTGTGCGATCGCCCCGCCCAATATCTTCAAGAAGCCATTCTTGAAGCAGCTTATCTAAGATGAATTGTGATGGCAGAGTAGCAGTTCTGTTCAAAGTGTTTTAACCTTTCAGCTTGACGTATACCACTTTAACAACAGGATTATGCTCACTCGGCACTTCCTGAATTTCAAATAATCCTACATCCCTGATCAATGCACCCAACTTGCTATATTCATAGTTTCTAGAGTCAAAAGAGGGAGAGATCTTATTGATTTGTGATCCAAAGGCTCCCAAATTTGCTAATCCATCTTCTCCTGCTGCCGCCTCATAAGCACGTTGCAATAGATTGATTAACTATTTGCAGTGCCGTATTTAGCAATTTCTTCCATCAAAGGCTCGATTAAACTCGCCGTTGCGTTATCAGCATCAATCAAAACGGCTAAGCGATCGTCTCTAAGTTTTCTCTCACCCACAAATGTTCTCTCCACAGTGCTTAAGATGAAAATTCCCATTCGCCCAGTCCTAAACAGCGTGGATTTCAAGAATTGATGTCGCTCAAAAGCTTTTACCGAGGCGATTTGAGAACGAACTAGACGAAACTCAAAAAAAAGGAGTTGACACAGTTTAGATTATGGGGCTATATTATCAAAGCGCGGGTGAGGGAAGAGCGAGCGAAAGCGGACTCAGCTTCATCTGCGAGAAACTGAACCTATAAAACAGAATAGTTTAGAAGCCAGAGAAAGGAAAGCCTTCGTCAAGAAAATGTTCCTAACTCGTTAGGAACCGGAAAGGTAACCGGATAAATTACTGA